>JBLHSG010000009.1:0-127036 GCA_047626725.1 Ascidiaceihabitans sp.
GACTTGGTTTGCGGAACCCATCAGGGCCAGCGGTCAAAACCGCGCAAACAGGCCGGACACATGACTGCTTCTGACTAATGCACAAATCGGATCAAATATGTCTTGCTATGCAAGAGCCATCCACACACGACCTTCGCTGCGCTGTCGTCGACCACGCAAAACGCATTGCTGTCGGGTGGGAATTTGGCCGTGATCGGCGATGGCAGTACCGGCCGTTGGGAGGTATTTCAGTTCCGAGATGCCGAGATCGTCGCCCCGGGGACTTATGCATTGCGGCACCGTTTACGTGGGCAACTGGGGTCCGATGCGTTGATGCCAGATGTTTGGCCAGAAAATTCGTGGTTTGTGTTGCTGAACGGTTTACCAGCGCAGATCGATCTGGCCGCCAATTTACGCAATGTGGCGCAGAATTTCCTGATCGGTCCGGCGCGCAGATCGTATGATGATCCGTCCTATTTAAAACAAACGCATGCCTTTGCCGGCAATGGTTTGCGCCCTTATGCCCCTGTGCATGTCCGTGCCGAATTGGGGGCGGGTGACCATGGGTTTGACTGGATCCGTCGCACGCGATTTGATGGTGATGACTGGGAAACCCTTGAGGTGCCATTGAACGAAGAAACCGAGCAATATCAGGTCCGTGTCTCAGTTGGGGGCGTTGTCTTGCGCGATGATATTGTGACGGCTCCTAATTGGACGTACGCGGCGGCTGATCGTGTGGCCGATGGTGTTGTTGGTCTGTATTCGTTTGAAGTTGCGCAAATCTCGGCGCGGTTTGGGGCAGGGTTGTTTCGCACAATCGAAGTGGCCTGATGCGTCCGGTTTTACACAGCGATCTCACCGCTGCTGCCCGCGTGTTGCTGCTTGAGCCTGAGATCAAGAGGTCTGAGATTGTCTCGAAAATGATGCAGGAGGCGCAATACGCGGATCGTTACACCAGACGGTTGGGCAAGCCGCATCCGCAGTGGGGGAATGGCACGTTGGCGGCAGCGGCGCAGAAATACGTGATGGCGGATGAACCCAGCATGGACAGTTCGGAGTATTGTAAATGCTTGACCCTGGTTTTGGGAAGCCTCGTCGCGCGGCGAACGGTTGATACGATCCGGTAAGGGGCATGAAATCGGGGCGATCATTCAATTGTGATAATCGCGTGTTGAGCATCTGGATCGGGCTTCAAAACAGGCAAATCACGCTGTGAAAGCCATCGGTGACTGATCCATTCATTTTTGAAATATGTTCCATCACAGGTTTGCGTTTGGCAATTTGTCACTTAGATGGGTAGTCTAAGTAAGACAAAGAGAGGCTGACCATGGCTGAAGCACAACGAAATATCACCGCACTGGACCCAGTTTGGGAACGGATCACAACCGAAGCACGTCAGGCTGTAACAGACGAGCCATTGATTGGTGGCTTTGTGCATGCCTGTATTTTGCATCACAAATCCTTGGAAAAAGCGCTGTCATATCGCATTGCAGCAAAGTTGGCGTCAAATGAGATGTCGATGGTTGTCGTGCGTGAGGTCGTCGAAGAAGCCTACGCAACGGATCGGGAATTAGTGGCAGCAGCGCGTGCTGATCTAGGTGCGATTTATGATCGTGATCCAGCGTGTCACCGCCTGTTACAGCCGATCCTGTATTTCAAAGGTTATCAAGCAATCCAAGCTTACCGTGTTGGGCATTTCCTCTGGGAACGTGGTCAAAAAGACTTGGCTTATTTCGTGCAAATGCGTGTGTCAGAAATCTTTGGTGTAGATATTCACCCTGCCGCGCGTATCGGGCGTGGCATCATGATTGACCATGCTCATTCGATCGTCATTGGCGAAACGGCAGTGGTTGGTGACAACGTGTCGATGCTGCATTCTGTGACGCTGGGCGGGACCGGAAAAGAAGAAGAAGACCGTCATCCTAAAATTGGCAACGGTGTGCTGATCGGTGCGGGTGCCAAGGTTTTAGGGAACATCAAAGTCGGTGATTGCAGCCGCATTGCCGCGGGTTCTGTGGTGCTAGACGAAGTGCCACCATGTAAGACTGTTGCGGGTATTCCTGCACGGATTGTTGGCGAAGCAGGATGTGATCAACCATCTGTTTCCATGAACCATATGCTTGGCCCACAAGACTAAAATCAGATTTGAAAACGAAAAAGCCGAGGAACATTCTTCGGCTTTTTTGTGTTTTTGTTTAATAGCCAAAGCTCGTCAGGCGAGCATTGCAACCGGATTTTCTAGATTGTCCACAATCGCATTCAGCAGTTCTGCACCAAGCGCGCCATCGATCACACGGTGATCAACGCTCAGCGTCACGGACATAACTGTCGCGATGCCTAGGTCACCATCTGCACCGACAACAGGGCGTTTTTTGCCAGCACCAACCGCTAGGATCGCTCCGTGCGGTGGGTTGATTACTGCGTCGAAATTATCGATCCCGAACATACCCAAGTTGGAAATCGCAAAACTACCGCCTTGGTATTCATGCGGCGCAAGCTTGCGATCACGGGCACGGGCGGCAAGGTCCTTCATCTCGGCGGACAATGCAGAAAGCGACTTCATTTCGGCGTCTTTCAAGACCGGTGTAAACAGGCCACCTTCGATTGCGACAGCAACTGCCACGTCCGATGGTTTTAGTTTGAAAACACGATCGCCAGCCCAGACTGAATTGGCATCCGGGACCGTTTGTAGAGCCAGTGCGCAAGCTTTGATGATAAAATCGTTCACCGAAAGCTTCACGCCGCGTGCTTCGAGCTGCTTGTTCAGCGTGGCGCGGAATGTCAGCAAGGCGTCCAATTGGATGTCGCGACGCAGGTAAAAATGCGGCACGGTTTGTTTGGCTTCTGTCAGGCGCGCTGCGATAATTTTGCGCATTCCATCCAGTGGAACTTCTTCGTACTCGCGGCCTTCGTACATTTTTGCGACCGTGCTTGCACTGGCGCTTGTCGCGATTGCAGGGGCCGAAACTGCCGCGGCGGGTGCCGCAGTTGCATCTGCTTTTGGTTGGGCTGTCGCATTTTCAACATCAGCCTTAACAATGCGTCCACGTGGGCCAGAGCCCTTGATCGCATTTAGGTCCAGACCTTTTTGTGATGCAATCCGGCGGGCCAAGGGCGACGCAAAAATGCGTTCGCCACTGGCTGCAACAGGGGCCGCCGGTGCAGGAACCGCAGCGGGTTCTGAGGGTGCATTAACTTCGGGTTCAGGTGCTGCTTTGGCTGCCGGGGCAGGGGCGGCAGACACGTCATCTGCGCTTTCACCGTCTTCGAGCATGACCGCAATTGCCGTGTTCACTTTGACGCCTTCGGTGCCTTCTGCGATCAGAATTTTGCCAATCACCCCTTCGTCGACGGCTTCAAATTCCATCGTCGCTTTGTCTGTCTCGATTTCAGCCAAAAGATCGCCGGATTGAACCGTGTCCCCTTCCTTGACCAGCCATTTTGCGAGCGTGCCTTCTTCCATTGTCGGAGAGAGGGCTGGCATCAGAATTTCGATTGTCATGATGGGCGCTCCTTACTTGTAAGTGACTTGTTTCACGGCGGCGATAACTTCGTCCGTCGTGATCAAAGCGTGGCGTTCAAGGTTGGCGGCGTAGGGCATGGGCACGTCTTTCCCTGTGCAATTGATCACTGGCGCATCGAGGTAATCAAACGCCTCTTGCATGATCACAGAACTGATGTAACTGCCCACAGACCCTTGTGGCCAACCTTCTTCGACTGTCACGCAACGATTTGTTTTCATGACAGATTTGATGATCGCAGGGGTGTCCATCGGGCGCAATGTCCGCAGGTCAATAACCTCGGCGCTGATCCCGTCTTCGGCCAGTTTATCCGCAGCTTCCAACGCGTATTTCATACCGATCCCAAAGCTGACGATCGTGACGTCGGTGCCTGTGCGCCAGATACGCGCCTTGCCGAATGGGACGGTGTAGTCATCGATGTCAGGCACATCAAAACTTTGACCATAGAGGATTTCGTTTTCCAAAAAGATCACAGGATTGTCGTCGCGGATCGCAGTTTTCATCAGACCTTTGGCATCAGACGCTGAATATGGCATCGCGACTTTCAGACCCGGCACTTGCATGTACCACGCCGCGTAGTCCTGAGAATGCTGTGCACCAACGCGCGCAGCTGCACCGTTTGGACCACGGAACACCATAGGCGCACCCATTTGACCGCCGGACATATACAGTGTTTTCGCGGCAGAGTTGATGATGTGGTCAATCGCCTGCATGGCAAAGTTGAAGGTCATGAATTCCACAATCGGGCGCAAGCCACCAAAGGCGGCACCCGTCGCGATACCGGCAAAACCGTGCTCGGTGATTGGTGTGTCGATCACTCGACGCGTTCCAAATTCGTCCAACATGCCTTGGCTGATTTTGTAAGCACCTTGATATTCGGCAACTTCTTCGCCCATCAAAAACACGTCGTCATTGGCGCGCATTTCTTCGGACATACCGTCACGCAATGCTTCGCGAACAGTCTGTTGCTTTAGCTTTGTGCCTTCGGGCCAATCAGGTGTTTCATCGACCTCAGGTGCTGCGGGGGCGTCTGCAACTGGCGCAGGGGCTGCTGCCGCAGGTGCCGGTTCGGATGCAGGTGCCGCAGCGGCAACATCATCGATGCTTTCGCCGTCTTCCAGCAAAACCGCAATCGCGACGTTCACTTTGACGCCCTCGGTGCCTTCGGCGATCAGGATCTTGCCAATCACACCTTCATCGACGGCTTCAAATTCCATCGTTGCTTTGTCAGTTTCGATCTCGGCCATGATATCGCCGGATTTTACTGTGTCGCCTTCTTTGACCAACCACTTGGCCAATGTGCCTTCTTCCATCGTCGGAGAGAGCGCGGGCATGAGAATTTCGGTTGCCATATCAATCTCTCCTTATGCGTAGATGTCGGTCCACAGCTCTTTCAGAGCTGGTTCCGGGCTATTTTTGGCGAATTCAGCAGAGGCATTCACGACTGCTTTGATCTCTTTGTCGATGGCCTTCAGGTCATCTTCGGTGGCGTGTTTGCCAGTCAGCAACAATTCGCGAACCTGTTCGATCGGGTCACGTTCGTCGCGCATTTTCTGGACTTCTTCGCGGGTGCGATATTTGGCCGGATCAGACATTGAGTGACCGCGGTACCGGTAGGTTTTGATTTCTAGAATGTAGGGGCCTTTGCCCGAACGACAGTGTGCCACAGCGGTTTCGCCAGCAGCTTTGACCGCCAACACATCCATGCCATCAACGGCTTCGCCCGGAATGCCAAACGCCTTGCCGCGCTCGTAGATTTCCGCGGAGGAAGTGGAGCGTTGTTGCGACGTGCCCATGGCGTATTGGTTGTTTTCGATCACAAAGATACACGGCAACTTCCACAACGCCGCCATGTTGAATGTCTCGTATACTTGACCTTGGTTCGCAGCACCGTCACCAAAATAGGTGAACGAAACGCGCCCGTTGTCTTTGTATTTGTCGGCAAACGCCAAACCCGCACCCAGTGGAACTTGTGCGGCGACAATACCGTGACCGCCGTAAAAATGCTTCTCTTTGCTGAACATGTGCATAGAGCCGCCTTTGCCTTTTGAATAGCCGCCCTCGCGTCCTGTCAGCTCGGCCATGACGCCATTCGGGTCCATGCCGCAGGCCAACATGTGGCCGTGATCGCGGTAGGATGTGATGCGTTTGTCGCCTTCTTCGGCCGTGGCCTCTAGGCCCACAACAACGGCTTCTTGACCGATATACAGGTGACAAAAGCCGCCGATCAGCCCCATGCCATACAATTGCCCGGCTTTTTCTTCAAAGCGGCGGATCAACAGCATATCTTTGTAGTAGGCTGTCAACTCTTCGGCTGAAGCGTTGGTTTGCTTTGTGGTCTTGCGCGCGGCCATGCGGCATCCTCCATCTTTAAATACGTCTTTGAAACGGGCCAGATCAGAATGGCCCAAAAGAGATAGTTTAGCGTTAAACTATCTTTTACAGGATTCTTCTTCAAAGCGCGAGGGTCAATATGCCGCGCGATGACAAAGCTATTTTATTGATGATTGATGATTGATAGGCAGTTAGGGGGCCTGTAGATCGCGGTTTAGCGAATGACGATCTCATCGGCGCGCACCATGCCCAGAACCGTGCGGGTTTGTTCGTCCAGCAAATCCAGATCCAGGTAGTCGTCTGACAACCGTTTGGTCAGGTTTTCCATCCGCGCAACGTCGGCCTGAACACGCAGCAATTGTGTTTGCAAACCTTCAGCTTCGGCGGTGATTTCGACACGCTTGAACAGCCCATAATCCCCTTGCACAGCGGCAAAGGTAAAATAGACGCCCAATGAAAAGGCGACGGCGAAAAATGCAAAAGTGCCAAACGCAGGACGTGCGATGCGGTTCATATGGGTCTGCCTCATGCCGCCTCTTGATGGGCGGATGCGCAGACTATGCCACAGGTGGTTTGATTTGTGAATCCCCTGATTCGCATCTGGATTCCAAATGTTACGCAGGCGCGTCCGACGTATCGGGCACGCCTGTGATTAAAGTTTGCTTATCCGCCCAACGCCGCGACACCGGGCAAGGTTTTGCCCTCCATCCATTCCAGAAACGCGCCGCCTGCGGTGGAAATATAGGTGAAATCATCTGCGGCATTGGCCAAATTTAACGCCGCTACCGTGTCACCACCGCCTGCAACCGTCACCAGATCGCCCGCGCGTGTGGCCTCAGCGGCGGCTTTTGCGGCTTTCATTGTGGCAATGTCGAATGGCTCAATTTCAAACGCACCTAGCGGGCCATTCCAGATCAAAGTCTTGAGCGATTTAAATTCAGCCAAGATGGCGTCGACCGCTGCGTCCCCGGCATCCAGCACCATCTGGTCAGCAGCAAGTTTGGTGTTTTCATCCAAAGTGACCATGTCATACGGCGCGCCAGCTTTGAATTCGCGCGCAACACGGCCATCGACGGGCAGGATGATGCGGCAGCCGGTGGTTTCGGCCTTGATTAGAATGTCGCGCGCCGTGTCGTGCAAATCGGGTTCCTGCAAGGATGCGCCCAAATCGGCGCCCATCGCGCCCAAAAATGTGTTCGCCATGCCGCCGCCGATCACCAGGACGTCCAGCTTGGTGACCAGGTTCGACAGTAAATCCAGTTTGGTCGACACTTTGGCACCACCAACAACTGCGCCAACAGGGCGGGTCGGGGTGCTTAGGGCGGCCTCAAGGGCGGACAATTCGGCCTGCATCAACCGACCTGCACAGCTGGGCAACAGCCGCGCGAGGCCTTCGGTTGAAGCATGTGCGCGGTGCGCGGCGGAAAATGCATCGTTGCAATATACATCACCTAAGGCTGCGATCCGGCTGGCAAATTCAGGGTCATTGGCGGTTTCGCCAGGGTAAAAACGGATGTTTTCCAGCAGCAAAATGTCGGCACTTGCGTCTTCTGACGTGTGCGCTTCTGCTCCCTCAAGGGTTTCGACCAACAAAACGGATTTCCCGAACGCTTTTTCCAAGGCAGGCAGGCAGACGCGCAGGGATAAATCCAAAACGACTTTGCCTTTGGGGCGACCAAAGTGCGCCAACAGGATCGGGCGGCCACCTTTGGCCAGAATATCAGCAATTGTCGGGGCAATCCGTTCAATGCGCGTGGCGTCCGTGACCAGACCGTTTTCGACAGGCACGTTAATGTCGATGCGCACCAACACACGTTTTCCCGCAAGGTCCATATCATCCAGTGATTTCCAGCCCATCGCGCGTTCCTTGTTTTATTCAATTAATAGGCGTTGTGTTGCCTGAAACGGGGCTAAGGTCAATCAACTCGCCCAGATGTGTGCGTGATGTGTGTCGGCTTGCCTTGGCAATTGCCTCTGCGCGCTTTAGGTAACACGACAGATAAAAGACAGGAGAGCCAAATGGCCGAGATTAAAGACCCAGAAAACACGATCCTGATGGAGCTGAAAGGTGGCACCGTCACCATCGAATTGCTGCCAAAGATCGCCCCGAAACACGTAGACCGTATGAAATCTTTGGTGCGTGCCGGCGAATATGACAACGTCGCATTCCACCGCGTCATCGACGGCTTTATGGCGCAAACAGGCGACGTACAGCACGGTGACATGGAAGACGGATTTAACATCCGCATGGCGGGCACAGGTGGGTCATCCCATGACGATCTGCCAGCTGAATTTTCCAAAGTTCCGCACGCACGTGGATCCATTGGCGCGGCACGTTCCGCCAACCCGGATTCAGCCAACAGCCAGTTTTTCATCAACTTTGGTGACAACGCATTCCTGAACGGCCAATACACCGTGTACGGCCAAGTGATCAGCGGCATGGAACATGTCGATGCATTGACACGGGGCGAGCCACCGGCGGAGCCTGATCGTATGATCAGCGTTAAAGTAGCTGCAGATGCTGAATAAATTCGCATTTGCCTTGGCGCTGCTGGCAAGTCCGGCAGTTGCTTCGGGTATCCAGATCGAAGTTGAAGGTGAAGGTGCCAATGGCATCATCACCATCGATTTGTTCGAGGATATCGCGCCAAACCACGCTGAACGTATCACGACATTGGCCACAGACGGGCAGTATGATGGCGTGGTGTTTCACCGCGTGATCGATGGTTTTATGGCGCAAACTGGCGACGTTCAATACGGCAACATGGACGGTGATATCCGTCTTGCCGGTCGCGGTGGGTCTGACATGGGCAGCGTCGATGCGGAGTTTTCCGACATCCAGTATGATGCGGCAGGCCTTGTCGGCATGGCACGTTCGCAAGACGTGAACAGCGCCAACAGCCAGTTTTTCATCATGTTTGGTCCGTACCCATCATTGTCAGGACAGTACACTGTCGTTGGCAAAGTGACGGGTGGCCAAGACGTCGTGGATCAAATCAAGCGCGGTTTGGGTCCAAACGGTGCCATGATCGGATCACCTGACGTTATGAAAAAAGTCACGGCGATCAAGTAAAACGGTGGGGTGCGCGACACGCGCACCTTACTATAAGAATGGCTTTCTGACCCATCTGGTCAAACTCATTCTTTCTAAAGACGCAATGTGACTGCTCATTATGTTTGCAGCATTCAGGACGTCGCCTGAAATATGGCCGGCACAACGCGCCTTAAGGCAAACATCCGGTCATCAGCGTCGGGTCAACTGACAGAATTAGCGGCACGCGGATTGCTCCCGAAACTGTGCCAATTGAACCTGTGAACCTGAACGCGATAGTTGTTGTAACTGAAAAAGAAAAATTTCGTAGTTGCTGTTTGATGCGTGATGTTTGACGTATTCGGCTGAACGTCGATCCTGTTCGTTTCCGGAACACACAACCGCAACAAAAAAGGCACCGCAGTTTCCCGCGATGCCTTTCAAAAATGTCTAACCGAGTAGGTTTAGCTTTGCGGCTTCGGGGCAGGGGCCCGCGGAGCAGGAGCAGCGCCTGTTGGAACCGGCTTGGATGTGCCTGTGTTCAACGGGTCGTCCTGACGTTGAACGGACCCTTCGAAATGGGCACCGGATTCAATCGCGATGGTCTTGTGGATGATGTCACCCTCAACACGTGCGGTTGATGTCAGGCGGACCTTGAGGCCACGAACACGACCCACGATACGACCGTTGATCACAACATCATCCGCGATCACTTCGCCTTTGATTGTTGCGGTCTCGCCGATGGTCAGCAGGTGCGCGCGAATGTCGCCTTCAACCGTGCCTTCGACCTGAATGTCGCCGGTGGTTTTCATGTTGCCCGTGATGTGCAGATCCGTAGACAGCACAGAGGCGGGCGGCTTGGCTTTTGGGGCGCTGGCCTTGAATTCGTTTGGTTTCGGGGCTGTTGCTGCCGCTGGGGCTGCAGGTGCCGCTGGTTTGGGTGCCGCGTCGTCTTTGGGCCCCGGTTCGTTGATTTTGCTCTTAGAAAACATCGTTTGCAGCCTTAATATAGATCATTGGGTTCACAGCTTTACCACCTACACGCACTTCGTAATGAAGATGGACACCGGTTACCCGTCCGGAGGCACCCATATCACCAATACGTTGTCCGCGCGATACCCTTTGGCCAACCTTGACACGAATTTTGCTCTGGTGCGCATATCGTGTTTCGATGCCAAATTCATGCTGTATCTTGACCAGACGTCCATATCCTGAGGACCATCCAGCGTGAGTAACTACACCGTCTGCTGTTGCATACAGTGGTGTTCCGTTCGGGGCGGCGAAATCGACGCCTTTGTGCATCCGACGACCGCCAGTTTTAGGGTCACGACGGGGGCCAAATTTCGAAGTAAACCGGAATGCGTCCTTAACAGGGGCGGCAAACGGCGCTTTTTGCGCGGCGATCCGGTACAGATTCAAACGATCCATCTGATCCAGAAGGCGATTGGCGCGCAGTGTATCTGCTGTTGGTTCCTGACCACGGGTCGAGAATGACAGCGGCGTCAGCGGCCCACCTTGGCCATTATAGCCTCGGCGCACTTGTTCAATAATACGGTCCGTCGGCATGCCAGCCGCGCGGAACATTTTATCAAGCGGGGCGACCGAAATTGTCATCGCGTCTTCGAGTTGGCGGAAAATCGCGTCGTTTTGTTCTCTCATCACGACGATTTGCTGGGCCATCTCGTCGGCGGCCAGTAATGCGTCTTGGGAATCAAGGATAACCTGATCACGTTCAGCGGCGGTTTTAGCCAATGCTTCGGCGACAAACCCCATCGAGGCCCCGGCGCTGGCATCTGCCAAAACGGTTCCGGCACCACCATTTAACTGGTCTTTGGCGTCGGCCAATTGGGCACGCGCAGCTTCGCGGTCTTTCATTGTGCCACGCAGCGTTGACTGGATCACCTCGATACCGGTTTCCAATTCGCGACGGTGCGTTTCGGAATTCAACAGTTCGGATTGCATCACAGAAATCTGGGCGAGGGCGGCGTTAAATCGGTTTTGCGCGGCCACTGCTTCGGTCGCGCGGCTGTCACGTTGCGAGGATAATTCGTTCAGGCGGGCTTGATAGTTGTTCTGATCGCGTTTGGCTTGCTCGCGAAAATTGCCGGACCCGATGCTGTCCATCAGGATAATCGCAGTCGCAACGATGGCCCATGCCACCAGCAATGCACCACCCGCATAGGCAATCAGCTGCGTCCCGGGACGCAGTCGGATAAATCGTGTGTCTGTGTCAGACTTTAGAAAGACACGGCGTTCCGGAAAATAGCGTTCCAGAACAAGATTAATCTTTGCTCCTAGACGTGTTCGCACCCAGTGTACCCTTTTCCCATCCCACTTATCGCGGCGCGGTTATGTCCCGCGCGCATGAGACATTGGAATAGACAGTGGGGCGGCATCGGGCAACCCTCTTGGCGGCCTGATTCGCGCAGGTAGGCGGGATTGTGGTAAATTGGCAAAAAACCGCCCATTCAAAAGGGCTTGTCTGCCACTGTTAATCACAAAATCAGTTTGAAACAGCCAGTGGCCAGTAAAAATCGGGCGGAATACCGGCCTCGGCGCGTTTTTCTTCGTTAAAGGGCGGTTTGAGGGCCCCGTGAAAATACCGCTGCACCAGTTCGTGAAATGCGATCTTCGGGTCCAGGTTTTCGCGTCCGCACAGGAAATGAAACCACTTTGATCCATAGGCCACATGCGCGACTTCTTCGGCATAGATGGTTTCAAGTGCCGCGACCGCATTGGTGATTTTGGCCTGCTTGAACAGACGGATCATGTTGGGCGTCACATCTAATCCGCGCGCCTCAAGAACCATGGGGACCACGGCCAACCGCCCCATAAAATCATCTGCGGTGTCTTGGGCTGCGCGCCACATTCCGGCATGCGCGGGCAAGGCACCGTAGAAACTGCCAGCTTCTTCAAGACAGTCTGCCATCAGGTTGAAATGTTTGGATTCTTCATCCGCTGCCTTGACCCAATCATCGTAATACCCCATCGGCATTTGCACGTCGGCAAAGCGCGGAATGATGTCCCAATGCAGATCCACCGCGTTCAATTCGATGTGGGCAACAGCGTGCAACAACGCGATGCGCCCTTCGGGTGTACCGGGTTTGCGGTGGGGCACATCACGGGGCGACAGCAGTTCTGGTTTCTCGGGTCGGGCAGGCTGCATCGGCGGTTCGGCGCGACCAATTTCGGGCGTTTCACCACGGGCACGCGCGGCTTGCCATTGCGCCGCATATTCACGCGACAGCGCAGTTTTTTCACGACCATCCGCCGTGGTCAGGACATTCACCGCCATTTGGGCAAGCGGCAACATCACAGGGATTTCACCGCGTCCAACACGGCCTCGACGTGGTTTGGCACTTTAACTTTGGGCCAGATCTGCGCGATTGTACCGTCGCTTGCGATCAAAACCGTGGTCCGCTCGATCCCCATATAGACCTTGCCGTACATGTTTTTCTCTTTCCAAACGCCGTAGTCTTCGCAGACCGTGCCGTGTTCGTCTGACAACAACGGGACGCTCAAATCATGTTTGGTGGTGAATTTCCCATGCTTGGCGACGCTGTCTTTTGACACACCAAACACGACCGCACCGGCATCGGCAAACTCTTGCAAGTGCGTTGAAAATGCGATGGATTCCTTGGTGCAGCCCGGCGTATCATCGCGCGGATAGAAATACAGAACCACAGCTTGCCCCTTGAGGGCCGACAGGGTCACATCATCGCCCGTCGTCTGCGGGAGCGTAAAATCAGGGGCGGGGGCGGACACTTCGATCATGGGAACCTCTTTGGCGATATGTTTTCTGGGCTGGATTTCACGATTTAGACGTAAAGCTGTCATAAAGGTTTTGTGGTAACCGTGGTGCACCCATATGTGAATGGGCAATCTAGGGCGACTGCCCCAATAATAAAGCCAAAGAACAGAAAGCTGACCCGACCAAAACCATGCAGACCCCAAGCGACATAACCGTCGATCCAGCGCCGCCGACAAAGGTGGTGAAACCCAAACGACGCATTTTGCGCCGCCTTTTGGCAGGTGCATTAAGTGCGACGTTCGGGTTGGCGATTTTGTTGGGTCTTGGGATTTTGGCATTGCTGGGTCAGACAATTACCGCCCCCGATTGGGCCCGAGAACGTATTGAACAGCGCGCCGCAGATGCATTGCCGGGTCTGAATCTGCGCTTTGGCGACGTGCAATTTACGCTCAAAGACGGCTGGCAACCTCACGTGCGCCTGCAAAACGTGCTGCTGAATGATGACAGCGGTGCGTTGTTGTTGTCCTTGTCCGAGTTCGAGGCCGACTTTGCCCTAAAGGCGCTTTTGAACGGCGAGGCAAAGCCAAAAGACGTGATTTTGTCTGGCGCTGTGGTGACATTGGTGCGCGATGCAGACGGGCAAATGACTCTGCGCGGTGGCACCGAAATCAGCAATCCGTCGCAACAGGCAACCAGCCTTCCGGCCTTGATCGAAGGAATGGATGCGGCTTTTGATCAACCGGCGCTGAGCAATTTTCGATCCGCCGATGTGCAAGCACTGACCCTGCGCTACGAAGACGTGCGCACCGAACGCGCGTGGGTCGTTGATGGTGGGCGCATGCGCCTGAACCGCGACGGCGAAGAACTGCGGTTGTCCGCTGATTTGGCAGTGCTTAGCGGCGGGGCAAGCGTGGCCACCGTCGAGGCGAATTACACCAGTTTGATCGGGGACACGGCCGCAGATTTTGGGATCAACATTGCCGACGTGTCCGCACAAGATATCGCCGCACAAAGCCCGGCCTTGGCGTGGCTTGACGTGTTGCGTGCGCCTATTTCGGGGGCGTTGCGGGGCGGTGTTGACAGTGATGGCACCCTTTTGCCGCTGAGTGCGACATTGCAAATCGGGGCCGGTGCGGTGCAGCCGACGCCACAAACAAAACCGATCCCGTTTCAATCCGCACGCAGCTATTTTACCTATGACGCCACATCGCAAACTATTGATTTTGCAGAACTTTCCGTCAAAAGTAAGTGGGTCACCACCCGCGCCGAAGGGCAGGCGTTGTTAGGTGGTCTGGACACCGGAAAGCTAAGCGATCTAACGGGGCAATTTGAGCTTTCCGCCCTTAGCGTTAATCCCGCAGACCTGTACGAACAGCCGCGTCGCTTGGACGGCGCGGACATGGATTTCCGCCTACAGCTGAACCCGTTTGTCCTGCGCGTCGGGCAAATGTTGATCTACGATCAAGGGCAAACACTGCGGATGAATGGCGATGCCAGTGCTGATCCCGATGGCTGGCGATTTGCGGTCGATGGGCAGATCGAGGCCATCACACCCGCGCGCCTGCTTGAATTGTGGCCCGACCGGTTTGCCACGGGAACGCGCAGTTGGATTGACACGAATTTGCTGGCCGGATCACTGCGCAATGCAGACGTGGCCCTGCGCAAAAGCCCATCCACACCCGTCAGCGCGTTCTTCAGTTTTGACTATTCCGACGCGACGGTGCAGTTGCTGAAAACCATGCCGCCAGTGACCAAAGCCAAAGGGCAGGTTAGCATGCTTGCCAACCGGTTTGTCGTGGCTGTGGACGGCGGCGCAATTGTCGCGCCCCAAGGTGGCACGGTCGATGTGTCGGGGTCCTCCTTTATCATTCCAGACGTCACTGTCAGGGGCGGCGCGCCCAGCGTGGCACGCCTGCGGACAAACAGCACGATCACGGCGGCGCTGTCCTTATTGAACCAAGACAACCTCGAGGTGATGGATAAAGCGGGGCTTGATGTGGCCTTGGCTGACGGCCGCGCGGTCCTTGAAGGGACGTTGGCGCTGCCGCTGAAAAAGCAAATCCAGAACGAAGAAATCCAATATGATGTGATCGGCGAATTGCGCAATGTGCGCACGTCTGGGTTGGTCACGGGAAAAACACTTGCGACGGAATCCTTGCGACTAGAGGCGTCGAACAAAGGCGTGAAAATCGGCGGCAAAGGGCGCATCGGGCAACTGCCATTTGATGTGACCTGGAGCCAAGCAATCGGCAAAAATACGCCTGGAAACAGCACAGTACGCGGCACGGTAGAACTGTCTGAACGTACCATTGATGAATTCAACATTGGCCTACCCAAGGGGTTCATCACCGGATCCGGGCGCGGTGATGTGACGATTGAATTGGCAAAAGACACCGCACCACTATTAACGCTGGCGTCGAATTTGCGCGGCCTAAAGATGCGGTTTGCCCCACTTGGCTGGTCCAAATCGGCGGGTCAGGCTGGGTCTTTGTCGCTGACCGCGCGGTTGGGCAACGCCGCCGTGGTTGATAATTTCCAACTCGATGCGCCGGGCCTAAAAGCGCGCGGCACAATCACCACGACCGCAACAGGCGGGCTTGACCGGGCCACCTTTAGTCGTGTGCAGGTCGGCAATTGGTTGGACGCGCCTGTGACGTTGATTGGCCGCGGCAAATCCCAAGCGCCCGTAATCGAGGTGACCAGCGGCACGTTGGATTTGCGGCGCGCGGAATTCGGGGCAGGCGGCACAGGCAGCAGTTCAAATGTGGGCGGCCCGATGCGCATCCGTTTGGACCGTTTGCAAATCACCGACACCCTCGCGTTGAACAATATGCGCGGTGAATTCAGTACGAAATCAGGCCTTGATGGGTCATTTTCAGGCGCGCTAAACGGCGGCACGGCGATTTCGGGGCGGGTGTTGCCGCAAAACGGGCGCAGTGCTGTGCGCATCACATCCCAAGACGCAGGCGGTATTTTTGCCTCTGCCGGATTGTTGAAACAGGCGCGCGGCGGTACTTTGGCGCTGACCTTGTTGCCTGTCGGCAAAGATGGCGCATTCGACGGCCAACTGTTTGTGAAAAACACCCGGATCAAGGATGCACCGGCGATTGCCGCGTTGTTGAACGCGCTGAGTATTGTCGGCCTGTTGGAACAAATGGGCGGCTCCGGCATTCATTTTAACGAGGTCGAGGCGGCGTTTCGTTTGACCCCGTCAACCATGACCCTAACAGGTGCCAGCGCGGTTGGCCCGTCGATGGGCATTTCGATGGACGGGATTTATGCCGTCGACAAAGGCACGCTTGATATGCGCGGCGTGATTTCCCCGATCTACCTGATTAACGGCATCGGCAGCATTTTGACGCGCAAAGGCGAGGGGCTGATTGGCTTTAACTATTCCCTGTCGGGGAATGCTAAAAACCCAACGGTGCGGGTCAATCCGCTGTCCGCGCTGACGCCGGGGATGTTTCGCGATTTGTTCCGCGCCCCTGCGCCAAAATTGCCGGCTGTGTCAGGTGACGCCGCGACCCCGACAGTGCCCAAAGCATTGTTGCCAAAAACAACAGAAACGCCAAAACAAAACCCGTCTTCGAAAAGTAACATTGAAGGTCGCTAAACAGGCAGGTATGGCGCGAGAATGCAGTTAAGTGATTTTGATTTCGACCTTCCTGATGCTTTGATCGCGACCCGTCCTGCGGTGCCGCGCACGTCCGCGCGTTTGCTTGTCGCGAATGGTGCGTCGCTGTCTGACAACCACGTGCATGATTTGCCGAATTGGTTGCGCGCTGGTGACCGTTTGGTGCTGAACAACACCAAAGTAATTCCTGCGCGATTGTCTGGCACGCGCGCGCGCACATCGGCCCAAGGCAACACCCAAGCCCGGATCGAAGTGACCTTGCTAGAGCCGCAAGCAAATGGGAATTGGGCAGCCCTTTTGAAGCCGTTGAAGAAGGTCAAATTTGGCGAAGAAATTGTGTTTTCTGATGATCTGACGGCCGCATTGGAAGGTGTTCAAGATGGTCAGGCGCATCTGAAATTCAACGTCACTGGCGACGCATTTGATGCGTGTTTGGCGCAAGCAGGCGCGATGCCTTTGCCGCCCTATATTGCCGCAAAACGCCCGGCCGATGCCCAGGATCACATCGACTACCAAACTGTTTTTGCACAACATTCCGGTGCTGTCGCGGCCCCGACCGCATCTTTGCATTTTGATCAGAGGCTGCTCGATCAATTGACCGCAATGGGCGTGACCTTTAGCGAGGTCACATTGCACGTTGGCGCGGGCACGTTTTTGCCGGTCAAGGTCGATGACGTCCTGAGCCACAAAATGCATGCTGAATGGGGGCGGGTCAGCACGCAAGCGGCCAGTGAAATTGCGGCAACCAAATTGGCAGGTGGGCGGATTATTCCTGTGGGCACAACCGCATTGCGTCTTGTCGAAACTGCGGCGCGCGACGGTGTGATCAAGGCGTGGGAAGGCGACACTGACATCTTTATCTACCCCGGTTTTGAATTTCATGTGGCAGACGCGCTGATGACCAATTTTCACCTGCCGAAATCGACGTTGATGATGCTGGTGTCAGCCCTGATGGGGCAACAGGAAATTCGCGACATTTACACCCATGCCATAAACGAAAAATACAGATTTTTCAGCTATGGGGATTCATCACTCTTGATCCCGCAACAGGCGAAATAGGCGAATACGACAGATGATATGTCGCGCATGATGCGGACGCTTGCGGTTCGGTGTGAGACGACCAAGACATCAAAGCGCCGCGGCGAATCCAGATAACCCCCACCAAACCACACGACGGAGAATGACATGATACAGGTACTTTCCAGCGCTTGGGCGTTGCTGTTCGGAATGGGGCTGTTGATGGTCGCCAACGGCATGCAGGGTACGCTTTTGGGGGTTCGTGGCCAGATCGAAGGCTTTGCCACCTTGGAAATGTCGATCGTGATGTCGGCCTATTTTGTGGGCTTTTTGGGTGGCTCGCGGATGGCTCCGAATTTGATCCGTCGGGTCGGGCACGTACGAGTGTTTGCCGCCCTTGCGTCGATGATTTCTGCCGTGATGATCCTGTATCCGACACTGACGGACCCGTGGGTTTGGGCATTTGGGCGCGTGTTGATCGGGTTTTGTTTTTCTGCAGTTTATGTGACGGCAGAAAGTTGGCTGAATGATGCGGCGAGCAATGAAAACCGTGGTCAGGCGCTGTCGCTTTATATGATCGTGCAAACCGCTGGCATCGTTATCGCGCAGGTCTTGATGGTTACTGCAGACCCGTCTGGCTATGTGCTTTTTGTGATCCCGTCGATATTGGTTAGCTTGGCAATCACCCCGATTTTGCTGTCGATCAGCCCGACACCCGCCTTTGACACCACCAAACCGATGAGCCTGCGCGCATTGATGAAGGTGTCGCCTCTTGGCTGTGTCGGCATGTTTTTGCTGGGCGGTGTGTTTTCCGCACAGTTCGGAATGTCGTCCGTTTACGGCGCGATTATCGGCCTGTCGGTTGGTCAGATTTCGACGTTTGTGGCGATGTTCTTTGTGGGTGCGATGGTGCTGCAATATCCGATTGGATGGCTGTCTGACCGCTTTGACCGACGTGCATTGGTTGTGGCGACAGCGGCGATTGGTGTGCTGGGGGCGTTTATCGGCTACTTTTCTGACGGCAGTTTTAACATGATCCTGGCGTCGGCGTTTGTTATGGGCGGCGTATCTAATCCATTGTATTCATTGCTTTTGGCGCACACAAATGACTACCTTGAATCAGAAGACATGGCGGCGGCCTCTGGTGGATTGATCTTTATCAACGGGTTGGGCGCGATTTCAGGGCCGCTGATTACGGGTTGGATGATGGGGCAATTCGGGCCGTCCGGCTTTTATCTATTCATCATTGTGCTGAACATTATTCTGGTAATTTACGCGACATACCGTGCCACACAGCGTGCGTCGATCGCGGTCGAAGACACCGGTAGCTACGTCTACATGACGCAATCCGGGACCCCGGTTGTGATGGAAATTGCACAAGAATATGTCATCGAAGCAGACGACGATTCCGATGGCGATGGCCAAACCGCAACACCTGCCGCGTAATGTGACGCTACTGTCGTAAATTGTGACTGGCGATTAGAATTTGCTGAGGTAACAATGATGTAACGATGTGTGTAATGTGGAGACAACACAATGGTTGCGATGACGTCAGAGGTTCTTGCTGGACCCGAAGAAGTCTTAAGGTTTTGGCTGGATGAATGTGATCCTGCCGACTGGTACATGCAAAATGACGCGCTGGATAAAACTATCCGCGACAAATTTCTGGGTACGTTGAACGCCGCGGCATCAGGCACATTTTCACTTTGGTTAACCTACCCTAGCGGGGCGCTGGCCTACATCGTTTTGACAGACCAGTTTTCGCGCAACATTTACCGCGACAGTGGCAAAGCGTTTGCGACGGATCGTATGGCCTTGATGGCTGCAAAATCCGCCATCGATAAAGGCTGGGATATGCGCATCGACGAACCCGCGCGCCAGTTCTTTTATATGCCGCTTATGCATTCAGAAAGCCTGTGTGATCAGGACCGTTGCGTGCGTTTGATGTGTGATCGCCTGCCGCAGGACGGTAGCAATTTGCTGCACGCTCGTGCGCATCGTCAGGTCATTCGCCAATTCGGACGCTTCCCGTATCGTAACGATGTCCTTGGCCGCAAGTCCTTGCCAAGCGAGGTCGATTACGTGGCTGCTGGCGGTTACGGCAGCACGGTTCGCGTTATTCAGGCAAAAGCCGCGTAGTTCACGCCGTTTCTTTTGAACAGATTTCCCCGTTTCTTGTTTTTGGGACGGGCTAAATGTCGCGTAATGCATGAATTGCACTGCGCGCATATATAGTTTAATGGTAAACTACTTTTGAAACACCACTGCGCGAGGGCATAACATGGCGTCGAAATCCTTTGATTTAATTGTAATCGGGGCGGGGCCGGGTGGCTACGTCGCTGCAATCCGCGGCGCGCAACTGGGTATGAATGTGGCCATTGTTGAGCGCGAACATCTTGGCGGCATTTGCCTGAACTGGGGCTGCATCCCGACCAAAGCGATGCTGCGTTCATCCGAAGTGTTCCACCTTATGCAACGCGCAAAAGAATTTGGCCTTAAGGCTGACAACATCGGCTACGATCTGGACGCTGTAGTGAAACGCTCGCGTCAAATCGCGGGGCAATTGTCGGGTGGCATCGGTCACTTGATGAAGAAAAACAAAGTGACTGTGTTCATGGGGGCGGCCTCAATTCCGGCCAAAGGCAAGGTCAGTGTCAAAACAGACAAAGGCACCGAAGAGTTGATTGCCAAGAACATCGTTCTGGCAACCGGCGCGCGTGCCCGTGAACTGCCCGGCCTAGAGGCTGACGGCGATTTGGTCTGGACCTACAAGCACGCATTGACGCCGCCGCACATGCCGAAAAAGCTGCTCGTAATCGGGTCTGGCGCCATCGGAATTGAATTTGCCAGCTTCTATAATACGCTAGGAACCGACACGACTGTGGTCGAAGTCATGGATCGTGTTTTGCCAGTTGAAGACGCTGAAATCAGTGCCTTTGCCAAGAAATCTTTTGAAAAACAAGGCATGAAAATCATGCAAAAAGCGATGGTCAAAAAGCTTGATCGCGCCAAAGGCAAAGTGACGGCACATATCGAAAAAGATGGTAAAATTGAAAGAATGGACTTTGATACCGTCATTTCTGCCGTCGGAATTGTTGGAAATGTAGAAGGGCTTGGGTTAGAAGAATTGGGCGTCAAGCTGGATAGAACCCATGTTGTGACGGATGAATTCTGCCGCACAGGCGTCGACGGTCTGTATGCGATCGGTGACATCGCAGGCGCACCATGGCTCGCGCACAAAGCCAGCCACGAAGGCGTCATGGTCGCTGATTTGATTGCCGGCAAACACGCCCATCCGGTCAAACCTGAATCCATCGCAGGCTGCACGTACTGCCACCCGCAAGTCGCGTCCGTTGGATACACAGAAGCCCGCGCAAAGGAACTTGGGTACGACATAAAAGTCGGACGCTTCCCATTTATCGGCAACGGTAAAGCCATCGCTTTGGGTGAATCCGATGGGTTGATCAAGACAATTTTTGACGCCAAAACCGGCGAACTTTTAGGTGCGCACATGATCGGAGCCGAGGTGACAGAACTGATCCAAGGCTACGTCGTCGGCCGCCAACTGGAAACCACAGAAGAAGATCTGATGAACACGGTCTTTCCGCATCCGACACTTTCTGAAATGATGCACGAAAGCGTTCTGGATGCGTATGATCGTGTGATTCACATGTGATCGTTCGGGGCGCGTAAAGGAAACGCGCCCCATGCCCAGCCTAAACCGCATCGTGATGCAGCGTTCTAGCCGCAAAATGATCCAGGACCTAAAACCGCCGACGCTGGATGTCGCTGAGATTTCGGGAAAATGGGGCCAGGTTTTCAATTTCAAAAGCTATAATCGGTTTTTGTACCCCAAATATGATATTTGCGCCGGCCCCTACATGGATGATGAAGGAAAGCCGCGTAAATTTGATTTGATTATGGCCAATCAAGTCTGGGAACACTTGGACCGACCATATGCAGTCACAAAAAACGTGCGCCGGATGTTGAAAAAAAGGTGCACATTTTTGGGTGGCAGTACCGTCCTTTGTGCCATTTCATGCGGCACCGATGGATAATTCACGGTGGTCAGCGCGCGGGTTGAAAAACTTGTTGATCGAGGCCGGATTTGACGAGGATGCGATAATTGCCGATCAATGGGGCAATCGTGAAACGGCTGCGCGCAATCTTGAACGCCCTTGGCCCCCTGATTTTTACGCCAAAACCGACGTTCTGGAAAATGATCCAAAGATGCCGATTTGCGCGTGGGCGCTTGCGCGAAAAACATGACCAGTACCAAGACACCGTTTTTGTTGATCTTTTTGCTGTGGGGCGCGGGGTTGGGCGCGGCGGCCCAATACGCTAAAGTCAGTGTGATTTTTGACCGATTGCCGCAACTATACCCCGACGCAGGCGCGCTGATTGGTTTTGCGGTGTCGCTGGTTGGATTTTTGGGCATCATATTTGGCGTGGTTGCAGGCGTGCTGGTCGCGCATATCCGCTATCGGCGCGCGTTGATTTGGGCGCTGTGGTTGGGCGCTGCGATGTCGGCATTTCAAGCAATCGTGCCACCATTTGAATGGTTTCTGGCCTCACGTGCCATCGAAGGGCTGTCGCATTTGGCGATGGTTGTTGCTGCTCCGACATTGATTGCACAGCTTAGTGCGCCTCAGGATCGTGGCTTTACGTTAACCTTGTGGGGGAC
Source organism: Ascidiaceihabitans sp. (assembly GCA_047626725.1). Classification (GTDB taxonomy): domain Bacteria; phylum Pseudomonadota; class Alphaproteobacteria; order Rhodobacterales; family Rhodobacteraceae; genus Ascidiaceihabitans. The sequence goes on from JBLHSG010000009.1 coordinate 21,952, forward strand.
GTTTTTTGGCGTTGCATTTGCCATCCTTGCTTGGGCCGGATTACCGTTGGTTGATGTCTATGGCATCCCCGCGTTGTTTGTAGCGCATGCTATCTACATGGCTGTTTTTGCGGGTATTTTATCGCTGGTGTTGACCAAAGGTACTGGTGATACGCCCCAAGACGTTCTGTCATTGCGCACTATATTAATGCACCATGCCACGATCTACAGATCGGCGCGCATCGCCGCGCCGGGATTGGGGTGGCTGTTTTACACCTTCTGTTTCGTCTCTGTGTTAACCGTGTTGCCGCCGTTCCTACCTGAAACGTCACGGGCCTGGGTGATGGGCGCAATGCCTTTGGCCTCTATCGCCAGTTCGATGACGTTGGGGGTGTTTTTGTTGCGCTATATTTCGGCCGTTAACGTTGTGATGATCGGATTTGGCAGTTGTGCCGCCTGCGTACTTTGGTTGTTCATTGTGCCTGCTGGACCGGCCGCTTGTGTGGCGCTTGCCGCGTGCATGGGGTTGATCCAAGGGGCCAGTTTTGCCGCGGTTCCACAGTTGAACGACACGGCCACAGCCCAAGCACAATCAAACGGTGCGATGGCGCAGATGGGCAACCTGGGCAATACGATTGGCACGCCAATTATTGTCGCGGCCCTGGCCTTGATGGGTTACGCGGCATTGCCAATTTTTGTAGGCGGCGCGTTGATTGCGGGCCTGTGCGTGCACTTTGCTTTGGGGCAAATGCGCAAAACCACATGATGTTCGCCATGTGTTCTCATTTTATCATTGGAGAATCTTGCAGACCAAACTATGTCTAAATCGTTAATAGGGGCGTCTGATGGCTGATCAAAAATTTATCGAAGTACGTGGTGCACGCGAGCACAATTTGAAATCCATCGATGTGGACATTCCGCGCGACCAATTGGTGGTGATCACAGGGCTGTCTGGCTCGGGAAAATCCAGCCTCGCGTTTGATACGATCTATGCCGAAGGACAGCGCCGTTACGTTGAATCCCTTAGCGCATATGCCCGCCAATTCCTTGATATGATGCAGAAACCTGACGTTGATCATATTTCTGGCCTTAGTCCTGCGATTTCGATCGAACAGAAAACCACGTCGAAAAACCCGCGTTCGACTGTTGGCACTGTGACTGAAATTTACGACTACATGCGACTGTTGTTTGCCCGCGCCGGCACGCCGTTTTCGCCCGCAACCGGCAAACCAATCGAGGCGCAGCAGGTTCAGGATATGGTTGATCGCATCATGACCATGGAGGAGGGGACGCGCGCCTATTTGCTTGCCCCGATCATTCGCGATCGCAAAGGTGAGTACCGCAAAGAATTTATCGAACTGCGCAAGCAAGGGTTTCAGCGGGTCAAAGTCGACGGCGAATTCTACGAATTAGACGAACCACCGACGCTTGATAAGAAATTTCGCCACGACATCGACGTGATTGTAGACCGGATTGTTGTGCGCGAAGGGCTGGAAACGCGGCTTGCCGACAGCCTGCGCACTGCTCTTGATCTTGCGGATGGCATCGCGATTATCGAATCTGTGCCGACCGAAGGCGACCCTGTACGCACGACGTTCTCCGAGAAATTCGCCTGTCCTGTCAGCGGTTTTACCATTCCTGAAATTGAACCACGCTTGTTCTCGTTTAACGCGCCGTTTGGCGCATGTCCCGATTGTGACGGGTTAGGAGTCGAACTGTTTTTCGACGAACGGCTGGTTGTTCCGGATCAAACGCTAAAAGTATACGACGGCGCGCTGGCCCCGTGGCGCAAAGGCAAAAGCCCGTATTTCCTGCAAACAATCGAAGCGATTGCCAAGCACTATGAATTCGATCCGCAAACAAAATGGAAAGACCTGCCAGCGCACGTAAAACAGGTTTTCCTGTACGGTTCAGGCGAAGAAGAACTGCCATTTCGCTACGATGAAGGCGGTCGCGTTTACCAAGTTACGCGGGTCTTTGAAGGGGTCATTCCAAACATGGAACGGCGCTATCGCGAGACAGACAGCAACTGGATTCGCGAAGAATTTGAACGTTATCAAAACAACCGTAATTGCGGCACTTGCGAAGGGTACCGACTGCGCGCCGAAGCCTTGGCCGTTAAGATCGGCGGACTGCACGCAGGCGAAGTCGTCAACATGTCCATCCGCGAAGCATTTGATTGGTGCACAAGCGTTCCAGAGCATCTAAGCGTGCAAAAAAACGAGATCGCAAAAGCTATCCTGAAGGAAATCAGGGAACGCCTTGGATTCCTAAATAACGTTGGATTAGAGTACCTTACGCTGTCACGTAAAAGTGGTACGTTAAGCGGTGGCGAAAGCCAGCGTATCCGTCTAGCCAGCCAGATTGGATCCGGCCTGACCGGTGTTCTATACGTCTTGGATGAGCCATCGATTGGCCTGCATCAACGCGATAATGACCGCCTGCTTTTGACCCTCAAAAACCTGCGCGACCAGGGCAACACAGTGATTGTGGTTGAGCACGACGAGGAGGCCATTCGCGAGGCTGATTACGTGTTTGATATTGGTCCAGGCGCTGGTGTTCATGGTGGTCAGGTTGTGTCGCATGGCACGCCTGATGTGGTTGCAAATGACCCCAATTCGTTAACGGGTCAGTACCTGACCGGCAAACGCGAGATCGCCATTCCCGCAACGCGGCGCAAAGGCAAAAAGAAATCGCTGAAAGTTGTCAAAGCCACGGGCAACAACCTCAAGAAAATCACAGTTGATTTCCCCCTGGGGCAGTTCGTGTGCGTGACCGGTGTGTCGGGCGGGGGCAAATCAACGCTCACGATTGAAACGCTGTTTAAAACGGCGTCGATGAACCTGAATGGGGCGCGTCAAACCCCTGCGCCGTGCGAAACCATCAAGGGGCTCGAACATCTGGACAAGGTGATCGACATTGACCAACGCGCCATCGGGCGCACGCCGCGATCCAACCCTGCAACCTACACCGGTGCGTTCACGCCGATCCGTGATTGGTTTGCGGGTCTGCCTGAATCTAAAGCGCGCGGATACAAGCCGGGCCGGTTTAGTTTCAACGTAAAAGGCGGACGTTGCGAGGCGTGCCAAGGCGACGGCGTTATCAAAATCGAGATGCACTTTTTGCCCGATGTTTACGTCGAATGCGAGACATGTAAGGGCGCGCGTTACAATCGTGAAACCCTCGAAGTTCGCTTTAAAGGCAAGAGCATAGCGGACGTTCTTGATATGACAGTTGAGGACGCACAGACGTTTTTCACCGCCGTTCCACCGATCCGTGAAAAGATGGATGCGCTGGTGCGTGTTGGCCTTGGCTACATCAAGGTTGGGCAACAGGCGACGACCCTTTCAGGGGGCGAAGCGCAGCGGGTCAAGCTGTCAAAAGAGCTGTCAAAACGGTCCACTGGGCGCACATTATACATCCTGGATGAACCGACAACGGGGCTGCATTTCGAAGACGTGCGCAAGCTACTTGAGGTGTTGCACGAGCTGGTGGATCAGGGCAATTCGGTGATCGTGATCGAACACAATCTGGATGTTGTCAAAACCGCCGACCACATCATTGATATCGGGCCCGAAGGCGGCGATGGCGGCGGAACTGTGGTCGCAACAGGCACGCCCGAGCAGGTTGCCGAGGTCGAGGCCAGCTATACAGGCCGCTATCTCAAAGAGATGTTAAAACCGAAAAAAGCCGCGGCAAAGTAACTACGCCGCCAATGCTGCCATTAATGGGCCTGCTTCGCGCGATTTGATAATTGCGCGGGCGGCTTGGCTGTAACCGCTGCCATCGGGGGCCATTTGTGGAAACAATTGCAGGATTTCCGTTTGGGTTTGCACGTCAAAATCCTTCATCGTGCTGGGGCCCGGTAAATAGCTTTCGCAAGCCATGCCGTTGGCTGTCACGATCTGGTGACGATCAAACATCATGTGATAGTAGGTGACTTTTTTCACCGACGGATCAGAGCGAATATCGCGGTCGTTCACCAGGTCCTTGGCCTTCACCAGCACCTCGAGTTCACCAAACAACAGCTCAGCCCAGCAGCCGGTCATCAGCACGCGATGCTGCGGTGATAATAGCAAATCCTGCGTGGCACCAAACTGGCCTTTGGAAAACCGGATAGGGCAATGTTGATCAATCGCCGCAACTGTCCTGTTGCCAATCCAGCGGATCGGTTGTGGGCCGTCATCGCGAGTCATAATCTGCATACCTGCGCGTAAATCTTGAACAGGAACAGGGCCTTGATCGGTTTCTATCAATGTTCCAAATACAAAACACGGCACCTGATTTATCTCGACCAATGCAGTGTCCGTGTTCCCGATCGCATCTACAATCGAGTAGTTGAAATAGACGGTTTCCGCGTCCGCATCGCCGACGATTTCGAATGTGCCATCTGCGTTCAGGGTGATTTGTTGACCGCTGGCCAAGGTCACAGTTGTGCCGACAACCACCGGCGTGCCGTTGATGTGCGTGACTGTCAAAGCGCCGCCAGTTGAACTATCATTGCCCAATACATCGAGGGTCTTTGTGTCGTTGTGACCCATGTTGACGCTGTCGTCCTGGGCCACGATTGTCGATTGAACCGATCCGCCAGCAATTAGCAGATTGGTGTCATAACTGCTGTCACCAACGTCTGCGACGCCAATTTTTAGTGTGTTTGGCTGGCCTGAAACGACTGTCGCGACAAAGGTCAATGTGACGGTAAAGCCATCCATTTCAGTGTTGTAGGCGTCGCCCGTGTTGTCCAGATAGATGTTGCCTGTTTCGCCGCCGTTGATGTTGCCGATAGATGCTGTGCCGTCGCCAACGCTGACTTGCGCCAATTGCCCGTTGACCCAAACGCCGACAACGTCGTTGTACTGTGAGTTGGCAAATTCAGGATATTCTTCGGAACTCAGAACAAAATCGATGGTGATTGTATCGCCGGTTGGGGTGAAATTAACCTCTAGAAATGCGGCGTCGCCGGTGCCAGCGCCTGCAAGCGTGGTAAAATCCGCATCCGCGCCACCGGATGTATTGGTGCTGGTCGATGCTGATTGGTTGGTGTTTGTGGTGCCGTCAGAATTGGTGAAATCCGCGACGTATCCGGTGGACAAGATCACGCCCGAGTCGCCCGGCGTTGCCTCGTTTGAGATGGCGTCGCCGTTTGTATAAATGCCAGAGGACAGCGCATCGCCAGTGTAGCTCGCGGAATTGATCGTAATTCCGTCGCCAAAAATCTCATTTGCCATTGCCGTGGCAGTTGCGGTGCTGTCGATGGGTAGTTCTGTTGCAGTCGGCATCTTAACCTCGAGTATTTCGCCGGTGTTTTGGCGTTCGAGTGTTAATTTGCCTGAACAATCGGGCGGTGCCGCGATCAGATTGTGAACATTTGTCTTAAAATAGAGGGATTGTATCCATTCTTGCGATTTTTCGCGTAAGGGTTTGAATTATTTTAGTTTTTATGTGTCTTGGGGTCAAAATAGACCGCGACAATAGGCCAAATCTTGGCCCATTGTGTTGATTTTGACAACTTTAAACCCGTTTTGCCATAGTTGAGCAAACGACGTGCAACCTGAGGTTCAGTCGCGTCCGCGGGTTTCAAAACGCGGCAACATCGCGCTGAAATCTTTGCCAAGACCGCCTTCGTCTTCGACAAACTTTTTATATAGCGCCAAAGCGAGTGCGCCCATTGGCGTATCTGCATCCGCAGCTTCGGCGGCTTGTTGGCTTAGCCCCAAATCTTTTAGCATCAGTTCTGCCGCAAATCCGGGCGTGTAATCATTGTCCGCAGGACTGTTCGGGCCGACACCCGGGGCAGGGCAGTAGGCGTTCATCGACCAGGAATAGCCCGATGACGTCGACACAACGTCGAACATCTTTTGACGGTCCAGACCCAGTTTATCAGCCAGCGCAAACGCCTCGCAGGTGGCGATCATTGTCGCGCCCAAAATCATGTTGTTGCAGATTTTCGCAGCTTGGCCCGCGCCTGCGTCACCGCAATGCACGGCTTTTTGCCCCATGATGTCGAACAACGGCTGAACCTTGGCAAAACCCGCGCTGGACCCACCGGCCATGAACGTCAATGTGCCGCCCGCCGCACCACCAATGCCGCCTGAAACAGGGGCGTCGACTGCCAGCAATCCGCAGGCCGCCGCATCAATCGCGACCGCGCGCGCGCTTTCTACATCGACGGTTGAACAATCCAGCAACGTGGCACCGGCCTGCATGGCAGGGATCACTTCAGCCGCGACAGATCGCAGGATCGCGCCATTGGGCAGCATGGTGATCACAACGTCTGCACCTGTCGCGGCCTCAACCGCGTTTGATGCAACTGCGACGCCCTTTGCGGTGATGCCGATGGGGTCAAATCCGCTAACATTGTGGCCCGCAGCGGCCAAGTTCGCGGCCATTGGCGCACCCATGTTGCCCAACCCGATAAAGCCGATGTTCATGCTGTTTCCTTCCGATTTTATTCCAAGGTCGCCCTTAGCTTTTGGCAATGGTTGCAGCATTTTGGAAACGGCCATTGGCGGCACGTTGCCATCTGCATATTGCCATTTGGGCGCACGATCTTTGTCGATGATAGCGGCACGAATGCCTTCGATAAAGTCACCATGTTCCATCGCGCGCGACGTGAACCGGTATTCAAGATCTAGCGCCTTTGCCATGCTGATCGAGGGGCCGCGCAAACGGTGTAAAATTTCAAACGCGCAAGCCATCGACAGGGGCGAATTACGTCGCATGGATTTCAACGTTTGTTTGGCAAAATCGCTGTCATCGCTTTGTAAGGTGGTCAGAACATCGCCAAGGCTAACGCCGTTAAAGTGGCGATTGATGTCGCCAAGTTGCAATTGAATGGGGCCAATTTCAGCAGGCGTTTCGCCGATCAAAATGCTGGGATCGCCTGTTGTTTCTAGCGTTTCGATCAAGGATGTCCATTTGGATTCCGGTATGTAGAGGTCTGCAAAGCCGGCATAAATTGCATCTGAAGCGTTCATGCGTGCAGCTGTGGTGCCCAAATATTCGCCCAAACGGTCAGGGGCCAACGCCAGCATCAACGACCCGCCAACATCAGGCACCAAACCAATGCCGACCTCGGGCATGGCGATCTGGCTGCTGTCACCAACGACGCGGTGCGATCCGTGACAGCCAATTCCAACGCCGCCGCCCATGGTGAACCCTTGGAGGAAACTGACGACCGGTTTTGAGTATTCAAATATCTTTGCGTTCAGGCGATATTCATCAGCCCAAAATGTCTGACCATAGCTGAAATCACGCTTGAGACCGGTGGCGTAAAGATCTGCAATATCTCCGCCAGAGCAAAAGGCGCGGGTCCCTTCGGCGTCCAAAACAACCACGTCCACCGCGTTGTCATCGCGCCATGCATCAAGGGCGGCCTCGATCGCCATGCACATCTCGTAGGTCATGGCGTTCAACGCCTGTGGGCGCTGCAAAGTGATGCGACCAGCACGACCGGTAATGCGGATTGAAATGTCGCTCATTTGTGGGCTCCTTAGCGGTTTTTCAACATCTCGCGGGCGACAATCACGCGCATGATTTCGTTGGTGCCCTCAAGGATTTGGTGCACCCGCAAATCACGGACCAGTTTTTCGATGCCGTAGTCCGCAAGGTAGCCGTAGCCACCGTGCAATTGCAGGCATTGATCGACGATTTTGCTGCCCGCGTCGGTCACGAATTTCTTGGCCATAGCGCAGAATTTTGTAGCGTCTGGCGCACCTGTGTCCAGTTTCCAGGCGGCATGGCGCAGGAATGTGCGCGCGGCCTGTAATTCGATTTCCATGTCGGCAAGGCGCCATTGCAGCCCTTGGAATTGGTCGATGGTTTGGCCAAATGCTTTGCGTTCACCCATGTAGGCGAGCGTCGCGTTTAAGGCAGTTTGTGCGGCCCCGATCGAACAGGCAGCGATGTTCAAACGCCCGCCATCCAGACCCATCATGGCGTATTTAAATCCACGACCTTCTTCGCCGATCAGGTTGGCGGCATCGACGGCACAGTCATCAAACTGCACCTGCGCTGTGGGTTGTGAACGCCAGCCCATTTTATCCTCAAGCGCGCCGAAACTTAGGCCCGTTGCGCCGTCTTCGACCAGCATTGCAGACACACCGCCGGCGCCATCGTCGCCTGTGCGCACCATGCAAACATACGCATCCGAATAGCCACCACCCGAGATGAACGCCTTGGTGCCGTTCAACGTGTATCCTTCGTTTGTGCGCGCGGCGCGGGTTTTTAAGGCTGACGCATCAGACCCTGATCCCGGTTCGGTTAACGCATAGCTAAGCACGGTTTTCATTGTCAAAACATCCGGCATCACGCGCGCCTTTAGGGCGTCGCTGCCAAAGCTGTCGATCATTTTGGCGCACATGTTATGGATCGACAGGAATGCGGCCACAGATGGACAAGCCATTGATAATGCTTCGAATACCATTGTCGCATCTAAACGTGACAGGCCTGCGCCGCCGCCGTCTTCGGACACGTACAAGCCGCCAAAACCCAATGCCCCAACTTCGGGCCATAGCGATTTCGGGATGGTTCCGTCCGCCTCCCATTGGCGCGCAAACGGCGCGATGTTGTCCTGACCAAAGCCATAAGCCATGTCAAAAATGGCGGTCTGTTCTTCGCTAAGTGCAAAATCCATTGGGGTGCCTCGCGGTTGCGCAAATGATGAACTGCCAATTGAAAATTGCCAATTGAACAAGTGTTAAATTCCGAAAGTTTCAGGAATGTTGCAAGGACAAAGCGCACATGCAAAGGTTCTCGCGCAAGTTTTATTTATTTCGAGAGCCTTTCATTTCGGGCTCGAATTGTTTCGAAAAGGACATTTGATGAAGACGTTCAAAACAGCGCTGGCTGCGGTTGCGTGGGCCGGGATCAGCAGTTCAGCGGCGATCGCACAAACCGCCACGCACGGCTGGGTGCAATACACATTTGACAGCAAGGCGCAGGCGCGGGTTGTGATTGCAGCCACGGAGACCTGTCCGCAAATCATGCACGACACCGGCAAGGTCGATATGATCCTGCGTTCAAAAAATGCGCCCACCGGTTTTGACAAAATCCGCGTGTGCGAAGGCGATGTTGACGCCACAATGATGAACATGTCCGCAGGTGGGATCAGCCTGCCGACGCCTAAAGCCGACCCGAAAAAGATCGCTGTGCTTGGCGATACCGGCTGCCGTGTCGCCTACGGCACCGTGCAAAACTGCACCGGCAACGGAACTGGCCCGAAATGGGATTACGTCGATGTGGCCAACAGTGCTGCGGGCCAATCGCCTGATCTGCTGATCCATGTGGGCGACATGCACTACCGCGAAGAATCATACGGCAAATGCGGCCCCACCAAAGGGTGTTTGCAAAAGAACATCGGCCTGACGTGGTCCAGCTGGCAGGCAGATTTTTTTGACCCCTCGGCCAAGCTGTTGTCAGCGGCCGCAATGATCCCAGTGCGCGGCAATCACGAGGATTGCTCGCGGGCGTGGCGGGGTTGGTTCTTCTTGTTGGACCCAGAGCCGATTGAGCTTGCCAACGATATCTGGCCAGATCAGTGCCCAACGGCCGATTTAGCAGGCCAAAACTGGAACTATACGGCGCCGTATCCGGTGAAATTTGACAACCTACAGGTCATTGTAATGGACACATCGCGCATTGATCACGACACGCGCCGCTACCCAGATGGGGCAATGGTCGCCCAATACACTGGTGAATTTACCCACATCGAAAAGATTGCCCAAGATGCGGGCACACTGTCATCTTGGCTGGTGACGCACCGCCCGTTCTGGGCTGTTGCCAGTTGGGGCACAGATTCAGCTGGGCCTACGGATTTGACGCTGCAGGCCGCGTTGAAGGCCAGCAAAGAAGGCGCGCTGCCGGCACAGGTCAAAGCGACCATGGCGGGGCATATCCATTTGGCGCAACAAGTGAATTTTCCGGACGCGCGGCCCAAGCAGTTTGTGTTCGGCAATGGCGGTACAAAACGCGATCCGGCGTTGGGAACGGCGTCAGGTTTGAGCGCCCAGACAATCACCGCGCTCAGGCGGATTGGCGCAGACAAAGACAGCTTTTTCTGGTCGTATGATTTCAGCTACGGGATCATTACGGCGGGTGCGTCAACGTGGGATGTCGCGTTTAAGGACAAGGCAGGGGCAGATCTGCACCAAACGACGTTCTCTCGCTAATTTTATCCACAAAAAAGCCGCCGCTGGAGTGATCCGGCGGCGGCAATTTTAATGGTTCTGGATGGCTTGGTTATTCCATGACTGGAATAGAAAACTCGCCGCCTTCTTTGATGCCTGATGGCCAGCGCGCGGTCACAGTTTTGGTGCGTGTGTAGAATTTAAACGCATCCGGACCGTGCTGGTTCAAATCGCCAAAGACCGATTTTTTCCAGCCGCCAAACGTGTGGTAGGCCAATGGCACAGGGATTGGCACGTTGATGCCGACCATGCCCACGTTGATCCGGTTTGCGAAATCACGCGCCGCATCGCCGTCGCGGGTAAAGATCGCGGTGCCGTTGCCGTACTCGTGATCCATCGCCAAACCCAAGGCTTCTTCGTAGGTTTCTGCGCGCACACAGGTCAGGACCGGGCCAAAGATTTCGTGCTTGTAGATGTCCATGTCTTTGGTCGCGCGGTCAAACAAATGTGGCCCGACAAAGAACCCTTCTTCGTAGCCCTGAAGCGAGAAATCGCGACCATCCACAACCAATTCAGCGCCTTGATCGATGCCGGTTTGAACCAGACGTTCGATGTTTGCTTTGGCAGCCGCAGTCACAACGGGCCCGTAATCAACGTCGTTGCCGGATGTGTAGGGGCCGACTTTTAGTTTTTCGATGCGTGGGACCAGTTTTTCGATCAGACGATCTGCGGTGTCATCGCCAACCGGAACGGCCACCGAAATCGCCATGCAACGTTCGCCTGCCGCGCCGTAACCGGCACCGATCAATGCGTCTGCTGCTTGATCCATGTCCGCGTCTGGCATGATGATCATGTGGTTTTTCGCGCCGCCAAAACACTGGACGCGTTTGCCGTTCGCACAGCCCGTGGAATAGATATATTCCGCAATCGGGGTCGAACCCACAAAGCCAACGGACTGGATCACATCGTGGTGCAAGATCGCGTCGACGGCTTCTTTGTCGCCGTTCACAACCTGCAGGATGCCTTTTGGCAAACCGGCTTCTTCCATCAATTCGGCCAACATCAATGGCACGGATGGGTCACGTTCGGATGGTTTCAGGATGAACGCGTTGCCACATGCGATGGCTGGCGCAAACATCCACATCGGGATCATGGCGGGAAAGTTGAACGGCGTGATGCCGGCTGTCACACCCAAGGCCTGGCGCATGGAATACATGTCGATGCCGGGGCCAGCTGAATCGGTGTAGTCGCCTTTCAGCAATTCTGGCGCGCCGATGCAGTATTCGACAACTTCTAGGCCGCGTTGCACGTCACCGGCCGCATCAGGCAAGGTTTTGCCGTGCTCGCGCGACAGGGCCTCGGCCAATTTGTCCATGTTGTCGTTCAAAAGGGCGACGAATTTCATCATCACACGGGCGCGGCGCTGTGGGTTTGTGGCGGCCCATTTTGGCTGCGCGGCGGTTGCGGCCTGAACGGCGATGTCCATTTCAGCGGCGGATGCCAATGGGCATTTTGCCTGAATTTCGCCCGTGGCCGGGTTCATAACGTCTGCGAAACGGCCTGATGTGCCTTTGACGTGTTCGCCGTTGATATAGTGCGTGAGTTCTTTCATGGAATTCTCCCTTGCGAATTTGAAGGCATCGTACCCTTGCAAAAACGCAGGCAACAGAGGAAAGATATCAAAGTCGTTTTGCATTTTCGCAAAATGAAGCTGAGGTTGACCACCATGCAAACCAATTGGGATGATCTGCGGCTGTTTCTGACCGTGGCGCGCGAGGGCGGGCTGTCTGCGGCGGGTAAAATCTTGCGTCTTGATCCGGCAACATTGGGGCGGCGCATGACCCGACTTGAGGATGCAGTGGGCGCGGGCCTGTTCGTGAAATCGCCCCAAGGTTACGCGCTGACCGAAGCAGGTGCAGAATTGTTGGCGCGCAGCGAGGCGGCAGAGGCGGCGATGCGTTTGGCGACAGCCAGCCTGCCGGATCAAAGCGAAAGCCTGAAGGGGCAAATGCGCATTGGCGCGCCGGATGGTTGTGCAAACTACATCCTGCCACAGGTCTGCGCGGCGTTGGCGCAGGACCATCCTGACCTGGATATTCAGATCGTGGCCTTGCCGCGGGTGTTCAACCTGTCACGGCGCGAGGCGGATTTGGCGATTGGGGTCAGCGCGCCGACTGCGGGGCGATTAACCGTGCAAAAGATCACCGACTACAGCCTGCATTTGGCCGCGTCCCAAAGCTATCTTAAACGCCACGCCCCGATCAAAACCATCGAGGACCTCAAGGCGCACCGCATCGTGGGCTACATTCCCGACATGATTTTTGACCGTGAACTCGACTACTTGGCTGATATTGGGGTGGGGCGGGTGCCGCTGGCGTCGAATTCGGTGTCGGTGCAATTGAACCTGCTGCGCCACGGCGGCGGTGTTGGTGTCGTGCATGATTTTGCGCTGCCCTCAGCCCCCAAAGTCACGCGAATTTTGATGGATCAGATCAGCCTAAGCCGTAGTTTTTACCTGATCCGCCACGAGGACGACCGCCAAAATGCCAAGCTGGCGCGCTTTGCGGCGGAACTTGGGGCTGGTGTGCGGGCCGAAGTTGCGCGTTTGCAAGCTGCAACCTTGACTTGAACGCCCCTTTGCGGTGAGGCTGGGGGGACCACATCACAATTTTATGAGGTCGCCATGCTTGTCCACAACATCCTGAAATCAAAATCCGACGACGCCATTGTCACCGTAGCCCCCGGCACGTTGATGTCTGATGCGGCCAAAATCCTTGCGGAAAAACGGATCGGGGCAGTGGTGATTTCACCAGATGGCAAGACGGCCACGGGCATTTTGTCAGAACGCGATATCGTGCGTGAAATCGGCAAACAGGGTTCAATTTGTCTGGACGCCAAAGTCGATGTGTACATGACATCCAAGTTGGTCAGTTGCCTGCGCAGCGATCGCGCGGACGCGGTTTTAGCTAAAATGACCGAAGGGCGGTTTCGCCACATGCCGGTGATCGAGGACGGTGTGATGATCGGGCTGATCACCCTTGGTGACGTGGTCAAAGCACGCCTGAGCGAGCTGTCGATGGAAAAAGACGCCCTACAAGGCATGATTATGGGGCACTAAGCGCGCGTATTAACACTTGCTTGCAATCTGATCCGCAAAGTGTTCGTTTGTCCGCAATGTGCTAAATATCGACACCAAATAACGGAGCGTGCCCATGCGCGTCGGACTATATCCCGGAACATTCGACCCGATCACATTGGGTCATCTTGATATCATTCGCCGCGCCAGTGCGCTGGTGGATCGGTTGGTTATCGGGGTTGCGATCAACCGCGATAAGGGGCCGCTGTTTACCCTAGAAGAACGGGTTGTGATGATCGAAGCGGAATGCGCCAAGCTGTCCGAACAGACCGGAACAGAGATTGTCGTGCACCCGTTCGAGAACCTGTTGATCAAATGTGCGCGCGATGTTGACGCGTCGTTGATCATTCGCGGGCTGCGGGCTGTGGCAGATTTTGAGTATGAATATCAGATGGTTGGCATGAACCGTGCATTGGACAACACCATTGAGACGGTGTTTCTGATGGCAGAGGCCAAACATCAGGCGATTGCATCAAAACTGGTCAAAGAGATTGCGCGCCTTGACGGTGACGTCAGCAAATTTGTGACGCCGCTGGTCAATGAAGAGCTGAAAAAACGCCTGAGCTGATGGCCAAGGTAACGGCAGGGTGCGCGACACGCGCACCTTACCAATGCGCATCTTACAGGCAGGATCCCAGCTTGACTGCGGTGTCCAGCATGCGGTTCGAGAACCCCCATTCATTGTCGTACCACGCCATCACGCGGATCATCGTGCCGTCCTGAACGTGTGTGCCGTCCAGTGCAACCGTGGCGCTGTGTGCGTCGTGGTTTAGATCAACGGACACCAATGGGCGTGATTCCACCGCGAGGATACCTGCCAATGACCCGTTTGCCGCATCGGTAAAGGCGGCATTCACGTCCTCGATTGTGGTGGCTGTTTTGACTTCGACCGTCAGGTCAATGCAGGACACATTTGGTGTCGGGACCCGGATTGACGTGCCGTACAATTTGCCGGCCAAATGCGGCATCACGAGGCCAATCGCCTTAGCCGCACCAGTCGAGGTCGGGACCATCGACATTGCGGCCGCACGGCCCCGCGCCAGATCAGAATTGGCACGGTCATGGGTCGGTTGGCCGCCCGTGTATGCGTGCACAGTTGTCATTGTGCCGCGAATAATTCCGAATTTATCGTCAAGGATTTTGGCAACGGGGGCCAAGCAGTTTGTCGTGCAAGATCCGTTTGAGGCAATGCGATCGCCGTCTGCCAAAATATCGTCGTTCACACCGAACACGATGGTTTTGACGCCATCGGATTTTGACGGGGCCGAGAACAACACTTTGCCCGCGCCGCTTTTCATGTACATCTCGGCACCTTCAATGGAGCGGAAAATACCGGTGCATTCCAGCGCCACATCTACGTCGTCCCACGCCAGATTGTCGGGGCTGCGTTCTGCACTGACACGGATCGGGCCGGTGCCCACATCAATCGTGTTTTCGCCCAACGTGATCGGCGTGCGCAAGCGTCCGTGCACCGAGTCAAATTCCAGCAAATGTGCATTTGTCGCCAGCGGGGCCAGATCGTTGATCGCCACAACACGAATATCATCGCGTCCGGATTCCAGCAGCGCGCGCAGAACATTGCGCCCAATTCGACCAAATCCATTGATGCCTACGGTAAGTGTCATGATCTGGTCCTTTTGAGTATTTATGTCTATGTTACCGCTAACAATTGCATTTGCGACATATTGTCAAGCGTGAAACCCGCAACCTTTGCGCGAAGCCTAACGCCAGAATGCGATCCATTCGATTAAATCAGCCAGCTTTTTGCCTAGAAACAACAGGTTCGCAGAATCGTAGACAACCACATCACCAATGATCATCCCGATCAAAACCAGGCCAAGGACAACTGCGATCGGGTTGGTCATAAATCTACCTGTGGCAAAAAAATTAGGGCAAGACTGATATGCCAGCCTTGCCCCGATCCCGCAAGAGTTTGGTGCGGTGTTAGCCCAATTGGCCCATCGCTGCGGCCACATCGGCCATGCGCACGGAAAACGCCCATTCGTTGTCGTACCACGCCAAAACGCGCACGGTGCGGCCGCCGACAACCTTGGTTTGGTCGGGCGCAAAGATGCAGCTGTGTTCGGTGTGATTGAAATCAATCGATACTTTTTGTTCTTCGTCATAGGCCATGACGCGGCCCATATCGCCGGCAACTGCGGCGGCGACGGCGGTGTTGATGTCTTCGATTGTGACGTCACGCTTGGCCTCGAATGTCAGATAGACGGCAGACACATTTGGGGTCGGGACGCGCATGGCTGATCCGTCAAGACGACCTTTTAGGTTTGGCAGGACTTCACCCAATGCGGCGGCGGCACCTGTCGATGTTGGGATCAACGACATGGCGGCAGCGCGGGCGCGGTACAGATCATTGTGGCGACGATCCAGCGTTGGCTGATCGCCGGTATAGCTGTGGATCGTGGTCATGATGCCGCGCTCAATACCGACGGCTTCGTCCAGAACCTTGGCCAACGGGGCCAGACAGTTGGTGGTACAAGAGCCGTTTGACACCATTGTATCGCTGGCCTCAAGCAGGTCATCATTCACGCCAAACACGATGGTTTTGTCGACGTTTTTGCCCGGGGCCGACAGCAAAACCCGCTTTGCGCCGCGATCAATATGGGTTTTGGCCTTGAGCCCGTCGTTGAAATTGCCGGTGCATTCCAGAACCACATCACAGCCCGACCAGTCCAATTCGTTCATGTCGTAGGTCGAAAACATCTCCATCGGGCCACGGCCCAGATCCAGCGTTTTGTCGCCGACTGTAACGTCCAAAGGATAGCGCCCGTGCACAGAATCGTATTTCAGCAGATGCGCCGCTGTTTCCAGAGGGCCGGTTGCGTTGACCTTGATCACGTCGATGTCCGCGCGCATGGATTGTGCGATGTGTGACAGGGTGCAGCGCCCGATCCGTCCAAATCCGTTGATACCTACTTTGATTGTCATGCTCGAACTCCTAACGAAACCTTACCCCGATTGAGGCTTCCTTAGACCTGCACTGATCTACGGGAAAGGGGGAAACCAGCGCATTTTCAAACTGTTAGCGATAAACCTGCAGGGGCGGCCTGCGTTGGCGCTAACAGTTTGGTTTGTTTTGGCACGACAGCGTGCTAGCTGAACCACAGACGCAAAAACAAGGTGACAGGCATGAGCGGACTTTTGGCATTGTTTGACGATGTAGCAGCGATTGCCAAAGTGGCCGCCGCATCCGTGGATGACGTGATCGGGCAGGCGGCCAAAGCAGGGGCAAAAGCGGCAGGGGCCGTGATTGATGATGCCGCGGTGACGCCAAAATACGTCCAAGGGTTTTCTGCCGATCGCGAATTGCCGATCATTTGGCGCATTGCGAAGGGGTCGTTGAAAAACAAGCTGGTGTATTTGCTGCCTGCGGGTCTGGCTCTGTCTGCGTTTGCACCTTGGGCGATCACGCCGTTGCTGATGTTTGGTGGTGCGTATTTATGTTTTGAGGGTGCGGAAAAAATCGCGCACGCTGTTGGCATTGGCGGGCACGGGCACACGGATTATCCAAAGGCGGATCAGGTCACGGATGACCCCGCGCACTTGGAAGAAGAAAAAGCCAAGGGCGCTATCAAGACCGACTTTATCCTGTCGGCTGAAATTATGACAATTTCGCTCGCCGCGATCCCGCCAAGCAATTTCTGGATGGAGGCCGCGACGCTCGCCACTGTTGCGATCATGATTACATTTGCGGTCTACGGGGCCGTCGCGCTGATCGTGAAAATGGATGATGTGGGGCTGGCGATGGCCGCGCGTGGACGGTTGCGTACGACCCGTGCGTTGGGGCGCGGTGTGGTCAAGGCAATGCCGCGTGTGATGTGGTTGCTGACCGTGATCGGCACCGCCGCGATGCTGTGGGTTGGCGGATCAATCATCATTCACGGGCTCGAAGAATTGGGGTTCACCACCCTTGGCCACCTGATCCATGACGCCGCCTATAACATTGGTCACAGCCTGCCTGACGCGTTTGTCGGGGCAGGGGAATGGTTCGCCAAGGCGACAATGGATGGCATATTTGGCGTGGCCTTGGGGCTGGTGCTGATCCCGCTGGGTGAAAAGGTGATCACGCCACTGTGGCGCAAGGTTTTCGTGCGCTAAGGGGATGCGGTCTTGTGGTTTTGCCTAAAGGCACCGCGATACTAACCCTTTGATATTAATTGTTTCACGCTGTAAATTTCGTGAAAAATCTGCGGTAAAAATGGATCAGGGGAATATCCAACATAAATCCCCTTACGTTCCCGCATGGGCTGTGTGCTTTTGGTCTCGCACCGGTTTGCGATGGCCGATTGGTGCGAGGTAACGCGCGGGGAAATCATGCCGTTTTTATACGTTTACAGTCCAAGCGATTTTGTTGGCGGCCTGCCAGATGAGGTCGGCGCTGCCGCGTCCGGTTCGCCCACGTTCACGCTTACTTTGATCGCAGGCGCCACGCCCACGCTGATCGAAGTCACCGACGACGAGATCATTTTCGACGAAGTCGATGGATCGCAAGTTCTTACAGATACGGTCAATATCGACGGCACAACCGTCACCGCGGGCACGTCGATCAACACGGCCTACGACCTGATAAACACGACCACGGGGCACAAAGTCACGAGCTTTCATTTTGGCGGCGATGGCTACCAACAAGGGGCGGTCGATGGCATCGTTTCGACGGTTAGCTTGCAGCCCGGCACGTCGTATACCTTTAATACCGAACGCACATCCCACCAGAAAAACAACGAATACGAAGACTACGTTGCCTGTTTTACCGGCCAGTCGATGATCAAAATAGACACTGGTTTGGTTGCGATAAAAGATCTAAAAGTCGGCGATATGGTTCAGACATTGGATCACGGTTTCCAACCTTTGCGGATGATCCTGACACGGCAATTGTCGTCGATAGAACTGATCGTGAAACCAAATTTGCGCCCCGTTCTAGTGACCGCGGGTGCGCTTGGCAAAAATATTCCGGAACAAGATTTGCTAGTGTCGGCGCAGCACCGGTTCTTGGCGAATTCGCCCGTGGTCGAACGGATGTTCGGGGAACAAGAGACGCTTATTTCGGCGACAAAACTGACGGCATTGGCCGGCATCGACGTAAGCGGCGATTTTGCGACGCTCACGTACTATCATTTGGTGCTGGACCAGCATGAAATTGTATTTGTCGAAGGGGCCCCGACCGAAAGCTATTATTGCGGCCCAATGGCGATTTCGGGGCTAAATTCAGAGGCACGCCAGGAAATTGAAACACTGTTTCCCGAGATCGCCTCAGACGATTTTGTCGCGTCGCAAGCGCGGGGTATTCCCAGCAGCAAACGTCAGACGCAGTTTGTGATGCGTCACGAAAAGAACCAAAAGCCGATTTTAGTGGCAGCGTTCGGCGGGCTGTAGGTTGTAATTCCCGCACAGACCATAACGGTGATCTGTGCAGAATTATTATTTAAAAACAGTCGCTAACGATCAAAGCAGTGCTTTGACCTTGGCCACAACGTTTGCCGCGGTGATGCCGAACTGTTCGTACAATTCACCTGCCGGGGCCGACGCGCCAAAGCTGTCCATGCCGACAAAATCTGCTTTGCCGAACTTGCCGCGTTCGCCAAGCAACCATTGATCCCAACCTTGACGCACTGCTGCTTCAACGGCGACCCGCACCGGACCGCCGGGCAATACGCGCTTGCGGTAGGCTTCGTCTTGTTGCGCGAACAATTCCATGCACGGCATTGATACGACGCGGGTGCCGATCCCTTCGCCTTGCAAAATGTCACGGGCGGCGAGGGCGATTTCGACTTCGGACCCTGTGGCCATCAAAATCACCTGACGTTTGCCATCGGCGTCAGCCAAAACATAAGCGCCTTGCGCGGTTAGGTTTTTGGTTTTGTGCTCTGTGCGCACAGTCGGCAAACCTTGGCGTGTCAGGGACAAAACAGACGGTGTTTCTTTGGTTGTCAGCGCGATTTCCCATGCTTCTGCTGTTTCAATCGTATCAGCAGGGCGGAACACATAAGTGTTTGGCGTCGCACGTGAAATTGCCAGATGTTCAACCGGTTGGTGGGTTGGACCATCTTCGCCCAAGCCGATGGAATCGTGGGTCATCACAAACACTGTCGGGATTTTCATCAACGCGGCCAAACGCATCGCAGGGCGCGCATAATCGGTGAAACACATGAACGTGCCGCCGTAGGGGCGGATGCCGCCGTGCAGCGCCATGCCGTTCATTGCGGATGACATTCCGTGTTCGCGAATGCCCCAATACACGTAGCGACCATCGCGGCTGTCGATGTCAAAGACACCCAAATCCGAGGTCTTGGTGTTGTTGGAACCGGTCAAATCGGCAGACCCGCCAACGGTCTCTGGCAGGATCGGGTTCAGGATTTCCAGAACCTTTTCTGACGACGCGCGGGTGGCCAGTTTTGGCGCAGATTCTGACATCTGTTTTTTGAACGCTTTGACTGTCGCGCTTAGTTTTTTCGGTGCGTCCAAGGCATAGGCGCGTTCGAATGTTTCGCGCTTGGAACGGGGCAGCGTTTCGAAATCCGCCTCCCAGGCTTTGCGCACAGATGTGCCGCGTGCGCCGATGGCTTCCCATGCGGATTTCACGTCTGCGGGCACTTCGAATGGGCCAGTTGTCCAACCGTATGCGGCCTTTGCGGCAGCCATTTGATCAGCGTCGGTTAAGGCACCGTGACCTTTGGATGTGTCCTGTGCGGCGTGGCCCAAAGCGATGTGGGTTTTGCACGCGATCATCGTTGGCTTGTTGCCTTTTTTGGCTTGGGTCAATGCGGCATCAATGGCGACAGGGTCGTGACCATCAATTTCAAGAACGGCCCAACCGGCTGATTTGAAACGGGAAACTTGATCTGTGCGGTCTGACAATTCAACCGTGCCGTCGATGGTGATGTTGTTGTTGTCCCACATCACGATCAGTTTGGACAGCGCGTGACGACCGGCCAAAGTGATAGCTTCTTGGGAAACGCCTTCCATCAAACAGCCATCGCCCGCGATGACGTAGGCGTAGTGATCGACGGCTTTTTTGCCGTAGGTGGCGCGCTGGATTTCTTCGGCCATGGCAAACCCGACAGAGTTCGCGATGCCTTGACCCAAAGGACCGGTGGTTGTTTCGATGCCTGTCGCGTGACCGTATTCAGGGTGGCCCGCAGTGATCGCGCCCCACTGGCGGAAATTCTTGATCTGTTCCAGCGTCATGTCGGCGTAGCCCGTCAAATGCAGCAGCGAATACAGCAGCATTGATCCGTGTCCGGCAGACAAAATGAAACGGTCGCGATCCGGCCAGTTCGGGGCTGAGGCGTCAAATTTCAGGTGATTTTGAAACAGGACCGTGGCGACATCGGCCATGCCCATCGGCATGCCAGAGTGACCGGAATTGGCAGCAGCAACCGCATCCAGCGTCAGGGCGCGAATGGCTGTGGCTTTGGACCAGTGTTCAGGATGGGCGGTGCGAAGTGCATTTAAATCCACGGGCAGGTTCCTTTGGAAATTGGCATCAAATTTGACGTTGTTTAAGGCTCCATACCAGTGCTGCCCCAAAGATCAAGTCGTACTGGGCAGATCGGCGTGCGCAATATCATGCCTTACATGAGCATCCCGCGCCAAGCCGTTGATCGTAAAGGGGGCGCATTTTTTTACACTGTTAGGTAGACTTGTTAAATACAAACATGCGCGGCGATTCGCATTGTCGGCGCAAGGGGGCCCAGAAGGGCACCAACACGAATACGGAAGGGCAACCATGAACGACATAGAAGAGCTTCAGCGCCGGATTACGGCAGCGATGGACCGGGTTGCATACGGTTTGGAGCAGTTGTCAGGTGCCGCAAGCGGTGACGCCGCAGAGGTCGCGCGCGCCCTTGAGGACGAAAAACTGGCCAATGCACAGCTGTCTGAACGCATGCGGGTTTTAACGGATCGGCAAGATCAAGAGCTGAGTGCGCTAAAAGACGCCAACGCGACGACGGGTGCACGCACGCAAGAACTGGACCTTGAATTGCAACGTTTGCGCAAAGCCAATACAGAGCTGCGCCAATCGAACCAAGCCTTGCGCGCCGCCAACGAGGCAGGCGTGGGCGAGCCACATTTGATCAACAAATCGATGATGGCCGAACTTGAAGCATTGCGTGCAGTGCGTGCTGCGGATTTGTCCGAAACCAACGCGATTATCGACGCGCTGACCCCATTGGTTGGTGACGCCGCAACAGGGGAGGATGCCTGATGCCAGAAGTAACAATCACCATCGGTGGACGACAATTCGAAGTGGCCTGCCAAGAGGGCGAAGAGCATTATTTGCACACGGCCGCCAAAATGCTGGATGACGAGGCGCAAGTGCTGTCGGATCAAGTGGGGCGTATGCCAGAGGCGCGGATGTTGTTGATGGCCGGCCTGATGTTGGCGGATAAAACGGCCAGCTTTGAGGATCAGGTCAAAGACGTGCGTGGAAAGCTGAACGAGCGAGAGGCCGAACTTGAAGGCTTGAAAAATGCGGCAGCGCCAGAACCCGTGCGCATCGAAGTGCCTGTGATCCCGGACGCTGTGACCGACACGCTGGCCGAACTTGCTGCGCGCGCCGAAGCATTGGCCGCCGAAGTCGAAGAGAAATCATCGCTTTAAATGAAAAAAGGTGCGGGACACCCGCACCTTACGTCCTCGCGCAATCGCTTGAGGCAAATAACAAAGTAAGGTGCGCGTGTCGCGCACCCCGCCGAATTATCCGTTAGCTTCGCGGATTTTATCTGCCGCGTCTTTGTCATAGCTGACGTTGTTTTCAGCCAACAGCGTGTCCAATTCGCCCGACAGCATCATTTCTGTGATGATGTCGCAGCCGCCAACAAATTCACCTTTGACGTACAGCTGTGGCACAGTTGGCCAGTCGGAATAGTCTTTGATACCTTGGCGCATGGCGTCGTCGGCCAGCACGTTTACATCGGCAAATTCGACTTCCATGTAGTTCAAAACACCGGCGACGCGGCTGGAAAAGCCACATTGCGGCATGGATTTTGTGCCTTTCATAAAGAGCACAACATCGTTGGTGGTCACGGTTTCTTTGATCTGTGTTGCAGCGTCGGTCATCTGGGTTTTCCTTGAATAAATAATGCGTTAGGCGCGAACTGTGGTCAGTCCGGTGCCTTTGTGGTCAATGCCAGCGCGTGCAAATCGCCATGCGCGCCGTCCATTTTCCCCTTAAGAGACGCATAGACTGCGCGTTGTTGTTGCACCCGGTTTTTGCCTTTGAAACTTTCGTCAATCACCTCGGCAGAGTAATGATTGCCGTCTCCGGCTAGGTCCGTGATGGTGATCTTGGCGGACGGGAATGTCTCGCGGATCAGGTTTTCGATGTCTTGGGCCTGCATCGGCATGGGCTTTGGTGCTCCGGTCATTGAGTGTTGCTCAAGTGTGAGCCATGTATTTGCCTGACAGATTTAGGCGGGGTTTGGCCGTTGTGCAAGCCTGCCCGAGGGGTGCACCGTATCACAAGCTCGCAATTTTGTGCCATTGCGCCGTGTGCCATGACCACTACAGTAAACCGCAAGGAGCATCACACCATGGATCTGTTCGAAAACACACCGGAACAAGCACTGGACTGGCATCGCGGCGGCAAGGGGGCGGTTTTGGCGACTGTCATTCAGACCTGGGGCAGCGCGCCGCGTCGTGTTGGGGCGCAATTGGTGGTGAATACGGACGGCGAAATGCAAGGGTCGGTATCGGGCGGATGCGTCGAAGGGGCGGTGGTTGTCGAAGCGCTCGAGGCGTTGGAAGACGGCAAGCCGCGCGTGCTCGAATACGGGATCAGCGACGGCGATGCGTTTGCGGTTGGGCTGGCCTGTGGTGGCACGATCAAGATCTATGTCGAACCCGTCGGATCGGTGTTGCCCGAAGACATTCTGGCCGAATTGGTCGCAGGCCGTGCCACCCGCGCGCCGCTGGCCTACGAGGTCAACATCGCCACCGGCACCCGCCGTTTGCTGCACACCGGCTACCCCGAACGGTTTGCCAAGGACCGGTCAGGTTTTGAGGAAGACGGCCAGACATTTGTCGCCATTCACAACCCGCCGCTGCGTTTGGCCATTGTTGGCGCGGTGCATATCGCCCAAGCCTTGATGCCGATGGCGCGGATTGCCGGCTTTGATCCTGTAGTGATCGACCCGCGTGGTGCCTTTGGTGCGCAGGCCCGTTTTCCCGGTGAAACAGTGATCGAAGACTGGCCTGACGACGCGCTGGCCACGCACGGCATGGACGCGCGCACCGCCTTGGTGTTGCTGACCCATGATCCAAAATTGGATGATCCTGCGTTGCACGTTGGCCTGAAATCGGGCGCGTTTTACATTGGCGCGTTGGGATCAAAACGCACCCATGCCAAACGTGTCGAACGGTTAACGGCAGACGGGTTTTCTGCAGATGATATTGCCCGTATCCATGGCCCTGTTGGTTTGGACATCGGGGCCAGCAGCCCGCAGGAAATCGCTGTGTCGATCCTGGCCGAGATGATCCAAACCCTGCGACTAATGCCATGAAGTTCGGGGCGGTGCCGACGGATGATGCGGCGGGCAGTATCCTTGCGCATTCAATTCGCATGACAGGCGCAAAACGTATGCCAAAGGGCACGCATCTTACGTCAGGCCACATTCGCGAATTGACCCAAGCAGGTCATGACAGGGTGGTTGTCGCGCGCCTTGATGCGGATGACGTCGAAGAAAACATCGCCGCGCGCCAATTGGCCGAAGCCATCGCACCGCAGGCTGAACGTTTGGGTTTGCGCGTTTCGGCTGCTGGGGCAGGGCGCGTGAATTTATACGCCGCGCAGGCCGGTGTGACCCTGATTGACGCGGCCGCGATCCATGCCTTGAACGCCGTGCATCCGATGATCACGATCGCGACGGTTGCCCCGTTTCATCGCGCCGACGCTGACAGCATGATCGCAACGATCAAAATCATCGCTTATGGCGTGCCGCAAACGGCGCTGACGCGTGCACAAGGCGCGGCGGTGAATGCGATTTCGGTAGCACCACCGCGCTATAAAACCGCCACGCTGATCGAAACGCAGGTCGGGCCGGATCACCCGTCATCAAAGGGTCGTGATGCGTTGTCGGGACGATTGCACCGGATGGGCATGACCCTGACGGATCGCTGCGTTGTGGCGCACACGCAAACGCCCCTCGCGGATGCGATCAAGCACGCCAGCGGCGACGTGATCTTTGTGCTGACCGCCTCTGCGACCTCTGATCCGATGGATGTGGGCCCCCAAGCATTACGCGAATCTGGTGGCGATGTGACCGGATTTGGCATGCCGGTTGATCCCGGAAACTTGTTGTTTTTCGGCAGCTTAGGCGACAAACCGGTGATTGGGTTGCCGGGGTGCGCACGCTCGCCTGCTTTGAACGGTGCCGACTGGGTACTGGAACGTCTGATCTGTGGGCTGACCCTGACCCAAGCGGATATTTCACGCATGGGGGTTGGTGGGTTGCTCAAGGAAATCCCGACCCGCCCGCAGCCGCGCAGCACGCGTGTGACGTAACGATGCGGGCCGCGATAATCGGGCCAACACGCGCCATAAGCGAAGTTTTTAGTTCTCAACTGCGCACGGCCATGCTTAACTCTGACCAAGAAGTCTAAAAAGAATAGGGAGAAAACTATGGCTCAGGTCAAAATGACCGTGAACGGTAAAGCCGCGTCCGGAGAGGTCGAAGGGCGTACGCTTTTGTCGTCTTTCTTGCGCGACAGCCTGCATCTAACCGGTACGCACGTCGGATGTGACACCAGCCAATGCGGCGCGTGTGTTGTGCATGTGGACGGCGTTGCGGTGAAATCCTGCACGATGCTGGCGGCCGAAGCGGAAGGGGCCGAGGTCTCGACCATCGAAGGGCAAGCAGCACCAGACGGCACGTTGAACACAATCCAACAAGCGTTTCAGGACCACCACGGTCTGCAATGCGGATTCTGCACGCCAGGTATGGTGATGACAACGGCCGCTTTGCTCAAGGAAAACGCAAAACCCACAGAGCAAGAAATTCGTGAACACCTTGAGGGCAATATTTGCCGCTGCACAGGATATCACAACATTATCAAAGCCATTTTGGCGGCCTCCGGTCAGGACGTCACTGCCATCGCGGCTGAATAATCCAAGCCCTGGGGAGGGTAAGGTGGGCGTTCGTCCACCGCAGCAACATCCGAAAACATGGAAAGGCGGTATCCTCCGCCTTGAGCCAAACCAAAGTGTAAGGTGGATTTTAATCCACCCACAATAGGGAGCAAAACCATGCCAAAAGACGGTGATATCACAAGCGGCATCGGCGCCAGCAGCAAGCGGCGCGAAGACATCAGGTTCTTAACCGGAACCGGCAATTACACAGATGACATGAACATTCGCGGCCAAGCCCATGTTTATTTCCTGCGCTCGGACATCGCGCACGGCACAATCACCAGCCTAGATACCACAGCAGCTGCGGCCATGCCCGGCGTTGTGCAAATCTTTACCGGCGCTGACTTTGAGGCCGTCGGATCCATCCCGTGCGGTTGGGAGGTCACTGACAAACACGGCCAACCCATGCAAGAACCCCGCCATCCGGTTCTGGCCCACGGCAAAGTCCGCCACGTTGGTGAACCGATTGTCGCCGTTGTTGCCGAAACCTTGGCACAAGCCCGCGACGCAGCTGAAGCAGTCGTTTTGGACATCGCCGAACTGCCGGCAGTCGTGAATATGAAGGACGCGTTGAAAGACGGCGCAACCAAAGTACACGACGATCTGACGTCAAACCTGTGCTACGACTGGGGTTTTGTTGAAGAAAACAAAGCCGCCACAGACGCCGCATTTGAAACCGCGCATCACGTCACCACGCTGGATCTGGTCAACAACCGTTTGGTGGCCAATCCGATGGAACCGCGTGTTGCGATTGGCGATTATGCCCGCGCTGACGATCAGCATACTTTGTATACCACTTCGCAAAACCCGCATGTTATTCGCCTGTTGATGGGCGCGTTTGTTCTAGGGATTCCCGAACATAAACTGCGTGTTGTGGCCCCTGATGTGGGGGGTGGTTTTGGCACCAAAATCTTCCACTACCAAGAAGAAGCATTTTGCACATTCGCGGCCAAAGCCTGCAATCGTCCGGTCAAATGGACGTCATCGCGATCAGAGGCGTTCATGTCAGACGCGCACGGCCGCGATCACGTCACAACGATCCAACTGGCGCTGGACAAAGACAACAATTTTGTCGCCTTGCGCACCGACACTCACGCCAACATGGGCGCATATTTGTCCACGTTTGCATCGTCGGTTCCCACATGGCTGCATGGCACATTGATGGCCGGGAACTACAAAACACCACTGGTCTACGTGAACGTAAAGGCTGTGTTTACCAACACGGTTCCGGTCGATGCGTATCGTGGTGCAGGCCGCCCCGAGGCGACCTATCAAATCGAACGTGTGATCGACAAAGCCGCGCGTGAATTGGGCGCTGATCCGATTGCGCTGCGTCGTCAAAACTATATCACTGAATTCCCCTACGCCACGCCTGTGGCCGTGGAATATGACACCGGCGATTATCACGCGACGATGGATAAACTGATCGAGATTGGTGATTTCGCCGGCTTTGATGCACGTCGCACAGCGTCCGAGGCCAAGGGCAAATGGCGCGGTCTAGGCATCAACAACTACATTGAAGCCTGCGGTATCGCGCCGTCAAATCTGGTTGGTCAATTGGGCGCGCGCGCGGGTCTGTATGATGCCGCCACCGTGCGTGTGAACGCGACCGGTTCGATTTCGGTCATGGTTGGCGCACACAGCCACGGGCAGGGGCACGAGACGTCATTCCCGCAAGTTGTCGCTGAAATGATCGGCATTCCCGAGGATCAGATCGATATTGTCCACGGTGACACATCGAAAATCCCGTTTGGAATGGGCACTTACGGGTCACGTTCCCTCGCGGTTTGTGGATCTGCCATGGTGCGCGCCACGGAAAAAATCATCGCCAAAGCGAAAAAGATCGCCGCGCATTTGATGGAAGCATCTGACATGGATGTTGAGTTGAAAGACGGTGTGTTTTCGGTCGCGGGCACGGATAAATCCGTCGCTTGGGGTGATGTGACACTGGCCGCCTACGTGCCGCACAACTATCCGCTTGAGGAAATCGAACCGGGGTTAGAAGAAACCGCGTTTTACGATCCATCCAACTTTACCTATCCTGCAGGGGCCTATGCCTGCGAGGTCGAAGTTGATCCTGAAACCGGCAAAGTCACCATCGAACGTTTCTCAGCGGCGGATGATTTTGGCAATGTTATCAACCCGATGATCGTATCAGGCCAAGTCCACGGCGGCATCGCACAAGGTGTCGGTCAAGCGCTGCTTGAGGGCTGCGCATACGACGACAATGGCCAGTTGCTGACCGGATCCTACATGGATTACGCCATGCCGCGCGCTGATGATTTGCCGTTTTATAGCGTCGATCATTCGTGCCAAACGCCCTGCACGCACAACCCATTGGGCGTAAAAGGCTGCGGTGAGGCAGGGGCGATCGGCTCGCCTCCGTCTGTGGTGAATGCGGTGATTGATGCGCTCCATTCGGGCGGGAAAAAGGTGGCACATATCGACATGCCACTGACCCCTGACCGCGTTTGGTCGGCGATCAATAACGCTTGATTAACAGGGCGGATCGGGGAACCCTCCGGCCGCCCACGATATTTGGGGCCAAAACGACCTTGATCATTTTGGCCAACTAAGAGGAC
This sequence comes from Ascidiaceihabitans sp., assembly GCA_047626725.1. GTDB lineage: Bacteria > Pseudomonadota > Alphaproteobacteria > Rhodobacterales > Rhodobacteraceae > Ascidiaceihabitans. Next base: position 49,921 of record JBLHSG010000009.1, read on the forward strand.
CACAAGAATGTACAACTTTGAATTTGAACAGCCGGGCACGATCGCGGATGCGGTTGCGGCATTGGGCGGCGAAGAGGCTCAGGCGTTGGGTGGCGGTCAAACGCTGATCCCGACGATGAAACAGCGGCTCGCCAGCCCAACAACTTTGGTCAGCCTGACCGGCATTTCCGAGATGCAGGGCATTTGTACCGGCGACGATGGATCGCTGTGCATTGGCGGCGCGACAACCCACGGTGCAGTTGCAACGGGCGCTTCTGTGTACCCCGGCCTTGCGCATTTGGCAGGCCACATTGGCGACCCTGCCGTGCGCAATCGTGGCACAATCGGCGGATCGCTGGCGAACAATGACCCATCTGCGTGCTATCCTGCGGCGGCTTTGGCGTCAGGTGCGGTGATCAAAACCAACACTCGCGAAATTGCGGCTGACGACTATTTCCAAGGTATGTTCGACACCGCATTGGAAGAAGGCGAGATCATCACCGAGGTCCGTTTCCCTGTGCCAGAGGTTTCGAACTACCAAAAATTCGTGCAGCCTGCGTCACGATTTGCGCTGGTCGGCGTGTTTGTCGCGAAATTTGCAGACGGCGTGCGCGTGGCGATCACGGGCGCATCAGAAAGCGGCGTGTTCCGCTGGGCTGAGGCCGAGGCGGCATTGTCGGCGAATTTCTCAGCGGCAGCGCTCGACGGGTTAAGCCTGCCGGGTGACGGCATGATCGGCGATTTGCACGGATCAGGCGAATATCGCGCGCATCTGTGTGGCGTTATGACCAAACGCGCGGTTAACGCTGCGGCGTAAAGGTTTTGCCTTTGAGTGCGTACTAAAAAAGGGCTGCCAGATTTTGGTGGCCCTTACTTTTTGTATGTCGTCAACATTTCGTAGCGTTGCGACGTCGTTGCCATGAAAAAGGGCGCTGCAAACGCAACGCCCTCTCAAAATCTTTGATGGTCGGTCATCACCTATTTCGGCAACGGACCAATCAGCATGACCATCTGGCGGCCTTCCATTTTCGGAAAGTTTTCGACTTTGCCCGCGTCTTTGGTGTCTTCGGCAACACGTTCCAGCAGTTCACGACCCAAGTTCTGGTGCGCCATTTCACGGCCACGGAATCGCAAGGTGATCTTTACCTTGTCGCCGTTTTCCAGGAATTTGTAGACGTTGCGCATCTTGACTTCATAATCATTGGTGTCCGTGTTCGGACGGAATTTTACTTCCTTGATCTCAATGATCTTCTGTTTCTTGCGCGCCTCGGATTCGCGTTTCTGCGTCTCGTACTTGTACTTGCCAAAGTCCATGATTTTACACACGGGCGGGTTGGCATTGGGCGAGATTTCGACCAGATCAAGTCCGGCCTCTTCTGCCATTTCCATAGCACGGGTTGGCGTTACAACACCGACATTGTCCCCATCAGCGCCAATCAGGCGGATCTCGGAATTACGGATTTTGTCGTTGATGCGCGGGCCAGTGTCACGTTGTGGCGGCGCGTTATGAGGTCTGCGAGCGATGGCGTTCGTCCTTTGGTTATTAGCATTTATCGAGATCGGAAGATAAACGGACGCAAGGCGCTTCGCAAGCGGCAAAATCGGCTGTCTTGCGCCGATTTACGTGATTTTCCCCCTTGAACCTTCCGATTTCGCGGCGCATCTGACACAGGAGAAGAAACAGGGGCCAATGTGTGCCTTTGACCAGTCTGAGGGGACAAATTAATGAAAAATCTGTTGTGGATTGTTGTAGCAGCTGTAGTCGCGGTTGGCGGTTATATGTTGTATTCGGGCCAAAGCCCAAAAGAAGTAATGAACGAAGCCGCCGAAGCCGTAAATGCACCAGACATTCTGGAAAGCGCATCTGACGCAGTTGGCGCTGCTGTTGAAACAGCCGAAGGTGCCGTTGAAGGCGCAGTAGACGCTGCATCCGACGCCGCAGAAGCAGTTGCAGACACAGCATCAGAAGCCGCCGACGCCGTTGCAGAAACCGCAACTGACGCAGTTGATGCCGCCAGCGATACGGCAACAGCCGCCGCAGATGCAGTGACAGACACGGCAGCCGCAGCCGTCGAAACAGCGACAGACACGGCAACTGCCGCAGCTGACGCCGTGACAGACACCGCCGCCGCCGCAGTTGATACAGCATCTGACGCTGCAACAGCCACCGCAGATGCAGTGACCGACACAGCAACCGCAGCCGTTGACACAGCGACAGACACGGCAACTGCCGCCGCAGACGCCGTGACAGACACAACCGCAGCCGCAGTCGATACAGCCACTGAAACTGCAACAGCCACTGCAGACGCAGCCACCGATACGGCCGCCGCCGCAACCGAAGCAACGACTGATGCGGTTACAGCAACTGCAGACGCCGCAACGGACACAGCCGCAGCTGCAACAGACGCCGTGACAGACACTGCAACCGCAGCTGCCGACACTGCATCGAACGCCGCTGACGCAGTGACAGGTACCGCAACGGACACAGCAACCGCCGCCACAGACACCGCAACCGCGGCGACTGAAACAGCGACTGCCACAACCGAAGCGACAACCGAAACTGCAATGGCAGCAACAGAAGACGCAGGCAGCATGGCTGACTTGTTGACTGTTGATGGCTTTGATTTCGACAAAGTCTCTGACATGATCGACGGTTCTGAATTGGGCGCGTTCCAAAAGACAGCACTAAAAACCACGCTGGAAAAAGCCAAAGACAACCCGGAATTGCTGAAAAGCGTACTGGAAAAAGTCAAAGCGGCCGTCGGCCTGTAAGCCACGCCACGTCGCGACGATTTAGACCGCGTCCCCTGCAATGGGGGCGCGGTTTTTGCTTGTGCGGTGCATATTTTTGGCCAACCATTCTGCTCAGAACAATGGGGCGGCACAGATGAACGATTGGACCATTCAAAAGCTGGCAGGGCATTGCGGCGCGCGCCTTGACGGGGTGCGGTTGGAAACGGCGTCACGCGGTGCGTTGGAGCAGATGCGCGCGGCCTTGTTTGAACACGGTGTTATCGTGATGCCAGATCAGCACCTTAACCCTGAGGCTCACATCGCGCTGGCGGAATTCTTTGGCCCGATCGATGTGAACAGGTTTTTCACGCCCGTCGCCACACACCCGATGATTACCGAGGTCCGCACATCACCGGATCAAGCGGCAGTGATTGGCGGCACGTGGCACACGGACCATTCCTATGATCCAGCGCCTGCGATGTGTTCAATATTAAGCGCGCAGACCTTGCCACCTTTTGGCGGTGACACGCATTTTGCATCGATGGCGGCGGCATATTGTGCGTTGTCACCTGGGTTGCGCAAGATGCTGAACACCACAAACGCATGGCATTCTGATGGCAGTTTCGCCCAAAGCAAAGTCGGGATCGAAAGCGAAAAGGACGTGTTTCGCGACCCGGTTCTGCATCCCGCGATTATCAAACATCCGGATACTGGCGCGCCTTGTGTGTACGTAAACGGCGATTTCACCACCCAATTCGAAGGCTGGTCAAAGGCCGAAAGCGCGCCGCTGTTGGCCTACCTATACGCCTTTGTGACGCAGCCGATTTTCACTGCGCGCGTCATTTGGGAACCGGGGATGGTGGCGATTTGGGACAACCGTTTGGTGCAGCATTACGCCACTGCAGACTACGCAGGACACGCCCGTTTGATGCACCGCATCACGGTTCAGGGCGTGCCCCTTAAAGGTGTCGAAACCTAGCCAACAAAGGCTTTTTCGACCACGTAATGTTTGGGGTCAGAATTCGCGCCTTCCTCTAGGCCAAAACCTTCGAGGATCGTTTTGATGTCGGTGTTCAGGCCCATAGAACCGCATACCATGGCGCGATCGGTGTCCGCTGACATGCCGTCAATGCCCAGATCCTTGAACACAGTGCCGTCCTGCAACAACGTCGTGATGCGGCCCATTTTCGGGCTTTGTTCGCGTGTTGTCGTCGGGTAATAGCGAATTTTGGCAAGGTTCTCTGGACCGATCAGCTCTTGCATCAGTTCGTCTGTTTTCAGGTTTTCGATCAACTGACGGCTGTATTCCAATTCGGCAACATCGCGGCAGGTGTGGGTGATGATGACCTCGTCGTAGTCCTCGTAGGTTTGCGGTTCGCGCAAAAGGGATGCAAACGGGGCAAAGCCGGTGCCGGTCGAAAAGAACCAGATGCGTTTGCCCGGCAACAGCGCGTCATGCACCAACGTGCCGACAGGTTTCGGGCGCAAAATCAGATCGTCGCCGACCTTGATGTGCTGCAATTTTGACGTCAGCGGGCCGTCCTGAACCTTGATCGAATAAAATTCCAGCTCTTCGTCCCATGCAGGCGAGGCAATAGAATAGGCGCGCAAAAGCGGTTTTTGCTTGCCGGTTTCAGGATGCGGGTCACCCATCAAACCGATCATGACAAATTCGCCAGACCGAAAACGCAAGGACGCAGGGCGCGTCACGCGGAATGAAAACAGGTGATCTGTCCAATGTTTCACCGACGTTACGGTTTGTGCATCAGGCAGGGTCGGGACTTTTACAGCGGTTGTATCATTCACGGGCAAAGCTTTGTTCATTGTTTGTGTACCAACAGTTTTAAACTGTTCAATCATCGTTGAACAGGGTTTTTCGAAGAATGGCGATGTGGCGTTCAGCCGCGCAATCGGGCCTGATAATCATTGGCTTTCCAATCAGCGCGGAACTGCCATTGCGATTGCGGCTGGCGGGCTGCCATGTCTTGCGTGATCTCGACATCGTCAAATCCCGACCGGCGCATCATGGCGTATTGATCGGAAATAACATGCCCGCGTGCGCGCAAATGTCCGGTAAATCCAGCAAGGCGCAACATGCGTGCGATGGTGTATCCGCGACCATCCGCAAAGCTGGGGAAATCCACGCGGATCATTTGCAAACACGGCGTGATCGTGATGTCCGCCGGGTTCGTATCCGATGGCACATCCAAGGCAATCACGTCGTTGGCAGCCTCGCCAAATGCGGTGAACCCTTGGTCCCATGTGTCAGGCACAAAGCCCGCGTCGTTGACAATTACAGTCATGTTGTTTCTCCTGAGCGGACCATTTTGCCATCGACAAAATGAATGCCACATTCTTCTTTTTTCGTTTCACGCCAACGGCCTGCGCGGGGATCTTCGCCCGGTGCCACAGGTGTTGTGCACGGCGCACAGCCAATTGACGGATAGCCTTTGGCGACCAAAGGATGGCGCGGCAATTGCACGGCCGCCATGTAACGCGCCATGTCATCGCTGTTCCAAAGGGCAAGTGGATTGACCTTGATCCGCTGGGTCGCGACCTCGACTTCAAACATGTTCAGGCGCGCGCGGGTGCCTGATTGATGGCGCTTGCGCCCCGTGATCCAGCCGTCAAATTCACCCAACGCGGCGTTCAATGGCGCAGTTTTGCGCAGGTGACAACAGGCATCCGGGTTGGTTTTGTGCAGCTGATTATCGGGGTCGGTTTTAGGCAAATCTGCAGCCCGCAAAACCCGCACATTGGTCAGCCCCAGCATCCGCGACACCCGCACTTGATAGCGCAGGGTTTCGTCAAACAGCATTTCCGTGTCGATAAACAGCACCGTAATGTCTTTGTCGATTTGTGCGGCCAGATGCAGCAAGACCACCGAATCCGCGCCAAAACTGGACACCATCGCCAGTTTTTTGAAAGATTTCAGAGCCGCCGTGAACACATCAGTTGCACCGGAATGGGCGTATTGTGCGTTCAGGCGGGCCACGCGACCCTGAAGGCGCGCAGCAGGTGAGCCAATCAAATCAGCGTTTGCCGCATCAAATGGGGCTGCTGGTTTATGCAGCATTGGCCTGCGCCTCTGGGTAAAGCACGGCTTTGAACGGGGCGAGGCCGACGCGGCGGTAGGTGGCCAGGAATTCTTCGTCCGTGTCGCGCAAATCAAGGTAAGCCATGACGATGCGTTCGACGGCAGGGATGATTTCATCCGCCGAGAATCCAGGTCCTGCGCGTTCGCCCACAGCCGCAGTTTCGGTGTGATCGCCGCCCAACGTGATTTGATAGTTTTCGACGCCAGCGCGATCCAACCCCAAGATTCCGATGTGGCCAACGTGATGGTGCCCGCAGGCGTTAATACAGCCCGAGATTTTGATTTTCAGATTGCCGATCTCGTGTTCCAGCTTGAGATCGTCAAAACGGGTCGCGATTTCTTGGGCAATCGGGATCGAACGGGCCGTCGCCAGCGCGCAATAATCCATGCCGGGGCAGGCGATGATATCGCTAATCAGACCGATGTTCGCAGTCGCCAATTCCTGCGCCTTGAGGGCGGCATGGATCGACGGCAAATCTGATTTATGGACATGTGGCAGGATCACGTTTTGCTCGTGACTGATGCGCAATTCATCATGACCCATGCGTTTTGCCAGATCGGCCATCAAACGCATTTGGGCCGCAGATGCATCGCCGGGCGTCGCGCCGTGTTTCTTGAGGCTGATCGACACAATCGCGTAACCATCGGCCTTGTGCGGCGTGATGTTGGTGTCGGCCCAAGACCGGAAAACCGGATCACGGTGATAGGCGTCTTTGAACGTGGTTTCAGATTTTGTCACGAATTCAGGCGCTGCAAATTGCGCTTTGTAATGCGCCAACAGCTGTTGATCGATGCCTGAAAAAGTCGATTTCAAAATCGCAAACCGGTCATCCACAAGGCGGCGAATTTCGTCGATACCGTGCTCGTGAACAGTGATTTTGATGCGTGCCTTGTACTTGTTATCGCGGCGGCCAATCTGGTTCCAAACGGACACAATTGCTTCAAGATATGGCAACAGATCTTCTTGGGGCAGAAAGTCGGTGATGACTTTGCCGATCATGGGCGTGCGGCCTAAACCACCGCCAACGAGGACCTCAAAACCGGCAAGGCCGTCTTTTTCGACCATACGCAGACCGATGTCATGTGCGCGGGTGACGGCCCGGTCATTGGGTGATCCGGTGATCGCGATCTTGAATTTACGCGGCATAAATTGGAATTCAGGATGATCGGTAGACCACTGGCGGATCAATTCTGCGACAGGGCGCGGATCAGCGATTTCATCAGCGGCGGCACCGGCGAAATGATCCGCCGTCACGTTGCGGATGGTGTTGCCTGAGGTCTGGATTGCGTGCATGCCGACCTTTGCCAATGCGTCCAACATGTCGGGCACATCGCGCAGTTCAGGCCAGTTGTATTGAATGTTCTGACGGGTGGTAAAGTGGCCATACCCTTTGTCGAATTTCTCGGAAATATCAGCCAAAACATGCATTTGCGCGGAATTCAGTGTGCCATAAGGGATGGCCACGCGCAGCATGTAGGCGTGCAATTGCAAGTACAAGCCGTTCATCAAACGCAGCGGTTTGAATTCATCTTCGGTCAAGGATCCGTCGACACGGCGTTCGACCTGCGCGCGGAACTGTGCGTTGCGCGAGGTGATGAAATCGGTGTCAAATTCTGAATATTGGTACATTTTATGCAGCCTCAGTTTTTGCGGTTTGTTTGCCATGGGCGTAGTTTGACGGGCCCTTGGCGCGGAATGCTTCGCGGAAATGTTTGGTTTTCAGATCGCCGTCAGCTGCGTCGATATCCATCATGTAAACCCCGACAACGTCGTTGATTTGTTGTGAAGCCTCGATCATGCGCAGGTCGGCGTCGGCCTCGTCGGTGAGGACTTCGGCGTCGCCCAAATCGCGGCTCCAACCTGTGGCGGTTTGATAGATCACGTCGCCGATCAACAGATCATTGGCGGTGACAATTTTGGGTGTGAACGGCTTTGGCATTATGCAAATTCCCGTGTGATAACTGTTTTTGCGATTTCGGCGGCAGCGCGAGGTGCGAGGCCATAAAAGGTAAGGGCAGGGCCGGTCATGTTGGCATCCGCCAGATCAACCGGCAGATGCGCCAGCGTTGTCGACAGCACCCGTTGATCCGCACGCGAGGCGTTTTCGATAACGGTGATCGGTGTGTTTTGATCGGCGCCGTGCATGATCAGGCGACCTTGGACAAAGCGGGCAGATTTTTTGCCCATGTAGATCGCTGCGACCTCGTCTTTGCGGGCAAGTGCGGCCCAGTCGTGATCGGCAAAACCTTGCATGTCGTGACCGGTCAAAAAGCGCACAGATGCATTGCGCCCGCGTTTTGTCAGGCTTTGGCCGATTGAGGCAACGGCAGCAGACGCCGCGGTGATACCGGGCACAATATGCCAGCCGATGCCCGCCGCGGTCACTGCGTCCAGTTCTTCGTCGAGACGTCCAAATACGGTTGAATCGCCTGATTTCAAACGCACCACTTGCGCGCCGCTAAGGCCGTGTTCAACCAACAGATCGTTGATCGTGTCCTGTGGGGTTGCGGGGCCAAACCCTTCTTTGCCCACGTCCAGCATAATAGCTTCGCGCCGTGCGAGTTCGAGGATTTCTGGGCTGATCAGGCGGTCGTAAATCACCACGTCGGCCTCGTCCAAAGCGCGGCGTGCTTTGAGCGTCAACAATTCGGGATCACCGGGGCCAGCGCCGACAAAGGCAATGTGACCTTCGCGCGCGTCGCGGTTCAGGTGTGTGGTCAGCAAATCGTAAAGGGCCGGACGCACAGCATCAATGCCGTCTGCGATCGCCTTTGGACCTGTGTTAAAGTAGTAGTCGCGCCAGAAATCACGACGCGCCCGTCCAAACGGCAACGCGTACGACATTTGGCGAAATGTTTTGCCGATGCGTGCCAGTGTGCCAAGCGTCGCGGGCAGGCGTTCTTCGAGGTCGGCCTTGATCGCGCGTGCCAAAACGGGCGCTGCCCCTTCGGTTCCGATGGCGATGGTGACAGGGTCACGGTCCACGATTGCGGGTGTGATGAACTGACTGTCGTGCAAATTGTCGACCAAATTCACCAGCGCGCCGTCCGCATTGGCGATGGCCGATGTGCGCTTGTCCTCAACCGCGTCCTCGTCTGCGGCGTAAAACAGCACGGCACACATCGTATCACCGGGTTCCATCGCGCGTTTGTGCAACGTCAGCTTGCCTGTAGCGGCCCATTGCACGATTTCTTTTGCGGGTTTTGGTGCAAATACATTTAGGTTTGCATCGGTTTTTAACAACAAACGCAATTTGGCCAAGGCCGCATCACCACCACCAGACAGCACGATGCGCCGCCCTGATGTGGCAAGAAAGATCGGGAAATGGTCCATAGTGATCGCCCCAGTGTGTCGTTTGACTTACTGTTCAATATAGGAAATATTCCTGCAAATACGCCATAGGCTGGCGTTGATAAGGATGATTGTTCTGTTTTGACGACCCAAAAGAACAAAATCACAGTAATCAAAGGAACAGGCGAATGAGCGTTCGTATTGACGATACAGATCGGAAAATCCTCTCGCAGCTGCAGCGTGATGCCAGCCAGTCTTTGGATGAAATCGCCAAATCTGTGGGCAGTTCTAAGACACCGGTTTGGAATCGCATCCGCAAATTACGCGAGGCTGGGGTGATCGGGCAACAGACCGTGGTTTTGGATGCAGAGGCGTTGGGATTCGAGGCGTGTTTCTTTGTTTTGATCCGCACATCCGAACACGAAGCAGACTGGCAGGCGAAGTTTTTGAAAGCCTTGCAAGACCGCCCCGAAGTGCAAGAAGCGCACCGTTTGGCCGGCGACATCGACTATATTTTGAAGGTCAGAGTACAAAACGCGCGCGCCTATGACGTGTTTTATCAAGCGCTTATTTCAGAGGTTCGAGTGCACAACGTCACCGCGTTATTGTCGATGGAACAGATCAAATCGACGACAATGCTGCCGCTTTAGGGCGTCACAATTAGCGTTTCCAGTTTGTGAAAATGGTAGCTGTCCGCATAGCTTGGCGTCGCGTCTAGGCGCATGTCAGGCAGGGCGGCAAACAACATGGGCAGTGCGATTTGCAATTCCAAACGCGCCAACGGGGCACCAACACAAAAATGCACGCCGCCGCCAAATGCCACATGCGCCTTGGCGTTGTGGGCCGCATCAAACCTGTCCGCATGCGGCCACATCGCAGGGTCACGCCCCGCCGCGCCAAGGACCAACGCAATTTGATCGCCCTGTTTTAAAATCTGATTCCCAAGGTTGATATCTTCGTAAGCATAGCGCGTAAAAATATGCAGCGGCGGGTCATAACGCAGCAATTCATCCGCCGTATTCGCGATCTGGTCTGGGTTTAGGAAGTCGCGACTATCCCCTTGTTCTAAAATCGTTTTTACCGCGTTGCCTAACGAATGCACCGTGGCCTCGTGACCTGCATTCAGCAATAAAACGCAGGTGCCAATCAGCTCGTCTGTGGACAGTTTTGCACCGTCTTCTTCGGCCGCAATCAGGTTTGTGATCAGATCATCGCGCGGATCATCACGGCGCGTATCAATGTAGCTGCGCAGAAAATCAGCAAATTCGGCCGCAGCAATTTCAGCGGCGTCTTCGATCGCGCGACTGCGGTTGGATTGATACATCGCCACCATCGCGTTAGACCAACGCAGTAAATCGTCGCTGCGATCTTCGGGCACACCCAGCAGGCGCGCGATAACACGTACCGGAACCTGCGTGCAAAAGGCGGGGATCAGATCAAACGGGGTGTCAGGAAACGCGGCAATCAGCTCGGCACAAATTTCGACGATATCATCGTGCAGGGCGGCAATTCGGCGTGACGTAAATGCGCGCAAAACCAACCCGCGCAGACGTTTGTGCCCATCGCCTTCCTTTTCCAGCATCGAATGTTTTTCAACTGCATCAAAGGCTTGAAGGTGATCAGGCACAGGTTTGCGTTGATCATCAGGAACTTCACGCCCTAACCTGCGATCGCGCAACAACGCATGAACCGTGGCGTGATCAAAGGCGGCCAACATGCCGTAATCCTCCCAAAACAGCACAGGGCCAGCCGCGCGGGCATGGTCATAAAATGCATAGGGGTTTTGCACAAATTCAGGATCAGACGGGGATTGGGACAGGTGTTTCATGGCATGCAGCAATGCGTATGGGCGCTGGTATTTGCAAGGCACAGTTTGTTAAGATGACCTCATGGGGCGCGGAATTTTCAACAGATTGGCAATTGTTTGCGCGTTTTTAGCGCTGGTTGTTGCCGTTTCAGGCGGCGTTTGGCGCTATGGCTACGTGCAGGCGTTAACCCAATTGGCACGCCAAGGGGCGGTCGATTTGGCGCTGGCCAGTGACCGATTGACTGGCCAACTACAGCGCTACCGCGAATTGGCTGTCCTTACCGCCGATCGGCCCGAAGTCGCGGTTGCAGTGCGCGGCCAAAACGCGGCCTCCGCTAAAATGTTATTGGTTGAAATCGCGGATAAAACCGCCGCCTTAGATGTGATGTTGGTCGACCGCAAAGGGCGCGTCGTGCAGGCCGCACGCAGCGACGCGGGCGCAGATTTGGGAAACACCGCCTACGTGCGCCGCGCGATGCAGGGGGCATTGGGATGGGCACACGGGCTAAGCCAGCCGTTGAATACCCGCGCGTTTTACTATGCAGCACCGGTGTTTGACGGGCAAAGCCGGGTGATTGGCGCGGTTGTTGTCGCCGCCGACATTGCAGGTATCGAATGGGATTGGGTCGGCAGTAATCCGGCCGTATTTTTCACAGATCAAATGGGTGAAGTGTTCATTTCCAGCCGGTCTGAACTGGTGTTTTGGCGCAGACCCGTAGGGCAGGCGGGTCTTGTGCCACCTGTTGGTCAAGCGCCTGATTTCGATAGTTATTTCCAAGGTCGTTTCGAGGTCTGGCAACTAGGGTGGGGCCCGTATTTGCCACAAAATGCGTTGCATATTACACGTGAATTGCCGGTCATTGGTTTCACAGGCGAGGTGTTGATGGATGTGCGCCCCGCGCGTCGTTTGGCAGGTTTGCAAGCGGCCGCAGTTGCCGCGCTTTGCCTTGCATTTGGCGCACTGTTGTTTCTGGCAACTGAACGCCGGCGCACCTTGTCCGAGGTGAATGCCAAGCTCGAGGCAAACGTGGCCGCGCGCACCGCAGAATTGGAACACACCAACAGGCAATTGCGCCGCGAGGCCAAAGAACGCGAGGATGCGCAAGCTGCTTTGGCGCGCGCACAGGCCGATCTGGTTCAGGCCGGTAAACTTAGCGCGTTGGGACAGATGAGCGCGGGAATCAGTCACGAATTGAACCAGCCGCTGATGGCCATCCGGTCTTTTGCAGAGAACGGCGCGCAGTTTATGGAACGTGGCAAACCCGAGCGCGCAGGTGAAAATCTGATCCGGATTTCGGATCTGGCGCGCCGCATGGGGCGGATCATCAAAAACCTGCGGGCCTTTGCAAAACAAGAAAGCGAACCGTTGTCGCGCATCGATCTGGTCACGGTTTTGGACAGCGCAATTGAACTGATGCAATCGGGCATGGATCAGGCCGGTGTGCGCCTGCATTACACGCGCGCCGATCATGCGATTTGGGTGCGCGGCGGCGAGGTGCGGCTGAGCCAAGTGTTCGTCAATCTGATTTCAAATGCTGTTGACGCGATGGCGCAAAGCCCTGAAAAATCGATTTTTATCACCATTCAAGAGGGCGAATTTCTGGTGGTCAGCCTGCGTGATACCGGCCCCGGCATTGATATGCCGGACAAAGTATTTGATCCGTTTTACACCACAAAAGAGGTCGGCGCATCCGAGGGCATGGGCCTTGGCCTGTCGATTTCGTACGGGATTGTCCAAAGCTTTGGCGGTGAAATTCGGGGTGCTAATGCAGAAGGCGGCGCCGTATTCACCGTACAATTGGAACGCTGGAATGAGGATCGCGCGACGTGAGTAACCAAGTTCTGTTGGTCGATGACGATGCCGCCGTGCGCGATGCCGTGGCCCAAACCCTTGAATTGGCAGACCTTGAGGCGATCACCGCAAGTTCGTTTGTGGCCGCCAAGGACCGCATCACCGCTGATTTTGACGGGGTGATTTTGTCGGATATTCGCATGCCCGGTCGTGATGGATTTCACCTGCTGGACTACGCCAAAGCACAGGACCCAGACCTGCCAGTGATCTTGCTGACAGGCGAAGGTGACATCCCGATGGCGGTTCAGGCAATGGGGCAAGGCGCATTTGGATTTTTGGAAAAACCCTGTGCCCCCAGTGACTTGCTTGCTGTTCTTCAGCAAGCGCTCAAAACCCGTAGGCTGGTGTTGGAAAACCGTAGGCTCAAGCATTTGGTGGAAACCGGTGACCCTGCGGCGCGCATGTTGTTTGGGCAATCCGAACTGTCTGACAACCTACGCACGCGTGTGCGGCGTGTCGCACAATTGGACGCCGAGGTTTTGATCACAGGGGCACCGGGCACAGGAATTTCCAAGGTCGCCGAGGTGATCCACCTCAGTTCGGTGCGCTCAAAAGCGCCATTTGTGAAACGCGCAGGATCAGGCATGACGCCCGCCGCATTAACCACTGCACTGGACGAAGCATCGACAGGGTGTTTGTTCATTGACGAGGTCACGCAACTGCCCGCCGACACGCAATTGTCGCTCATCGAAGTGTTGGAACGTGGTGCGCCGACGCGGGTATTTGCGGGCAGCACAGGTGATTTAAAAGCAGCAGTCAGCGCAGGGCAAATGAACGCTGACTTGTTTTATCGCCTGGATGTGATGCCTGTGCGCATTCCGTCGTTGGCCGAACGCCCTGATGATATTCCGGTTCTGTTTCGCCACTACGTCGCACTGGCAAGCGAACAGGCGGGGCTGGCCACACCTGAAGTAAAACCCGAGTTTGCCGCGTCTTTGATGACCCAAGACTGGCCCGGAAATGCGCGATCGTTGATGAGTGCGGCGATGCGGTTTGTGTTGGGCATGCCCGAAGACGTGACGCAAGCGGCGGAATTGGGGCTGGCAGAACAGTTGGCGCGCGTCGAAAAATCGCTGCTTATGGCGGCGTTGGGGCGTCACAACGGGCGCGCAATCGAGGCCGCAGAGGCGTTAAAGTTGCCGCGCAAAACCTTTTACGACAAGCTGGCCCGTTACGGGATTCGGCCAGAGGATTTCCGCCGGTAGCCTGTGCGGATTCCCGCACATTGGCGATGTGGGTTGTGCGGAAATCCGCACACGAACCCGTGATTGACCAGCCGGGGTTTTTGGTAATTTCCCGTAACACAATAATTTTAATACACTTTTTATCAAACACAGCGCGTCCCCAGCAATTCGTTGCCGCACGCGTCCAATTCCTGTCCAATGTCTTGGATGCAAGCCGATTTCGGCTGCGCACGACCTCATGAAAACTCTGGGAGGAGACATCTTATGAAATTTTTTACCGCTGCTGCTGTGGCCCTGACCATGTCCGTAAGTGCAGGCGCCGTTGCTGCTGCTTGTGATGACGGCGAAATCGTCATCAAATTCAGCCACGTCACCAACACTGACAAGCACCCTAAAGGCATCGCTGCCACCTTGCTTGAACAGCGCGTGAACGACGAAATGAACGGCAAAGCCTGCCTCGAAGTATTCCCGAACTCGACCCTGTATAACGATGATCAGGTTCTTGAGGCATTGCTGCAAGGCGACGTTCAATTGGCGGCCCCGTCGCTGTCAAAATTCGAACAGTTCACCAAGAAATTCCGCATTTTCGATCTACCGTTCATGTTCAAAAACATTAACGCTGTGGACGAATTCCAGAACTCTGAAACCGGTCAGGCGATGAAAGAATCCATGACGCGTCGCGGCCTGTTGGGCGTTGCGTTCTGGCACAATGGCATGAAACAAATGTCTGCAAACGTTCCGCTGAACGTCCCATCTGATGCAAACGGTCTGAAGTTCCGCGTGCAGAATTCCGACGTGCTTAAGGCGCAAATGGCCGCGATGGGTGCATCCCCGCAGCCGATGGCGTTTTCCGAAGTATACGGCGCGTTGCAAACCGGCGTTGTGGATGGACAAGAAAACACCTGGTCCAACATTTACGGCAAAAAGTTCTTTGAAGTTCAAGACGGTGTGACCGAAACCGATCACGGCATCATCGACTATTTGCTGGTGACCTCGACTGATTTTTGGGACAGCCTGCCAGACGATGTGCGCACGCAATTGGCCACAATCATCGAAGAAGTGACCACCGCGCGTAACGGTGAATCGTCTTCTGTGAACGCGACAAACAAGCAGGCAATCATCGATGCAGGCGGCGTTGTGCGCCAGTTGACGGATGAACAGCGCGCTGTTTGGGTGTCCACAATGAAACCCGTTTGGGAAGAATTTGTTGGCGATGTTGGCCAAGAAAATATTGACGCCGCACAAGCGATCAATGCCAAGCACTAAGGGTTAATTCCCGCGCACCCGACCGGTATTTTGACGGGTCGGGTGCGGTTTTCCAATTTATCGAAATTCTCTGGGGAGGGCAGGTCCGTGGCACAACGCTATGAACCCAAGACGGCGCTGGCGCGCTTTGTACACGAGTTCGAAGAGACCGTGATCGCGCTGCTGTTGGGGGCTATGACCCTTATCACTTTCATCAATGTTGTGCTGCGCTACGGGTTTGGCACCGGCCTGATCTGGGGCTTGGAAATGGTTACATTTCTGTTCGCGTGGCTGGTGTTGTTTGGCATGTCTTACGCGGTAAAAGTCACGGCGCACCTTGGCGTTGATGCCGTCATTAACCTGTTTTCGCCATCAAAGCGCCGCGTGTTCGCATTGCTGGCCGCGGCCGTTTGTATCGCCTATGCGTTTCTGGTTTTCAAAGGCGCGTGGGATTACTGGGCGAACTTTGCCAACCTGCCACAAACCACGGGTCGCTGGTTCCCGACAGGGTTCGAAGACATGAAACGTTCATCTTATCGCGGGTGGTACGAGGTGATCGATATTCCGTTGCCTGAATGGCTGCGTTGGATCGAACCGATCATGAACGAGGGCGAAGAATACGAGAAAATTCCGCGCTTTATTCCTTATGCGATCCTGCCCATTGGCGTCGGTTTGCTGTTGTTCCGTTTTGTTCAGGCCACGTTGCGTTTGATCAAAGGCGAGACCACCAGCCTGATCGTCAGTCACGAGGCCGAAGACGATGTCGAAGCTGTCAAACACATGAACCAAGGAACCTAACCCATGGAAGTTGCAATTCTTTTTACCATGGTCGTGGGCCTGATGCTGATCGGTGTGCCGATCGCTGTGTCCCTTGGCATGTCGTCGATTATCTTTTTACTGGTGCTGAGCGATACGTCGCTGGCGTCCATTGCGCAGACCTTGTTTCAGGCGATGGCGGGGCACTATACGCTGCTTGCGATCCCGTTTTTCATCCTTGCTTCGACGTTCATGTCGACGGGCGGCGTGGCCAGGCGGATCATCCGGTTTTCAATCGCTTGCGTTGGGCATTTTCGCGGTGGGTTGGCGATTGCGGGCGTGTTTGCGTGCATGATCTTTGCGGCCCTTTCAGGGTCGTCGCCGGCCACTGTTGTTGCCATCGGATCGATCGTGATCGCGGCGATGACGCAAGCGGGTTATACCAAAGAATTCGCGGCAGGCGTGATCGCAGTTGCGGGCACACTTGGCATCCTGATCCCGCCTAGCATCGTGATGGTGGTTTATGCCTCTGCCACGGATGTGTCTGTGGGGCGTATGTTTTTGGCCGGTATTATTCCGGGTCTGATGGCAGGTGCGATGCTGATGATCACCATCTACATCATGGCGCGGATCAAAAAGATGCCAGCCGGTGAATGGCAGGGGTGGGGTGAAATGGCGCGCAGCTTTGGCGATGCGTTCTGGGGGCTGATGTTGATCGTGATCATCATGGTTGGGATTTACGGCATTCCCGGATTGACCAAAGCGCTGTTTACCCCGACCGAAGCCGCCGCAGTTGCATCTGTCTATGCGTTCCTAGTCGCGGTGTTTGTCTACCGTGATATGGGCCCGCTAAGCCGTCCTGAAGGGCAGGCGAACCTGACCCTACTGCAAAAGCCACAGGCCTTGATTACTGCGTTCTTTCACCGTGATGTGCGTGATGCGTTGTTCGAGGCGGGAAAGCTGACTGTGACGTTGATGTTCATCATCGCCAACGCGCTGATCCTGAAACACGTGCTGACCGACGAACAAATTCCGCAGCAAATTTCTAGCGCGATGTTGAACGCCGGATTTGGCCCCGTGGTGTTCCTGATTATCGTCAACGTGATCTTGTTGATCGGTGGTCAGTTCATGGAACCGTCTGGTTTGTTGGTGATTGTCGCGCCACTTGTGTTCCCTATCGCGATCGAACTGGGGATCGATCCGATCCATTTGGGGATCATCATGGTGGTCAACATGGAAATCGGGATGATCACACCGCCAGTTGGCTTGAACCTGTTTGTCACATCAGGCGTGGCGGGCATGCCGATGATGTCGGTGGTCAAGGCGGCGTTGCCATTCCTGGCCGTGCTGTTCGTGTTCCTGATTATGGTTACGTACATTCCGGTCATCTCGACCTATATCCCGAATGCGGTGATGGGACCCGAGATTATAACGAACTGACCCAGATAGGGCAGGTCGCATAAACACAACGATATCCAGTCCCTTCGGGGGCTGGATTTTTTGTATCAGGCTAGGGTCAGGATGCGGCGAGGGCGGCAATGATCGGGTTGAAATCAGCGGCCTTTAGACTTGCACCACCAACCAAGGCCCCATCGACATTTTCAGCGCGAAAAATCTCGGCTGCGTTGTTTGCTTTGACCGATCCGCCGTACAGCAGCGACATGGCGTTTGCGGTGTCTGCGCCAAAACGGTTCGACAATTCCGCGCGGATGAAATCATGCACTTCGATAATTTGATCCAAGGTGGGGACCTTGCCTGTGCCAATGGCCCAAATCGGTTCGTAGGCGATAACGGTGGTGTCCGCAGTCGCCCCGTCTGGCACCGATCCTGACAATTGTCCGCCGATGATGTCCAGCGTGTTGCCGGCCTCGCGCACCTCTAGGCTTTCGCCGATGCACAAAATCGCGGTTAGGCCTGCGGTCCACACGGCTTCGGCCTTGGCGCGCACATCATCGTTGCGTTCACCGCAGGCGTCGCGCCGTTCCGAATGGCCAACGATGACGTATTTTGCACCCGCGTCCGCGATCATGTGCGCAGAAATGTCGCCGGTAAATGCGCCGCTGGCCTGTGAATGGCAGTCTTGCGCCCCGATGCTAACGCCGTTTGCCGCGCCGATTTCAGCCGCGCGAAATAACAATGGCGCAGGGGGGCAAATGACAGCGGTGCAACCCGCGACGGCGGTTAAGGCAGACAGTTCTGCCAACGCCGCATTCGAGCCGTTCATTTTCCAATTGCCTGCTGCAAGTTTACGCCGCATTGCTGATCCCCGATTTTTCAAATTTTAACGCTCGTACCACTTGGCGGCAAAGCGGGCAATGAATTGCGCCGCCTACAATTGCGAGATCGCGCGACGGGCCCATGTGCAGGCCGCGTCCGGATCGTCGCGTAAATCGTCAGGCATTTCCCAGTAGGAAATCGCGCTTTGTGCGCCGTTTTTACGCTGATAGGTCCACCGCACCCAGTTTTCCGCATCAAAGGTTTTGGCCATGTCGCCCGCACCTTTTAGCAGTAATGCACCATCACTGCGCATCAACCCAAAGATCACGCCGTCCAGATAAATACCCAGACCGCCAAACATTTTGCGCGTGGTAGACCCCAAATCGGCAAATAGATCAGTGACAAAACCGATTTCTTCGTCTGTGAGTGCCATTACATGCCGTCGAATTTAATCGATTCACCGCACCCGCAGGCTTCGGTCACGTTGGGGTTTTTGAATTTAAAACCGGATTCAAGCAGCGATGTTTCATAGTCGATTTCGGTGCCAAACAGGAACATTTGCGCCATTGGGGCGATCAAAATGCAGGCACCGTCTTGTTCCACAACTTCGTCATTGGGGTCACGATCAGCAACATAATCCATGGTGTATTCCATGCCTGCACAGCCGCCTTTTTTGACGCCGATACGCAGGCCATTGTGCCCGCCTGACGCCATAAGTTTGGCAATTTGCGCAGCCGCTTTTGGCGTGATGGAAACGGCGTTTTTGCCGGGTATGGAAAACATCGCGTGACTCCTTTGGTGGTAGTTAGGGACGCGTGCGCCCCATCACAAGCGGTCGCTACATAAAGCCCAGTTCAAGGCGCGCCTCGTCAGACATCATGTCCATGCCCCACGGCGGTTCCCAAACCAGTTCCACATCGACGGTTTTGATGCCGGGCAGGGGTTCAACCGCGTCCGCGACCCACCCTGGCATTTCACCCGCAACTGGGCAGCCGGGGGCCGTCAGCGACATCAAAACTTTGACCTCGTTTTCGGCATTGATGTCGATGGTGTAAATCAAACCCAGTTCGTAAATATTTACTGGGATTTCAGGGTCATAGACCGAACGGCACGCCTCTACGACAGCGTCGTACATCGGGTGATCTGTGGTTGAGGGCACGATCAATGGCGCGCCTTCTAGCATTTCGTTGGACATAGTCGCTCCGGCTTTGTTCGTCTGATGACGTTTCCTGAGTATTTATATAGGGTTTGCACGGGCACTCGTCCAGAGGCCGCGCGCAAACTGTGGTGTGAAAGGCCTGTGCGCTGATGCTCAGGTTTTGCGTTTTCGGGCAGGTTGCGGGCGCACGCGTTCTTCGATCATGTCATAGATCATGCCGACGATGTCCTTGCCGGATGCCTTTTCGATGCCTTCAAACCCGGGGGATGAATTGACTTCAAGAACCTTTGGTCCGGTTTCAGAGCGCAGCAAATCAACGCCAGCTTTGCCCAGATTAAACGCGCGCGCGGCTTTTAAGGCAGTGTCGCGTTCTTCTTTTGAAATCCGCACAACTTTGGCTGATCCACCACGGTGCAGGTTTGATCGGAAATCACCGTCCGCCCCTGTGCGTTTCATTGCCGCGACAACTTTGCCACCCACAACCAAACACCGAATGTCTTCGCCTGCGGCCTCTTTGACAAAATCCTGAACAAGGAAGTTCGCGCGCAGGCCACGGAACGCATCGATGACTGATTCAGCGGCTTTTTTGGTTTCTGCCAGCACGACGCCTTTGCCTTGGGTGGATTCCAGCAGCTTTACGATCATCGGCGCGGTGCCCACCAAACCCATCAAGTTGCCCGTGTCCTTGGGGGAGGCGGCGAATGCAGTTGTCGGCATGCCGATGCGTTTGGACGCAAGCACCTGATGCGCGTGCAATTTATCGCGCGACGCGGTGATGCCCGCCGATCCGTTCACACAATAGGTGCCGATGGTTTCAAACTGCCGGATGACCGCGCAGCCATAGGTCGTGACCGACGCGCCGATGCGCGGCACCACAGCGTCATAGCGGGGCAGGCGTTTGCCGTCATAATGCACCTCGGGGGACATCGCGTTGATCGCCATGTAGCAGCGCGTGGTGTCGATGACTTCGACCACGTGACCGCGTGCTTCGCCCACATCAACCAGACGCTGGGTGGAATAGTTGTTTTCGCGGCTTAAAACCGCAATCCGCAATGCGCGTTTGGGGGCAGTTTTGCGCATGTCGGCGGAATGATACACATCGTAACTAAGGTCAGGTTGCAGCCGTTTTTCCGTCGCGGTGATCGAAATGTGGTCTTGCAATGCTTGGCGGCCCAGCAACATCCGGCTGTTCATGCCTGCGCGATTGGTCAGCGTGACTTCGATAGGCCAGTTTTGGCCGGCGACGTGCAAATCGACTTCGATCACATAGCGCAATTCGGATTCACCGTTTGACGACGTGACCTCGCGGCGGTCCACAATATCAGCGGAACAGGTGATGGTGACCTGATCGTTGTTGGCAATGGGATGCACCAAAAACCGCACCTTTGGTTTGGCTTCGGATCCGAACACTTCGATGTCGTGGGCATGCAACGCAGAGGTCCGCGCACCGGTGTCGATCTTGGCTTTGAGCGCAGGAAGGCCAAGACCGGGCAGTGCGATCCATTCTTCCCAGCCGAAATTCAGATTATCCATGTGCATGTCTCCCTCAAGTGAAGGCTCAGGCTATCAGGGCTTTTCGGGGCTCACAACCGGAAGGGGCGTTAACCTTTGAACTTGCTGTTTTTTTCAGCAGCAAGGCGCCCGGGATCAAGGAAATGACCAACCATAATCGGGGTTGCCAGCGCGTAGGCCTGATCAAGCGGTAAATCCTGTTGGGCCTGCACTGCGGCTTTGCCTGCGCTGATCGGGCCTGCGTTGCGACGCGCTAGGTTTGTGGCAAAGTCCAGCGTCTCTTGACCTAGCGTTTGGGATGGGATCACACGATTGACCAGCCCTGCATTCAGCCCCCAATCGGCGGATTTGTTTTCGCCCGACAGCAGCAATTCCATCAGGTGTTTTTGACCCACACTGCGCGACACACCCACCGCAGGCGTGGTGCAAAAGCCGCCGTTGTTCACACCGGGCAGACAAAATTGCGCGCGCGGGCTGGCAAAGACCAGATCGCAGGACGCCATCATTTGCAAACCCGCAGCAGTGGCGATGCCGTCAACCATTGCGATCGTGGGTTTGGGAAAGGCGGCAAGGGTTTGCATCATGTCACCGCAGGCCGTGAATAGGTCGTGCAGGAACGCTTCGCCGTTGTCGGGCGTGTCACGGTGGCGATTGATTTCTTTCAGATCGTGACCGGCGCAAAAAATGTGACCTGGCCCTGACAGGATCACCACATTGACGCCTGTGTCTGTCGCGGCGGCGTGTAAGGCCGCGTGGATCGCGGTGATCATCGGCAAGGACAGCGGATGCGCAGGGGCGGCCCCCATGGTCAGGGTGCGCACGCCATCTGTGTCTGTGGTGTTCACAAGCGAGGGGGTTGCGAGCTGGTTCATCGCGGCACTTTCCTAAGGTCGGTTGCTAGAAGTGTGCCGCGATGTTGGACCGCAATCAAGGTCAGTCGTTTATGTCGTGCGTGACGCGGCGCGCCCCACTGCTTTGCTTGCGGAAAATGACCCGCAGCGCGATCCATGATGCCAGTGACAGGCCGGTGAACACGGCAATCGCTAGTGGGGCGATCATGGCCGTGGGGAACAAGGCGACAATGACCGTCATGATCACTGCACCGATGGCAAAGCCCAAAAAGATAAATCCGGGCACCAAGACCTCGAGAACGGCAAGCCCGAGGGCCGCCGCCAGCCAGACCCACCAGATTGAAACCAGCGTGTCCATCACTTGCGCCCCGTCAACAGTTTGAACGCATCGCCAAACGCATCAAGCGCTTGGGCTGGAACAACAATTGTCTGACTGCCAGCGCCACTGCCCATCGTGTTCAGGGCCTCGACTTGTTTTAGGGCAATCTGGTACTGCGCGGCTTCTAAACCGTTTTCGTTGATCGCAACGGCAACCATTTGCGTGGCGTAGGCTTCGGCGTCGGCCAGAATGCGGCGGGCTTTTGCGGTTTGTTCGGATGCGTACAGCTCCGCATCAGCGGCCAGTTCGACGGCGCGCTTTGACCCTTCGGCTTCGGTTACTTGGGCACGGCGCGCCCGTTCGGCATTTAGCTGCTGCATCATGGCGTTACGTGTGGCCTGATCCAGATTAACGTCCAGAATTTCGGCGCGGGTCACTTCGATCCCCCAGTCATCCACAGCGCTTTCGACCGAATTTTTAATCGTATCAATCACCGAAGACCGGTTTGCCTGTACTTCGTCCAAATCCATCTTGCCGATTTCAGCACGCACAATACCAGCGACAGTGGTCGAAATCGCGCCATCTACGTCACGAATACGGTACACGGTCTTTTCCGGTTTGATGATGCGGTAAAACACCGATGTGTCGACCTGCACCAAGACGTTGTCGCGGGTAATTGCGTCTTGGGTCGCAGTGGGCAACTGGCGCTCGAGGATCGATATTTTATGCGCAACCCGATCCAGAAACGGCACAATCATGTTAATGCCAGGTCCAAGCACCGAATGCAGACGCCCAAAGCGTTCAATCACATGCTGTTCGGATTGCGACACAATGCGCACCGACTTGAACACCAGCACGACAAACAGCAGCGCCAGCAGAATATAAACGATGTTTTGTTGCAGTAGATTTAGCGCGATCTCTTCGTACGGCATAGGGCAGTTCCTTTGATAATTCAGCAACATATATGGGGATTTTGGCCCGAAATACAAGATGTAGGCGCAAGCTGGCAGACATCTATCAAGGCTTGAGCCGCTGGGCATTTTGCGCCACATGGGGGCCATGAACAAGATAACATATGACCTGCATGCCACAGATGGCAAAGCCCGCACTGGCGTGATCAAAACCCCGCGCGGTGATATTCGCACACCTGCCTTTATGCCCGTGGGCACGGCCGCCACTGTTAAGGCGATGATGCCCGAAAGCGTCGCGTCCACAGGGGCCGACATTTTGCTGGGCAACACCTATCATTTGATGCTGCGCCCGACGGCGGAACGCATTGATCGTCTGGGTGGCCTGCATAAATTCATGAACTGGGATCGCCCGATCCTGACGGACAGTGGTGGCTTTCAAGTGATGAGCCTCGCGGGGTTGCGCAATCTGACCGAAAAAGGTGTGACGTTCAAATCGCACATTGATGGGTCAAAACACGAGATCACGCCAGAACGCTCGATGGAAATTCAGGCGCTGCTCGGCTCTGATATTGTGATGTGTTTTGATGAATGTCCGGCGCTGCCTGCCGACCGTGCGCGGATTGTAGATAGCATGCGTATGTCGATGCGCTGGGCCCAGCGGTCGCGTGATGCCTTTGGGGATCGCCCCGGTCATGCGCTGTTTGGTATTCAACAAGGGGGTCTGGAACAGGATTTCCGCGAAGAAAGTGCCGCCGCCTTGGTCGACATCGGTTTTGATGGGTATGCGGTTGGTGGTCTGGCTGTGGGTGAAGGGCAGGGCGCAATGTTTGACGTCTTGGATTTCGCGCCAGATATGCTGCCCGTCGATAAACCGCGTTACCTGATGGGCGTCGGCAAACCGGATGATATCGTTGGCGCGGTTGCGCGTGGAATTGATATGATGGATTGCGTTTTGCCGTCACGATCCGGGCGCACAGGGCAGGTTTTCACGCGCACCGGTGTCGTTAATATCAAGAACGCGCGCCATGCCGATGATCCGCGTCCTTTGGATGAAAACTGCAAATGCCCGGCCTGTTCAAAATACAGCCGCGCCTATTTGCACCACGTGTTCCGCAGCAACGAGATGATCTCGGGCATGCTGCTGACATGGCATAACCTACAGTATTTCCAAGACATTATGGACGGTATGCGCCACGCGATCGCAGCAGGCAGATTCACCCAGTGGCAATCTGATTTCCATTCCGGCCGCGCCATGGGCGATATCGAACCGCTGTGAGGTCAACACTGGCCCCTTCTGTTTGGCTGGTCATCGGCGGTGTAATTTGGGGCCTGTTCTGGATCCCGCTGCGCATGTTGGGCGAGGCCGGGTTTCAGGCCGCGTGGTCTGGTTTTTCGATCTACGCCATCTGCACGCTGATCATGTTACCGGTCATTGTGATGCGTGCGCGCAGCCTGTGGGCGGGTGGTTTGGCGCTGCTGATATGCGGCGCTTTGACCGGAACGGCGTTAAGCCTTTATGCCACCAGCATCTATTTCACCGACGTCATTCGGGTCATCTTGCTGTTCTACCTCGCGCCGGTGTGGGGCACGCTGTTGGGCCTCGTGTTTTTGGGCGAACGGCTAACATGGTTTCGCATCGTTGCGCTGATTTTGGGCTTGGGCGGCTTGATCGTTGTGCTGTCCCCGAACGGCGCATTTCCGCGCCCTCAAGGCATCGGCGACTGGATGGCGCTGTTGTCCGGAATGGCCTGGTCTTTGGGCAGCTTGCAACTGTACCGATTGCAGCGTGTCGCCCCAATAGATCAAATGATTGCTTTTATCGTTGGCGGCCTGATTGTGACCGCGCTGATGATTGCGCTGGGCGGCGATCTGATGGGCAAAACGCCGGATATCACTGCGCTAAAAACGTCGTGGATGATGCTGCTGATCATTGCCGTTTTGACCCTGCCGATGTTCTTTTTGACAATCTGGCCATGTGCTTACCTGACGCCGGGGCGTGTCGGGCTGCTATTGATGAGCGAAGTCGTCGTGGCCGTTATTTCAGCTGCCGTGCTAACCGACGAAACCTTTGGTCTACGCGAGGCAATTGGCACCACATTGATTGTCTCGGCCGCTTTGGTCGAAGTCGCGGGGCCATTTTTGGTAACAAGTCGCAGGGCGCAAGAAAAATCTTAACGGTTTTCTGAAATTAATCAGCCCAATTGGGGCAGTCAGCATTGCACCCACCGCGCCAGAAGGCCATTCTAGGACTTGAAACAGGCAGGCAAGATAACAATTTGTTAACTCCAGACGCAGGAGACAGACCAGAGTTGCCTAATAAGGGACCGCGCTGTCTTGCCAAACTAAGGAAAAGAGCATGCAAGAGCCATTAAACGCATCATACCCCGTATTGCCGCTGCGCGATATCGTGGTCTTCCCGCACATGATTGTGCCGTTGTTTGTCGGTCGCGACAAATCGGTTCGTGCGCTCGAAGAAGTGATGGCAGATGACAAACAGATCCTTCTGTCGAGCCAGATGGACCCGTCCGAGGACGACCCACAAAGCGACGGCATTTACAAAGCTGGCGTGCTGGCAAATGTACTGCAATTGCTAAAGCTGCCCGATGGCACGGTCAAAGTATTGGTCGAAGGCCAGGCGCGTGTGCGCATCACGGAATACCTTGAAAACGATAGCTTTTTCGAAGCGCGCGCCGAATATCTGACCGAAATGCCGGGCGACGTTGCCACCACAGAGGCGCTGTTGCGCACGGTTGGCGACGAATTCGAACGCTATTCCAAGGTCAAGAAAAACATCCCCGAAGAGGCGCTGACGGCTGTTGGTGAATCGACTGAGCCTGCGAAGCTCGCAGATCTGGTCGCGGGCCATTTGGGCATTGAAGTTGAACAAAAACAGGACCTGCTGGAAACGCTGTCGATTTCCGAACGTCTTGAAAAAGTCTACGGCCTGATGCAGGGCGAAATGTCTGTTCTCCAAGTCGAGAAAAAGATCAAAACCCGCGTCAAAACCCAGATGGAACGCACCCAGCGTGAATATTATCTGAACGAACAGATGAAAGCGATCCAACAAGAATTGGGTGACGGCGAAGACGGCAAAAATGAGATCGAGGAACTTGAGGCGAAAATCGCTGACACCAAGTTGAGCAAAGAAGCCCGTGAAAAGGTGGACGCCGAGATCAAGAAACTGAAAAACATGTCGCCGATGTCTGCCGAAGCGACTGTTGTGCGCAACTATTTAGATTGGATTTTAGGCGTTCCATGGGGCGTTAAATCCCGTGTGAAAAAAGACCTCGGTCGCGCCGAAAAAATCCTGAACGACGATCACTATGGCTTGGATAAAGTCAAAGAACGGATCGTTGAATATCTTGCGGTGCAGCAACGTTCGACCAAAATCAAAGGTCCGATCATGTGTTTGGTTGGCCCTCCGGGTGTTGGTAAAACATCGTTGGGGAAATCCGTGGCCAAGGCGACAGGGCGCGAATTTATTCGTATTTCACTGGGTGGCGTGCGTGACGAGTCCGAAATTCGCGGTCACCGTCGCACGTACATCGGGTCGATGCCGGGTAAGATCATTCAGGCGCTGAAAAAGGCGAAAACCACGAACCCACTGATCTTGCTCGATGAAATCGACAAGATGGGTCAAGATTTCCGTGGTGATCCTGCGTCAGCGATGCTTGAAGTGCTTGATCCAGAGCAAAACAGCACATTCGTGGATCACTATCTTGAGGTCGAATATGACCTGTCGAACGTGATGTTTCTGACCACGTCTAACAGCTATAATATGCCTGGTCCGTTGCTTGACCGGATGGAGATTATTCCACTGGCGGGCTACACCGAGGACGAAAAGCGCGAGATTGCAAAGCAGCATTTGGTGGCCAAACAGATCAAAAACCACGGCTTGAAAAAGGGTGAGTTTGAACTGAAAGACGACGCGCTAACCTCGATCATTCGCCACTACACACGCGAAGCGGGCGTGCGGAACCTTGAGCGTGAGATCGCCAAAACTGCGCGTAAGTCACTGACTAAAATCATCAAGAAACAAGCGGATTCAGTTACTGTGTCTGCCGACAATCTGGATGAATTCTTGGGGGTGCCGAAATACCGCTACGGTCTGGCCGAAAAAGAAGACCAGATTGGCGTTGTGACGGGCCTAGCCTACACCTCTGTTGGCGGTGAATTACTGCAAATCGAAGCGTTGAATTTGCCCGGAAAAGGGCGGATGAAAACGACTGGTAAGCTCGGCGATGTGATGAAGGAATCCATCGACGCAGCATCGTCCTATGTGCGTTCCATCAGTCCCAAAATTGGGGTGAAACCGACAAAATTCGACAAAATCGATATTCACGTGCACGTGCCAGACGGGGCGACGCCAAAGGATGGTCCATCTGCCGGCTTGGCGATGGTCACTTCGATCGTTTCGGTTCTGACGGGTATTCCAGTGCGCAAAGACATCGCGATGACAGGCGAAGTTTCCTTGCGTGGCAATGCGATGCCGATTGGTGGCCTGAAAGAAAAACTTTTGGCGGCTCTTCGTGGTGGGATCAAAACTGTTCTGATCCCGGAAGAAAACGAAAAAGACCTGCCGGAAATTCCGGACAACGTAAAAGCCGGGCTAAAAATTATTCCGGTCTCGCACGTGTCTGAAGTGTTAAAGCATGCTTTGGTTTCAGAGCCTGAACCGATCGAGTGGGATGAAGCGGCAGAAGAAGCAGCCGCCGCAGCTGCTGCTGCCTCAACTGGCATTCAACCGGTGGCGACAGCACACTAACGCGTGTTGCCTTGATCTAAAATTAGGAAAGGCCGCCCAATCATTTGGGCGGCCTTTTTTTTGATTCCGCCATCGCTGAGTTGTCGCGGTAATGCGACCATCACCAGACAAGGGTAGGGGATAGTGCTGTCAGATGCTGCCTTGGTATGTCGAAAAAGGAGCTAATTTTTCGACCAGTTATCAACAATACAGCAACAATATCCTTCATTCTATACATCTAATGTCAGCCAATGCTGGATATTTGACCCAGAGTTGCATAGACTGTTTCCAATCGAGAAACAGCGGACAACACAAATGTCCGCGTGACCCATGAGGCAAAGATGAGCACGACAAAAGCAAAGACAGCGACCAAAAAAGCCACAACGACAAAGAAGGCTTCGGCAACAACGGCTCCTAAAATCGCGACAAAGGCAGCCGTACCTGCGACCGCGGCAACGCCGGTTGTCGTCGACTCGCCTCAGCCGGTTATTAGTGGTCCGATGATGCGCAAAAAAGAATTGATCGATTTGGTTGTCGAACGGTCAGGCATCAAAAAGAAAGACGCAAAACCTGTCGTCGAGGCTGTGCTTGCGGTTCTGGGAGAAGCGATCGGCGAGAGCCGCGAACTGAACTTGCAACCAATGGGCAAATTGCGCGTTCGTCGCGTCAAGGAAATGCCAAATGGCCGCGTCATGGTTACAAAAATCCGCCAGTCCTCCGCGACGACAGCTGCCAATGCGGACTCTGCTGATGCGGCACCTGCATTGAATACCGTTCCGGACGCCGCTGAATAAACGCGACAATCCTGATATCCGTGATACAAAAGCCGTTCCCGCACGTCGGGGGCGGCTTTTGCTTTTGTGGAACCCCAAAACCGGACTTTTGACAATTGGATCAGACCTAGATGACCTTTCCTGAATTATATATTTTGCGCCATGGCGAAACTGAATGGAACGCCGAGGGGCGCATGCAGGGGGCCTTAAATTCACCACTGACCGACGCAGGCAAAGGGCAAGCGCAGCGACAGGCAGAAATATTGCAAGCTATTGATCTAACGGGGTTTGATGTGCTGTGCAGTCCACAAGGTCGCGCGTTCGAAACCGCTGCAATCGCAGTGTCACGTCAGGTTGGTTTCCTTCGTACAGAGGATCGTTTACGCGAAATTGCGGTTGGCGAGTGGTCGGGTAAAGTGCGTTCAACGCTAGCCGCGCGGGATGAATTTACCGAAACGCCTGACGGCGCGCTTGAGCTATACGAGCGCGCGCCGGGAGGGGAAGGTTTTGCGGCTTTGGAGGTGCGGTGCAAGGATTTGCTGGCCGACTTAAAGGGGCCAGCGGTGCTTGTGACGCATGGAATCACCTCGCGAATGTTGCGCGCTACGATCCTTGGATTGGGCATCCCGGGCTTGCCGGACATGCCGGGTGGACAGGGCGTTGTTTATCATCTGAAAAATGGTGTGCAGAAACGTCTCATTTGAGGGTTGCGTCGCCTCACAGGTTTGTCTAATACCGCGCTATCGGGTCGTTAGCTCAGTTGGTAGAGCGCTTCGTTTACACCGAAGATGTCGGGAGTTCGAGCCTCTCACGACCCACCATTCTTCCGATACCAGACTGTTGATCAAAAGCTGCTTTCCAAGCGAGAGTGCTTTGCGCTGCGGCGATATCCCCACCGGCAACCTCCAGATCAATCGACAGAATCCATCCCGATCAACGCGAGGTTGCGCGGTGTTTGGCGGCTTTGTCGTTCCACAGATTCCAAAGTTTTGATGCGGGCAGGCAGGCGGCATAAATTTGTTGGGGCTGCGCTGTAAAATTGAAAAAAACCACGCCCCACCAGATTAAAAATTCTTTGTTTTTTCAGTGTAAATTGCCAACTTTTCCGCCTTGGCAAAAGAAACTTACGTTTTGTGCATTTGGCCGCTTGACGGGGACGGGCACTGGTCATATTACACCCAAACGCAGCGGGCGGTTGTAGCTCAGCTGGTTAGAGTGCCGGCCTGTCACGCCGGAGGTCGCGGGTTCGAGCCCCGTCAACCGCGCCACTGCGTAAATAAAGGGTTGCCCATCTTTGGATGAGCAGCCCTTTTTCTATTTCTGACATTGGTGTGCAAATAATGGCGCGATTGCTCTGCCATTGGCGAACGGTTTTAGTAGGCGTAGCCCAACTGCGATTCCATATCCAAATCCAAGCTGGCCTTCATGTGCTGAACGTCGGCGGGGGACAGCTGATCGGGAGTGTCCGGGCGCGTATCAATCGCTGCTTTGAATTTTGACCCCAAGCGTTTGATCACGGGCCGAAACGCATCCGTGGACGGGGATAGGCCAAGGCTGGCGCGCATCTGTCCTAGGGTGTCTTGAGGCGCGGCTGTTGCCCCCTCCATCCGCAACAACACACAGGCGCAATCGCGGTTCAGCATCGTGATCAAGCTGCGCAATTTGGCCGTGCGAAGAGCAAATACATTTTCGAACCGCGCCCCTGTCAGCGGATCACGATCATACTGCAAAGGTTGGCCCAAGGTTTGCGGATCAAGATCATCAAAATAACGGGGCCGATCAACAATCGTATCCCAATCAGCGCGGATGAAGTCGGAAAAATTCAGGCCTTGCAGGGCAGGGGTCGTGTGCCACGGTTTCGCGTGCATCGATCGCACCCAACTGTCGGCACTGCGCACCACACA
This sequence comes from Ascidiaceihabitans sp., assembly GCA_047626725.1. GTDB lineage: Bacteria > Pseudomonadota > Alphaproteobacteria > Rhodobacterales > Rhodobacteraceae > Ascidiaceihabitans. The sequence goes on from JBLHSG010000009.1 coordinate 80,256, forward strand.
GACCACAGCCAAATCCGCAGGCACCGCGCGCATGTGCATAAAGGCGTGCTTCCAGCCCAACGCCTCGGTCGGTTTTAGCGGTGTGTTGCGCCCCAACAGGCGTTTGACAAAGTTGGTCCCACTGGACCGTTCGCCCAATACGTGAAACCGCGCGATGTCGTGCAAAACGGGTGTCGCGTGAAACCCTGACGCTGCGAATGAATTAGGCAACATGTCGGGCTCCTGTTGATCCGATGCGCAAATTAACGATTCTCTTGTAGCAGGGGAACGGCTAGGGTGCGAGACAAAGCGCGGGCAGGCGCAAAAGCGAACGGGTGGACGACGATATGCAAACAGTAGCAGCGGTTACAATGGTGCGCGATGATGCGTTTTTTCTAAAGGCGTGGTTGCGTCATTACGGCGAAATGTTCGGGCGCGAGAATTGTTATATCATCAACCACGGGCGCGGTGCCGAGGTCGCAAAACTGGCTGAGGGCTGCAATATTATTGGCATTCCCGGTGATCCGCACAAGAATTTCGATGTGAAACGCTGGGGGCTTTTAAACAACATTACCGGTGGTTTACGCCGTTATTACCGGCATGTGATTGTTGGTGATGTGGATGAATTGGTTGTTGTTGATCCCGATGGCGGCGGCACGTTGCTGGATTTCTTGCAAGACGCGCAAGAGGGTCGTGTTTACACCCCCGTCGGCCTTGAGGTTATTCACCGGATTGATATCGAAGATCAGGTGATTGATGACGCGATTTTGGGCCCGCGTCGCCATGTGCGTCCTGCGCCGCATTATTCCAAACCCTGCATCATTTCTGCCCCTGTGAAAATCGCGCGGGGGGGGCATTTCACCCAATATGAAAAACTGCATACGCCGGATCATTTGTATCTGATGCACCTGAAGTTCTGCGATTTCCCTGCGTATGTCGGCGTTATGGATCATCGCAATCAAGTCACCAAAGAGGTGAATGTCAGCGTCAAAGAAGCGTCAATCGGGCGGCACTGGTTTGCAGAAGCACGGGGCGAAGACCGCGATGTCTTTGATGAATTTGCCAAACTCGAGATGCAAGACGGTTTCGATATGCGCCCCTTGCGTCGCAAGATGCAGCGCACATTCAAACCGCGCGGCGAAACCGGATTTTACCATTTTGATCGCCCTGATTATAGCACGCAATATTTGCTGCCAGAGCGGTTTAACGGTTTGATTTAATGCGCCGGTGGGTTGGATTGGGATATTGATCCAGCCCGCGATTGTAAACGCGCTATGGCGTGCGCCCAATGGTCTGATCGCAGGAATCTGTCACGTCATCGAGCAAGGCTTGCAGGTCCAATCGCAACGCTTCGTAGTCTTCTTCAGAACCATTGCGCGGGACCTTTTGGGTCCATTCCTGGCACATCAAAACACCGCGCGTAAACGGTGCGGGAATCATCGTTTTATCCCAGGTCGGTATTTCGATTGCGCGCCGCGATGAATATCCAACAGCAAATATCCGTTTTCCAGACACGCGCCCCCAGACCACGGGCACAGTCGATGATTGGCGCGCAGGCCCACGTGACCCATCCGCCGCAATGATAAGGGAATCGCCATTTTCCATACGCTTCAGAACAATGCGCGACAACGCGACATGGCGCGTGCGACTGGCCATCGGAACAAAATCAACACCAAAGCGGCGCATAAGTTTACCAACCATGGTCCCAGCGCGCGCGGAGGACGTCAGACCGCAACATTTTCCCAGCGATGTATCAAACATATACGGGATCATAATCAGCCGTTGATGCCACATAACCATGATCACAGTGTCGCCATTTCTAACGGCGTCATCCATGGCCTCGAATCCCAACCGCTGCCATTTAGACGTGCGGTAGGCAAAGCGTAAATACCTCGACGTCAAGCCGGTTATGATGTTTGCGTACCGGTCGCTGTCGATGATTTTCTTTCGTAAACTCACTGGTTAACTCCACTCTTACGGGTCTTAACCAATCAAGCCCATGTGTCTGGGACAGTTTTGGCACGCAGCGCGTTTGCCTGCTAGCGAAAAGGTCACGCGCGCTCACTATTGGTCACGGCGCAGTGAAGGGGGCGTAGAAAATCCACGCATCATGCGCCCCATCACAGGCATTTTTCCGCCGTAAGGTGGGTTTCAACCCAGCCTTATGTCAGCGCGTCCAGAATGCGGGCCCATGACCGGATGCCGTGGTGAAAGCTTTCCATGTCGTATTTTTCATTTGGCGAATGTAGTGCGTCATCGTCCTTGCCGAAGCCGATCAGCATTGGCGTGGTGCCCAGAATATTCTGGAAATGCCCCGCAATCGGGATCGACCCACCACACCCGACATAGGCCGCTTGCACGCCCCATTCTGTGGTCAACGCCGCGCGGGCTTTTTCGAACGCGGGGTCGGTGGTTTCGGTAACAGACGCGCGTCCCGATGAATGATCGTGGAATGTAACGGTGCAGTCTTCGGGCAGCATGTCTTGAACATAGGCGCGGAAATTTTCGCGGATTGCGTCAGGGTCTTGATCGCCGACAAGGCGGAAGCTGATTTTTGCGTGTGCTTCGCTTGGCAACACGGTTTTGAACCCGTCGCCAGTGTATCCGCCCCAAATGCCGTTCACTTCGCAGGTTGGGCGCGACCAGATCATTTCTAGCGGGGTGCGGTCCTGTTCGCCTGCGGGTTTTGACAGGCCGACATCCCCCAGAAACGACGCGTGATCAAAAGCGAGGCCCTGCCACTGCGCTTCCAGCTCGTCTGACAGATCCTCAACACCGTCGTAAAAATGCGGCACCGTGATGCGCCCGTGTTTGTCATGTAGCCCTGCAATCACGCCGCCCATCACGCGGATCGGGTTCATCGCGATGCCGCCGTACATGCCGGAATGCAGGTCCAATGTTGGCCCTTGGATTGTGAATTCTTCGCCCAGCAGGCCGCGCAACATTGTCACGATCGCGGGCGTTTTGGATTCGAACAATCCGGTGTCACAGATCAACGCGAGGTCTGATTTCAGCTCTTCTGCGTTTTCCAGCATGAACGGCACAAGGCTTGGCGATCCGGATTCTTCCTCGCCCTCGAAAAAGAATGTGATGCGGCAGGGCAGGGTGCCGTTCACATCGATCCATGCGCGACAGGCCTCGATAAAGGTCATCAGCTGGCCTTTGTCATCCGCAGAACCACGTCCACGAATAACGCGCCCTTTGGCGGTGTCCTGGACTTGGGGATCAAACGGATCGTTGTCCCACAGGTTCAGCGGATCAACCGGTTGCACGTCGTAATGCCCGTAAAACAGCAGGTGCGGGCCTGTGCCATCAACAGGTCCGTCCACATGCCCGATGACCATCGGATGCCCAGGCGTTTCGCGTTTTTCTGCTTTGATGCCAAGGGTTTGCAAATCAGCAACCAGCCAGTCCGCCGCTGTCTGGCAGTGTTCGGCAAACGCCGGATCGGTGGAAATCGACGGAATGCGCAGCAAATCCAGCAAACGATCTGTGGCTTGTGGCAGGTCGGCGTCAATTTTGGCAAGAACAGCATCAAGGCTCATGGGGTGGCTCCGTTTTTGAACAGTGTTTGAACAGTGTTTGAATGTTTGCGCGCAGGTTACGCCCGTGCCTGCCACTGTCCAGTGCCAAAGCCACATCGCGATGCCTATGTGTGTCGATGCACGTAAAAAGTGTTGCTTAGTGCGACAAGGTGCGCACATAAATGTGCATTGATCGACTGGCACTGAACCTATAATCGTTCTAATTTAAGACCATGAGCGTGTTGTTTTAAAACGCTTGACGAATTTGGAGTGAGACGCGTGGACTATACCGCAAAGCTAGACGAAGCGATTGGCCGTTTGCACGAAGAAGGCCGGTACCGGACTTTTATCGATATCGAACGCCAAAAGGGACAATTCCCCCATGCGGTCTGGACGCGGCCCGACGGTGAAAAACAAGACATTACAGTGTGGTGCGGCAACGACTATCTGGGCATGGGTCAACACCCTGTTGTCCTAGAAGCGATGCACGAGGCGTTAGACGCCACAGGCGCTGGTTCCGGTGGCACACGCAATATTTCTGGCACAACTGTCTATCACAAACGCCTCGAATCCGAACTGTCGGACTTGCACGGCAAAGAGGCGGCCTTGCTGTTCACCTCTGCCTATATCGCCAATGACGCGACGCTGAGCACGCTGCCAAAATTGTTCCCCGGCCTGATCATTTATTCGGACGCGTTAAACCACGCCTCGATGATCGAAGGGGTGCGCCGCAATGGGGGTGCAAAACGTATTTTCCGGCACAATGATGTGGACCATCTGCGTGAACTGATGGCTGCGGATGATCCTGCCGCGCCCAAGCTTATCGCTTTCGAATCGATTTATTCGATGGACGGCGATGTCGCTCCGATCGAAGCGATGTGTGACGTAGCGGACGAATTTGGCGCGCTGACTTACATCGACGAAGTCCACGCTGTTGGCATGTACGGCCCACGCGGCGCCGGCGTCGCAGAACGCGATGGCCTGATGCACCGCCTTGATATCATCAACGGCACGTTGGCTAAGGCTTACGGCGTCATGGGCGGCTACATCGCGGCCTCTGAAAAAATGTGCGACGCGATCCGATCCTACGCGCCGGGCTTTATCTTTACCACGTCATTGCCACCTGCTGTGGCGGCGGGGGCGGCGGCGTCTGTCAGGCATTTGAAGACCGCGCAGCACCTGCGGGACGAACAGCAAACACAGGCGAAAATCCTGAAAATGCGCCTCAAGGGCCTTGGCCTGCCGATCATTGATCATGGCACACACATCGTGCCGGTGATGGTCGGTAACCCTGTGCACACTCAAATTCTCAGCGACAAACTGCTTGAGGATCACGGCATTTATGTCCAGCCGATCAACTTTCCAACCGTGCCCCGCGGGACCGAGCGTTTGCGCTTTACCCCGTCGCCTGTGCACGGATCTGGTGAATTGGATGGCTTGGTGAAAGCAATGGACGACCTGTGGTCTCATTGTGCGCTGAATCGTGCCGAATTAACCGCTTAGAAGCGATAATGGTGCAATTCACGTTGCGCTATGTTACGTAAGCCTTAAGAAAAGACAAAGTTCGAATCGTTTGGGACGGTTTGAAATATAACACAGGCACGGGGCAGGGCATGATCGGGCGGAGATCCTCCAAGATCATTGAGAAGAAAATCGACCCGAAAGGGTTCGATGATTTTGTGTTGCGCCTAGGTGACATGATGCGCGGCGAACGTGCGACCATGGGCAAAAGCCTGCTGGACGTACAGCGCGAACTTCGTATCAAAGCCAGCTACATTGCCGCCATCGAAAATTCCGATCCAGAAGCATTCGACACACCCGGTTTCATCGCCGGCTACGTGCGGTCCTATGCGCGTTATCTGAACATGGATCCCGACATCGCCTTTGATGCGTTTTGCACCGAAAGCGGGTTTTCCGTCGCACACGGCATGTCTGCCGAAGCCTCAGTTGTTAAAAAACCGTCGCGCGAAGAACGCCTTAGCCGCAGCTTGGGCGCTGATATTTTCGCGACCCCGAACACACCGTTTGTCCCCACTGGCGAATCCATCTGGTCACGCGTCGAACCCGGCGCAATCGGATCAATGGCCGTTTTGTTGGCGCTGATTGGCGCAATCGGTTTTGGCGGCTATTCCGTCCTTCAAGAAGTACAGCGCGTGCAGGTCGCACCCGTTGATCAAACGCCGGTTGTTATGGCCGACCTTGATCCGCTCGACAGTGCCGTGCGCGCCACGCGTGCTGACCTGAATTCCGACGCCCCGCGCGTGATGAACGAACCGCGCGCCGACGCACTTGATCGTTTGTATCGTCCTCAAGCGCTGGATGTGCCGGTTTTGGTGCCACGTGATGCGCCGATTGCGAACATTGATCCTTCCGCCTTTGGCAGCTTTACCGCGCCAACACTTGATACGCCGACCTTCGCAGGCATTTCGCCCGACGGCGCGGCCCCAATCGGTGTGCCACAGGTTGTCGAAGGTCCAGCACCAGAATTGCAAATGATCGCCGCCTACACATCGTGGGTGCGCGTGAAATCTGCGGACGGCAGCACAATCTTTGAAGCTGTGATGAACAAAGGCGACACCTGGACCGTCCCTGCAACCGAAGAACCACCAGTTCTGCGGACAGGCGAAAGCGGCGCGATCTACTTTGCGATGGCGGACGGATGTTATGGCCCAGTTGGCGGTCGTGGCAGTGTCACATCCAATTTACCGCTGCACCGTCAGGCGCTGGCCGAACTTTATGAGCCGGTAAAAATTCAGGACGACAGTGTCTTGATCAAGATGGTTGCCGACCTAAAAGAGCTCGATCCGCTCAGAGCGCTGCCTTGCGTCACGAACTGACCGAATAATCATCACCATCTGCACAAAAACTCTGTCCTGCACGGTTGCGACCCAGCCATGGGGTGTCTATTTTTGTAGACAACAGACTTGATCAAAGGTGGCCAGCCATGTCGTTAAATCACATCCGTCCGTGGCGTAATATTTACCGTCGCAAAAGCCGCCAGATCATGGTGGGCAATGTGCCGGTTGGTGGCGACGCGCCGATCACAGTGCAGACAATGACCAACACGCTGACAACCGATGTCAAAGGCACGTTGGCGCAAATTATTGCCGCCTATGATGCGGGGGCCGACATTGTGCGCGTCTCTGTTCCGGATGAGGCATCGGCCAAAGCGATGAAGGAAATCTGCGCCGAAAGCCCGGTTCCGATCGTGGCCGACATCCATTTCCATTACAAACGCGGGATCGAAGCGGCCGAAGCAGGGGCTGCCTGTTTGCGGATCAATCCCGGCAACATCGGCGACGCAAAACGGGTCAAAGAAGTGATCAAAGCCGCGCGCGATCACAACTGTTCAATCCGCATTGGTGTGAACGCCGGCAGTTTGGAAAAACACCTGTTGGACAAATACGGTGAACCATGCCCCGATGCGATGGTCGAAAGCGGTTTGGACCACATAAAATTGCTGCAAGACAATGATTTCCATGAATTTAAAATCAGTTGCAAAGCATCCGACGTGTTTATGGCAGCCGCCGCATACCAGCAATTGGCCGACGCCACAGACGCGCCGATCCACCTCGGTATTACCGAAGCCGGCGGGCTAACGTCTGGCACGATCAAGTCTGCGATTGGCATGGGCAACCTGCTGTGGAACGGCATTGGCGACACCATCCGCGTGTCCCTGTCTGCGGATCCGGTCGAAGAGGTGAAGGTTGGCTACGAGATCCTCAAGTCCCTCGGATTGCGCCACCGCGGCGTCAACATCATCAGCTGCCCTAGTTGTGCACGCCAAGGGTTTGACGTGATCAAAACCGTCGAAGCCCTCGAAGACCGGCTGGCCCACATCAAAACGCCAATGTCCCTGAGCATCATCGGATGCGTGGTGAATGGCCCGGGCGAGGCATTGATGACAGACGTCGGATTCACCGGCGGCGGGGCAGGGTCCGGCATGGTCTATTTGGCGGGCAAACAAAGCCACAAACAAGACAACGCATCGATGGTTGAGCACATCGTCGAACAGGTCGAAGCCCGTGCAGCTCAGATCGACAAAGAAACACGCGCCGCAGAAGCCATCGCTGCGGCAGAGTAGCGGCCAAACTGATTTTCATTATCGACAGCGCGCGGCTGCTTTCGTATCAAGAGACATGATAGCGCCGCGTTCTTCCCCTCCGACATACGCCGAATTTTTTTGCGGCGGTGGCATGGTGCATGCGGCCTTGGGTGACGCGTGGAATTGTGTGTTGGCCAACGACAACGACCCGATGAAATGCGCTGTTTATCGTGGAAATTGGGGTGATGATGGCCTGTTCGAAGGCAGCATCGCCGACTTGCCCGACACATCATTACAGCAGTCTATTGATCTGTTTTGGGCATCGTCACCCTGTCAGGATTTTTCGTTGGCAGGCAAAGGTTTAGGCCTGTCTGGCGCGCGCAGTGGCGTGTTCCAAACATGGGCCGAAAAGGTGCGCACAGCCGTACACGCAGGCTTTGCCCCGCGGATTATTGCGTTTGAAAATGTATCCGGTTTGGTCACGCGCAACCGTGGCGCTGATTTCAAACAGGTGGTCAAAACGCTGACTGGCATGGGCTATGTTGTTGGTGGTCTGGAAATTGATGCACGGCATTTTTTACCGCAAAGCCGCCCGCGTATTTTTGTTATCGCCGTGCGCAAGGATTTGGACGTTTCGCATTTGATCAGTCGTGTGCCTGATGGCGCGTTTCACACCACCAAAATGCGCCGGTTTGTTGATGAAACGCTGCTGTCAGCCAAGCGTGATTGGGTCTGGTGGAAACTGCCGCCAGCAGGATCAAATCGCGCGCCATTGTCGACGCTGATTGATGCAACACCCGACACCAAATGGCTGACAAAACCCGAGATAAACCGCCTGACAAAAATGATGTCACCGCCCAGCTTGGCGCGGATGGCTGAGGCAAAATCCAAAGGTGTGCCGATGATCGGTACGTTATATAAACGCGGTCGCCCCGACGGAAATGGCGCTGTGCACCAGCGCGCCGAGGTCCGGTTTGACGGGATCGCAGGCTGCCTGCGCACGCCTGCGGGGGGATCATCGCGTCAGACGTTGGTGTTTGTGGATGAGGATCAAGTGCGTGCGCGGCTTTTGTCCCGCCTCGAGGCGATCCGCCTGATGGGCTTGCCCGACGAATTTATCATGCCAGAGCGCTACAATCAGGTGTACAAAGTTGCCGGTGATGGCGTTGCGGTTCCCATCGTCGCGCATCTGGATCAGCATCTGTTTCAGGCGATTTTACAGGCAAAATCCAAACAGGCCGCCGCATGAGCGAAGCACAAAAACACCGATCAAAGGTTTTGGGTGGGCTGACAAACGAGATCGGCGTTTATGCCCTGTGCGATCTGGATCAGGTGCCAATTTATGTGGGCCAGTCTGTCGACGGTATTCGCACGCGCGTGCGTCGGCATTTGACCTCGGCCCGTTCTGATGTGATTGCAAATCGCCAGATTGATGTTTGGGAAATTGCCTATGTTTGGGCGTGGCCTGTGGCGTCCAAAGATCAAGTTGCCCCGCTTGAGGCGCATCTGTTCCAGCACTATGACGCGCAGCAATCTTTGATGAATGGCAAGGCCTTAGCCGGCGTAGTTGATACAGTTGAGGTGCCTGAAAAAGACGTTGTTCAGGTGATTGACGAAAACGAGCGGCTGGCCCGTCTAACCCCGTCACAGCGATTGCCACGTCAAATCCAGCAGTACAATCTACTGGTCGATTATCTGCTGATTGTGAAGGATGCGGACCACCTGAAACGATCGCTTCAGGCGCATTTCGAACGCTTGGTCCGCTATCACAACACGTTTCTTTAGGACCGTTTGTCGGCCACAACCTGCATCATTTGATCGTAAGGCAAATAGCCGCGCAGCAGTTCGTCCTGAAGGACAAACGTCGGCGTACCGGTGATGCGCAATTTCTGCGCCAGCGCGCGGGTTTTGGCGATTTCATCCGCAACATCAGGGCCGTTCATTGCCGTTTCAATCGCGGCCATATCCAAGCCAAATGTGTTCGCCAAACGCGTCAACGTCGGCATGTTCACATCCGCATTCAACGTCATCATCGCGTCGTTTATGTTCTTGTAGGCTTCAAATCCGGCGACGTTTTTCACAGCCACTGCAAAGCGCGAGGCCAAAACAGATTGTTCGCCCAAAATTGGAAATTCTTTGACAATCAGGCGAATATTTCCATCTGATTCCAGCATCTTGGCGACTTCGGTGTGGGCCTTGCGGCAGTATCCACAACGGTAATCTAGGAATTCGACCAGCGTGATATCACCGTCAGGATTGCCACCAACAAACGAAAATCCGTCGTTAAACAGCTCTTCTGCGTTGTCACTAACCAGGTTCACGTCGGCGACTGCGGCGGCTTCGGCTTGGCGATCTTCGAGCAGATTAACCGCCTCGATAATCACTTGCGGGTTGTCCATCAAATACGCGCGGACTTCATCGCGAAAAACCTGACGTTCTTCGGCAGTCATTGCGGTGATGTCCAGTGCCGCGGCGGGCAGGGCAAGGGCGCTGATCAATCCAGCGGCGATCCATGATTTGGACCAAGCTTTAAGTTTCATTAACCTATCTCCGTTTTGCGGCACGTTCAGAAGCAATCAACACATCCTGCGCGCGTTGCCAAGGGCCAGAACCGCGCGCCAGTAATCCGGTGGCGCGTTTGGCGTGTATTCCAGCATCTTTAAAGCGCCCCGACAAGGCATAGCGTTCTGCCGTCACCAACGATGCCATGCCGGGCTGTTTCGATTTTGCGTAGGCCACGGACAAATCACGCAGCATAATACCGTCGCGAAAATCAATCGCGCGGGCTTTTTCCAGATTGCTGCGCGCGGCATTAATATTGCCAGTGGCAAGCAGCGCACGCCCGTATCCAGACAGCAGCAAACCGTCGCGCGGGGCCAATTTCACGGCTTGGGCATAAGCGTTGGTGGCCGCATTAAACTGGCGCGTCTCGATCAGGATCTGACCCTTCATGTCACGCAAATATGGGTCATTCGGGCGCAAAGCGATGGCTTGATTGATCGCGTTCAGAGCCTTTTTAGTTTTCGAATTCCGGTGCTGTGCCACCGCTTCGCTCAGTAGGCGCACGTCTTTGTACACGACGCGATCAAGGCGGCGCAGGGTCCATTTCGGCGAACGGGTATAGGCCCCGAGTTTGCCTTTGACACGCGCAAACCAATAATCCGCATCGGTGGGTTTCGTTGGTTTATCAGAAGCGGCAAACCCTTGGACTGCGCGAATGCGATCACGTGACAATGGGTGGCTGCGCAAATACGGGTCTTGGCGCGTTTCGGACAGTAATTCCTGCCCGCGAAAAATCTCTAGCGTGTCAACAAGCCCTTGGGCGGGGATGCCGGCAGATCGCAAATACCGCACGCCGGATTGATCTGCTGATGCTTCTTCGGACCTTGTGTGTTTTAAAAATGCACGTTGCGCGGCACCTTGGGTTCCGATCGCAAGGCCCGTTACGGCGTCAGCGTTTGCACCTGCTGCAGCCGCAATCGCTGCCAGCGCCAAGCCAAGGCTGGCGGCGGTGCGCGCGGACCCCAAATTGGTAATGCGGCGCGTGATGTGCCCGTTGGTGATGTGGGCGGCCTCGTGGGCAATGATGCCTTGCAACATGTCGGTGCGCGTCAGTTTGTTGATCAGCCCGTAGTGGATAAAAATCGCATCGTTGCTGATGACAAACGCATTCAGCGAGCTGTCATTGACCACCAAAATCTTGACCCTATTGGGGCTAAGGCCAGCGGCGCGCAACACCGGCGCTGCGATTTGTTTCAGGCCAAATTCGATGTCCGCATCGCGCAGCAGGCTTTGGGCGCGGGCGGGCAGGGCGATCAGGATCATCAAACAGCACAGGCAGGCGGCTATTGACGGGCGACGCAGGAACCGATGAAAGGTCATGTTAAAAATCATGACCAACAATAGGAACGTCCGCATGAAAACTTCAAGCCGCGCCAAGGTTGATCCCTTTATTGTGATGGACGTGATGGAGGCCGCGCGCCGCGCCGAAGAGGCAGGACGCCACATTATCCACATGGAAGTCGGGCAACCGGGCACAGGTGCGCCGCAGGCCGCAACCCGCGCATTAACCAACGCAATGGACAGCGGACCACTTGGTTATACCGTCGCGTTAGGCCTGCAAGCGTTGCGCGCGCGCATCGCAAAAATGTACGGCGAATGGTACAATGTTGATCTAGATCCAAACCGTGTGATCATCACGCCGGGATCATCGGGCGCGTTCATCCTAGGCTTTACCGCGTTGTTTGACAGCGGCGATCGCGTTGGCATTGGCGCACCCGGATACCCGAGCTATCGCCAGATTTTGCATGCCTTGGGCCTAACCCCGGTTGATTTGCCCGCCGCCCCCGAAAACCGCTATCAGCCCGTCGCGGCGGATTTTGCAGGCATGGATTTGGCCGGTTTAATGGTGGCATCCCCCGCAAATCCGACAGGCACGATGTTGGACAAACCGGCGATGCAAGCCTTGATAGATGGGGCTGCAGCGCAAAATGCATCGTTCATCAGCGACGAAATTTACCACGGTATCGAATACGAGGCCAAGGCGGTCACCGCGTTGCAATTGACCAACGAAGCCTATGTCATCAATTCGTTTTCCAAGTATTTTTCGATGACAGGATGGCGTGTTGGCTGGATGGTTGTGCCCGAAGACCACGTGCGCGTGATCGAACGGATTGCGCAAAACATGTTCATTTGCGCGCCACATGCGTCCCAAGTTGCGGCGTTGGCGGCGATGGAGTGTGGCGATGAATTGCAGGCGAACCTTGCCGTCTACACCCACAATCGCGCGCTGATGCTGGACGGGCTGCCAAAGGCTGGTTTCACCAATATCGCCCCGCCTGATGGCGCGTTTTACGTCTACGCCGATGTGTCCGATATCACCGATGACAGCCGTGCGCTGGCGGCCGAAATTCTGGAACATGCGGGCGTTGCAGTCACGCCGGGGCTCGATTTTGACCCCGTTCGCGGGCATCACACGTTGCGGTTTTCCTATGCGCGAAAGTCGGCCGACATCGAAGAAGGCCTCGCACGATTGACCAAATTTATGGCGCAACGGGCCTGAGTTGTGATTCCCTTACCGCGCCAAACCGACTAAGGTACGCATCAACAGAACCGCACAAGGTTCGATCAAAAGGGCAGTCACATGCGGCGCATTTTTCAAATCATGGCGATGGTGTTTGTCTTTGCAGGCAGTGCATCTGCGCAAAACCTTGGTGTGGTGGCGCGTGTCGATGCGGGGCCCAGCCAGATCACGGATGGGTGGTTTGGAAAAACGACTGTCGAAATCCACCTCAGCCAGGGCGTGCCGTTTCGCGTGTTTCACCTTGATAACCCTGCGCGACTGGTTGTCGATTTTCGCGAGGCGGATTGGACTGGCGTGACAGACACCGATTTGTTGGCCGAAGCAGGGCGCATTAGTGGTGTGCGCTATGGCCCGTTTCGCGCCGGTTGGTCGCGGATTGTGATGGATTTGGCCGAACCGATGGTCCCGCGCGAGGTGTCGATGCCCGTTGACCCAACAACCGGTCGTGCGGTTATGACGATCGAACTTAAGCGCGCTGAGGCTGCGGACTTTGCCGCGTCCGCTGGTGCCCCGAATGACGCAAAACGCGAGGCCGCCGCCAGTGCGCCAACGCCTGACGTGCTAACTGACGATCGCTTTGTGATTGTGATCGATCCCGGGCATGGCGGCGTTGATCCCGGTGCGGTGCGCGAGGGGTTGTCAGAGAAAGATTTGATGCTGACCTTTGCCCGTGAATTGGCCGACCAACTGGCCCGCACAGGCGAAGCAGACGTATATTTGACCCGCAACGAGGACGTGTTTGTATCGCTGCCTGGACGGGTCGGAATGGCGCACCGCGTTAAGGCTGATTTGTTCCTGTCCCTGCACGCGGACGCCATCGCAAACGGGCAGGCGCATGGCGCGACGGTGTACACTTTGTCAGACGAGGCAAGCGACGCTGCAACCGCGCAATTGGCCGCGCAACACAACCGCGCTGACATTATTGCAGGGGTTGATCTGTCTGGCGCAGACGATCAGGTCGCTGAAGTTCTGATTGATCTGGCACGTCAGGAAACCGGCCCGCGCAATGCCGCCCTTGCCGCCGCGTTGATTGATCAAATCGAAGCGTCCGGCGCGCCGCTTAGCAAATCGCGGCAACGGCAGGCGGGGTTTTCTGTTCTCAAAAGCGCCGATATTCCGTCGGTCTTGGTAGAGGTCGGGTTTATGAGTTCGCAGCGTGATTTGGCCAACCTGCGCGACCCGATCTGGCGGGCAAATCTGGTCTTGGCGATGCGTGATGCGATCTTGATCTGGCGCGCGGATGATCTGGCCACACGGCCTTTGGTGCGTCAATAAACCAGCGGGATTTGGCCTGCAGGGCGCAGCTTCGTGTTTTGACCCTAAGGCGCGCGTGACGTATACAAAATCCAAGAGCAGAACAGACAAAGAGCGGAACAGCCGATGTTCAGATTTATCCTGTCATTTTTTGGCGGTATTTTCACAACGATAACAATGGGTTTGGGCATGATTGCTTTGACCATTGGTGCGATTTTCTGGATGTACGGGCGCGATTTGCCCAGCCACGAATCCTTGGCCGAATACGCGCCGCCCACGATTAGCCGGATTTATTCGGGCCAAGGGCGTTTGATTGATGAATTTGCTAAGGAACGTCGCCTGTTTGCGCCCGCAGATTCAATTCCGGTTTTGATCAAACAGGCGTTTGTCAGTGCTGAGGACAAGAATTTTTACGAGCACGAAGGTTATGATTTGCGCCAAATCGGTGCGGCGGCGTTTACGGCGTTGAAAACCCGTGGCGGCGATGTGCGCGGGGCTTCGACGATCACGCAGCAAGTCATGAAAAACTTTTTGCTAGGCGGTGAACGCCGTGCGCAGCGCAAAGTTCAAGAGATCATTCTGGCCGCGCGGATCGAACAGACGCTGGATAAAGACCAGATTTTGGAACTGTATTTGAACGAGATTTTCTTGGGTCAGAACAGCTTTGGAATTGCTGCGGCAAGCCAGACATATTTCAACAAAACGCTTGGCGAACTTGCCCCTCACGAGGCGGCGATGCTGGCCAGCTTGCCCAAAGCGCCATCTGATTTTCACCCTGTTCGACGCAAGGATAGGTTAACGTCACGCCGTAATTTCGTGCTCAAAGAGATGATGGAAAACGGGTATATCACCGCTGATGTTTACGAAAGCGAACGGGCGCTGCCGTTAAAGTCCGTGCAGAACGGCGACTACGACAGCTTTAAAAAAGACCTACCGCCGCGCGATTATTTCACCGACGAAATTCGCCGCCAACTGAGCCAAGATTTTGGCGAGGGCGAGTTTTTTACCGGTGGCATGACAGTGCGCGCGACAATCGATAACGAAATGCAGTCCGTCGCGGCAGATGCGTTGCAACGCCAACTTGAACGCTACGATCGTGGTCAGGGCATTTGGCGCGGAACCGGCAAAACCATTGCCGCAGATCAGCTTGATACCGAAGAAAAATGGCGTGCCGCACTGGGCAGCACCAAAGTTTCGCGCGACATCGCGTTGGAAAACAAATGGTACCCTGCGGTGGTTTTAGAGGTCGGAAGCAACGAGGCGCGCATCGGCATCGAGGACATCGAAAATGACGAAGATGGCCACTGGATTACAGCCAAAGACGCGCAATGGGCACGCAAGCGTTTGGCGGACGGGAAACTGGGCCGCAAAGCCCGCGTTGCCGGCGATTTATTGGCCGTAGGCGAGGTCGTGCACGTACGCCGCATGACGGCAGATGCAGACGGTAGTTTCATTCGCTGGACGCTGCGCCAAGTGCCAGAAGTGCAGGGCGGCTTTGTCGCGATGGACGTGAACACGGGCCGCGTGATCGCGATGCAAGGTGGCTTTAGCTATCAGGCATCGGTGTTCAACCGCGCCACCCAAGCACGCCGCCAACCAGGGTCCAGTTTCAAGCCGTTTGTGTATGCAGCGGCCCTTGATAGTGGGTATTCGCCAGCGACAATTGTTGTGGATGCGCCCATCGAAATCAACACGCCGCAAGGGCTTTGGCGGCCTCGAAATTCGTCCAACAAATTCTACGGCCCGACGCCTTTACGTACAGGGATTGAGCAGTCCAGAAACCTGATGACCATTCGTCTGGCCGAAGAGGTCGGGATGGACACGGTTGCATCCTATGCCGAGAAATTCGGGGTCTATACCAACATGGGTCGCTTCCTTGCGAACTCGCTTGGGTCCGAAGAAACCACCCTTTATCAAATGGTTGCGGCCTATGCGATGTTTGCGAATGGTGGGGAACGGATTCGCCCGACGTTGGTGGACCGCATTCAGGATCGCTACGGCAAAACCATCTTTCGCCACGATGAACGGACCTGCGAGGACTGCCGCGTGGCGTCTTTGGATCAAGGGTTTGGACCACGGATTATCTCGGATCGCGAGCGGGTCATGGATCCGATCACGGCCTATCAGCTGACCTCGATGATGCGGGGCGTTGTCGAACGGGGCACGGCGCGCAAAACGGTGAACTTGTCGGTTCCGACGGCCGGCAAAACCGGTACAACAAACGACGCCAAAGATGTGTGGTTTGTCGGTTTTACCAGCAACATCGTTGCAGGCTGTTACATCGGGTACGACACGCCGCGGTCTATGGGCAAAGGCGCGTCTGGCGGCGGCATGTGTGGGCCGGTGTTCCAGCGGTTCATGAAAGAAGCGACCAAGAAATACGGCGGCGGTGCGTTTGACGTGCCACCGGGCGGCCACTTTATCAACATCGACCGGTTTACCGGCGCGCGCCTTGGTGACGGGGCAAGCGGGGACAATGTTGTGTCCGAATATTTCCGTGACGGCGAAGAGCCGATTTTTGGTATCGCGTTTGACGGCGGGTTTGCGATGGGGGCCGATTTGCCTTTGTTTGTCGAAGCTGACGACAGTGGATCCAAACAGGTGACAACATCGACGGGCAAGAAAGCCGTGGTTGGCCCCAAGGCGAACTTTGGCACGCTGAGTTCGGGCGGTCTGTACTAATTGGCGGCGGGGATGGACGACACGCCCACCTTACCCGCTTGCCGCAGCCCCATGGCTGGTTTATCACCTGAATTCCAATAAGATTTTAAGGATCATCCATGCGCGCTGAGGTTCAGAACACCGTTACAGAGATTGAAAAATCACTGGAGCTTTTGGGGCAACGCCTGGATGTTGAAACGGCTCAATTCCGGTTGGAGGAATTTAACGCGCGCGTTGAGGACCCGAACCTGTGGGATGATGCCGAAGCTGCACAAAAACTGATGCGTGAACGCCAGAATTTGGTGGACGCAATCGGCACGTATGAAGGCATCAAAACCGACCTTAGCGACAATGTCGAGATGATCGAATTGGGCGAGATGGAAGAGGACCAAGAGGTCATCACCGAGGCCGAAGATGCGTTGAAATCACTGGCGATCAAGGCGGCTCAGAAAGAGCTGGAAGCCTTGTTGGACGGCGAGGCCGATAGCAATGACACGTTCCTCGAGATCAACTCGGGTGCGGGCGGCACAGAGAGCTGTGATTGGGCGTCGATGCTGGCGCGGATGTACGTGCGGTGGGCCGAAAAGAAGGGCTATAAGGTCGAATTGCAATCCGAAAGCGCTGGCGAGGAAACCGGCATTAAATCAGCCACTTACAAGATCAGCGGCCTGAATGCTTATGGTTGGATGAAATCGGAATCGGGCGTGCACCGTTTGGTCCGGATTTCGCCGTTTGACAGCGCCGCAAAACGCCACACGTCCTTCACGTCGGTCGGGGTGTATCCCGTCATTGACGACAACATCGAAATCGAAGTGAACCCGTCCGACATTCGGATCGACACATACCGTTCATCCGGGGCAGGTGGGCAGCACGTGAACACCACCGACTCTGCTGTGCGCATCACTCACGCGCCAACCGGAATTGTCGTGACCAGTTCCGAAAAGTCGCAGCACCAAAACCGTGACATTGCGATGAAAGCGTTGAAATCGCGCTTGTATCAGATGGAAATGGATCGCCGGAATGCGGCCGTTAACGAGATGCACGAGAACAAGGGCGATGCCGGTTGGGGCAACCAAATTCGGTCTTATGTTTTGCAGCCTTATCAGATGGTTAAGGACTTGCGCACCAATTACGAAACCTCTGACACCAAAGGCGTGTTAGACGGTGATCTGGACGGGTTGATGGGCGCCACACTGGCATTGGCCGTCGCAGGAAAAAGCCGCGCTGAGGCTCAAGGCAACTGATCACCAACCCATGATTGCAAACGCGGCAGTTGCAGGTAATTCTGCTGCGTAAGGTGCATCTTGATGCACCACACTCTTGCGTCAAACCGGCGTTCAGGGTTTGATCACAACATGACAGATTTTACATATGAAAGCGCCTTAGCGCTGTCCGAAAAGCTAGAGCGTGGCGACATCAGCGCGTCCGAGCTGATGCAGTCCACATTGAACCGTGTTGATGCGGTCAATGGCGAGGTGAATGCGATTGTTTCCTTGCGCGATGGCGATGATCTTATGGCCGAAGCCAAGGCCGCTGAAACCGCCCCGCGCAAAGGCTGGTTGCACGGTATTCCCATTGCGATCAAAGACTTGGGGAATGCTGCGGGATTACCGACATCGCTTGGTTCCCCCCTGTTTGCAGGACAAATGGCGCACACCGACGATTTGGTTGTGGCCAATCTGCGCAATGCCGGTGCTATCGTAATCGGCAAAACAAACACGCCTGAATTCGGGCTAGGCTCGCACACATTTAATCCGGTATTCGGGGCCACACGCAATCCATATGGCCACGGTCAAACGGCAGGTGGGTCATCGGGCGGGGCGGCTGTTGCTTTGGCCACAGGCATGCTCAGCGTTGCGGATGGGTCTGATATGATGGGGTCGCTGCGTAATCCGGCAGCGTGGAACAATGTGTACGGCATGCGCCCAAGTTGGGGTTTGATCCCGTCCGAGCCAAAAGAAGACAGTTTTATCCATCACATGGCCACCAACGGCCCGATGGCGCGTAATCCGGCCGATATGGCCGCGTTGCTTGATACCATGGCCAGCGTCGATCCGCGCCAACCGCATGGCACGATCCAAGCCCCTGCATTGGCCCAGATTGAAGGCGACATTACCGGCACGCGTGTCGGGTGGCTAGGCGATTGGGACGGTGCCCTGATCTACGAGGATGGGATCACCGAATTGGCGCAAACCGCTCTTGGTCAAATGGCCGATATGGGCTGTGTTGTGCACGATCAATCAGCCCCGTTTAGCGCGCCTGCGATTTGGGACAGTTGGATCACCTTGCGGTCCTTTATGGTTGGCAGTGGTTTGGCCCCGATGTTGATAGATCCGCAAAAACGTGACCGCCTAAAAGCCACCGCGATTTGGGAGGCGGAGCGCTATCTGGCAATGACCGCGCCCGAGGTCCACAACGCCAGCGCCATTCGTACAAAGTGGTTTATGAAATCCGCGCAACTGTTTGAAGCTGTTGATGTTCTGGTTCTTCCGTCCGCACAGGTTTGGCCCTTTGATGTCGATGTAGAATACCCGACTGCAATTGCCGGCCGTCAAATGGATACCTATCATCGCTGGATGGAAGTCATGATCGCGCCAAGCCTGTTGGGCCTGCCGGTGGTCAATATTCCGATGGGATTTGGCGGGCCTAACAACCTGCCCATGGGCCTGCAACTGATCGGAAAACGTGGTGCCGATGCGGCCTTGTTGCGCCTAGCAAATGCCTGGCACAAGGCGACGGATTGGCCAAGCGTGCGCCGCATTTAATCGCTGGGTTCGCGCCCGTGTTTTACCAGACGGGCGCGCAATGTGTCGGTGTCGGCGTGGCCTAATTCCAAGGCAAAAACATAGGCGTGCGTCAGGTAGAAACAGGCGCTGTCGGTGTCCGGCGCGTTATCGGCGGCTTGGGCGTATAATGTGACCAATGCGTTGCCGTCATGGGCCGCGTGGGCGGCCAATAATTGTGCGTCTAGCTTGATCATTCGGCCGCGTGTTTGGTCGCACGATGTTGCGCAACGCGCGCTGCGACCCATGCATGAAACAGATGCGTCGGCCCATCCATCGCAGGTGAAAACCGCCCGCCGTCAAATTTGGGCCCGTGCCGACCACGTTGCATGCCTTCGACCACAAAAACGTCCTCGGAAAACACCTCTTTCCATTGGCGCGTGTTCTTGGCGCGCATGGCTTTGTCCGTATCGTCCGTGGCGTAATACAGGTGGATGTTTTCAACCGTTTTTTCTGGTCCTTCAGGCACAAGAACAATCGCAAATGTATGATCGCGGTGCACGCCCAACAGCACGTTTGGAAAGGCGGTAATATATTCCGCCGCGGTGTCCCATTTGTCTGAGATGTCAGCAAAGTCTGGAAACACTTCGCCGTTTTCACCTGCCAATTGGCGGTACACAAGCGTGCCTTGACCTGCATATGTGTCAGGTTTTTCAATGTGATAGTGATCTTCGAGCCGCGAATAGCTGTTCAGACCGGGGTGGACCCACGGCAAATGGTAGCTTTCGCAGTAATTCTCGACCGCGAGTTTCCAATTACAGTTGATTTCCAACTGGAACGTACTGTCGGCCCCGCCGTGAAACAGCGGTTTATCAAAATCGGCCCACCGCGCCATCAGGTCCGCATTGGCGATTTCAAAAGCGGGCGCATCACCTGACACGTTGATCCAGATCACGTCCATCCAAACATGTGCACGGATTTCGAACAGGCCCAACAGTGCGCGATCAATGCCGTCGTGGGTGTTTTGACCGGGGCCGCCCACATGGGGTGTCGACACCAGTTTGCCGTCTGTGGAATAGCACCAGCTGTGATAGGGGCAGCGAATTGCGCCTTCGATTTTGCGCGGTTCTTCGACCAGAATCATGCCGCGATGGCGACAGGTGTTTTGAAACACACGCACAGCGCCGGATTTGTCGCGCACCATCAACAATGGCATGCCCAGAAATGTGACAGGCACCGCATCACCCACGTCAGGAATGTCTGCGGCGACGCCCAAACCAGCCCAACCGGAAAACAGCAGCGCGTGCTTTTCTTCGTCAAAAATGGCGGGGTCTATATAGTGCGCGTTGGGCAGGCCATTTGCCTGAGAAATCGGACGCTGAACAGCGTCAATATTTGTTACGTGATCCATGCGCGCCCCCATATGCCGTTCATCAACGGGTAGCGCAGGGGCGTTATGCGGGCATGTTTATCTGCGACGTAACTTTTCCGCAGGCGACACCAAAGGCGTTAACGAAACGGTTGGTTTGGGCGCAAAAGTCGAAAATCAAACGGGCTAAGCGTGCTTGCGTCACAATACCCGGATGCGCGCGCGACCTTGAGGGCGGCCCCCAAATCATGTCCCAAATGTTCATAAACGATACGTACAGCGCGTTCGCCAGTCGCGCTTTCGCTCATTGTGCGGGTGACGTAGCCGACCCAGAAATTGTTTTCAAATGATGCCACGCGGTGAAGGTACGTAAACGAGCATGTCATTGAATTGCGACGAGAAATTACAGCTGCTACGCCTTCTTCTTGCTGCAAAATCATACCACGGAATTCACGGGCGTCTTGGGTTGGCGGCAACCCCTGCGAGGCAAGCGCCTCTTTGGTTTCATAGCCGCGAATGTAGGTGTTTGGCCCCTCACGTGTGACCCAGACCAAGCAGGTTACGAATTGACTGGCGTCCAGAAAACTTTGCCGGGCAAAGCGATAGTAACCAGATGGAAAGGTTTCTTTGGAAAGGTTGCGGGATCCGGTGCCTACAAAATCCTTAAGGAACGCACTTGAAAAAGGGTCGGACCCGTTGCTGATGCTTTCGACGGGATCCAGCAAAACACGCGCATCGATTTGAAAGAAATCACAAATGCGCGCCAACACGTCCGGCCGTGGAAAGCTTTCTCCGGCGAGGTAGCGATTGAACTGGGTCCGGTTGATACCAAGCTGGCGCGAGAGTTCCGAAATTGACGGATAATCTTTTGCAAGGAAACGCAAATTAGCGCCGAACATACTGCGAAGCTCGGCTGGATTGCGAAACGTATCGGGCATGGGCAGCTCCATTCGAAAGGTGCACTTGGACGTGTGCGCGATGCCGAATGCCCCGCAAAAAACACAAAAAATCTAAGTGGCGGCACAATTGACGCCAAAGAGAGGCGAATGTGACGCGATATAGTGTCGTCACACTACGGATATGGACACAAAACGCAAGGTAGAGTTGCGGACTTAACCATATTCACGCGGATGTGTTTTCGGTCTGATGGAAGTTGGGGGACGATCATCGCGTCATGCGAAACGGGGAAGTGATAAATACTATGATTGGGGTAGTTTTGTGGAAGAACATCGATGATGGCAGTGCTGTCATTTGGTGTGAAGATCAGGGTGATCTGGCGTTTTTGAACAACAAAGACACCACCCTTGATACAGAGGCGTTTTTTGACGTCGGCGATGTTGTGGAATTTGATGTTTTGGTGCTTCAGAATATGCGCGGTGCGCGCAATATTTGTCGCCTTCAGGATTATCCAGCGCGGCCTGCACTGACAGAAAACCTGCGTGGTCCTGATGTGAAAACAGCGCCGGAAAGCGCTGAAATCATTCAATTTAGAGGTCCAAAAGATCACAAAAAAATCAGCAAACAAACGCTGCCATCGCGTGGTCGATTAGCCTAAGTCACTGGCGATATTTGGCCAGAAATCAGTCGCCGCGTGAAAGTGCGGCGACACCTGTGCGTGCCACATCCACCAAGCCAAGTGGGCGCATCAAATCTGCAAATGCATCGATTTTTTCGGGGGCACCGGTGATTTCGAACACAAAAGTTTCCAGCGTGCTATCGACAACGTTGGCGCGAAAAATATCGGCCAAACGCAGGGCTTCGACCCGTTTTTCGCCAGCACCGGCAACCTTGAACATCGCCAATTCGCGCTCAACACAGGGCCCTTCGACCGTTAGATCGTGGACCTCATAGACGGTCACAATGCGACCCAACTGCGCCTTTATCTGTTCGATCACTTGCGGCGTGCCATTTGTCACAATTGTGATGCGCGACAGATGCCCTTTGTGATCCACTTCGGCCACGGTCAGGCTTTCGATGTTATAGCCACGTCCGGAAAACAGCCCAATGACACGGGCCAAGACACCCGGTTCGTTTTCGACCAAGACCGCCAGCGTGTGGCGTTCAATGACGTCAGAAAAATTTGGGCGCAAATTATAGGCGGACTTAGAAGACGCGCCTTTTTTCAGTTTCAGAGCGGACATATCACTTCCCGTGTACCAGAGATTAAGCTGTCACAGGCTATCGTTTCCAAAGGATTAAAGCCAGTGCTTGCACCCCTTTGCGTGGTCATTTTCTTTTAATTTATTGCAGGTATGAACCAAGACGTAGTTTTGGAGTGGACACATCATGCCCAACTCATTGGATCAAGCGACCAGAACCGCCTATCATGGGATATTGGCGAATGCGCAAGCGACGTGGCTGACGCTGATTGATACGTTGCCGGCGTGGTTTTGGGCCTGCGATGAACACTACGAACTGACCTACATGAGCGATAATTTGACCCGCGTGACCGGTTTAACGCCCGCGATGATGCAGGGGGTTTGTGTGCTGGATGAACGGTACGAGGCGACGCGCGAAAATTTGGGCCTTGGCGCATATCAGGATGTGTTGCGCGCCCAAAAACCGTTCGACAGCTTTTGTTACGAAAAGCTGCTGAAATCGGGTGAACGCGTTGTGCTGATGGACAGCGGCGTGCCCATTTTTGACGATGCTGGAACGTTCAAAGGCTATCGTGGTGTCAGCTTTCATTTGACCCAAGCGGTGACAACGGCTGGTGAAACGGCAAGTCTGATTTACACGCTGAAATCTCGTGCGGATGAGCTGGAACAAGAATTGTCGAACCGAAACGCCGAACTTGAGGCGAGCAACAAGTTATTGAACGAAGTTGTCGATGCGATGGGGCAGGGGTTGATCGTGACCGAAGGCACCGATCTGGACGACCCTGAAAACAAAGTGGTTATGGTAAACCCGGCCTACCATGCCCTTTTTGACGTCACAGAGGCTGAAATCGCGCCAGGCACAACGATGCAAGAAGCGATTTCAATGATCCTGAAACGCAGCAATGTGCCCAAAACTCCCGAAGTTCTGGAAATGGTCGAAGAACGCCTAAAGGCCGGAACACCTTGGGTGATCGATATAAAGTCCAGTGGTCGGGCCACTTCGGTTAAAACTGCGCGCCGCCCATCTGGTGGCTACGTTATTGTGCACACCGACGTGACCGATTTACGTGCACGCAACATGATGTTGGAACAGGCGCGCGACGAGGCCCAGGTTGCCAATCACGCCAAATCCAACTTTTTAGCCACGATGAGTCATGAAATTCGAACACCAATGAACGGTGTTGTCGGCATGTCGGATTTGCTTGCCGCGACGGATTTGAACGCTGAACAAATGGGGTTTGTTGAAACCATTCGTACGTCGGCATTGGCGTTAACGATGTTGATTTCCGACATTCTGGATTTTTCCAAGATCGAAGCTGGGCATGTGGCCCTGCAAAATGATCTGTTTGATGTGAAAAAAGTTGTTCGCGACACCTGCGCGTTGGTGGAACCCTTGGCGCATATAAAGTCGTTAGAATTTGATGTTTCTTTCGCGCCAGATGTTGCGCGCGCTGCAATGGGGGATGCATTGCGTCTGCGGCAGGTGTTGTTGAACCTATTGGGCAATGCGGTGAAATTCACGATGGACGGTGGCGTACGTTTGGTTGTTCAGTCAGGATCGCAGCAAAACATGATCGATTTCGAGGTCCACGACACGGGCATTGGCATTCCACACGACAAAGTGGACACTATTTTCGCGCCGTTTCAGCAGGTTGACGGTGGTCTACAACGCGAATTTGAAGGGACAGGTTTAGGCCTGTCGATTACCCGAACCTTGGTTGAGGCAATGGGCGGTGTGGTTTCTGTTCAATCCGAAGAAGGGCGCGGGTCGATTTTTACGATGTCTTTGCCATTTGAGCCAAGTGCGTTGTCGCTGCCTGAAACAACAACGGCTGATGTTGGACGGATCGATTGCAGCGGATGCCATGTGCTGGTGGCAGAGGATAATCGTACAAATCAACTGGTTGTGCGGCGCATGCTAGAACGGACCGGAGCCACAATAACCCTTGTGCGCAACGGTCAAGAAGCATGCGTGGCGTACCGCGACACGCGTTTTGACTTGGTTTTGATGGATATTTCAATGCCGGTTATGAACGGGCTGGATGCGTGTATCGCCATCCGGAAAATCGAAGCAGCGCGTGGTATGCCGCAATGTCCTGTGGTTGCATTGACAGGCAACGCTTTTGATCGGGACAAAGATGCTTGTGAGGCGGCGGGAATGAACGGATTTTTGACAAAACCGGTTCGTTTGACTGACGTCACTCAATGTTTGATGCGTCATTTGGGCGATAGTGTAAAAACCACCGCCCAAATAAATTAAACCAATACTGATCCCTTGGCGTCGATAACGCCTTGGGTGTCTGCTTCGCCCAGCAACATTTCGTTGTGTGCTTTGCCTGACGGAATCATCGGGAAACAATTTTCGTGCTTTTCAACCAAGCAGTCGAACAATACAGGCCCGTCGTAAGCCAACATCTCCATAATTGCATCGTCCAGATCATCAGGGTCAGAACAAATAATCCCTTTGGCCCCAAAGGCTTCGGCAAGTTTTACAAAATCAGGCAGGCTTTCCGACCAGCTAGAAGAATACCGCTCGCCGTGTAGTAATTCCTGCCACTGACGGACCATACCAAGGCGTTCATTGTTCAGAATAAACTGTTTTACGGGCAGGCTGTACTGCATCGCCGTACCCAGTTCTTGCATGTTCATAAGCCAGCTGGCTTCGCCGGCCACGTTAATAACCAACGCATCCGGATGGCCCATTTGCACGCCGATTGATGCTGGAAAACCATAGCCCATCGTACCCAAGCCACCAGATGTCATCCAGCGGTTTGGATCTTCAAAGTTCAGGTATTGCGCCGCCCACATCTGGTGCTGGCCAACTTCGGTGGTGATGTAGCGATCGTGTTTTTTGGTCAAAGCTTCAAGGCGTTGCAACGCATATTGCGGCTTGATCACTTTGCCTTTTTGCTCGAATTTCAGACAATCAATTGCCTGCCATTCTTTGATCTGGCTCCACCATTTTCCAACAGCTTCGGAATTTGTTTTGCGCCCACGCGACTTCCAAACCTTTAGGATGTCCTCAAGAACGTGGCCAACATCGCCAACAATAGGAATATCCACGCGGATAACTTTGTTGATCGACGATGGGTCAATATCAATGTGTGCTTTGGTCGATTTCGGGCTGAATTCTGAAATCAAACCAGTGATCCGGTCATCAAAACGGGCACCGATGTTGATCATCAGATCACAATCGTGCATCGCCATGTTCGCCTCGTACAGGCCGTGCATGCCCAGCATACCCAACCATTTGTCGCCAGATGCGGGGTACGCGCCCAAGCCCATCAAGGTTGATGTGATCGGAAATCCTGTAGCTTCAACAAGTTCACGCAGCAATTGGCTGGCACTGGGGCCAGAGTTGATGACGCCGCCGCCTGTGTAAAACAACGGGCGTTTGGCCTTTTCCAAAGCAGCGACCAGTTCGGTGATCTCTTCCATGTCGCCCTTGAGTTTGGGCTGATAGCGCGAAGTCGACGGTTTCGGAGCGTCATAGCGACCGGTCGCGAATTGCACATCTTTAGGGATGTCGACCAAAACGGGACCCGGGCGGCCTGATGTTGCGACGTGAAACGCCTCGTGTAAAACGCCGGACAGCTTGTCAGTTTCTTTGACAAGCCAGTTGTGTTTTGTGCAGGGGCGGGTGATGCCCACGGTGTCGGCCTCTTGGAATGCGTCGGAACCGATCATAAATGTCGGCACTTGGCCCGTCAGAACGATGATCGGGATACTATCGAGTAACGCATCAGTCAGGCCAGTCACCGCGTTGGTTGCACCGGGTCCCGAAGTCACAAGCGCAACACCCGGTTTTCCGGTCGAACGCGCGTACCCTTCGGCCGCGTGAACAGCCCCTTGTTCATGACGCACCAGAATATGTTTGATGCTGTTTTGCTGAAACACTTCGTCATAAATCGGTAGCACGGCACCACCAGGATATCCGAATATTGTGTCAACACCTTGATCTATCAAGGCTTGAACAACCATTTTCGCTCCGGTCATTTGGCGTGTCATCTGTCTGGCTCCGTCTTGGATGTCGTGTCCGGAACGCGCTGTTCCAGAGAGTGTTTCATTTTCAGTAAGCAAAAAAAAGCCCCCGTTCTGGCGGGGGCGCATGGGTACCTTTATGGCGATCCGTTACCGGCCCATGCGCTGTTTTCCTACAATGACGACTAGATTTGTCATGCGTATCCTGAACCCTATGGGCATTTGTTTGCTTGAAGGGACATTATGACTGCCGTTCGGGGGCGTCAATACGCATTGGTCAAAAATAATGTCCTTTCGGACGTGTTTTTTGACATTTTATTGCTTTTGATCGACCGAAACTGAAACTTTGATGATTTCGTGGCGGTCAGAGGGGCAAATTAATGGCTAAATCGTATCCATCTGGGTTCGGGCGCGTGTTGCCAGCACTTGAATCTCTTCTGCGAGAGTTTTGAATTCGGTCGCAATCACAGCTAGCCCACGACCGGCATCGCCTGCGCGCGCAGCCTCGACTGATGCATTCAAAGACACCAACCGCACATGTTTGCCGATGTATTCCAACCGCGCCAAAATTTCGCCAACGGCTTTGGTTGCCTGATTGGCTTTGGCCGTTTCAATAGCCCGCTTTTCATCCAGACTGGCCCACAACTGATTGCAAAATCCTGTCACGACTTCAAAAAAACCGGATCGGCCAAATCGAAAATGCCGTTCCAGAACGTCTGCTGAATCTTCATTCGGGTCTTCGGCCACGCGCAAAACGTCTTCGCTCAAGCCGATCATCTTTAGAATTGATTTGGTGGCTTCGGGCGCAAGTTTCGCCTGTTCCTTGATCCAGTTGCACAGGGTGGGGGCAATATCATCGTGCCAGTATTCACCGCGCAGCAAATCAGCGACCATGTGCAACACTTCGATTTGTTCGCGTAAAATTGCCAACCGCTCCGGCCGCGTGTTGGCGTCTTCTAGCTCGCGCGGGTTCGGGCGATGCAGCAGCGTGCCAAACAGGGCAACCCGGATGGTTCTAGCGCGCACAGTTGCGATCAGATCAATGACATCGCGGCGATCCTCAAAGGTATCACTGCCATGGTCAGTGCTGGAAAAAAGCTGGGGCCGCACGGGGGCTGGGGAATTCATGTTCATTCCCAATCGTTAACTATGAAACCCTAACAAATGCCTACAAATTGCAAGGGTTTCGCAGCTTTTTCACACCGCCATTACAGTGCGTTGCCGGTGCCTTGCAAAACCCCGTGTTCCAGCGCGTAACGGGTCAGCCCAGCAGTTGATGAAATGTCGAGTTTGCGTTTGATGTTTTTACGATGGGTTTCGACTGTGCGCACCGAAATCTCGAGCGCGATTGCCACGTCTTTGTTCGACTTGCCTTGGGCCACTTGCAGCAGGACGGTTTGTTCGCGACCCGTCAGGCTTTCGCGGGTTTCACCGGGTTTTGGGGCCAGCGATTCAGCGGCACCCGTACACAGGTATTTTTCGCCGCGCATCACCGCATCAATCGCCAGTTTGATTTCATCCGTTGGCACGTCTTTTAGCACGTATCCCATGGCCCCGTGGTTCAGCGCAGACGAGATATATTCAGGACTGTCATGCATGCTTAGTACCAGAATATGCGTGTCGGGGCGGCGTTCCAGCACCATTTCTGTGGCCGTCAGCCCGCCCATTTCCGGCATGTTCAAATCCATCAGGATCACGTCGGGGTTCAGGGTTTCAAGCTGGTCAACAACCGCGCGCCCGTTGTTCAGCGTGCCAACAATCAGCAGGTCATCGTAGCTTTCTAGAACCGACTGAATGCCTTGGGCAACCATGGGGTGATCATCGACGATCAGAACGCGAACGGGGCCATTGGGGTGGGTCATGCTTGTACTCGTCTCAGGGATGGATCTTTGGTTTCGGGGGGCAAAAGATGTGACAGGGGCACGGTTGCTTCTATCACAGTGCCGCCGGATTTGGGCGACAGGATGCGCAGGGCGCCGTCTAACTGTTCGACCCGTTCTTGCATGTTGCGCAGGCCAATGCCGGGACCACGGTTTTTGCTAGACGGATCAACACCGCAGCCATTGTCGGAAATACTAAGGGTTGCGCCCTTTTTGTGGCCGCGCAGATCAATAGAGGCGTGCGTGGCCCCAGAGTGCCGTTCAATATTGGTCAGCGCCTCTTGGGCAATGCGGTACAGCGCGATCTTGGCGTTTTGATCCAGTCGGTTGCGAAACACCACGGTGCTAAAGGCGGTTTCAATGCCGGTGCGGGTTTCGAAATCATCACGCAGGGATTTGATCGCAGGGCCAAGACCCAGATCATCCAGCACACCGGGGCGCAAATCGCGGCTGATCCGGCGGACTTCGGAAATCGCGGTGCCAAGGTTTTCGATGCCCTGTTCCAACGACGTGCTGGCATCCGGCGTGCCACTGGCCAAACGACGGCGCGCACTGTCCAGGGCAAACCGCACGCCAACCAACATCTGGCTAATGCCGTCATGCAGTTCACGCGCCACACGCCCGCGTTCTTCTTCTTGGGCATCAAACACGCGCTGGGTCAGGCGTTTTAGTTTGGCATCCGCCAGACGGCGTTCACGAATGTTAATCAACATGCCCGACAGGAACACGACCAGCAGCGCGGCCAAGGTGATGACAGAGATATAAACAAAGGTACGCTGCACACGCGCCTGCACATCCGCGCGCGCCGCCGCCACTGTCGCCAGCACATCGTCGATAAACACACCAGTGCCCACAGCCCAACGCCACGATGGAAACGAGGTCACGTAGGTGATCATCTCGGCCTCTTGGCCATTGGATGGTTTTGGCCACAGATGGGTCAGATACCCGTCACCTTGGCGCGCAATGTCGATCAGGCTGGCCACAACAGGGGTGCCACGGCTGTCGGTCAGATCCAGATGGTTCTGGTTGATCATTGCGGTCTGGCGCGGGCTGACCAGATTGGTGCCGTCATAGTCATAGACAAAAAAGAACCCCTCATCGCCGTAGATCATCGCCGACAGAATTTGCGAGACTTGGCGTTTGGCGACATCATCATCGGGGGCGGCGTTGCCGTAGATAAAATAGAACCCGTTGCGGGCTTGGGTCACGTAATTGCGCAGCTCTGCTTTTTTCGCCTCGATCAATTGGACTTCTAGCGCGCGAATCTCGCGATCGGCCAAGGCACGACTTTGGACAGCAACAAGTGCGGCAATCGCGGCCACCGCCAGAATCAGCGGAATCGCCGCAACCAACGACAGCTTGTGCGCATAACTTAGGCGTAAAAAGGACGGGCGTCGCAACATGAAGCGAATCGATACGCGGGAATCATCACGAATCAAAGGGGTAGGGGCCATCAAAGCGCGTCTCTACCCAGTCATACGGATGCGAATTGGCCTGTTATAGACCCCGTTAGCGCCATCAAAACCGAACAGCGCCTACGATCTACGCGTTACTAGGTATTCCAAATCTTAACGCTGCCGCTAAAGTGATCACACTCGAAACGATCCGCCGCGCGCGGAACATACTGCGTGGGCATCATATCTGGGAGGATCACCAATGGATCGTCGTTCATTTTTGAAGACATCTGCCATCGGCGGCACAGCCGCTGCTGCGACCACACTGGCCGCACCTGTATACGCGCAAGGCAAGCGCACTCTGACAATGGTTACATCATGGCCGCGCGGTTTCGCCGTTCTGGATGATGCTGCGTCATATTTGGAAAAATTCGTGGGCGAAATGTCCGATGGCAACTTGACCATCGACAAAAAAGCCCCGGGCGAGCTGGTTGGCGCGCTGGAAGTGTTTGACGCGGTGTCTTCCGGTCAAGCCGACATGTACCACTCTGCCGACTACTATTACATCGGTCAGCACCCTGCGTACGCGTATTTCACAGCCGTACCATTCGGCGGCACAGCCCAAGAAGTGACCAACTGGTACGAATTCGGCGGCGGCCAACAGCTGCACGACGAATTGGGCGAAATCTTCAACCTCAAAGGCTTGCTGTCGGGCAACTCCGGCTCACAATCCGGTGGTTGGTTCCGCAAAGAAATCAATTCCGCGGCTGACTTCAACGGTTTGAAATTCCGTATGCCAGGTCTGGGCGGCAAAGTTCTGGGTAAATTGGGCGCATCTGTTCAAAACATCCCGGGCGGCGAACTGTACCAAGCCTTGTCTTCTGGCGCTTTGGACGGCCTCGAGTGGGTTGGCCCGATGGCTGATGAGCGCGCCGGCTTCCAAGAAGTTGCAAAAGTTTACTACACAGCTGGTTTCCACGAGCCGGGCTCCGCGTTGGCATCTTCTGTCAACTTGGACGTTTGGAACGACCTGACACCACAGCACCAGTCAATCTTGCAAAACGCATCACGCGCAACAACACACGTTCAGTTGGCAGAAACTCTGTCCAACAACGGTGCTGCGTTGGCTCGTTTGCAAGCGCAAGGCGTGAAAACGTTGCAGTTCTCTGACGATGTTTGGGACGCGTTCGGCGCGGCATCAAAAGAAGTCATGGACGAAAACATGGGCGACGAATTGTTCGCCAAAGTGCGTACATCCTTCGAGGCATCCATGGCCACGTCGTCCTCTTGGATCGACAAATCCGATGGGTACTACGTTGCACAACGCAACCGCGTTTTGGGCAACTAATAGCCTGATAATACACACGAAAGGGCCTCTGAATTCAGGGGCCCTTTTGATCTAGGATCACGGACCCTTTGCGCCAGACAGAACAGTTTGACCAAAGCATCGGGCCAATGCGGGGCTGGCAATCAGCCGCACACGACAGGGGGATCATATTATGGAAACTGACGGCGTAATTTCGTTCGCGGACGCTATCGCTGGCTTGGGATCGGGCATTCTTTGGGTGCTAACCGAGCTTGCAATGGCATTTTACAACATCGCCTATGCGGTCACCCATCCGATGCTTTGGCTGGATTGGGTGTTCTGGACCAACTCGACCGAAGACAAATTATCGCTGATGCGGTTTGTCTATTACGGCGGTTCGGTCGAATTTTTCTTTTCGATCTTTCTGGTGTTTATCATCGTCACGATCATCGGGATGTTCCGCAATAATTTCCTGTGGGGCATCGTGCGCGGGCTCGAAGGGTTCGCCAATATGACCGGTCGGTTGTTTGCGTGGGCGGGCCTGTTGATGGTGCTGCAACAAATCCTGATCGTGTTTATGCAGCGTATCTTTACGCGCCCGGATATTTCGATCGGCTTTGGTATTCCGCTGCAGTTCGACATCAGCTGGTTTGCCGAAGAACTCAAGCTTTACAATGCCTTGGTCGTTTGTCTTTGTGTGACTTACGCCTTTGTTCAAGGCAGCCACGTGCGGGTCGATCTGGTCTATTCGGCCGTTAAATTCCGCACCAAAAAGGTGATCGATATGTTCGGTTCCCTGATGTTCATGATGCCAATGGCTGTTCTGACATGGTTGTATGGCTGGTATTTCTTGTGGCGCCATTTGATCGTGCCAAACCCGTCTGCGTCCGATCAATTGGACCGCTTGTTGGCCAAATCACGCGCTCTGCGCTGGAACGTTGAAACCATCGGCTTTTCGCCAAACGGGTTCACTGGCTACTTTTTGTTCAAGATCCTGTTGGTGACGTTCGCCGGCTTGGTCTTTATTCACGCGATTGCGTTTTTCTACCGCTCGTTCCTGGAATGGAAAGAGGGCGAGGAAAGCGAAGGCAAATATCTAGATCGCGACACCCTTGGTGAAGGCGAAGAAGCATACGAGGGAACGCACTAATGTTATTTGGTCTTGATGGGGTCGAAATCGGCCTGATTATCGTCTTTATTTGCCTCTTTGGCGGTATCTTGTCCGGCTTTCCAGTGGCGTTTGCCATTGGTGGTGCTGGTGTTATTTCCTTCGGGATTATCGCGTCGCTCGACAGTGCGGGTCTGCTGATCCACCAAGCGATTGACCAGTCATCGCAGCAATACCGCGATCTGGTGAACAGCGGGATCAAGCCTGATAGTATCAGTATATTCAGGTACGCGGATCTCCCTCGAATAGGCGAACCGGTCTTTCCCAAGGGGTGGGAAGTCGCGATGAACCGCAACGTGTCGTTTGTTGTAAACCGCATGAACGAACGGGTTTTGGCGGGACAATCGATTGAAACGCTGCTGGCTGTTTTGATGTTTGTTTTGATGGGCATCACGCTAGAGCGGTCCAAGATCGCGAATGATTTGCTGACATCGATGGCACGGGTTTTTGGCCCGCTTCCGGGTGGTTTGGCTGTGTCCGTGGTTGTTGTTGGCGCGTTTTTGGCGGCCTCGACCGGGATTGTGGGCGCGACCGTTGTGACCATGGGTTTGCTGGCGCTGCCGACGATGTTGCGTAACGGTTATAGTCCGGAATTGGCGACGGGGGTCATTGCGGCCTCGGGAACCTTGGGGCAGATCATTCCGCCGTCGATTGTTATTGTTTTGCTGGGCACCTTGGCGGGCGATTTGTATTCCTCTGCTCAAGAGGCACGCGCGATTTCGCAGGGCTGTACCGATGCGCTAAGTTACCTTGGTGAACCGGCGGTTCTGTCTGTTGGCACATTGTTCCAAGCGGCCTTGTTGCCGGGTATTCTGCTGGCGTTGCTTTATGCGCTGTACGCGTTTTGCTATGCGCTGGTGAACCCAAGCAAAGCACCTGCCGTCCAGATGGGTTCAACCAACGCTGAACCGATCACACGCGGCGAAGGCCTGACGTATTTCTTGTTCCTGCCAATCGCGATCATTGTTGGTACGATTGTTCTGGGTCAACTGGGCGTTATCGGCAGCCAGTCGACTGTCATCTCGGCGTTTTCCGATATCGGAGAAGGGGCATCGCTGCGCACAAACGTATCCGAAGCCTGTCAGATCGCGATGATCGAACTGCACGGCCAACCTGCTTGGGATGCAGCCATTGCACAACAGGCCGTGATCGAAGCGGCAGGCGGTATTCAACAATCCGAACGCCTGTCACCAGAACAGTTCCAAGCCGCGTTTGACGCCAAAGTCGCAGGCGCTGCACCAATCGGTACCGGCACCGCCATTCTGTTGGTCTTGATGGGCATCGTGCTGACAACGGCGCGCGGTGTGTCACCGTCATCCACCACACGTCCGCTGATCATTGGCGGCGTTGGTGTGGTGTTGGCGATCTTGGTCGACATCATTCTGGTCAGCCCGACAATGTCATCTGGCGTCTATGTTGTGCTGATGTTCTTGCCATTCTGCGCGATTTTGCACGGTGTGTTTCATGGCGTCAAAGTTTGCGCGAGCAACGAATTGATCCGCGTGGTGTTCCCACCATTGATCTTGATTGTTGCGGTCCTTGGGTCGATCCTTGGCGGCATTACCAACCCGACACCGGCGGCAGCCCTTGGGGCAGGTGGCGCGATTATGTTGGCGGCTTATCGCAAGCTGCGCGATACGGATCGTTCACCAAAAGTGATCATCTGGTCAACACTGGCGATCATCGTGTGCATCCTTGTGGGCGTGAATTTCGATCTGCGCATCAACAACCAGGACGGCGTGACGTTCGAAAGCTGGTTCGCGTTTTTCGTAGCTTACGGTGCGTATCTGTATGCGATGTTTGGCCTGCTGTTCTCGTGCTGGATCTTGTTCACCTCGGGCGTTCTGACACCGGTTGTGCGCGAAACCGCCAAGGTGACGTCGATGGTATTTACCATCCTGATCGGGTCGCAATTGCTGAACCTTGTGGTCATCAGTTTCGGGGGCGAACACTATATTCAGCAGTTCCTGAAATCGTTCGACAACGAGATCACAGTGTTCCTGATCGTGATGCTGGTGTTGTTCATCCTTGGCTTTGTTCTGGATTTCCTCGAGATCATTTACATCGTGATCCCGATTGTTGGTCCGGTCATTTACGGCGGTACGTTTGATCCCAAATGGGTGACGATCATGATCGCGGTAAACCTGCAAACCTCGTTTCTGACACCACCCTTTGGGTTCGCGTTGTTCTACTTGCGCGGGGTTGCCCCAAAAGAGGTCACGACACGCCATATCTACCGCGGGATCATTCCATTCGTGATGATCCAAGTCGGCGCATTGGCCCTGCTGTGGTGGGTTCCGGGTATCGTCACATTGATCCCTGATTTGATCCCGAACTAAGGGGTCACACCTGAAAAATAAACAAAGGCCGCTCCTGAAAATGGGCGGCCTTTTGTGTTTGGGGGTGATTAGGTTAGGTCACGGAATTGCAGCGTGATTTAGCCCGCAGGTGTGATATCTGGCAAACTGATGTTGGCGACTTGTTCCGCAATCGGGTCCGTGGACAGCGGGTGCGTGTCGGCCGAAAACGTATCAGGATCCTGGACCTTTTGCCATTTGTTGCCGACGTAAACCTCTAGTCCGGAAAAGTTGGATTTGTAGCCCATCTTTTGACTGCCCGGCACCCAATAGCCCAAATAGACGTAGGGCAGGTCGGCCTCTTGCGCGAGGCGGATGTGATCGAGGATCAGATAAGTGCCAAGGCTGTTGCGGGTGAATTCAGGGTCAAAGAATGAATAGACCATGCTGAGCCCATCGCTCAGCACATCTGTCAAACTGACGGCGATCAAATCGCTGGTGTCTTTGCTGGTGTATTCGACAACACGGCTGCGGATCGGAGTTTCTTCGATCATCGCGGCAAATTCAAACACGTCCATATCGGCCATGCCACCGTCGGCGTGACGCGAATCAAGGTAGGTGCGAAACAGCTCGTATTGCGCCTCTGTGGCCCAGGGCGATGTGGCGCGCCGGTCCAACCAGTTGTTGCGCTTTGTCACCCGCTTTTGGCTTTTGCTGGGGGTGAAAAGACGCACGTCAATGCGCGCAGACAGACAGGCCGAACATTCGGCACAAGACGGGCGATACAGCACGTTTTGCGAGCGTCTGAACCCTTGTTGCGACAGGCTATCGTTCAACTTTTGCGCGTTGTCACCTTGCAGGGCCGTGAACAACTTCCGCTCCATCCGACCCTCAAGATAAGGGCAAGGCTGTGGGGCGGTCACATAAAATTGTGGCGCAAGTGGAAGCGTGTGTCGCATGAAAATTCCCGTGGTGTACTGGCAATGATACTCGTGCAGCGCGGACGTGCAAGCGTTTCCAGTGGAATTGGTTAGTGCTTTGCGCGACGATTAATCATGACAGTGCCAAGGATGTGGTCCGACAGGCTTTGTCCTCGAAACGAGGCAGACATAAGCACCATAGATACCGCCTGAATGAGCAGACTGCCGATGCTGATGGTATAGCCCAGGGTGTGCAGGGCGGCTTCGGGCAGGTTCAGGCGCGCACCGGACGTGTTGCGCAGCTCGATCGCCATAATACGCATGCCCCACGTGGCCGATCCGGTGGCGATGGTGATCGTGCGGTAGGCAAAATCAAACATCAACCACCACAACGGCCAGATCAGCAGGGCCAAAAAGCCGGTGAACGGCAGCACAACAATGCACAAGATCAGAACAAAAACCGCGTCAAACACCCATGCCAGCAAGCGTTTGCCGGGCACACTGGCGTAAAAACCAGGCTGTTCAATCGGGTCGGGAAGGTTGTCCATTGATCTGGGGTCTTTCGATGAATGCAGGGGGAAACGGCCCAAGCAGGGCAAGGGCCGTTCTCGTGATCTAAGGCGTTTCGCAGTTATGCGTCAGCCGTGTCATCCGTGCCTTTGGCGGCGCGATCGTCCATGAACTGGTCGAATTCGGATTTGTCTTTGGCTTCACGCAGACGCTCAAGGAAGGCTTCGAAATTCATCTGTTCTTCTTCGAGGCGGCGCAATGTGTCAGCCTTGTAGCTGTCAAATGCGGCGTTTCCGGTGGACCGCATGGCGTGCATGCCGCGGCTTACTGAGGCGGATCGGTTGCAGGATTTAGAAAACATACGTTTGCTCCAGATCATGTAAAACAAGAGGGCGAGGCCAACAGGCCAGAAAAACACAAAGCCAAGCACCATGGCAGCGATCCAGGCACCTTTGCCTTTTTCGTCTAGCCAGTTTTCAGTGCGGGCAAACCAGCCAGCAGAGCGGGCGGGGGCCGTGTCAGACAACGGGGGGGTCATGGTGTTCATATGCGTGCCTTTCTAAAGCGGGTCGGGGTTAGGGTATCTGTGTGGGGCTATGTGAATGCCCTTTACATTATCCAAAATGGCTATTTCGCGGAAAACTACAAGACATAATGTAAATGTATTTTACATTTACTTTTATTATTGTTTGAAATCAGATACCTGAGCGCCGGAATATTTCACAATATCTTTGCCAGTGGCTGCAAATACATGGTGCGGCGTGCCTGCTGCGGCCCAAATCTGGTCAAAATCCATCAATCTGGCGTCCATAAACGCGCGGATCGGATTGATGTGCCCAATGGGGGATACGCCGCCAATTGCAAATCCGGTTTGGGCGCGGATCAGGGCTGCGTCTGCCTTGCCCAATGGTTCGCCGGCCAGTGCTGCGGCCTTGTCGACGTCGACGCGGTTGCCGCCTGCCGTGATAAACAAGATCGCCTCGCCAGAGGTTTCGCCACGAAAAATGATCGATTTGGCAATTTGGTCAACGTCACATTCAACGGCAGCTGCCGCGTCTGCGGCGGTGCGTGCCAATGGCGTTTCGACGATGGTGATCTGTGCTCCTGCGGCCTCGAGGGCGGCGCGCACGCGTTTTAAACTTTTGCTCATGGTTCAATAATTAAGGGGTGCATTCAGATGTGCAAGAGCCATTGACCTTACGCCGCCTCAGGGTGAAGTTACGGCCATGAACCTCGCCCAATCCCTGACCCGCACGCCTCGTATTTTTAACGACGATCGGGGGCGTGACGCTGTGGCGCTGCTGCCTGATATCGGCCCTGAACTGACGGGTTTGATCCATGGGGCGGCCAGTGCCAGTCCGTATTTGTCGCAGTTGATTGGCAAGGAATTTGCGTGGCTGCCAGACGCGATGTTGGATGTGGACGCGGCGGTTCAGGCGGAACTGGCGGCGTGTTTGACGGCCCCCTACGATATGCTGGCCCCGCAGCTTCGGCGTTCAAAACGTCGTATCGCGTTGCTGACCGGGCTGGCGGATTTGGGTGGTGCGTGGGCGCTGCACAAAGTCACGGGCGCGTTGACCGACCTTGCCGATACGGCCTGCACTGCGGCCTTGCGCGCAGGGATCGCAGCACAGATCAAACGCGGCAAATTGCCGGGCCTTACAGAGGACGACATCGAAACCGCAGGCGGCATGGTTGTGCTGGCGATGGGCAAGATGGGCGCGTTTGAGCTGAACTATTCATCAGACATCGATCTGATTTGCCTGTTTGACGAGGCGCGGTTTGATGTCGCTGATTTTGGCGAGGCGCGCGCAGGTTTTATCCGCGCCACCCGCCAGATGAGCAGCCTGTTGAACGACCTGACCGGTGATGGCTACGTGTTTCGCACCGACCTGCGCCTGCGCCCTGATCCGGCTGTGACCCCTGTGTGCATGGGCATGGAGGCCGCCGAGCGGTATTACGAAAGCCTTGGGCGCACATGGGAACGCGCCGCCTATATAAAGGCACGTCCGGCGGCGGGGGATTTGGCGGCGGGGGATGCGTTTATCAAAACCCTGCGCCCGTTCGTGTGGCGCAAGCATCTGGATTTTGCCGCGATCCAGGACGCCCATGATATGCGTTTGGCGATCCGCGAACACAAAGGTCTAGGCGGTCCGATCACCCTGTCGGGTCACAACATGAAACTGGGGCGCGGCGGTATTCGCGAGATCGAATTTTTCACCCAGACCCGCCAGCTGATCGCGGGGGGGCGGGATAGGACATTGCGGATGCGTGGCACCTGCGAGGGGCTGGCCGCCTTGGCCGACAAAGGCTGGGTTGAACCGGAATTGGCGGCGGTTCTGACCGATCATTACACAGCGCACCGCACGGTCGAACACCGTTTGCAGATGGTGCGTGATGCGCAAACGCACAATTTACCAACCTCGGATGCGGGGTTTGACCGGCTGGCCGCCTTGATGGATATGGACCGCGCCGATCTAGAGGCAGATTTGCACAACCGCCTGCACGCCGTGCACGAAGCCACCGAGGGGTTCTTTGCCCCCGATGACAGCGCCAAAGTGGCGAACCACGATCTGGATCAGGACCTGATTGAACGCTGGCACAGCTATCCTGCATTGCGCACCCAACGTGGCGCGGCAACATTCGAGCGGATCAAACCGGCGTTGCTGGCGCGCCTGTCCCAAGCATCAAAACCCAACGAGGCATTGCGCGCGCTGGATGGGTTCCTGCAAGGGCTGCCAGCCGGTGTTCAGCTGTTTTCACTGTTTGATGCGAACCCGTCGCTGGTGGATTTACTGGTTGATATTGTCAGCACATCACCGGCCTTGGCCCAGCATTTGTCGCGCAATGCGGCGGTGTTTGATGCGGTGATTGGGGGCGATTTCTTTAGCCCGTGGCCGGGGGACGGGTTGCAGGGCGCGCTGGAACAGGCGTTGTCACAGGAACTCGATTACGAGGCCAAGCTGGATATGACCCGTCGCTGGGCCAAGGAATGGCACTTTCGCATCGGTGTGCATCTGTTGCGCGGGCTGATTACGCCATTCGAAGCGGGTGCACAGTATAGTGACCTTGCGCGCGCGGTTTTGGGCGCATTGTGGCCCGAAGTTGTGGCGCAGTTTGCCACCCGTCACGGGACCCCGCCGGGGCGTGGTGCTGTGATCTTGGGCATGGGGTCGCTTGGGGCAGGGGCATTAAACCCCGCGTCTGATCTGGATATGATCGTGATTTATGACCCTGCTGACGTCGAAGCATCGGATGGCAAACGCCCGCTGCCCGCCCGCCAGTATTACGCGCGTCTGACACAAGCGATGATTACCGCGCTGACCGTTCCCATGGCGCAGGGGCGTTTGTACGAGGTCGATATGCGCCTGCGTCCGTCGGGAAACAAAGGGCCGGTTGCCACCAGTTGGGCCAGCTTTGACAGCTATCAGCGGACACAGGCGTGGGTGTGGGAACATCTGGCGTTGACCCGCGCGCAGGTGATTGTGGGTGATGCGGATTTGACCAAACAGGTCGAAGGGTTGCGCCGTGACATTCTCGAGAACCAAACCGACGCGGCCCATATCATCACCGAAGTCGCCACCATGCGCACCCGTATTGCCGACGCCAAAACGCCAGTGTCGGTTTGGGAGCCCAAGATTGGCGCAGGCCGGATGCAAGATATCGAACTACTGGCTCAAGCCGGTGCGCTGATTAATCCCACGTCGCCGCGCAAAATCAGCGAGGGGCTGACCGCATGTGTCGCAGCAAACCTGCTGAGTGACGCGGACAGACAGGTATTGCTCCTTACCTATGAGATGTGTTGGACGTTACAAATCTGTGCGCGCCTGCTGACCGGCGACGTGTTGGACCCAAACACCGTAGGGAGTGGCGCGATGAGTTTCGTGTGCCGAACATTAAAGGCCGACAGCCCCGAGGCGTTGGAAACCGACTTGATCGCAGCCTACGCGGCGGCGGCCAAGATCATTGATGCCACGGTTGGGAACGTCAGCGTATGAAAAAGGGTGATGTAAATGACCCCAAGGGCCTGATCTATGAATCCTACCGGATTGAAGGGATCACCAAGCCTGAATGCCGCTCGATCTTCCTTGATTGGGCGCTGAGCCTGCCAATGGAACATGACACCGCCACAACTATTCGCGCGCTGTTGGACCAATACGGCAAAGACGCGCCCGACCACCCGATGAGCGAAGTGATGCAAGAAGGTCTGGCTGGCATGGCCGCCCCGCGCAGACGTGGTGGCTGGCGGTCACGGCCCCGCGATTAAATTGCGTGATTAAACGGCGTGATTAAACAGTGTGACTAAACGGTGCGATTAAGGCGGCCTTACTATGCAGCCACATTCTAAACCGCACAAAACACCAGTATTTCCTATGTTTTTCGTCATGGATACAACCTATCGTCGCAATGTCGCCTCGAAGGTTTCACAGTATTTGACGTAAATTGTCGCAATCCCGCCCAGATTGGCGCGCATACATGCTTTCAACCGATAGTGGGAATTGCCGCACACCAGTGGCTGGAGGACGACATGAAAACTTTGAAACTGATTATGATGCTAGGCATGGGCGCACTTGTTTCGGCATGTGCAACCACAGACACAGCAACACGCAACGCACGTTTTGACCCGGTACCAGCGCAAACAAGCCAGATTGCACCCCAGCAATTCTCTGCTGCTGCGGCGACAAACTTTAGCTCTGCATTCAAAGTCGAACAGATCAACGTTCTGGTCCCACAAACTCTGAAAGTATCAGAGCGCAACCGCTACTATCCGGGCGGCGACATTGTGTGGCGCGAAGACCCGATTGGCGACCGCCATGCACAGGTCAAAGCCATCTTTGACGCAGGCTTGACCAAAGGCACCACGGCAATGGCCGGCGACGCTGCGATCCGCTTGGATGTAAAAGTAATGCGCTTTCATGCTTTGACCGAAAAAGCCCGCTATACAACTGGCGGCGTGCATTCGATCACCTTTGCCCTTTGGGTCCGTGACGCCAAAACCGGTGTGGCCCTCAGCGAGCCGCGCTTGGTTCAAGCAGACCTTGATGCCTTTGGCGGCCAACAAGCCATCAACGCCGAAGCCCGCGGTCAGACACAAAAAGTACGCATCACCGACCACCTGGCCGAAGTGATCCGTCAGGAACTGTCCAACCCAGAAGGGTTCACAAACCCGAAATTGGGCATGATCCAACGCTTGAACAATATCTAAGCTTTCACATTTGCGAAATTGAGACTAGGGAAGGGCGCTATGACAGCGCCCTTTTCTGATGACCTCAGCCCGACTCCGAACACGCCCTCCTCAACGGAGGGTGAATTGCCTGTGGTGCGTATGCTCCCCAAGGCGAACGCCCGTGCAATTCGCCATGGTTTTCCGTGGGTTTACGCCAACGAACTGGTGACCGACAGACGCACCAAGGCGATCCCCGCAGGCGCGCTCGCGATCTTGCAGGACGAAAAACGCCAGCCCCTTGGCTTGGTGGCGATGAACCCCAATTCAAAGATCATCGCGCGTGTTCTTGATACTGACACCGATGCGACGCTGGATCACGACTGGTTTGTGACGCGGATTGCCCGTGCTTTGCGCCTGCGTGAACAATTGTTTGATGCCCCGTTTTACCGCCTGATCCACGCCGAAGCCGACGGTTTTCCGGGCGTTATCGTTGACCGTTTTGGCGA
This sequence comes from Ascidiaceihabitans sp., assembly GCA_047626725.1. Classification (GTDB taxonomy): domain Bacteria; phylum Pseudomonadota; class Alphaproteobacteria; order Rhodobacterales; family Rhodobacteraceae; genus Ascidiaceihabitans. The sequence goes on from JBLHSG010000009.1 coordinate 122,122, forward strand.
CACATGCGTTGTGCAACCAAACGCGGCTTGGGCCGATGTGCATCTCGAAATGTTGTGCGCCGCCATCGCCGAAGTCACGGGCGTGACCAATGTTTTGAAAAATGCCTCGGGCCGCACGCGTTCGCTTGAGGGGCTTGATGACGTGTCGCGCGCTGTGATTGGCGCAGCACCTGACGCGCCATTGCCAGTTCAAATGAACGGCGCGACCTACATGGCTGATTTGACCGGTGGTCAGAAAACCGGCCTGTATTTTGACCAACGCCCGAACCACGCATTTATTTCAAACCTGTCCAAAGGCGCGCGCGTTCTGGATGTGTTCAGCCACGTTGGTGGCTTTAGTCTGGCGGCATTGGCAGGTGGTGCAAAATCCGCATTGGCTGTTGATGGTTCAGCACCTGCACTAGATCTGGCGTCCCAAGGGGCAGCAGCGATGGGCAAATCAGACGCGTTTTCCACCCGCCAAGGCGACGCATTCGAAGTTCTGACATCCTTGCGCGCTGAAGGGGCCGAATTTGACGTGATCATCTGTGATCCGCCCGCGTTCGCACCCTCACGCCAAGCGGTTGAGGCCGGCCTGCGCGCGTACGAAAAAGTCGCACGTTTGGCCGCACAATTGGTCGCGCCTGACGGTGTTCTGGGCCTGTGTTCATGTTCGCACGCTGCTGATCTGGCACAATTCCGCAACGCCTGTGTGCGCGGTATCGGTCGCGGTGGGCGTCGCGCGTCCTTGATCCACACTGGATTTGCAGGCGCTGATCATCCGTTGCTGCCACAATTGGCCGAAAGCGGATACCTAAAGGCGTTGTTCTTCCGTCTATGAGAATGTTTCTGGACGCCTGTGTTCTGTACCCGACCGTCATGCGCGAGATGCTGATGGGCGTGGCGCGGGCAGGCGTCTTTGAACCACAATTCAGCCCGCGCGTGCTCGAAGAATGGGCGCGCGCGACGCTGAAAATCGGGCCTGACGCCGAAGTTTTTGCGCGTGCTGAAATCGTGATGCTGCGCGCGGCGTGGCCCCGCGCCGAAGTCAAACCAACACCGGCCCTAGAGGCGCGTTTGTGGCTGCCCGATGACAACGACATTCACGTGCTTGCCGCCGCAATTGCAGGATCAGCGGATGGGATCATCACGTTGAATGCAAAGGATTTTCCGCGCAATATCTTGGCCGAAGAAGGTCTAAGCCGCGTTGATCCTGACGGGTTCCTGCATCAGATTTGGCAAAGTTCTCCCGAGGTTCTAGAGGACGTGGCAGGCGGTGTTTTAGAAACCGCACGCGCGCTGTCTGGCAAGGATTGGACGATGCGCAGCCTGTTCAAAAAAGCCCGACTTCCAAGGATCGCCAAGGCCCTGTCTTAAGCGCTTATTTCGAAATTGGTGTCCACGCGGTCTTGAGCTTTTGAAGGGCGGCGATGCGTTCGGACGTTTTTGGATGGCTTAACATCCATGCAGGTGCGCCGTTGCCGCCTGACTGGCTCAGCGCGTCCAGTTTTTTGAACAGCGAAATTTGCCCCGCCGTACCGATCCCCGATTTGGTCAGCAGCGCGGCGGCATACGCGTCAGCTTCGTATTCGTCGACGCGGCTTAGCTTCGCGGCCAGTAGTGAGGTCAAAGCGCCAGCAATGATAATGCCAACGCCTGGAATAATGCGCCCCAAAATCATCGCGAGGGCGGACCGCAATGCGTTTTGCCCTGAAAAGTCGATCATACGGCGGCGCGAATGGCCCAAGGCAACGTGACCAAGTTCGTGCGCAATCACGCTGGCCAATTCATCGGCGCTGACCTCGCCTGATTTGAATTTATCGTAGAACCCGCGGGTGATGAAAATCCGACCATCAGGGGCCGCTAACCCATTGATTTGAGGGATTTCATAGATGTGTACTTTGATCCGATCAAGGTCCAAGGCCTGCGCCATCTGCGCGCTCATGTGCGTCAGCAGCGGATCGGTCATTTCGGTCGATTCCGTATCCAGCCGCCGCGCTGTTTGCCACGCGGAAAAACGATACATCGCATAGCCGTACACAATCGCCAGCAGAATTGGGGTCAGTTTCAACATAGTTTACATATGGGCCTGATTGGGCGCGAGGCAAAGGGGATGTCGTCAGATATCCCACGCGACGGGCACTTTTGTCGGCCCGCGAAACGCCCAGCCCGAATAGGGCACGGGTCCGGTCAGGCGCAAATTGGGCAAGTGTTCAAATACCAGCGGCAGAGCGACGTCGGCAATCAGGCACCGTGCGGCGGCGGCGCCTGCGCAAAAATGCGGGCCTGCGCCAAAACTGATCGCGCTTTGCGTGTTGCGGCTGACGTCAAATGTGTCGGGCGCGGTAAAGTGGTCTTCGTCCCGACCGGCAGATCCGAACATGAAAAACACGCGGTCTTCGGGGGCAAATGTGATGTCATCGATGGTGTCGTTCTGGACCACGCGGCGCGGCGACATGCCGATCGGGGCCATCCAGCGCGCGTATTCGGAAAATGCGTCCCCCCATGCAGCGCGCCCGTCTTGGATCATTGCCAATTGGCTGGGGTGGTTCAAAAGCGCCCAAATTGTACCGGCAATGGCATCGCGCGGTTCGTTCTGGCCACCGGAAATGATCAGTTTGATATTCGCGCTTAGGCTTTCGTCGCTTAGCCCTGCGTCTTGCATGACTTTCAGTGCGGAAAACTGCGGCGCGGCCGCGCGCGCGTATTTGATATGATCGTCGATCAGGGTGGTGGCGCGTTTGCACCGTGTGGTCAATTTCGGGTCATTTGTGTAATTCGCACAGCCGTCGATCATCGCCTGACTGACACCGTCCATTTCCGCGTCGGTCATCGATTCCAGACCGGTAATCGCCTTAAGCGCCATGGCCGACACCGGCATCGCAAAATCACGCACCAGATCGCATTTTCCCTTTTTGCGCAGCTTGGATAATAAATCCTGCGTCGCCATTTCAAAGATCGCTTTCCAGTGATCATTGACCGTGCGCGGGCTAAGGGCAGGGAACAAGGCGCGGCGTTCGACCATGTGGGCCTCGCCGTCCTTGCGCATCATATTTTCGCCCATCAACTGCACCATTAACCCGTCCGGTTGAACGGACGAAAACACCTGCGTGCGTTTTTCATGAAGGTGAATATCGTTGCGTTTGACCATCAGCGTGGCCCCCAATTCCGGCACAAACGTGATCGGAGTTTTGGCGCGCATATTGGCCAAAACAGGGTAGGGATCAGCGGTGAATTCAGTCAGATCGACGTGGGTGATGGGCGCATTCGACATGAACGCGAGCGTAGATTGAAACGCGCGGCCCGTCCAAGTGAAAATACCAAGCGGTTTGAGGCCCTTAGCGGGTCAGCGTTTTCATGCCACGGCTAAGGCCCTCAAGGGTCATCGGCACCATCGCGTCTTTGCCGAATATCTCTTGGATCATGGTGACAGAATGGGTGTAGGACCAGTATTTTTCAGGGATCGGATTGATCCATAGGTTCGATTTCCACTGTTCGCGAGTGCGTTCTAACCAGACTTGACCGCTTTCGGGATTCCAGTGTTCGTTGGCCCCACCAGGATAGGCGATTTCATAGGGAGACATCGACGCGTCACCGACAAAAATACATTTGTAATCAGGACCATAGGTGCGCAACACCTCTTCGGTTTTCATCTGCGCATCCCAGCGTCGTCGATTGTCTTTCCATACGCCTTCGTACAGGCAATTGTGGAAATAAAAGTGCTCCAGATGCTTGAATTCGGTGCGCGCGGCAGAGAACAATTCCTCCACGACTTTGATGTGCGGGTCCATTGATCCGCCCACGTCCAAGAACAACAAAACCTTGACGGCATTGCGCCGTTCGGGGCGGGTTTTGACATCCAGATAGCCATTTTCCGCCGTCGCGCGGATGGTGCCGTTCAGGTCCAGCTCGTCTTGTGCGCCGTCACGTGCCCATTTGCGCAAGCGTTTCAGCGCGACTTTGATGTTACGTGTGCCCAGCTCAACAGAGTCGTCGAGGTTCTTGAATTCGCGCTTGTCCCAGACTTTGGTCGCACGCTGGTGGCGGCTTTCTTTTTGGCCAATACGCACGCCTTCGGGGTTGTAACCGTAGGCGCCAAAAGGCGATGTGCCAGCGGTGCCAACCCATTTGTTGCCGCCCTGGTGCCGACCTTTTTGTTCCTCAAGGCGCTGCTTTAGCGTCTCCATCAGTTTTTCAAAGCCACCCAAGGCCTCGATCTCGTCTTTTTCGTCTTGAGACAGGTGTTTTTCCGCCAGCTTTTCCAACCAATCGGCAGGGATATCGACAGCTTCAAGCACCTGTTCGATGCTGATCTGCTCAAGCCCGTCAAAGGTCGCGGCAAAGGCACGGTCGAATTTATCGATGTTTCGTTCGTCTTTGACCATGGAAACGCGGGCGAGGTAGTAGAACGCCTCGACGTCATAGGTCGCGATGCCGGCCTTCATTCCTTCGAGAAATGCGAGGAATTCCCGGATTGAAACGGGCAGGCCACTGCTGCGCAGGTTGTCAAAAAACGGTAGAAACATTTTAGACAGCCAGACGGTGCAACATGACTGTCGCGATCATACCGACAATCAGAAACGCCATTCCGAATCCAGCAGCATATTGTAGTATATCCAAGGTGTTACCCTTGCGGCGGGCAGCAGTCACTGCCCCGATAATAGCCCCCAAAAGGACTGCGCCAATAACGATCATAGTTCCGCTCCGTACTAAATTTGTACTCAGGTGCGGCCTTTTTTCAGCGGACTTAAAGACGAGATTTCCCGAACCTTGGCCCGCACGGCCCAATCTGGTCCAAAGCCGTATCGCGCCCATCCAAGACTGTCCAGTCTGACGGTACGTGCTTCTGCGGTGCGCCCGTTCAGATCGAGTGCTTCGGCACGCAAGAGCAGCAAGGTAGACAGTAGAATCGCGTTTTCATTGCGGGCTGCGCGGT
>JBLHSG010000010.1:0-125517 GCA_047626725.1 Ascidiaceihabitans sp.
ACCTTGGATGAAACTTGCCGGACGGCGGCTTGGTCCGCATTGCAGTCATCGAGCGTAGCAAAATGCTGCGCACCTGCTCGAATGTCCGCTTCGGGGAAGTTGCGCCGCAGCGTCGAGAGCTTGCGTGAACGGCAGCTTTGGGCCGGTAGTGCATAAATTAGTGCTTCCGTATTGGCGTGCCGCCAATATAGGCTTTGGTTGTTGATGCCGGAAGATCCAAAATTCAGGGCCGGATGCAACGCTTACAATCATTCGATGTTTATGGCTTTACAATAGAAATTCACGCAGGCGTCAGACGTTTCTGGTCGCCGAGTTTTAAAAAGCTCATGAAACAAAAGCTCGAAAACGGTGAACCTTTTACCTGTAGTTGCGCCTTGTTCATTGAGAAAAGCCAAAACGTTAGTGTCTTTTTTGCGAGAATTTAAAATATTCTATTTAAAAATTACGCCACCAAAATCGCCACCAAAATTAACAAAGGTAGTTAGAGTTTTGACTTAAGCCATTGAAAAGATTGGAGGCGAGTACGAGAATCGAACTCGTGTACGCGGATTTGCAATCCGCTGCATAACCACTCTACCAACTCGCCGCCGGGCAGTGTTTGGCCCAGATAGCGGAATTGATTTGCACCTGCAAGGCCTCAAGCGCGCAATTTGACGTAAGCGGGCGTTGCCGCGCCTGTCGGGATGTGGCACATCTGTGTTCAACAGATTCTGAACGAACGAGTTTAGTGAATGACAAATTTCGAAGCGCGCCGCACCGTAATGGTGGACACTCAAGTCCGCCCGTCCGATGTGACCAAATTTCCGATCATCGAAGCCATGCTCAGCGTGCCGCGCGAGGACTTTGTCCCTGCTGCAAAACGCGAGGCTGCGTATATGGGTGAAAACCTGTCGCTGGGCGGGGCACGGGTTGTTCTTGAACCGCGCACATTGGCCAAAATGCTCGATGCGTTGGACATTTCCAACGATGAACTGGTTCTGGATGTGGGCTGTGGCTTTGGCTACTCGTCCGCTGTGATCGCACATATGGCCGAAGCCGTGGTGAGCGTCGAAGAAGACGAAAGCATGGCCAGCGAAGCACAAGATGCGCTGAATGCTGCCGATTTTGATAACGTCATCATCCATGAAGGGCCGCTGGTCGCCGGTGCGCCACAGCATGGTCCGTATGATGTGTTGATTGTTCAGGGCGGCGTTGCCCATGTGCCTGATGCTTTGCTTGCCCAACTCAAAGACGGCGGGCGTGCTGCGTGCATATTTATGACCGGTGCGCTGGGCGAAGTCCGGATCGGGTACAAAATGGACGGCAAAGTGACATGGCGTTTGGCGTTCAACGCCGGTGCGCCTGTGCTGAATGGCTTTGAAAAACACGACGCGTTCCAGTTTTAGGCGCGTTTCAGTTTTAAACGTATCGGCCTGCTGCCTTTTGTGGGCCGGATTAAAGTATAACGCAGCAATCCGCACCTTGGGGGTCGGCCAATGAAAACTATGTTCATTCGTACTGTTAAAGGTGGCGCGCTAGCCCTTTTGATGGGCCTAACTGCCGTTCAATCGCAGGCCGACACATTGGCGGATGCGCTGACCGGGGCGTATAATCACAGCGGCCTGTTGGATCAAAACCGTGCCTTGTTGCGCGCCGCAGACGAAGACGTGGCAATCGCGGCCTCGGCGCTGTTGCCGATTGTTCAATGGTCAGCTCAGGCACAGCGTAATTTCGGGCGCTCGTTCAGCGCGTTTGGCACGTCATCAAACAGCAGCACCACCGCAAGCCTATCGCTTACGTCTAGCTTGTTGATCTACGATGCGGGATCGTCTGCTGCGTCTATTGGGGCTGCAAAAGAAACGGTTTTGGCAACGCGACAAACGTTGGTGTCGATCGAACAACAGGTGCTTTTGCGCGCTGTTGAGGCGTTTATGGGCGTGCGCCAAGCTTCTGAATTTGTGGCTTTGCGCCAGAACAACCTGCGCCTTTTGACCCAAGAATTGCGCGCCGCGAATGATCGGTTCGAAGTGGGCGAAGTCACCCGCACTGATGTTGCGCTGGCACAGGCGCGTCTGGCGCAGGCCCGCAGTGGTTTGGCCGATGCGCAGGCGGATTTTCTGCGCGCGCGCGCCGAATACACCAATGTTGTCGGGCACAAACCAGGTCGGCTATCGCAGCCGCCGCGGGTGCCCAAAGTTGAAACAAACGTGGCCCAAGCGCAGGCTCAGGCCGTGCGTCGCCACCCACAATTGATCGGCGTACAGCATCAGGTTGCCGCCGCCGAATTGAACATTCTGGCAGCCGAAGCAAACATGAAGCCAAGCGCGTCTTTGACCGGTCGTTTGTCATTGAATTCCAGCAGTTCGGCAGCGGATGAGGTCGTGAACGGCGCAGTGGGCGTTGAATACGGTGGGCCAATTTACCTTGGTGGACGCCTGTCTGCGACGGCGCGCCGCGCAATGGCATCACGTGATGCGGCACGGGGCAATTTGCATATCGTACGCCACAATGTTCAGCAAAACGTCGCAAATGCACTGGCGTCTCTTGGGGCGGCACGTGCGCGGCTTCAAGCCAGCGATCGCCAAATCCGTGCTGCACGCGTCGCCTTTCGTGGGGTCCGCGAAGAGGCCACGCTTGGTGCACGCACGACGCTAGATGTTTTGGATGCGGAACAAGAACTGCTCGACGCCGAGGCCTCGCGCATCTCTGCACAGGTTGATGAATACGTCGCCGCCTACACGGTATTGTTCACGATGGGGCAACTGACGGCCAAAAACCTTAGCCTGAAGGTCCAGCAATACGACCCAACTGCCTACTATAATCTGGTCAAAGATGCGCCAGCCGTGCGCAGCAAGCAGGGTCAAAAGCTGGATAAAGTCCTGCGCGCGTTGCAAAAAGACTAAGCGCGAGCCGCCCAAACAGGGGCGATTGCCAATTGTTTCGGCAATCGCAACAATAATCGCTCCAATTTTCAGGACCCATTGTTCGAATCTGTTGCCCCCTGTATGAAGGGGGCGAGGCTATAGTGGTAAAATAATATGTCAGATCCCGTTTCCAATGCAGAAGTGGAAGACGTCCTTTCGTCTATCCGCCGTTTGGTTTCCGAAGAAAAACGCACCCCTGTTGCGTCCGAAGCGTCAAGCACGAGCAATCGTTTGGTGCTAACGCCTGCTTTGCGGGTTGCGGAAAACATCCGCCCGGTTGTGCAAGACGACGCGCAAGAATCGGTGCAGGATGACAGCGATGATCAGCCAGATGCGCTTGAGACTGTCCAGTTTCGCCATGAGCCTGATGTTCAACCCGAAGAAGACGCGCTAACGTCTGATGCGGAAACCGAACAATCGGTTGCTGACATTTTGATTCTTGCCCCTGACGCCATCGCGCCCACGCAAGACGATCATGAGGATGCCCAGTCTGACGATGATCACAGCGCGCATGAGCAGGACAGTGATGAGGCCGCCGCGGATACACCACCGGCTGATGCACAGTTCGAAGACGCCCAATTCGATGACCAGAATTTTGACGATGATCAGGACGATGATCAACACGACGATCATAACGCGGATGACCACGATGACGCCGATCAGCATGATGCCACGTCTGACGCTGCGACCGATGAAAACGCCAATGATATCGGGCAGTACGAAGATGCGGATGACGTTATTCCCGTCGCTGAACCGGTTGAGCCAATGCAGGCAATGTCCAACGCCGCATCGCTAAACGCCAAGATTGCCGCGCTCGAAACCGTTATCGGGCGCACAGATGATCAATGGGAACCTGACGACACGGGTGACAGCGATTATTCCGGCACCGAAGCCCCTGCGATGTCGTGGGAAGATACCGATGCGGTCGATGAAAACACGGACACAACCAACGAAACGGACGTGTTTGGTTCAGCCGAAGACTTCTTGGACGAAGACGCGCTGCGCGATCTCGTCAGCGATATCGTTCGCGAGGAACTGCAAGGTGCCTTGGGCGAGCGGATCACGCGCAATGTTCGCAAATTGGTACGCCGTGAAATCCACCGTGCTTTGGCCGCACAAGAACTGGAATAGCCGCGCTAGCCGTGATTAGCCTTTTGCGATTTTCACGACATTTCTGGCCGCAAATTTCTGGGCTAATTCCCAAATGAATACGCCAGCACATTTGCTGATCGGGGCCGCCGTTTTTGGACAGCCCGCGACAACGCGCATCTTGGCCGCGGCCTTGGCAGGCGCGATGCTGCCCGATCTGTCGCTGTATCTGATGGCTGGCGTTTCGTTGGCCATTCTCGACATTCCTCCGAATGTTGTCTTTGGCGAACTGTATTTCTCCCGTTCATGGCAGATGGTCTTTGCCATCGATAATTCATTTTTTGTGTGGGGCGGGCTGCTGGGCGTGGCGATGTGGCGTCGTTCTGCTTGGGCGATTGCCTTGTGTGGTGCTGCGATTTTGCATTTGGCCTTGGATTTGCCTTTGCATCACGATGACGGGCGCGCGCATTTCTGGCCTGCCACGCGGTGGGTGTTCGAAAGCCCGCTTAGCTATTGGGATCGCGGTCATGGCGCCGCATGGATGGCCCCGATCGAAGGAATCCTCGCTTGTATCAGCAGTTGGGTGTTGTGGCGACGTGGCTTGCCGATCTGGGCGCTGGGATTATGCGCGGTGCTGCTGTTTGCAGAACTCTGGATCGTGTGCCAGTGGCTGTTCTTTTTCGCGAACGGTTGAGAAAAAAGGGCCCTGACAAAAGAAAAACGCGCCCGAGCAGAGGGCGCGTTTTCTGTGGCAGTCTTAAACTGTAAGTCTTACGCCGCTTCAGCTTGCTGAGCAGCGTTACGACGTTCGCTTTCTTCGCGTGACAGGGCGACGGACGTACGTACACCTTTGCCTACAAAGTCCATTAGGCCTGTGACAACCCGTTCGTTAGGGTCGATACCCGCACAGCTAAGCACTTCGCGTCCATCGCGAGAGCGCGCCCAGCGGGCGATTTGTTCTGGACCATTGCCGTATTTTTTGTCGTCAGCGATGGCGTCATCCAGTGCAGCCAATACAACAGCTGCAAATAGTTTACGTGCACGATTGCCTTGTTCGTTATTAAAGGCAGTGCCGTCAACGAAGTCTTTCATTCGTCGTCCTTTCAATTATTCTTGCTCTTGTCATTCGGCGTGAAGCTTCTTATGACGCATTCTTACCGATTCGGATACCCTGTTTTTGCATGACACCTATGCATTTAATGCATAACTCTATATGTATTTAACACAGTATGTCGTTGTCTTGCTCAAGGCCTGCTACCCAGATATAGGGTTCATCAATATTTCATCAACCTTTTGCTATGGTTTTGTCACAATGCCCAAAATTAACGGAAACGAAATCCGCCCCGGAAACGTACTGGAGCACAACGACGGTCTTTGGGCCGCCGTAAAAGTGGATCACGTCAAGCCTGGAAAGGGCGGTGCGTTTGCGCAGGTTGAAATGAAAAACCTTCGCAATGGGTCAAAACTGAACGAACGCTTTCGCAGCGCGGATAAAGTCGAACGCGTGCGTCTTGAGCAAAAAGACCAACAGTTCCTGTTTGAAGACGACGGGTTGCTGACGGTCATGGACATGGAAACCTACGAACAGGTGCAATTGCCCGCAGAACTTTTGGGCGAACGCCGCCCGTTTTTGCAAGACGGCATGACTATCGTTGTTGAATTTCACGACGCTGAGGCGTTGAACGCGCGTTTGCCGCAAAAAGTTATCTGCAAAATCGTTGAGACAGAGCCGGTGGTAAAAGGTCAAACAGCCGCGAATTCATTCAAGCCTGCGGTTTTGGACAATGGCGTCAAAGTCATGGTGCCACCGTTTGTGGGCGTCGACGAAGACATCGTTGTGAACACTGAAACGATGGAATATTCCGAGCGCGCCTAGGCCGTTTCGCGCGACCTTAATACAAGTGTCGGCCTGTCCTTTTGGATGGGCCGTTTTTGTTTGCGCAGCAGACTGCCGCGCCAAACGATCAAACCGGAAAATGGCAGGCAACACCGTTTTCCATTTGTGGGCGATCATCACGGCACAAGCTGCGCGCATTCGGACAACGCTGTGCAAATGCACAACCCTTTGGCGGATTGATCGGACTGGGCGGATCGCCAGAAATATTTAACGCCCGCGTGTACCCCTGCGATTTGCGGCGTTTCAGGGATGGGGCGGCTGACAGCAACGCTTTGGTATAGGGGTGTTTCGGGGCCTCGAACAATTGTTCGACCGGGGCCTGTTCGACAATTTTGCCAAGGTACATCACGGCCACATCATCACAGACATGCCGCACCACACCCAGATCGTGGCTGATGAACAAATAGCTGAGGCCCAGATCGGTTTTCAACTTTGCCAGCAGGTTTAAAATTTGCGCTTGGATCGCGACATCAAGGGCCGAAACCGGTTCGTCACAGACCAGCAATTTGGGGTTGGTCGTCAGCGCGCGGGCAATCGAAATACGCTGGCGTTGGCCGCCCGAAAACTGATGGGGAAACAGGCTTAGCTGGTCTTCGCGCAGACCGACAAGGGCGATCAATTCGCGCACTTTTGCCATGCGTTCATCCGGCGTGCCGATCTCCATCAGATCCAGCGGTTCGCGCACGATATCACCGACACGGGCGCGCGGATTCAGCGATGAATAGGGGTCTTGGAAAATCAATTGAATATCACGGCGACGTTTCCGCATGGCTTCGTCATCCAGTTGCAAAAGGTTTTCGCCCTCGAACAGAACCTTGCCGTTACTTGATGGTGTTAGCCGGATTGTGGCCATGGCGGCAGTGGTTTTGCCTGACCCGCTTTCGCCAACAATGCCAAGGGCGCGACCCTTTTCCAGCTTAAAGGACACAGCGCGCACAGCTTCTAGGTGGGGGCGGGCGGCAAACATCGATGGGCGCGGCATCGCAAAGCGCACGGTCAGGTTTTGAACATCCAAAAGCGTGGTCATAATCGCCCTTCCTCGACGCCGTGACAGGCGGCTGGATGTTGGCCGTGATTGATCAGTTTGGGTTTTTCACGCAAGCATCTGGATTGCGCGTGATCACACCGATCAGCAAACGCACAACCTGCACCCAACAGATGCAGCGGTGGCACGACGCCGCGGATTTCCTTTAGCCCCGTTTCGGATTTGCCAAGGGCGGGAATGCAGTCAATCAGCCCGCGCGCGTAGGGGTGCTGCGGGGTGTCGAGCACTTGATCCGCTGTCGCCGTTTCAATAACGCGACCCGCATACATCACCGACACGCGGTCCGCCATTTCGGCAATCGCGCCCATGTCATGGGTAATCAGTAGAATGGCAGCGCCAAAATCACGTTGGATTTCATTCAGCAAATCAAAGATTTGCGCCTGCACTGTCACGTCTAATGCGGTTGTTGGTTCATCTGCGATCAGCAATTTAGGGCGGCACGACACGGCCATCGCGATCATTACGCGCTGACGCATACCGCCGGACAATTGGTGGGGATAGTCGCGCGCGCGCTTGTCCGGTTCTGGGATGCCAACACGGTCCAGCAGGGCAATCGCGTCTTTGAATGCGCGATCACGGCTGGTGTTCTGGTGCAGCATAATCGCCTCTGCAATCTGGTCACCGACACAGAACACAGGGTTAAGGGAGGTCATCGGTTCTTGGAAAATCATCGCCGCCTCGGCACCACGCATCTGGCGCAAGCGGGCAGGGGTGGCCCCGACAAATTCTTCGCCCGCCAGCTTGATCGATCCTGCTTTGATACGACCGGGCGGTTGTGGGATCAGGCCCATGACCGACAGCGCGGTGATTGATTTCCCACAACCGGATTCGCCGACAATGCCTAGCGTTTCGCCCTCGTTCACGTGCAATGATACGGAATCGAGCGCGGTAACTTCGCCGTGGCGCGTCGCAAATGTAACGGCCAAATCGTTGATTTCTAAAAGTGGGCTCATCGTTGTCTCAGCTTTGGATTAAAGGCGTCGTTCAGGCCATCGCCGACCAAAGACACGGCAAAAACGGTCAGGAAAATTGCAAGACCGGGAAAGGTGACAGGCCACCACGCATCCAGAATGTATTCGCGATTTGCCCCGATCATCAAGCCCCACGACATGACGTTGGGATCGCCCAAACCTAGAAAACTCAGGCCCGCCTCGAACAGGATCGCGACTCCGATGGTCAGGGTGGCGGACACGATCAGGGGCGGCGCGGCATTGGGCAAAATAACTTTCCAGATGATGCGTTTGTTGCGCGCCCCAATCGCACGGGCGGCGGTGACGTATTCGAGTTCCTTGATCTTAAGGAATTCAGCGCGCGTCAGCCGTGCGGTTTGCGGCCAACTGACCACGCCAATGGCAAACGCAATTGTCCACAATGACGGCGAAAATAACGTCACCAGCACCATGGCAAACAAGAGCGCAGGCAAGACCTGAAAGAATTCCGTGAACCGCATCAACAGGTTATCGACCCAACCGCCGTAGTACCCCGCAAGTGCGCCCAGCGAGATGCCGATGAACATTGTCAGCGCGGCGGCGGCGGCCCCAACAGCTAGAGTCGGGCCGCCGCCTGTCAGCAACCCTGCGATAATATCGCGGCCTAAATAGTCGGTGCCCAGAGGGAAGTCAGGCGTCGCACCGGGGGCCTCGTGGGGGGCCCAAACGATATCAAAAGGATCGCCGTTATAGAACAGCGCGCCATACAACGTCGCCAAAATGATCACGATCAACAGCACCAATCCAAAGACCGCCGGAATGTTGCGTCGAAACATGCGCCATGCCTCTAGGGTCGGGCTTTCTGCTTGGAATTCGGGAGTGTCGCTCATGACTTGCCCCTTAGGCGCGGATCGGCCCAACGATAACTGATATCGGTGATGATGTTGGCGACCACGACCATGGCTGAGGCAAAGAAAAGCACGCCCAAAATTGTCGGATAATCGCGCCGCAGGATACTGTCAAAGGCAAGGCGGCCCATGCCCGGCCAGTTAAAAACGGTCTCGACCAGCAGCGCGCCAGAGATCAGATTGCCGAACTGTAAACCGGCTACAGTCAGGATCGGCAGGGCGGCATTGCGCAGGGCATGTTTGAACAATACCGACCCTTCGGATGCCCCTTTGGCCCGCGCGGTACGGATGTAATCCGAACTCAAAACTTCCAGCATCGACGCCCGTGATAGCCGTGCGTATTGCGCCAGATAAATGATCGCGAGGGTAAAGGCGGGCAACACAAGATGATGCGCGATATCAAGTGCTTGGACAATAAAACTGGCATTGCGTAATTTCACGGATTGCATGCCTTCGACCGGAAAAATAGGCACCACTGAGGCAAAGAAAATGATCAGCATAATGCCTGTCCAGAATACCGGCACCGCATAACCGATAGTGGCAAAAACCGACACAACGCCAGACAGAATCCCGTTGGGTTTACGCGCCGCAATCACCCCCATAAACACGCCGATCGAGATCGACAAAATCTGTGCAGTGATGACCAGCAAAATAGTGGGCCAGATGCGCAGGCCGATCAGTTTCGAAACTGGCTGGTTGAAAAAGAAACTCTCGCCTAGATCACCCGTGGCGATGCCGGACACGTAGATCCATAGCTGGGTCAAAAGCGGTTTGTTAAGCCCGTAATCCTCGCGAATACTGGCCAACATTTCCTCGGTCGCGCCGCCCATTTCGCCAGCAATAACAACCGCCGGATCACCAGGGGCAAGGCGGATCAAAAAGAAGTTCAGAATAACGACGCCCAGCATCAACAGCAGCCCGTATCCGATGCGACGAAGAAGAAACGAAAGCGACATGCAATATCCTGAACGCAGTGCTGTAGGGGAATGTCAGCGGCGATAGCACGCCACTGACAGCAGTTTAGAGGGTGCTTATTCGCCCCATTCGACCATATCCATCGGGTGCATTGTGCCCCAGATGCCAGTCGGTACGTTTTGCAGTTTACTGTTGTAGGCCGTGTGATACGGCAGCGCGTTGATCCAGTAGACTGGCAGATCGCCAGCGACGATTTGTTGGAATTCAGCGTACAGTGCCGCACGTTTTCCGGCGTCTAATTCGACCGCTGCGGCGTTCAGCAATTCGTCAACTTTGGCATTGCTGTATTGCTGTGTGTTGGACCAAATTACACCCTTTTTGATGTTGTCAGACAGGTAGGTGCGGTGAACGCCGATAACCGGATCGCCCCAGTTAAACACGACGTCCATGGACAGTTCAAAATCGTGCCCGCCAACACGTCCGGCCCACGTTGGGAAATCTGGCGCGGCGCGGACTGTGATGGCGATGCCGATCTTTTTCAGTTGCGATTTCATGTATTCCGCCACCGACTGCTGCTGTTCTTTTGGACCCGGAATATAGTCGATGGTCAGTTCCATCCCGTCGGCAAAACCGGCCTCGGCCATCAGCGCATTGGCCTTGTCTAGATCGACATTATAGGCGGGGATGTTTTCGTCAAAGAACGGCGAACTTTCGATGATTGGGCCACGCTGGGGGGACGATACACCGCGGTGCAATGCTTTGGTGATGAACGCGCGATCGACCGCATACGCAATTGCTTGGCGCACGCGCACGTCCGATAATTTGGGCGATGCGGTGTTAAAGGCCAGCCAGTTGATCGGGCCAACAGCGGCGTAGCCATCGGTTGTCACGCTAAGGCTGTCGACCTTTTCAAGGCGTTTGATTTCTTGCGATCCGGCCATGAACGGGTACATATCCGCCTCGCCGTTTTCCATTGCGATCAGCAACGCAGAAGGGTCCTTGATGATGCGAATGATGATTTCATCCAGCTTCGGGCGCCCTTCCATAAAGAAGTTAGGGTTCTTTTTCATCACCACGGCTTCGCCCGGCGTGAATTCATCCAACATAAACGGGCCGGATCCGACAGGCGCGGAATTTGCAGGGTGCGATTTGGCGTCTTGGCCATCGCCGTAAATGTGTTTTGGCAGCACCGGCGCGAGGGCAGGTGACAACGCCAACAACAACGCAGGGTGCGGTTTTGACAGGTTGATCACGACGGTATGCGCGTCTGGCGTGTCGATGGTTTGAACGGGGTCAAACATGGATTTGAAGGGGTGGTTTTCCTTGGTGGTCATAATCGAAAACGCGACGTCTTCGGATGTGACGGGCGTGCCGTCATGGAACGTGGCGTTTGTGACCAGGTTTAACGTGACGCTCATCCCGTCATCTGACGTGGACCAGCTGGATGCCAAATAGGGCTGCGGTTCCCAGTTTTCGTCGTAGCGAATGGGCGATGCAAAAATCTGCGTTGACGGGACGGCGGTCGCGATACCGGACTGCACAGCACCGTTTAAATGGCGCGGAACCTGGGTCGATGCGATCACAAGGGTGCCACCTTCGGCGTGTACGAATGGTGCGGCCATCATGGTTGATGCGGCGATCGCGGCGGCCCCCATCAGGCGTGTCATAACTGTCATGTTTAACTCCCATCAATATATTATTAACGCCAACGCTAACGGGGGTCCTAAGTACAGAAAAACGTGTTTTGTGAGGGGTAAAGCGGCATATTTTAGTGTTACTGCTGAATTTCAGGGGCAGGTTCCAGCAACAGATGTTCAAATTTCTGTTCTGTAGCAAGGGTTTCGCAGATCTTGATGACAGCAGCGACAATCGCGGATTGTTGTAGAACCGCAGAATAGGCAAGGCCAAAGGTCTGCGTCTTGACCGCCCCATTTATAGGCACAGCCGCGTACCCTGCATGTTTGTCACGGTCTGTCGGGCCACAAATGTTAAGAATCGAATAGCCGAATTGCCCTGCAACCATGCCCCGCAACACCGCCGATGACTGGGTGGTGTGCACAACATTTGGCGACAAGCCCTGAACTAAAAACATCTCTTCAAAGTACGATTTCGCGGCCGGCAGATCGAGCGCAACCATGGGCTCATCCTTGAGATCATCCAGCGATACCGATGCTTGATGTGACAGCGGCGAATTGTCAGGGATCAAGGCCCAAGGCCGTGCATGAAACAGCGGTAAAAACGGCATTTCGGTTGGGGCTTCGGCGCGGTACGTTAACGCCACATCAACAGCATTTGATCGCAACCAATCCGCAATTTGATGCATGTTCCCTTCCATCAGATCAATGCGAATATCGGGATACGTGGCCGCAATCCGTTTCATCAAAGGCGGCAAAACATAGGTCGCCGTTGGCTCGTAACAGCCCAGCCGCAAGGTGCCGGTCGGATCACCAGTCAGCGACAATAGATCGCTTTCAAACAGCCGGGCTTGTTCCAGAAACGCGCTGATCCGCTTGCCGACATCGATGCCTGCTTGGGTCGCGATGATGCCTTTTGCCGGGATGCGGCGAAACAATTCCTGACCGATGGATTGTTCGATCAAATCCAACGCCGCCGTCACCGAACTTTGCGAGATATTCATATCTTCGGACGCGCGCGCAATTGAACCAAGACGCAAGGCTGCATCAAAATAGCGCAATTGTTTAAGTGTAAATTTCATCGACTTACCGCATTCAACAGTGTGAGTTGCGACAGTAAATCTATTTTGCAGAGGATCAATCCTGCGCTACTGATTTTATTAAGCATAGGGAGCACACCATGAACCAGATCACTGTTTTTCAAGCAAAAAAGATTGTCACGATGGATCCGAATCGCAGTGAAGCGACGCATGTTGCCGTGCGTGAAGGCAAGATTTTGGCCGTTGGTGGTGCCGATTGTGCGGATCAATGGGGGGATGTGACGCATGATACATCGCTATCGCACGCGGTTCTGACGCCCGGTTTTGTCGAAGGTCACGCGCATATGATGGCCGGCGCGATGTGGCGCTATGCCTACGCCGGATACCACGATCGGATTGATCCAAAAGGCAAACTTTGGAACGGCATGCGCGACATTGATGCGGTGATTGACGGGCTGACCGCGTTCGAGGCGGGTTTGGACGCAGATGATCCTTTGGTTGGGTGGGGGTTTGACCCGATCTTTTTGTCCTCTGAACGGCTCAGTGCCAAACATTTGGATCAGATCAGCACCGACCGCCCAATTGCGATTATTTTCTCGAACTTTCACCTGATGTGCGTGAATTCCAAAGCGCTGGAAATGGCCGGATATGACGAAGGCACCAACGCCGAAGGGGTGATCAAAGACGCCAATGGTTTGCCCACCGGCGAGTTGCAGGAAATGGCTGCGATGTTCCCGATTATGCGCCGTTTGGGTATTGATTTCAGGGGGCTATCACAAACACCTGAGGCGATAGATGACTACGCCGATGTGGCGCAGCGCGCGGGCGTAACCACGATCACCGACCTGTTTTCATCACTCGAAGACGACGATTTAAAGATCATGCTCAAGATGACAGCAAAGCCTGATTTCCCGCTGCGCATCGTTCCGGTTTTGGGGGCCATGGGCACGCCCGTCGAGGTCGCGGACAGGGCTGAAGCACTGGCAAAATCTTCAACTGATAAATTGCGTTTGGGGGCCGTCAAATTGATGACAGACGGGTCGATCCAAGGGTGGACCGCGCGGGTGAAATGGCCTCATTACGTTGGCGGGCAACCCAACGGTTTATGGAATATGCCGCCGGAACAGATTTTTGCGTGCTGCGCAGAAATGCAAAAACGTGGCATCCAGATGCACATTCACGTGAACGGGGACGAAGCGGCCGAAGCCTCAATTGATGCCATCGAAGCCGCCCTGCGACTGCACCCGGGGCAGGGCCATCGCCACGTTTTGCAGCACTGCCAAATGATGGGGCGCGACTTGTATGAACGTGCGTTTGAGCTGGGCTGTTGCACCAATATTTTCTCAAATCACATCTGGTATTTTGGCGATCAACACGCCGCGCTGACTTTGGGGCAAGAACGTGCGGAGCGGATGAATGCTGCGCGCACGGCGTTGGATATCGGCGTCAATATTGCGTTGCATTCCGATGCGCCGGTGACGCCATTGGGCCCGCTGTTTACGGCGTGGTGTGCGGTTAATCGCCAAACGATGACGGGCAAAACATTGGGTGCCGCACAGTGTATCACGGTTGACGAGGCGCTGTACGCGATCACGATGGGCGCGGCCTTTACGTTGAAATTGGACAGTGAAATCGGCAGCATCGAGTCGGGTAAAATCGCCGATTTTGCCATTCTGGGTGATGATCCGCGTGCCGTTGATCCGATGGCGCTCAAAGATGTCGACGTGTTGGGCACAGTGTCTGGCGGCGTGGTGCATCTGCTGTGAAACGGCTGCCGCTCACGGTTATTGGCGGCTATCTTGGGGCTGGAAAAACCACACTTATCAATCGGTTGCTATCCGAACCTCACGGACAACGTGTGCTGGTGATGGTCAATGATTTTGGCGCGATCAACATTGATGCGGCATTGCTGTCGTCGCAATCCGAAGACACGCTGGAGCTGTCGAATGGCTGCGTGTGCTGCACGATGGGCGCGGATTTGTTCATGGCTGTGGGCGATGTTTTAGACCGGGATCCGCGGCCTGACCACATGGTTATCGAGGCGTCGGGCATCGCTGATCCCGCGCGCATTGCACAGGTCGCGCTGGCCGAACCTGACCTAAGTTACGGCGGCGTGGTTAGCGTTGTTGATGCGTTGAATTACGACGCGTTGTCGCGCGATGTTCAGATCGGGGCGCAGGTGCGCGGGCAAGTCGATGTGGCCGATCTGGTCTTGGTCTCGAAGGCTGAAAACGGTGTCTTGCCACGTGCATTGGGACTGCCGAAAGCGCCGGTTTTGGATTTGGCACAGGTTAGTGACGTGGCCCCGTTGATTTTGGGCGCACCCCTTGGCCAAGGCCCGAAATTATTGGCAGAAACCCACCCTGAATACGTGGCGTGGAGCGGGACAAGCGCACCGATGGACCGTGTGACATTGCAGACAAAATTAGACACGCGCCCCAAAGGTTTGATGCGGTTCAAAGGGTTTGTCCAAGGTCCAGACGGCACTGGTTTCGAGGTCCATTGCGTTGGTCCAAGCAGCAGCATCAAGGCGGCCAAAAATATCCAGAAAACCGAAGTTGTCGGCATCGGCCCCAAAGGTCGCATTGATGTGCAAACGATCAAAGCATGGTGGTCACAACGATAGATTATTCTTTGCGACCAGCCCACGTAACCTGCGCATCGCCTGCCTGCATCGAACCGCCTGCGCGATCAAAACGCAAGTAGGCCAGGGCCGTGTCGCCCGATCGTGACAGCAATGTGCCGGCGGGTTTTCCATCGGCGACAATCGCGGTCCCGACATCAGCTTTGCCAGTCACTTGGACCTGCGCGAGCCCTTTGCGCAGCTCCGTTTTATGCTTCATCCGGGCGGTGACTTCTTGGCCAACATAGCAGCCCTTGCGGAAATCGACGCCGTTCAACCGTTCAAATCCGACCTCAAGAATGAAGGTGTCAGAGGTCAGTTCAACCCCCGATGTCGGGATCAAATTGGCGACCTCTATCGCGGTCCAATCGACATCATCAATCGCGCCCGTTGTGCGGTAAGCCCGCCAGCCAAGCGCGTCGTGCCGTGGGTCCGCAAACCCGTCGGTTGGAACATCACCAAGTCCGCGATGCACGTTCAAATCAGCCTCGGCAATTGTCACGTCAGCGCGCAATTTGTACATGTTCAGCCGTGCAATCAACGCGTCAGTTTGCGCCGCCGCCGTGTCTAGCAGAACATCCGCATCATCTGAAATGACAAAAAAATCAGCGATGTATTTGCCCTGCGGCGTCAGCAATGCGGCATAGACCAAACCATCATCGATTTTGCCCACATCATTGCTGATCATCCCCTGCAGGAATGTACGCGCGTCAGAACCGCTGATCCGTAAAATGCGACGAGATGTCATTGGGGCTTCCTCTTGATCACTTGAGTGACATATAGCAGCCTGATCGTGATGAAAAAGGGGCCAGGGCCAATGCGTGCACCGATATCTGTGATTGTGCCGGTTTTGAACGCGCAAACAACGCTGGGCGGATGCCTGCAAGCGCTGATGGAGGGCCTTGAGGCCGGGCTGATCCGCGAGTTGATCGTGTGTGATGGTGGGTCGGATGATGCAACGGCCGATGTCGCCAAAGACTGGGGGGCCGAAGTGATTGTAAGCGCCCCATCGCGCGGTGGGCAATTGCAGGCTGGATGTGCTGCGGCCAAGGGCGACTGGTTGTTGGTTTTGCACGCAGATACGGTGTTGCAGGCGGGGTGGGTTGCGCCGGTCGCGCGGCATTTGCAGTCCTCAAAGGCAGGCTGGTTCACACTGGCATTTGATGCGCGCGGGCTTGCACCGGTTTTGGTGGCGGGCTGGGCAAATCTGCGCAGTCAGTTCGGGTTGCCATACGGCGATCAGGGGTTGCTGATTTCGCGTAAACTGTATGATCAAATCGGCGGTTACAGCGACATGCCCCTGATGGAAGACGTCGCGATTGCGCGTGCTTTGACCGGTCAATTGGCGAAAGTCGATGCCGTGGCGGTGACCAGTGCCGCCAAGTTTCAAACCCAAGGGTGGGTGCGTCGCGGTCTGCGCAATTTATGGACTTTGGTGCAGTATTTTGCCGGGCGCGATGTGCAAAAACTAGCGCAGGCATATCGTCGGCCTTAGCTGCTGTTTGATGCCTCTCGAAACCTCGAATGTCTTTCTGACTGAAACACCTGCGTTACCCCAGAATTTTACGCTTTAGGCGGGTCAAAATGTTGCGACGTTCTGCAGGGGCGGTGCCCATTTGATCGCCGTTTTCATGGGATGGCGACATGTCCACAACGGCTTTTCCGTCCTTGAATTGCAGGCGATACAGGTCAGCATAAATGCCGCCGCGGTCCAGCAATTCGTCGTGCGTTCCCTGATCCACCATGCGCCCGCGATCCATGACCACGATTTTGTCAGCGCCGCGAATGGTCGACAAACGGTGCGCGATAACAATGGTTGTCCGTCCGGCAGATAGTTTGTCTAGCGCCTGCTGAACAACGTGTTCGGATTGCGCGTCCAAGGCCGATGTTGCCTCGTCTAACAACAGGATCGGGGTGTCACGCAGCAACGCGCGTGCGATCACCACCCGCTGGCGTTGACCACCAGAAAGGGCAGAACCGCGCGGCCCGACTTTGGTATCCAGACCATCGGTCAAGTTGGGCAAGAAATCGGCAACATGAGCGGCCTGCAATACGTGCGTCAATTGTTCGTCTGTGACGTCCTCGCGGCCCAACAAGATGTTCTCGCGCAGGGTTTCGTCGAATAACAGCGCTTCTTGAGTGACCACGGAAAACATTGCCCGCAGGTCATCCAGCGACATGTCGCGCGTTTCAACGTCACCAATCTTTACAGTACCGGATTTGGCATCAACCAAGCGGGTCAACAGGTTAAAGATTGTCGATTTTCCGGCACCCGATGCCCCGACCAACGCGGTTGTTTTGCCCTGTTCTGCGATCAGGGTCAGGTCGTGCAATACGGTCGTGTCACCATAGGCAAGCGCGACGTTTTGCAGTTCAATCGCGAGGGCATCCTTTGGCGGTGCAACGGGGTTTTCGGCGGAATCGAGCAGGATCGGTGCATCAAGCAATTCCTTGATCCGCTCAAGTGCTGCAGCCGCGATTTGCCACAATCCGGCAATGCCACCCAAACGGCGCAACGGGTCAAACGCAAAACCCATCGCGGTAAAGAATGTCATGAACTGACCGATGGTTTTTTCACCAGCAATAATTTCGGATCCGCCATACAAAATGACGGCCATAAACCCCAGGCCCGACGTGATATCGATCATCGCAGGAATGGCTGATCCACCAAAGGACGTGCGGACTTCGGTCCGAATAAATCTACGGGTCAACGCGCGGTATTGGGCGGACTGATATTTCTCAAGTGCGTTCAGTTTGATCTGAACAATGCCGTGGAATACTTCGTCCAGTCGGGTGGACAAATTGGCCCCCAAGTCGCGGGCTTCGCGGGCTTGGCGACGTACAAAACGCTGCGCCATTGCGGCAGGTAAAATCAGCAACGGAATACCGATACAGGCGAACAGCGCCCAAATCGGATCAACGCTGATCGCAACACCAAGCAACACCAAAAGCCCGATAAAGTCGCGCCCGGCACCCGTTACAATCGCACGCCAAACATCACCAACCGCATTCACATCTGATTGCACCCGTTGGATCAAAAATCCGGGGGGATGCGACAGGTGAAACGCCCCGTCTTGTTTCATCATCCGGTCCAGTAGATCGATCCGCAGTGCGCCGGCTGTGCGTTGTGCAATGTTGGTCAGCAGTACTTTTTGCACCACAGACGACACCGCGCGCACAGAAAACACCGCCATCAAAACAAGGGCCACCCAGAACAACATGTCGCTTTGGCCTTCGACAAATACGTTGTCGAACATCGGCTGCATCATATAGCTGACCAGACCCAGCATTGATCCTTCGACCACCATAAAGGCGACGGCGATCATCAAAACCGGCACGTGTTTTTTCAAGTATCCATGCCACAGCCATTTCAGCAAATGGGCGGACTCGTAGTTTCCCGTTTCTGATGTGGTGTCTGGAATGGTGGGGGACATCGGTGTTGTCACGCGTCGGGCCTGCGCCGTTGGGAACATTGATCTTACGATGTAATACCGTGTGCGCGTGGGGGCAAGCGTTTGTGCGATTGACGTCAAGGTTTAACGGGATAGGTTGCCGATAACTGACAGAAAAGGGCACGTGATGACTGAAGCAACCAAAGCCGCCGCAGGGCGTGGATATCTGGCCATTCCGGGCCCGTCCGTGATCCCTGACGAAGTGTTGCAGGCCATGCACCGTCCTTCGCCCAATATCTATGCCGGCGCGTTGATTGATATGATGCCCGATTTGACCCGCGATTTGCGGCGCGTCGCACGCACACAACATCAAGTGGCGATCTACATTGGCAACGGTCACGCCGCATGGGAAGCGGCATTGTCCAACACCCTGGCGATCGGGGACAAAGTGCTGGTGCCTGCAACGGGCCACTTTGGCATGGGCTGGGCTGACATGGCCAAAGGTGTCGGGGCTGACCCGCAAATTCTGGATTTTGGCAAACAAAGCCCGATGGATATGGACCGTGTCGCTGCCGCGTTAAACGCCGATAAAGCCCACGAAATCAAAGCAGTACTGGCCGTGCACGTCGACACCTCCAGTTCAGTGCGCAATGACATTGCAGCCCTGCGCGGTGTGCTGGACGCTACGGGTCACCCCGCACTTTTGATGGCGGATTGCATTGCGTCCCTTGGCTGTGACACCTTTGAAATGGATGCTTGGGGCGTCGATGTGATGGTCAGCGCCTGTCAAAAAGGGCTGATGGTGCCTGCGGGTGTATCGTTTGTGTTCTTTAACGACCGTGCCGCTGCTGTGCGTGCAAAGATGCCGCGCGTCAGCCGTTATTGGGACTGGGTCCCGCGCGCCAATCCGGACGGGTTCTGGCAGTATTTTGGCGGCACCGCACCGACGCATCACTTGTATGGCTTGCGCGCCTCACTTGATATGTTGATGGCCGAAGGAATGGAGGCGGTTTGGCAGCGTCACGACCTATTGGCCCGTGCGATTTGGGCCGCGTGCGAGGCATGGTCAAAAGACGGCGCTTTGTCGCTGAATATCGTGGATCATGACAACCGCAGTCGTGCTGTGACGTCACTGTATTTGGAAAACGATGGCGGCACTGCATTGCGCAATTGGCTTGAAACCAACCTTGGTCTGACCTTGGGCATCGGATTGGGCATGGGCGAAGACGGCGCGCGCACATCTGACGGATATTTCCGCCTTGGGCACATGGGTCACGTCAACGGGCACATGATTATGGGGCTTTTGGGCGGTATGGAAGCAGGCATGCGCGCACTTGATATTCCGCATGGTCGTGGCGCGCTTGAGGCTGCGGCTGATGTGATCGCAAAGGGATAACAACGGGTTAGCCGTAGCGCGCCGCCTCGCGAGTGCGGCGCACATCCAACCACAACATCCATTGGTTCAGCAACCAGCCCAGAATCGCAACGGCGATCAAACCCCAAACCGCCCAGACGAATAAAAACACCCAAGACAGGTTCACGCCAAACATCACGATGCAGGCGGCGGTGAAATTCGGGGCCGATCCGGTGGGGCGATTGATCAAGGGGCTCTCCTGTCGTTGCTGCCACCATAATCAGCGAAACGATTCTGTCAGCCCTGTTTTGCATCGCGAATGGCCAGTGGCAGGGCAGCAGCGATGGCATTCAGGTTTTCAGGCGTGCCGCAACTGATGCGAATACAGCGGTTTTGCGGGGCGACAAACGGCATCCGCACAAAGAATCCGCGCGCGATCAAAGCATCCAAAATCCGCTTGGCAAATGCGCCATCTGATCCGCAATCAATGCTGACAAAGTTGGTAGCTGAGGGTACCGGGATCAATCCGTTGTCGCGCGCAATGCCATAGATCGTGTCACGTGCCGCCGCGATTTTTTCAATGACCTGTGCGGTATAATCCGTGTCTTGCAAGGCAGCCAATGCGCCGGCTTGGGCCCCGCGGTTCATGCCAAAATGATTGCGTACTTTGTTGAACGCCGCAATCAGATCAGGATGGCCAATGCCATAGCCAACCCGTGCGCCTGCCATCCCGTATCCTTTTGAAAACGTGCGCATTCTGATCAGCCTTGGGTCGTTTGGATCAACGTCAGGCGACGTGCCATCGGGCGCGCATTCAACATAGGCTTCGTCCAAAATCAGCAAGCTTCCGGCGGGCAAATCATCCAATGCGGCGCTTAGCACTGCACCGTCATGCCATGTGCCCATCGGGTTGTCGGGGTTGGCCAGATAGACCAGCTTTGCATCGACCTCTGTCGCTTTGGCGAACAGCGATGCGGGGTCTTCGTGATCGTCGACGTAAGGGACCGCATGCAAGGCCCCGCCAAACCCTGCGACGTGATAATTGAATGTCGGATATGCGCCCGCTGACGTCACAACCGCGTCGCCTTGGCTCACGAACAACCGCACCAGATAGCCTAGCAACCCATCGATGCCTTCGCCCACGACAATGTTATCGGGGCTGCATCCGTGATGGGCGGCCAAGGCATGTCGCAGATCGTGGTTTTCGGGGTCGCCGTATTTCCAGTGCGCGGCATCTGCCATCGCTTTGATCGCCAAAGGCGAGGGACCAAAGACGTTTTCATTGGCACCCAGCCGCGCCTCGAACGGCCCACCGCGCGCGCGTTCCTGCGTTTCAGGCCCCACAAATGGAACGGTTGAGGGAAGCGATGCGGCAAGCGGGGTCAGGCGAAAATGTGTCATGGCGTTTTGGTAACGAGGGCCAAAGCGCGGGGCAAGGTTTGAAATTTGTCCGCAGTACCCCTATATGATAATCATTCGCAACTGAGGAGGTCCCCACATGGCGAAATTAACCCGTCGTGGATTTATCGCGGCTACAATCGCGGCCAGTTCCGTGCGTGCACTGCCGCAAATCGTGGCCAAAACCGGCACACGCCGCATCCTGACGCTGGTCTATGACAAAGGTCTCGGCATGATGCGCGCCGTTGAAAAAGTCGTGCCAGTCTAGGCGTGCCCTAACGTCTTGCTGGAAATTTTGCGGGCCTTAGGGTCAGGTGTCGGGAACCCAATCAGGAGAACCACAATGTCCCGCGTGTCTGTCACTTACGAAAACCACATCGCTCACGTGCGCTTGACGCGCGCAGACAAAATGAACGCGGTGGATCAGGATATGATCACAGCAATTATCGCGGCAGGAGAAGAGGTTATGGCCTCTGATGCGCGCGCGGTTGTGGTGTCAGGCGAGGGGCGCGCGTTTTGTGCCGGCATCGATATCACGGGCCTTGCAAAGATGGTTGGCGTTGATCCCAAAGGGCAATTGATGCCGCGCACCCACGGCAATGAAACCACAAATCAATGGCAAGAAGTGGCGATGATTTGGCAGCGCGTGCCGGTTCCCGTGATCGCGGCGTTACACGGCGCTGTTTACGGCGCAGGGTGCCAATTGGCGCTGGGTGCAGACATTCGCATCGCATCGCCCGACATGAAAATGGCGGTGATGGAAATGAAATGGGGCATCGTGCCTGACATGGGCGGCATGGTTTTATTGCCGCGTCTCGTGCGTCCTGACGTGATGCGCCGCATGACGTACACCGCGTCGCCAATCGATGCGAACCAGGCGTTGGTTTGGGGTTTGATCACCGAATTGGTCGACGATGCGCTGGCCGCCGCGATGGATTTGGCCACTGAAATTGCAGGCAAAAGCCCGTCTGCCATTCGCACGGCAAAACGTTTGATGGCCTTTGCGGAAACTGGCGAAGAGGCAGAGGTTTTGCTGGCAGAAAGTGCTGAGCAAGCCGAGTTGATCGGGAAACCGGATCAAATGGAAGTTGTCGCAGCCGCGATGCAAAAACGGCCTGCTGTCTTTAAGTAATTTGGGCACTCAAACCCGCATTCGTCGCGGGTTTGAGTATGTCTGTTTAAACCAAATCGAGGTCGCTGACCTTAATCAAGCTCGGCAAGACGGGCGAGGGCTTCTTTAAGTTTCGCCTCTTCGGCCTCGCGTAGTGCAAGGTTCGCCTTGGTTTCTTCGATAACTTCTGGCGGGGCGCTGCCTGCGAATTTCGGGTTGTTCAAACGACCGCGCAGGCCCCCGAGTTCTTTGGCCAATTTGCCCAGCGTTTTGTCGAGGCGCGCCTGTTCTGCAGCAACATCGATGACACCGGCAAGGGGCAGGCCAAAGCTGCCGCCACTGACGGCAAGCGCGACTGTGCCTTTGGGCAGCTCTGCGCCTTCGCTTAGGGATTCGATGCGGGCAAAGCGTTTGATCAATGCCTCGTTTTGGTCCCAAGCCGCGCGTGCTGTTTCGTCTAACCCTTTGACTGCCAAAGGAATAAATGATCCTGCTGGAACGTTCATTTGGGCGCGTGCAGACCTGATGGCTTCGATCATCGACACAGTCCAGCTCAGGTCAGCGTCGGCTTGCGGCGTGACCAAATCGGCAGAGGTATAGGTTGGCCAATCGGTGTGAACCAGCATTTGAGGACGCGGTTTTGCGCCCCAAAGTTCTTCGGTCACAAACGGCATAATCGGGTGCAAAAGGATCAGACATTGGTCAAACGCCCACGCATAGGTGGCTTTGGTTTCGGCCGCCGCATCTGCGTCATCACCGTCCAGAACGGGCTTGGTGAATTCCAGGTATTGCGAACAAAACGTGTTCCACACAAAGGCGTACAGCGTGCTGGCGGCCTCGTTGAAACGGTAGGTGTCGAGGGCCGCATCGACGGCCTCGCGGGTTTTGGCGATCTCGCCTTTGATCCACTGGTTCAGGGGCAGTTTCGTGTCGGGCACACCGTCGAAATGGGGTACATCAAACGTGCCTTTGAAATCGCCGTAGGTGCCTGCGTTCCACAATTTCGTGACGAAGTTGCGGTAGCCTTCGATCCGTTTGGTATCGAATTTTAACGCACCACCCAACGACGCCATCGCCGCGTTGGTAAAGCGCAGCGCGTCGGCCCCGTATTCGTCGATGACCACAAGCGGGTCGACAACATTGCCGGTGGATTTCGACATTTTTGCGCCCTTGGCGTCGCGCACAAGACCGTGGAGGTAGACGTTTTTGAACGGAATTTCATCAACCACGGCCAATTGCATCATCATCATACGGGCGACCCAGAAGAACAGGATGTCTTGGCCTGTAATCAGGTCCGAGGTTGGAAAATAGCGTTTTAGCGCGTCAGTGTCCTCGGGCCAACCAAGTGTGCCGATGGGCCAAAGGCCGGAGGAGAACCACGTGTCTAGGACGTCGGGGTCGCGTCGCAAGTAAAAGGTGATTGATTTGTTTCCTGTTTCCTTATCGCTCGTAATTCGGAAACGGCTCACCCTAGAGCCACCTAGTTTCTGTTTGAGATATTGCTTTTTGAGTCCATGTTCTTGGGCGAATTCGTTGTATTCAACGTAATCTTGCTCAGTTTTAGGCCAACCATCCGTCGGATCGTCAAACATTTCTTCTATGTAAATGGCAGCATTTGAATACTTGTTTCTATAATAATCCAAAGCTTCCATTTTGGCCGTCTCAAAGTCGGCGGCACAGAATGTTTTGATTTTCAGATCTTCGCCTACCTCTGGGTCCATGGCATACCAAACCGGTATCTGGTGCCCCCACCACAGCTGACGCGAGATGCACCATGGCTCGATGTTTTCGAGCCAGTTAAAATACACCTTCTCGCCACTTTCCGGCATGATTTTAACGTCGCCATTGCGCACGGCGTCCAAGGCGGGGCCGACGATCTTGTCGGTTTCCACAAACCATTGGTCCGTCAGCAGCGGTTCGATGACCACCTTGGATCGGTCCCCAAACGGCTGCATGATCGGTTTGTTTTCGACGTAAGGCACCAGCTCTGAACTCTCTTGACCTTCCTCGTCGATGGAAGGAACAGAGACCATCACAGCCAGCCCTTCGTTGGTGATGTCGGCCACGACTTTCGCCCGCGCGTCAAACCGGTCCATGCCGCGATATTCGTCGGGCACCAGGTTCATCGCGGCGATCATCGCCTCGTCAAATTCCATCTCGCCATTCGCGATTTTCTGGGCGATTTCAGCTTCTTCGGCGTAGGGCTTACCATCGGACCTGAGGTTGGCTTTGGTATCCATCAGGTTGTACATCGGGATGCCACCACGCTTGGCGACCTGATAATCGTTGAAATCATGCGCGCCAGTGATCTTAACCGCACCTGAGCCGAAATCCTTGTCTGGATATTCGTCGGTAATAATCGGGATCAGGCGGCGGTATTTCTTTGGTCCAACAGGAATTTCACATAGTTTTCCAATGATTGGCGCATAACGTTCATCTGATGGATGAACGGCAACTGCACCGTCGCCCAGCATGGTTTCGGGGCGTGTGGTCGCGATGGAAATATAGTCACGTTCCTCGGACAAGGTCACATTCCCGTCCTCATCTTTTTCGATGTAGGTGTAGGTTGCACCACCCGCCAACGGGTATTTGAAGTGCCACATATGGCCTGGCGTTTCGATGTTTTCGACCTCTAGATCAGAAATCGCCGTTTCGAAATGCGGGTCCCAATTGACCAAACGTTTGCCGCGATAAATCAGACCTTTGTTGTACATCTCGACAAAGACTTTGATGACGGCATCGTGGAAATTACCCTTGGCCACGTCTTCGGGCGCGCCGGGGGCACCGGACATTGTGAACGCCTCAAGGGACCAATCGCACGATGCACCAAGGCGTTTAAGCTGGTTGATAATCGTGCCGCCGCTTTCGGCTTTCCATTCCCAAACCTTTTCCAAGAACGCCTCGCGACCAAGTTCCGCGCGCGATGGTTGCTGGGTTTCGGCCAGACGCCGTTCGACAACCATTTGCGTCGCGATGCCTGCGTGATCGGTGCCTGGTTGCCACAACGTGTCAAACCCTTGCATCCGTTTCCAGCGCATCAAAACGTCTTGCAGCGTGTTGTTAAACGCGTGACCCATGTGCAAAACGCCCGTCACATTTGGCGGTGGGATCATGATGCAATAGCTGGACGCATCCGGTTTGGCATTGGCCCCGGCGACAAAACATCCGGCCTTTTCCCATGCGTCATATAGACGGGGTTCGGCGGTGCTTGCATCGAATTGTTTGTCGAGGGCCATGGCTGTGTTCCTTTGAAAGGCGGCATTTGTGACGTCCGAGATACCCAATGTGGCATCAGAGGGAAAGGGGCAAACAAAGCAACACGCGCCGCGCACTGGCTTGCACGTGCACGGTTCAAATCGCAGTATGCCAAAGACACCGATTTGAAAGGCGCAATTGATGAAAACCTACGCGGATGTGATGTTTACGCCTGCTGTGCGCGCGCAACAGGATCGTGACGGAACCGGCGAAAGCTATGCGCGTCGGTATGCCAACATGGACCTTGCGCAATTAGGGCCGGACGAGGCTGATTTTTTGGGCTCGCGCACGTCGATTTACATGGCATCCGTCTCGCAAACCGGATGGCCCTATGTGCAACATCGCGGTGGGCCTGCGGGGTTTCTAAAGGTGCTGAATGGTCAAACCCTTGGCTTTGCGGATTATCGGGGCAACCGGCAGTATATTTCCAAAGGCAACCTGTCGCATGACAATCGCGTGTCACTGTTCGCGATGGATTACGCCCGCAAAGCGCGTTTGAAATTGCAAGGCTACGCGACGTTTCAGGATGCAAGTGACGCCCCCGAACTGGCGGCGCAATTGGCAACAGAAGGCGAAGGACGTGTTGAACGTGTTGTGACCATAACGGTTGAAACGTTTGACTGGAATTGCCCGAAATTCATTACGCCGCGGTTTGATGCAGGTGAAATTGCCCAGCTTGTCGCCCCGGAAATGTCCCGTCTTGAGGCACGAATTGCTGAACTCGAGGCTGAAAACGCCGCCCTAAAAGGAGCCTGACATGACGCTGGTATTTGATGGACACAACGATGCACTTAGCCGTTTGTGGTGTGGCAGCGATGATCCTGTCGCAGATTTCGGGAAATCCATTGGCCATGTAAACGTGCCGGATGCGCGCGCGGGCGGTTTGGCTGGCGGTTTTTTCGCGTTGTTTTCGCCGACAAAACGGCAGGCGTTTGATTTCACCAAATTCGAGGCAGGTGATCTGGATATGCCGTTGCCGCCGCCGATTGATGCGGGCGATGCACTGGCGTCCGCACTGGCGCAGGCGGGTCTGGCGCACAGATTGCAAAACGCGGGGCACATCAAAATTTGCACCGATGCGCAAAGCCTCGCGCGCAGTTTTGTTGGGCCGGAATTGGCCTGCGTTTTGCACCTTGAAGGGGCGGATTGCATTGATCCAGACCTACTGGCGCTGGATGCGTTGTACGCGTTGGGCCTGCGGTCGCTTGGGTTGGTGTGGTCGCGCCCAACGATCTTTGCGCAAGGCGTGCCGTTTCAACATGGGCGGGATGGGGATACTGGTGCGGGCCTGACTGATTTGGGCAAAACACTGGTCGCGCGGTGCAAGGACATGGGCATCATGGTTGACACAAGCCACCTGACAATGGCCGGTTTTTGGGATGTCGCAGAGGCGGGATTGCCGTTGGTTGCCACACATTCCAACGCGATCGCGCAGTGTAATGCGACGCGCAATCTGACCGACGCACAGTTGAATGCGGTGGGTGCCACAAATGGGATGGCCGGCCTGAATTTCGGAACTGTTTTCCTGAGCGATCAGGGTTGGAAAACCGGCAAAGCCAGCATTCCGGACTGTTTGGCGCAGTTGGATCACATGATCGAAATGGCAGGCGAAGATCACGTTGGCCTTGGCTCTGATTTTGACGGCGCGCCAATGCCGGACGGAATAAACAACGCGGCTGATCTGCCAAAATTATGCGCCGCCATGGCCGATCATGGCTATAGCGACGCTCTGATTGCCAAAATCGCGCACGAAAACTGGCTTAGCTTTCTTAGTCGCCAGCTATGACAGGTGCGCCGCCACCAAAGCTGTTGGCGTTGACGTAATCACAAGGCGCATCCTGCATTTCCAGATGCAAACCGGTGTCGGTGTAGGGGTGCGCGCGGGCCAAATCTTCGTCCACATCGATCCCTAAACCGGGGGCGTCGCTGGGCGTGATGAACCCGTTTTCGACCTTGATCGACCCTTTGATCAGCTGGTCATGGAACGGCGTTTCGATACATTCGCACATCAAAATGTTCGGGATCGACGCGGCCAATTGAATGTTCGCGGCCCACTCGATTGGTCCTGCGTACAGGTGTGGGGCCATTTGCGCGTTGTAAACTTCGGCCATTGCAGCGACCTTTTTCATTTCCCAAATGCCGCCGGCACGACCCAAAGCAGGCTGCAAAATCGTCGCCGCACCTGATCGCAACACTGGCGCAAATTCGGCCTTGGTGGTTAGGCGTTCGCCGGTGGCAATCGGAATGCGCACGGCGCGCGCAACCTTGGCCATTTCCTCGACGCTGTCTGGCGGCACGGGTTCTTCATACCACAACGGGCTATAGGGTTCGATCGCTTGCCCCAGCCGGATCGCCCCAGCTGTGGAGAATTGCCCATGGGTGCCAAACAGCAAATCGGCCTTGTCACCAACGGCCTCGCGAATGGCTTTGCAAAACGCGACAGACTGCGAAATGTCCTGCATCGCTGGCATGTGACCACCGCGCATTGTGTAGGGGCCAGCGGGATCAAATTTCACAGCCGTATAGCCACGCGCGACGCAATCAACGGCGGATTCTGCGGCCATTTCAGGCGACGACCAGAACGCGGCAACATCATGATGGGGCAGGGGATACAGGTAGGTGTAGGCGCGAATACGGTCATTCATGCGCCCGCCGATCAAGGCATGCACAGGTCGGTTTCGCGCCTTACCCAAGATGTCCCAACAGGCGATTTCAAGCCCCGAAAATGCGCCCATAACTGTCAAATCGGGGCGCTGGGTAAATCCGGACGAATAGGCACGCCGAAACATCAGCTCGATATTCTCGGGATTTTCGCCAGCCATGTGCCGATCGAACACGTCCTGGATCACGGCGCGCATCGGTTCAGGCCCGATGGACGACGCGTAACATTCGCCCCAGCCCACAATGCCGGTGTCGGTGGTCAGCTTGACCAAAATCCAATACCGCCCCCCCCAACCAGGGGCCGGGGGTGCAGTGACAATCACATCAAGGTCTTGCAGTTTCATCGCAGATCTCATTTTTGTTTGGCTTACTAAACGTTGAAGACGCCAGCGAATTTAGCGATCAAACAAGATCACATTGCGTCGGGCAGATCCGGTTTTAGTGTCTGCAATCGCCTCGTTGATCTGTTCCAGTTTCCAACGGCCAGAAATCAATTCGTCCAGTTTCAGACGGCCTTGGGTGTACAAATCGACCATCCACGGAATATCGCGCTGGATCACCACATCGCCCATTTTTGACCCAACCATACCTTGGCCAACGGCCGCCAACATCACCGGTTCAAATTGGGCCATCGCACCGGAATGCGGCATGCCAACCATGATCACCTTGCCGCCACGCCCCAGATATTTTGGCGCTTGTTCGTAGGCCGGGATCGCACCGACGGTCACAATCACCGCGTCTGCACCCCGTCCGCCAAGCGCTTTGTACGATGCGCGCCACGGTTTTTCAGAGGTGCCCAAAACGCCGTGAGTTGCGCCAAATTCCTTGGCGATTTCCAGCTTTTCCTCGGACATATCGACCGCGATGATGCGGCGGGCACCGGCGATACGTGCGCCTTGGATTGCGTTCAAACCAACGCCGCCTGCACCAATCACAACCACGTCTTGGCCCGCGCGCAGACCTGCCGCGTTCACGACCGCACCGACGCCCGTGATGACACCGCAAGCGATCAAACTGGCCACGTCCTTGGGAATGTCGGGCGAAATTTTCACCAATTGGCGTTGATCTACAACGACTTTTTCCGCAAAACCGCCGGTGGCCATTGCCTGATGCAATTTGCTGCCATCGGGCATTTTGATCGGGCCATGATCGCCATCATAGGGGGTTTCGCAATTTGTTGGCGCGCCACCTGCGCAGCTGGGGCAGGACCCACAGGCGCGGATCAGCGTGACGACAACACTGTCGCCCACGGCCAAACCTGTAACGCCTGCACCGATGTTTGAAATGACGCCCGCCGCTTCGTGGCCGTAGACCGCAGGTAGGCTGCCGCCCCACGCGCCGCCCGCAAACGAGATGTCGGAATGGCAAATCGCAACCGCGTCTAGCGATACTTCGACTTCGCCCATTTCAGGCGCGCGAATGTGGATGTCTTCGATTTTCAGGTCTTCGCCAAACGCGTGGCAGACGGCAGCTTTGATAGTTTGCATGAGGAATCCTGTGTCCTTTAGAGCAGAGTTGCGACTAGGCTGGCCGCACATGTTCACAAGAGCAAGTCGAAATGCGACGAAAAATGGCACGTTCCGGTTTTTTGTTACGTCACTTTTCGTGGGCGTCCACATGACCCGAGCGGGCGAACACAAACAATGCGATTGCGATCAGCACGACGGACAACAAGAACGGCGCGCCGGGCATGTAAACTGGCGCACTTTCGGCGGTGAACGCGGCAAATGTGTAGGTCATGGCCAACGGCGCAAAGATCATGGCGAGGGCCGAAACCGATGTCAGCGCCCCTTGTAACTCGCCCTGTTGGTTGTCGTCCACGGCCTTTGACATGATGCCTTGCAACGCGGGTGTGACGACGCCAGCAAGGGCTGCAAGCGGGGTCAAAATCAGCGCCAGCGTGCCAGACGTCACAAAGGCCAACGCCAAAAATGCCATTAAATCAAAGCCAAAGCCGTAGATGACAGTGCCGCGTTCGCCCAAGATGCGGATGAACGGGCGGATCAGCAAACCTTGGACCAATGCGATTGTGACCCCGAACAAACCCAGTGACAGGCCGATGGTGGCAGGGTCCCAATCAAAACGTTCCTTGCCAAAATACGACCAGATCGCCGGGTAAACGGTGAACGCGACTTGATACAGAAAAAAGACCACCAAAAGGTTGGCGATGTTGGGCAATTTACCAAGGACCTTAAGCGCGCCAAACGGGTTTGAACGTTTGATCGAAAACGGGCGGCGGATTTTGTCTGTGACGGTTTCGGTCAAAATAACCCACCCGAAAACCGCGTTTAAAGCGGCCAAGGCCGCGGCTGCATAAAATGGGGCGCGCGTGCCGTATTCGGCCAACAACCCGCCGATCAATGGCCCAAGGATAAAGCCCATGCCAAAGGCGGCACCTAGCAATCCAAAGTTCGCGGCCTTGTCTTCGGGTTTGGAAATATCAGCGATGTAAGCGTTGGCGGTGGTATGGGTCGCCGCCGTAATTCCGCCGACCAGCCGCCCGATCAACAGCCACCAAATGGACCCTGCAACCGCCATCACCAGATAGTCGATCGACATGATCACGAGTGAAATCAACAGCACAGGGCGACGGCCGTAACGATCAGACAGTCCGCCCAAAACCGGGCCAAACAAGAACTGCATCGCGGCAAACGAGGTCGACAAAATGCCGCCCCAAATCGCGGCCTTTCCCAAGGTGCCGCCGCGGACTTCACTGAGCAAATCGGGCATCACCGGCATGATCAGGCCAATGCCCATGGCATCGATCATCACTGTGATCATGATAAACAGAACAGGCAGGCGCATAAGTTAAATCTTGCTCACTTGGGTTGCGAAATTACGCGCTATGTCAGGGGCTTGTCCCATTTGGTCCATCGGATTGAACACAGATTTTGACAGATCAGGATAAGCCTTTGACGCCAGTTCAGCCAAGGGAACGCGGGTGTCTTGCGCCTGCGCACACAGGGTTTTGGTTACGGCCTGCGCGGCAGGGCGTGGCATGATTTCGGCCAGCGCAAAGCTAAGCGCTTCGGCGTGGATCAGCCCCAAACCAGACAACGCATCGGCCATTTTGGCAGGCTGCGGCGACATGGTTTCGCACACAGTTTTGGCGTGGGTCAGGGCCGACGCGGTACACAATACGATTTGCGGCAACACCATCCATTCGGTGAACCACGCGGTCCCGTCACGTTGATGTTGATGCTGGGCTGCGGCTTGTAAACTGGCGCGCAAACCTGTGGCCTGATGGGACAGCGCGACAATTGCGGAGGGCCCAACCGGGTTCTGTTTTTGCGGCATAGTTGATGATGCACCGGCCCCACCCAACTGGATTTCGTCGATGCCAGACATGGTCAGTCCGATCAGGCTTTGGCCCATCGCGCCAAGGCTGGCCTGAATACGCATCAGCCAATCGACAATGCGCAGGATCGGTGTGCGATCGGTGTGCCAACTGCGCAAGGGATCATGCAAACCCAGTGCCTTAGCCAGTGCCGCGCGGGTTTCATCCGCGTGATCACCCAACGCCGCCGACGTTCCCGCAGCACCGCTAAGCGACACCCAAAGCGTGCCGTCGCGCAGCGCATCAAGTTCGTGCAACGCATCCAACAACGGCGCGCCCCACGCCGCACAAACAGCCCCCCAACTGGTCGGGGTTGCGTGCTGCCCATAGGTGCGCGCGGGCATCGGGGTGTCGGCGTGATCCTTGGCGTGGTTGGCAAGTGTTTTCAGAACGGATTTCAAATCAGCCTCGACCAAAACCAAGGTCTGACGCAATCGCAGCATCAATCCGGTGTCGATAATATCCTGACTGGTCGCGCCCCAATGCACATAGGCGCTGTGTTCGGGGGCCTGCATTTCTGATCGAAACAGTGCAACCAAACCCGGAACAGACACGCCGTTAATGCCCGTCGCTTTGGCGAAGGCACCGGGGTCCAATTGCACCTCAAGAGAGGCGCGGTGGATCGCTGCCGCACTGTCTTTTGGGATCACGCCAAGGGCACCTTGCGCCTTGGCCAAGGCCCCTTCGACCAGCAACATCGCGCGGACTTCGGCGCTGTCGGTGAACAAACGTCCGACATCGCCCGTCGGGAATAATTGTGCGTACAGTGTGCTGCTAAAAACCGATGCGGCCATGTTAAATATGCCCTGTGGCGTGCATGAAATCCGTGAGGATCTGTGCGTATTCGTCGGGTTTTTCGACGCAAGGCAAATGGCCGGCTTTGCGCATCAAATGGAACTGACTGCCGGGGATCAGATCAGTGGTTTCACGGACCAGATCAGGCGGCGTCGCACCATCATCAGCGCCTGCAATGCCCAAGGTCGGAATGCGTAAACCAGACGTTGGTGTGTAGAAATCGGTGCCTGAAATCGCAGCGCTGCACCCTGCGTACCCTTCGTCGTTTTGCTGTACCAACAGGTTGCGCCACAGTTCCAAATCGGGGTGCGTCAGGTAGTCTTTTGAAAACCAGCGTTCCATCACGGCGTCAGCGAGGCTTTCGATGCCACCGGATTTCACGGCGGCAATACGATCATCCCACATCTTCGGATTGCCGATTTTGGCGGCTGTGTTTGACAGCACCATCGCGCGGATCAAATCCATACGTTTCACGGCCAGCCCTTGGGCAATCATGCCGCCAATCGACAGGCCGACAAACAACGCGTCCTTGAAGCCAAACATGTCCATCAGCGTTTCTGCGTCCGACACCAGCGTCCCCATTTTGTAGGGGGCAGGCGGGCAGGACGACAGGCCATGACCACGTTTGTCAAACCGCAAAATCCGCAAACCCTTTGGCAACAATGGCAAAATCGGATCCCACAGGCGCATGTCGGTGCCCAGTGAATTTGCGAACACAAC
Source organism: Ascidiaceihabitans sp. (assembly GCA_047626725.1). GTDB lineage: Bacteria > Pseudomonadota > Alphaproteobacteria > Rhodobacterales > Rhodobacteraceae > Ascidiaceihabitans. The sequence goes on from JBLHSG010000010.1 coordinate 33,007, forward strand.
CGGCGCGCCATCATCAGGACCGTCAATGCGGTAGTGCAGGCGCGCGTCGCCAACATCAGCCATATTCATCATCGTTTGGACCCTTTTAGGCGCATATGCGCGATGATTTGACCATGATCCGAGGCAAGCTTGTTATAGGGTGCCTCTGGGTGGCTGCCGTCTGTCAGGTGGTCGTTCAGGACGCTAAAGTATTCCATTTCGCCAATAGAGTGTGGCGTGTCAGGCATGAAATGGCGCGACATGTAAATCTGGTCGATGCTTTCGAACGTTCCGCCAAAGGCCGATGTGAACACCATATCGCGGGTCGATTTGCGCACAAATTGCTTTTCCGCAGAATGCAGGCGCACGGATTCGATGTCTTCGGTGATCTGAATGTTCATGTCCTTGGAATAGCGATCATTCGATGCTTTCGCGTCATGGCGCAGCATCCACGAGTAGTTTTTGAACGGCACTTCGCCGGTGATGATTTCGGAACTGACAGCATGTTCACCATCGTTGAAATCACCCAAAACCATGACCGGATTGCCAGCTTTGAGTTCGGCCACGATCAGTCGGCGCAGCACGCAAGCCTCGGCCATACGGCGCATCGCGGCGCGCATTGCACCCATCGCACGGCCCACGGCGTCGTAGTTGGTCAGGTCTGCTTCGGGCGGGAATTCCGCGCCCTCGGGCATGTCATATTCGCCCAGTTTGGATTTTAAATGGCAGTTGAACACGGTCACAACGATGTCGCCGACAGGCACACGCACCTTCAGGATCGGGCGCGACAAGCGGCGCAAAACATAGCTGCCTTGTTGCGCATCACCTGTCCATTTGACGGGATCATCGTGCAAATCCTGAATGACCTCAGGCTCGCCCACAAACCCGAATCGCGACAATACGGCAAGGCCAGGGCGGCGCGCACCGGCACCGCCATCGTTCACATTTGGGGCAAATGCGAGGGCGGCATCGGTGTAAGGCACATAGGCCAGCTTGCGGAAAATCGCCTTTTTGCGATAGCGTTTATTGGCACCGGGAATATGTTCTGCGTTGCCTGCAATGCCTTCGGCGTCCGCATCGGCAATCACTTCGCGTAGGGCTTTTTCCTCAAAAATCTCTTGAAACCCAACAATATCCGCGTCCATCGTTTGCAGCTGTTCCGACAGCCAGTCGGCTTTCCACGCGTATTCTTCGGGTGTGTATTTTTGAAACTTGTAATACTCCTGATCTGCTCCGATTAGGTTTTTGACGTTAAAGCTGGCGATGGTGAAACGGGTCATTGGTCAGCGAACCTTTCTAGGGCGGTTTGGAACAGGGCCGCATCAACATTGCCCCCCGAAATTGTGACGATCACGTCGTCGCCTTCGATGTCGTCTTTGCGAAAAAGGGCTGCGGCAAGGGCGACAGCGCCCCCCGGTTCGGCGACCAGTTTCAGGCGTGAAAACGCAAGGGCCATGGCGTGCAATGCCTCGTCTTCGCTGACGGTCAAGCCGCTGCCGCACAATCGCTGCATGATCGGGAATGTTAAATCGCCCGGTTGCACGGTGATGATGGCGTCGCAGATATTGCCGGATAGGGCGGCGTTGCTTTTGATCGACCCTGCGCGCAGGGATCTGGCCACATCGTCAAAACCCTCGGGCTCTGCGGGGCGTACACGCATTTCGGGCGCGTCTGCCTCAAGCGCGAGGGCGATGCCGCCGGTTAGACCGCCGCCGCCGCAACACACAATTACGTCTGCTTTGGTCACGCCCAGTTCGGCCGCTTGTTGCGCGATTTCAAGGCCGGTTGTGCCTTGGCCCGCGATCACTTGTGGTTCGTCAAACGGTTTGATCAGGGTCAGGCCACGTTCGCTTGCCAGCGTTTCGCCAATGGCATCGCGGCTTTCGGATTCGCGGTTGTACAGCACGACCTCGGCCCCTAGCGCGCGGGTGTTGGCGATTTTTGACGCGGGCGCATCGGATGGCATAATAATGACCGCGCTTGATCCGTGTGCACGCGCCGCCAAGGCGACACCTTGGGCGTGATTGCCGCTGGAAAATGCGATGACCCCGTTGGCGCGCTGATCGTCCGTAAGGGCCGAAAGTGCCGACCAGCCCCCGCGAAATTTAAAGCTGCCGGTGTGCTGCAAACATTCTGGTTTCACCCAAACGCGGCGGCCTGCGATGTCATCCAGAAACGGCGAATTCAGCAGCGGCGTGCGGCGCGCGTGCCCGTCCAACCGTTTGGCGGCGGCGCGGATCATGTCGATGTTCATGTCAGTTGTCCGATCCATTTTTGCAGGGCTGCAACCGCCTCTGGTTCGTCCAGAAACGGAATATGTCCGCGATCTGGCACCGTGGCGGCGATCATATCGGGGCGGCGGGTTTGCATTTTTGCCAAGGTTTCAGCGCTTAGTAAATCGGAACCCGCACCGCGAATACAGGCCAGTGGTTTGCCGGCCATCGCATCAAAAAACGGCCACAGATCAGGCACATCGCCGCCGGCCTCAACCGCTTTGCGTAAATTGGGGTCGTAAGTGATTTGAAAACTACCATCGACAAACGGGAAATGCTTGCGCGCTTCGTCTAGCCAGCGTGGCATCGGGACGTTTTCAAAGCCAACCAGAACACGGCTCAACGCGGTTGCAATTTCTTCGTGACTTTTGCCCATCGGATTGCGCCCCAAATGGGTCATGATCCCTGCCAACCCGCTTGGATCCAGTTCTGGCCCGATGTCGTTTAGCGCGACACCAATGATCCGGTCCGGCACCGATGCGCACAGGCCCATGGCATTTAATCCGCCGCGCGATGTTCCGATGATCGCGACCTTTTCCAACTGCAAATGATCAAGGAATTCGACAACATCGCGGCACTCAATCGGTAAGGTGTAATTGTGCCAATCATCGTCCCAATCAGACCCGCCACGCCCGCGATAATCCAATCGGATCAATCGGTTGCCCGTCAAGTGCGGGGCGACATAATCAAAGTCAGCGCCTGTCCGCGTCAGCCCCGCTAGGCACAAAATCGGCAGACCTGATCCGTCGTCTGTGTAATGCAGGTTCAGCCCGTCAGAGGTTTTGAAATGTGGCATCAGACCCCCGCCAGTTTTGGAATATCGGTCAAATCAGACAGCACATGCTGGGGTTTCCAAGGCAGGCGGTCCATCGGATCACCGGCGCGATTGACCCACGCGGTGGTGAAACCGTAGCCCGACGCACCGGCCGCGTCCCAGCCATTTGACGACACAAACAACACTTCGTTTTTGGCGCAATTAAACCGCTGCCCGACAAGGTCATAAACCCGCGCATCAGGTTTGAAAATTCCAACGCTTTGGACCGAAAGGCTGTCATCCAAAACATCCGCGATCCCGGCAGATTTGACCGCGCCGTCCAGCATATCTGGTGATCCATTCGATAGGATTGCGGTGTTTAATCTAGCGTCTTTTAGCGCCTTTAGCATCGCTGGCACCTCTGGATAGGCCTGCAATTCCCAATACAGCGCTAACAGTCGGTCGCGCAAAGCGGCGTCGCCGGCCACGCCCATTTTATCAAGCGCCCAGTCTAACCCGTCTTGGGTGACCTCCCAAAAATCCGCATGCGCATCAGTGATCGCGCGCAGCCACGTGTATTGCAGCTGTTTCAAGCGCCAATGTTCGGCCAATTGCGGCCAGGTGTCTTTGATGTTTTCAAACGCGGGCTCTGATGCTGCTTGGCGTGCGGCGGCGGCCACATCGAACAGGGTGCCATAGGCGTCAAAAACGCAGGTGGTGATGGGCATGGGCGAACTCCTTTGGTGGGGGCACACTGGCACGGGCGTGGCGTGGCGAAAAGGGGGTAAGGTGGGGTTTACCCCGCCACGCGGCTGATGCAGATTGTGCGCAACTTTGGATATGACAAGACGGAAGCAATCATGAGCACAATCAAATCAGGCGACACGGTGCGGATGCACTACACAGGTACTTTGGCGGACAATAGTGTGTTTGACAGTTCAGACGGGCGCGACCCGCTGGAATTTCAAGCAGGGTCTGGCCAGATCATCGCCGGTCTGGATGCCGCATTGCCGGGAATGGCTGTGGGTGACAAAAAGGTTGTGAATGTGCCGGTTGATCAGGCGTACGGGCCTATCAATCCTGACATGCAGCAAGCGATTCCACGCGAAGGAATTCCTGCGGACATCCCGCTTGAGTTGGGCTTGCAGCTGCAAATGCAAACGCCCGAAGGACATCCGCTGCCAGTGACCGTTGTGGCGATGGACGAGGCAACTGTAACGCTGGATGCGAACCATGCGTTGGCAGGCAAGGACCTAACGTTTGATATCGAAATCGTCGGAATCAACTGATCGCAAAAAGGGTAGGGATGTGCGACACGCACACCTTACCCGCTTTTGCGCTTAACAATGACGTCCAGATTATAGGTGGTCAGGCTGCGGCATACCAAGCACGTGAAACCCACCGTCGACGCGAATAATCTCGCCCGTTGTGCATTTTCCGGCATCAGAGGCTAGATAAACAGCAGTGCCGCCCACGGCCTCAAGTGTCGCGTTGGAACGCAGCGGCGCGTTCTGGTCGGTGTGCTTGTACGTCTTGCGCGCACCACCAATTGCAGCCCCCGCCAGCGTTTTCATCGGACCAGGGGAAATTGCATTGACGCGAATACCTTCGGGCCCAAGATCGTTTGCCAAATAGCGCGTCGCTGATTCCAACGCGGCCTTCGCCACACCCATCACGTTGTAATTTGGCACGACGCGGTTGGACCCTTGGTATGTCAGCGTCAACAATGTGCCGCCGTTTTCTGTCATCATCGGATGCGCACGGCGGGCGATTTCGATGAACGAATAGGCTGAAATATCCAGCGAGTGTTTGAAATTCGCGCGGCTGGTGTTCAAGAACCGACCTGTCAGTTCGGATTTGTCGGAGAACGCGATGGCGTGCACAACAAAATCGATCGTCGGCCAACGCGCGGCCAGTCCGTCAAACGCCGCATCCAAAGACGCATCATCGGTCACATCAACATCGACCATAAAGTCGGACCCAACTGAGGCCGCCAAGGGTTCTAGCCGCTTGCCGAACGCGTCGCCCTGATAGGTAAACGCCAATTCGGCGCCGGCTTCGGCCATGGATTTCGCGATTCCCCACGCAATGGAACGTTCATTTGCGACACCCATAATCAGGCCGCGTTTTCCTGCAAGCATTTGAGACATAATAATAAACTCTTACCCGTTGTATTTCGAAATGATCATGGAGCCATTGGTGCCGCCAAACCCGAACGAGTTTGTCATCACGCTGTCTAGCCCGACATTTTCTATCGTTTTTGTTGCAATTTCGGCCGCGTCCAATGCGGGATCAAGGTTTTGAACGTTGATCGAACCGGTGATAAAATCATTGTCCAACATGAGCGTGCTAAAGATCGCCTCGAGCGCGCCAGCGGCCCCTTGGGCGTGGCCGGTCATGGATTTTGTTGAGCTGACAGGTGGTGTCGATCCTTTGCCAAACACGCGGCGCACGGCTTCGATTTCGCCAACGTCACCCACGGGTGTCGATGTGCCGTGAGCATTGATATAGCCAACTTTGCGTCCCTCGGGCAGGGTCGCCAGGGCCAATCGCATGGCGCGTTCGCCGCCTTCGCCTGACGGTGCCACCATGTCGTGACCATCTGATGTGGCCGCGTATCCGGTGATTTCGCCGTAGATTTTTGCGCCGCGCGCCAGTGCGTGATCCAGGTCTTCGAGCACGACAATGCCGCCGCCGCCAGAAATCACAAAACCGTCGCGGTCCGCGTCAAATGCGCGGCTCGCCAGTTCGGGTGTGTCGTTGTATTTGCTGCTCATCGCGCCCATTGCATCGAACAGGCAGGACAGGGTCCAATCCAGTTCCTCGCCGCCGCCTGCAAACATAACGTCCTGTTTGCCCATCATAATTTGTTCAGCCGCGTTGCCGATACAGTGCAAGGATGTGGAACAGGCAGAGGTGATCGAATAGTTGATGCCTTTGATTTTATAGGCTGTCGACAGGTTTGCAGAGATGGTTGATGACATGCATTTTGGCACGGCAAACGGACCAATGCGTTTTGTTGCGCCGGTTTTGGCAACGACCTGATGCGCGGCCAACATGGCGGATGTTGATGGCCCGCCAGACCCTGCAACCAGACCTGTGCGTTCGTTGACGACCTGATCTTCGGTCAAACCCGCGTCTGCAATTGCTTGGCCCATCGCGATGTGGGCGTAGGCCGCACCGGGGCCCATAAACCGCAGGGTGCGTTTGTCGATATGTTCGGACGGATCAATCTTGAGCGTACCTGCGACGCGGCTGCGAAACCCGTGCTCGATCATCTCGGGGCTGGCAACAATTCCGCTGGTGCCTGCCTTAAGCGAGGCCAAAACCTCTTCGACATTATTCCCGATAGACGAGACGATTCCCAATCCAGTTACAACAACACGGCGCATGGGCGCTCTCCTCTTAGTGGCTTGTCCCTTAATAGGGCAGCGGGGGCAAAAGGCGCAAGCGCATAACCAAGACGCGAGGTTTGCGGTTTTTTTGGCTTTTTGGCGTGGGCGGCAAATTGCGTCACTTTGTCATAAATATACGCAGGCCCTTGGGCCAAAGTCTGCGGTTTTCCGACGCTTTTCGTAGGGTTAGGGGGCAAAGCACGCGCGCGGTGCGATCACTTTTTGGCTATCGTGGCACAAAGTGTCCCTTGCGTAACCCGTTTGATCCTATACGAGTTCTAACACCTAAATAAAAAAGCAGTCATATGTCCGATACTCCAGAAGTTTTGCCAAACAATCCTGAAACGCGTGCGCCACGGGATTGGATCAAGATCCTGTCGAAGTATCGCGAACCAAATTCATTGCGCAGTTCATATGAACTGGGTGTGACGGTTGGCCCGTTCTTGCTGCTGTGGGCACTGGCATGGTGGTCATTGTCGTACAGCTATTGGCTGACCCTCGCCATTTCGATGAGCAATGCGGCGTTTCTATTGCGTCTGTTCTGCATCCAGCATGATTGCGGGCATGGCGCGTTTTTCAACAATCGCACCGTCAGTGACTGGCTAGGTCGCGTGTTGGGCGTGTTGACGTTGACACCTTATGACGTGTGGCGTCGCACCCATTCGATCCATCACAGTCATGCGGGCAATCTGGATCACCGCGGTATTGGTGATGTGCACACGCTGACGGTTGCAGAATATCAGGCGTTGTCGGCGTTCGGGCGTTTTCACTACCGTGTGTACCGCAACCCGATCGTCTTGTTTGGTTTGGGACCGGGATATATTTTCTTTGTACAAAACCGCGTGCCATTGGGGCTGATGGCCAGCACACGCTATTGGATCAGCGCGATGGGGACCAATGCAGCGATCATCGCAGTGCTGGGCATTATGATCTTCTTTGGGGGGCTGATGCCGATCTTGTTGATCTTTTTGCCTACAACATTGCTGGCGGCCACCGCGGGCGTTTGGCTGTTCTATGTGCAGCACCAATTTGAGGACACGCAGTGGGATCACGCCGAAGACTGGCAAGTGCACGATGCGGCCCTGAACGGCAGCTCGCACTATGATCTGCCGGCGGTTTTGCAGTGGCTCACGGCCAACATTGGCATCCACCACGTCCACCATTTGTACAGCCGCATTCCGTTTTATCGACTGCCCGAGGTCTTGCGCGATAATGTGGAATTGGCTGTGGGCAACCGGCTGACGCTAAAGGAAAGTTTCCGCAATGCGCGCCTGCATCTGTGGGATGAAAAGAGCAGACAGTTGCTGCCCTTTTCCAAAGTTTAAACCCCGAAGGACGGGGAAAGTACCAGCGTCCGGGACGATTACGTCTCGGACAGGGCGACTTTCATGTCTTTCACTTCATAGATCACTTCGCCGTCGGCTTCGACGATACCGTTGGCCACACCCATGGTCAGGCGACGTGTCTGGATCGCTTTGGTAAAGTCGATCTTGTAGGTCAGCATTTTGCGATCAGGACGCACCATGCCTTTGAGTTTGACCTCACCGACACCCAATGCATACCCACGCCCCAACCAGCCGCGCCAGCCAAGGTTAAAGCCCGTCAATTGCCACAGCCCATCCAGGCCAAGGCAACCAGGCATGATCGGATTGCCCGGGAAATGGCAGTCAAAGAACCACAGGTCCGGCGTGATATCGAATTCGGCAATCACGTGACCTTTGCCAAACTCCCCGCCATCACCGGAAATGTCGGTGATCCGGTCCATCATCAGCATCGGCGGTTCTGGCAATTGCGCGTTTCCGGGCCCGAACAATTCGCCGCGTGCGCATTTCAGAAGGTCGTCTTTGTCGAAACTGCTGGGGTAATCGGCCATTCTTGCGGCTCTCCTAAACTTTATCTGGTGTCTCACTATCTCTAACATCGCAAATTATGGTCCTGCAAGGGCGCCAAATCGCGACAAGTCCCGAGAAAAAGGTGCATTTATGTGCAGATGCGAGCCATTCTCAGGATTTGAATTGAAAAGAGGTACATGGCGAACTAGGTTGCAGTTAAGAACAGACACACGGCAGCAAAGGCACGCACCCAAAATGTCACTGGAACTTGTTGGAACGAATTGGCTGGCAACAGCTGGGCTGCGCCCGACACGTCAGCGCGTGACGTTGGCGGCTTTGCTTGTTGGGGATGGTCAACATCGTCACGTCACGGCCGAAAGCCTGTTTGAGGCGGCGCGTACCAAAGGCGACGCAGTATCACTGGCGACAGTTTACAACACGCTCAGCGCGTTTTGTGATGCAGGCCTGATGCAAGAAGTCACGGTTGACGGGTCCAAAAGCTATTTTGACACCAACACCCACGATCACCCGCATTTCTATTGGGAAGACGAGGCGCGTTTGACCGATGCACCGTCCGATCAATTGGTGATCGCACAATTGCCTGACGCACCTGAAGGGGCTGAAATCGCCTCTGTTGATGTGGTTATTCGGCTTCGCAAAAAATCCTGATACCTAACGCTTGTCGCAAGGGCTGCACTTGGCTACCGTTTGGTTGAAACGCCAAAGGACCGCGCCCATGCCACATCCGCTGATCACCCAAGACCACATCGACACCTATCAGCGCGACGGCGTTGTAATGATCCGTGGGTTGTTCGGCGATCATGTCGACACCCTGCGCGCCGGCATTGACCGCAACATCGCAGAACCGGGGCCCTACGCGGCTGAAAACCTGCACAAAGGCGAGGCGGGTCGGTTTTTTGATGATTATTGCAATTGGCAGCGCATCCCGGAATTTGGCGAGGTGATCAAAGCATCCCCCGTGGCCGAGGTCGCGGCGGATTTGATGCAATCGCAATCGGTGCAATTGTTCCACGATCACGTGCTGGTCAAGGAACCGGGCACGTCAAAACCAACGCCGTGGCATCAGGACGGACCTTATTATTTTGTCGAAGGGCGGCAAAACGTCAGCTTTTGGTCACCGCTTGATCCCGTCACAGATGCGTCGCTGCGCTGTGTTGCCGGATCGCATAAATGGCCAAAACCCGTGGTGCCAACGCGGTGGCTGAGCGAGACGAATTTTTACGCGGATGATGACAAGTACATGGCCGTGCCGGACCCCGACGCCGAAGGAATGCAAGTTGTCGAATGGGCGCTGGAACCGGGGGATGCGGTCGCGTTCAACTTTGGCACGCTACACGGCGCACGCGGGAACGAGACAGGCCAACGTCGCCGCGCATTTTCACTGCGACTGGTGGGGGACGACGCGCGCTATGTTGAACGAGCAGGGCCAACGTCACCGCCATTTCCGGGGCATGACATGGTCGCAGGGCAGCGGCTGCGCGAGGACTGGTTTCCGGTTTTGCGTTAAGCGTCGGCTTTGCGGGACTTTGCTGCCGTTCAGCAATCCTATTTCAATGTCCGCTATTGGCACGACAGCTGCTCAATTGGCTACGATGGCCCCTTATTTTTCCATTGCCTCTACAACCTCATGGATGTGTGTCAACGGAAAGAAGGGCCATGCGCCCACACCGTTAGAGAATGACGTAACCCATTCGTTACCGGCGTGACTTGGTGCAAGGAAAAACTAGGAAAAATACTGACACAACCTTGACCTCGATTGGCGGTCAAAACATTTGCGCTTGGCATAACCTGCAAATCACCGCCCTCATAGGATTGCGAAGTGCTGAGCTGTAAGACCAGCGTAAGTTTGCGCTGTCTCGCGAGCAGCCCATCACCAATGTCTGAGTGCCACGCAAAATGACCACCAGACGCCGCCTTGTAGGTCGCCACCTGCGGGCTTTCAGCGAAGTTACGTAGATCAAAATCAAATTGGTCGCGGTTGGAGTTGCGCACGAGGTCAATAAGACGGTCCATCACCCAACTCATTCCGTCGACATTGTCGATCCAAACCAGTTCCGCACGGCGCTTACTGTGATCGCGGTTCTTGCCGACAAGAAGCGCCTCGTCCTTGGGTGTCGACGCAATGCTGGCAATGATCCTCTCGCATTCCACAGTACTGAAGACTTTCGGTATTGAGTGGAGGGACATCACCTCGTCGCCCTCTTCAAACAATCGATGCTGTGGGACCGTTGGGTGCGGCCGCGACGTTTGGCAAACGGGCCGTGTTTCGCGCCGCTGATTGCGCCATGACCATTTGTTTTATCCGTGTGGACGACGTCCTTGGGTTGTAGGTCACCTGAGAAATCTGTTTGCCCATGTCGCGCAGATACGCATCCACATCTAAATTGTGAGGATTGCTCCCCCAGTCCTCGCCAACAACAAAGATATCGACGTCTACGGCTTTGCAGCCCGAAACGTATTCCAGTTCGTGATAAGTGCGCACAATGTCGACACAACTTAGCGCCTCGAGCATTTCGACCCGCTGATCCAAAGGCACGACAGGAACGTTGGGTTTGTACATATTAACGACCTCGTCGGACGCGACGCCCACTGCGAGGACATCACCCAAGCTCTTGCAATGGTTCAACAATGCAAGATGGCCAACATGAAGAAGGTCAAACGTGCCGACGGTATAAACGATCATGGTTCATTTTATCCTGTTGCATACCCATAAACGATGCTAGCGCACAGGAACTGAGTTCCACGAGCGCACGACATTTATTCAGTAGTTTCATACAATTAAGCTGAGAACGCTCCAGACCATCACAGGGCTGGGGCGGGTAGGTGTTTTGAAAGCTACATGTTTCAAATGCACGCAGAGTGGAAAGTGAGAGAGTGCCTGTCGAACATCGACGAAGCATCAGACCACCTAGCGCAAAGGACATGCCATGACAACCGAAAACGTAGCGGACGTACCGACAAGACCGATCCTGTCCTACATCAAAGACCTTCCCAATTTGTGTTCTCTGGCTGGCCTCGGATGCACCTTGCTGGCAATTTATTTCTTGATCACAGGTGTTTACGCTGCCGCTATGATCGGAATGATCTGGGCGGTTGGGTTTGATTGGGCAGATGGATTGATTGCACGCAAAATGAAGGGGCGCACGGGAGCTGATCGGCAGTTTGGCGGGACGCTCGATTTGCTTATTGATATTGTCAGCTACGGTGTGACCCCCGCGCTTTTGGTCCTCAGCTACGGTGGTTTTCATCCGGCATTTCTGCCCGTCGCATTTATCATGCTGGCGTTTGGTGCCGTCCGGTTAAGCTATTTCAGCACATTCGGCCTGTCGAGCGATGCAAAATACACAGGGCTGGCGATTGATAATAACAGCATCTTTTTTGTGTTCCTGTTCATGTTCGCAGGCGCATTCAGCCAATCGGTATTTTCCATTGTTCTCGCAATTGCGGGTCTGGGTCTCGCTGCGTTGAACGTCTCTCAGATTAAGACACCAAAGCTATCAGGTAATCCAGTGAACGTTGTCTTGCTCGCAACTTACACGCTCGCAGTCACCGCAATCTATGGTTGGAAGCTATAGCTTTAGGATTCACGGGCACATGTCCACCGATCCAAGACGGCAAGTGATACTGTGTATAGCAGACGTTCGGATGATATGCAGCATCATGCAATATGGGCTCCTTGCAGACTCTCGCCCCCCCCCCCTAAAACCACTGCCCCGGTTCCATCAGCCCTAAATCCAGCAACTGGCGCGAATGCCATTCAAATCCGGCGGAGTTGTGCCATTTGAACGTCTCGATATCGAATGTGCTGCCGGGGTTTTGTTTCAGCGCCTTTGCGGTGCGGAATGAACAGACGGCGGCGGTGATGTTGTGGTGCCATGGGCAGGCGTAGGTGTTGTATTCTTCGTCGTTGAATGTGTGATCGGCGCGCAATTCCAGCCCCGGTTTCGATTTGAACAGTGAAATACGATCAATTTTGCGGCGCAACGCGGGAATGTGTTCTTCGTACCGCCAGCGCAATCCACCAAAGAAATCCAGCTGGCGATCTTTGGGATGACCGTGATTGGCCACATCCGGGCGCGCCAATGCGTAATAGCCCGAGCGATCCAGATGCGCATGATCCAGCGACACCGCGTCGGGGTTTCGCTCCAGATCGTCGGAATACAAATCGACCACATAGGTCAGCATGGCACCGCGGCGTTCTTCGGTATGAAAGGCCAACATTTCGCCAACGCTGCGGGTCTCGCAAAACGGGTGAAACAGGTATTCGGCGTTAAAGCAGTAGAACATCCAAACACCGGGCGCTGTGGCGATGATCTGGTTTACCGCACCTTCCATCGTTCCATCCAACCCGATGGTGTAATCGATGCGATGCACGCTTTCTTGTAGGTCACGGGGCAGGTCGAACTGTGCAGGCATCAAGGCCACGATCACGGCAAAACCAGCCTGTTGATGGTGGCGCAAGGTGGTTGACACCTCAACGTTGTCTTCGACCAGCACGATGCACACCGGCCCTTTGGCCAGCGCGGGTGCGCCGTCTTTTACGAAGGTATTCAGACTGTCGTACTGCATCATCGCCCTTTGGTCAGCTTTGTCGCGCAGAATCGGTTAATTTGTCGTGCATTGCAAGCGTCACCTCGGGCTGGTAGACGCCTTTTTTAGCACTCTATTGTCCCAACCACCTTGGAATATTGTCATGACTGCGCCTAAAAAGCTTTTCATCAAAACCTACGGCTGCCAGATGAACGTCTATGACAGCGAACGCATGGCCGAAGCGCTGGGCGGGCAGGGCTATGTGGAAACCGACACGCCAGCCGACGCTGATATGATCCTGATGAACACCTGCCACATTCGCGAAAAAGCGGCGGAAAAAGTGTACTCGGAACTGGGGCGTTTCAAGGCGCTAAAGGTCGACAATCCTGATTTGAAAATTGGCGTGGCGGGCTGTGTGGCCCAAGCCGAAGGTGCCGAAATCATGCGCCGCCAACCGGCTGTTGATCTGGTTGTTGGCCCGCAATCCTACCACCGTTTGCCCGAGATGGAGGCAAAAGTGCGGGGTGGGGAAAAGGCGCTCGATACTGATTTCCCCGAAGAAGACAAATTCGAAAAGCTGAAAAGCCGCCCCAAAGCAGCGCGTGGCCCGACCGCGTTTTTGACCGTCCAAGAAGGGTGCGACAAGTTTTGCGCGTTCTGTGTCGTGCCCTATACGCGTGGGGCCGAAGTCAGCCGCCCCGTGTCGCGCGTTCTGGACGAGGCACGCAATCTGGTGGAACGCGGCGTGCGTGAAATCACGCTGCTGGGCCAGAATGTGAATGCGTATCATGGGCTTGGCTTGAACGGCGATGATGCGACGTTGGCCCAACTGATTTGGGAATTGGACAAGGTCGATGGGCTGGAACGCATTCGTTTCACCACATCACACCCCAATGACATGACGGATGAATTGATCGAGGCGCATGGCACCTGTTCAAAACTGATGCCGTATTTGCACCTGCCTGTGCAGTCGGGCAGTGACCGGATTTTGAAACGGATGAACCGGTCGCACACGGCCGAAAGCTATCTGAAAGTCATCGAACGCATTCGCGCGGCGCGTCCTGATATTTTGTTGTCCGGTGATTTTATCGTCGGCTTTCCCGAAGAAACCGAATCCGATTTTCAAGCGACTTTGGATTTGGTCAAAGAGGTCAAATACGGACAGGCCTATTCGTTCAAATATTCGACCCGTCCGGGCACGCCTGCCGCAGAACGCGCACAAGTTGATGTGGCCGCCGCGGATGAACGCCTGCAACGCCTTCAGGCCCAGATCACCCGTGACCAACGCGAGATCCAGGAATCGATGGTTGGCCGTACGGTCAGTGTGCTGTTTGAAAAAGACGGGCGCGAAGCGGGTCAGATGATCGGCAAGTCAGAATACCTCCATGCGGTGCATGCCAACGTTACAGGTATCGCTAGAGGCGATATCGCGAAGGTGAGAATCGTTGAGTCGAAAACCAACTCGTTAAGTGGTGAACTGGTCTAAAACCTGACCTAGGGGCAAAGCGGCGTCTGATTTTTCGATAAAATTGCTGTTTCTTTTGGTAAGTGCCCTAGTTTTAAGCACTATATGTTGTGATTGCGACTTCACAGACTAAACTTTTTTACATAGTCTTGTGCCATAAGCACGGAAGGGTCAGCCGATCAAAAGGTGATGCCGTTTCCGTTGGGGAACAAGATAAAGGAACAGGGCTGTGGGATTAAAGATTTCCAACGCATTGCGCTGCATACTTTCTGGCACCGCTGCTGCTGCGGTTGCACTGTCGATGGTCGCGTCTACTGCGCAAGCACAAGAACGTCTTTTCGGTGGTAACAGAAATAGCACAAATGAAACATACATACCTACCATCTGGATTGATCCCGATGGATGCGAACACTGGGTTATGGACGATGGTTTTGAGGGCTTTATGTCGCCTCACACCAACCGTCAGGGCATTCCGGTCTGCCGCCGGGGCAATGTCTGTGGTGTGATGAACTCTGACCAGTTCTTTGCGACCAACAGTTCAAAAATCCACGCTCAAGGGCGCGAACGTCTTGCCAGCTTTTTCCAATCAGCTGACGCGACAAGCTATATCATCACCGGCCACACCGACGCGCGTGCCTCTGATGAGTACAACATGAAGCTATCGTACAACCGTGCCGCATCTGTCGCACGCATTGCGAAATCTTCTGGTGCACGGGTCGCGGATGTACGTGGTTACGGCGAACGCCTGCCAGCGGCATCCAATAAAACAGCGGGCGGCATGGCGAAAAACCGTCGCGTTGAAATCATCTGCATTCGATAAAGGAAGAGACACATGAAACTTTTGACAGCATCTCTTCTGGCCGCAGCCATGGCAGTTTCTGCCTGTGGCGAAGGTGGCGCCGGCAAGGTGAAAACAAACAAAACCATCGACTACGGTTTTAAGAAAAAACACCTGAGCCAATTGGTTGCCGGCGTTTGGGTCGATCCAAACGGGTGTGATCACTGGATCATCGATGACGGCATCGAAGGCTATTTGTCACAACGTCTGGACCAATACGGCAAGCCCGTTTGTTCCGGTGTGGCACCGCCAAACACGGCGACTGGCCCGTACAAAGGTGGCTCAACCATCAACGATCCTCTCTAGGACTTGATGCGCTGCGTGAAAAATAGGCCGGGGCACATGTTGCCTCGGCCTTTTTCGTTGCTACATATTGCATTCGTGTCTGGTGTTGGTTGCGCCGCGTATCGGATCAGGCCACGCTACCTGCACAGCCTATGAACAAGGAACACGGATTGCCTCATACCATCGAACCCACCATCGACGACATCAACGCAACGACAGATCCCAAAGCCGCCAATCCCGAGGCGCGCGTCGAATTTCCGGAAAACCGTCTGTTGATTGATGTGTGCGGTGAATACGACCGCAACCTGACCGCCATCGAGGCCGCGTTAAGCGTGCAGATCGTGCGCCGTGGCAATGTGTTGTCAGTGATGGGCGAGGCGGGCGCGCAGGCCCGTGCCATCGAGGTTCTAGGCGCGCTGTACGAACGTCGTGCGCTGGGCCGTGATGTTGAGCCCGCCGATGTTGACCGCGAATTGCGCATGGAATCGATGCTGCCTGAACCGCGCACCACCGCAGATGCAGGCGATCAGATGGAAATGCCCGTGGGCAACCGGATCGAGGTCAAAACCCGCAAAAAGCTGGTTGAACCGCGTACCGATGCGCAAAAAGCCTATGTTCAATCGCTGTTCAATAATGAACTGGCATTTGGCATTGGCCCCGCTGGTACTGGCAAAACCTATCTGGCGGTTGCGGTTGGCGTGAACATGTTCTTGGGCGGGCATGTCGACAAAATCATCCTGTCGCGCCCAGCGGTCGAAGCTGGCGAACGCCTTGGCTTTTTGCCCGGCGCCATGGAGGACAAAGTCGATCCTTACATGCAGCCGCTGTATGACGCGTTGAACGATTTTCTACCGGCCAAACAGCTTGCCAAATTGCGCGAGGAAAAGGTGATCGAAATCGCGCCTCTTGCCTTTATGCGCGGTCGCACGTTGGCCAATGCCTATGTGGTGCTGGACGAGGCGCAGAACGCGACCACGATGCAAATGAAGATGTTCCTGACCCGGTTGGGCGAAGGATCACGCATGGTCATCACTGGCGATCGCACCCAGATCGATTTGCCGCGCGGTGTGCCCTCTGGTTTGGCTGATGCTGAACGTCTGTTGAATACAATTCCGAAAATCAGTTTCAACTATTTTACCTCAAAAGACGTGGTGCGTCATCCGTTGGTCGCCGCGATCATCGAGGCCTACGAGGCAGATGATCCGGCTAACAATGTGCGTTGATGTAATGATTGAAGACGCGCGTTGGCAGGATGCGGGGCTTGAACCCCTCGCATTGGCCGCCGCGCGCGCGTCTTTGGCCCATCTGTCGATCGAAATTGATGATGCCGAATTGTCCGTGATGGGCTGCGATGATGCGCGCATCACAACCCTAAACGCTGATTTTCGCGAAAAACCCACCGCGACCAATGTCCTCAGTTGGCCAGCCGAGGATCTCGGGGCCGACATCGACGGCGAAACCCCGCACACCCCGTCAAAAGACTTTGCAGGTAGCCTGGAATTGGGCGATATCGCGATCAGCTTCGATACTTGTGCGCGTGAAGCGGCCCAGGCCGGCAAGCCAATGAACGATCATGTCACACATTTGATCGTGCACGGGGTGCTTCATTTGCTAGGCTATGACCATATACGTGACCAAGATGCCACGTTAATGGAAACCATTGAGGTACAGATACTTGGCAAAATGGGCATAGATGACCCATATAAGACATGAAGGCACGCAATGTGCCAAAACGGAATAGGACCCAATGGGCGACAGCATAGACGGATCGTCGGATGCCGCGCGGCGCGCGCAGTCAGACAACGAACCACATTCTGGTTCAAGCAGCACAGCACATAACGATGCGGTGCAAGATGTTTTATCATCAGACACGACGGCCAATAGCGCCGATGTTCCCGAAAAGACGGGCGGATTTTTGTCGCGCGTCATTGGCGCACTTAGCCCCGCCGACGTTGGTGAGCCGACGTTAAACGAGCCAAAGTCGGCCCCACAGAAATATGCCCACGGGATGATCAACCTCAGCCGCATGCGGGTGGATGATGTTGCGGTTCCAAAATTCGATATCATTGCTGTTGGTCAAAACATCTCAAAGGATGAACTGGTCGCGGTGTTCAAGGACACTGGCCTGACGCGTTTGCCAGTTTACAACGGTACGCTGGACACGCCCATCGGCTTGATCCACCTCAAGGATTTTGCGCTGACCCACGGGTTTAACGGCGGTGGTCAGGATTACGATCTGACCGCGATGCTGCGCCCGTTGCTGTTCGTGCCGCCATCAATGACCATTGGCGTGTTGCTGACCAAAATGCAGGCCGAACGCCGTCACATGGCATTGGTGATTGACGAATACGGCGGCGTTGACGGTCTGGTCACAATCGAGGATTTGATTGAACAGGTCATCGGCGAAATCGAAGACGAACATGACGTCGACGAGGGCAAATACTGGAGCATCGAACCATCGGGGTGCTATTTGGCCGTGTCAAAAACCCCGCTGATCGCGTTTGAGGCTGAAATTGGCCAATCCCTGACCGATCACGAGGATGTCGACGAAGAAGAAATCGACACGCTTGGTGGCTTGGTCTTTATGCTGGCGGGCCGTGTGCCTGCGCGGGGCGAAGTTGTGCCGCATCCTGATGGTCCAGAATTCGAAGTCATCGATGCCGATCCGCGCCGGATCAAACGGCTGCGGGTGCGATTGGGGTCGTGACACCACCTTTGGACGTGCCGCGACAGACGCCGCGCGCCCTGTGGGTGACGTTGATTTTTGCGTTGATCGCCGGTGTTGTTGGTGCGTTTGCGCAAGCCCCGTTTGAAAATGGCGTTTTTATCATCGTCATGATGCTGGCGGCGTTTTTCCTGCACACCGGTGTTGTACGTGGATGGCACGCTGCCTTATTGGGTTTGACGCTCGGCTTTGGCTATTTTGTTGTCACACTCAGCTGGATCATTTCCCCGTTTCAAGTTGATCCAACGACGGTTTGGATGGCCCCGTTCGGGCTGGTTTTTATGGCCCTTGGCATGGGCTTGTTCTGGGCCTTCGGGTTTTGGGGCGCGACGATTTTACGTCGGCCTTGGGCGCTGATCGTCACATGGACGTTGGCCGAAATGCTGCGCGCCTATCTTTTCACCGGTTTTGCGTGGGGCAGCCCGCCCCAAGCCTTGGTCGACATGCTGGGTGGGCAGGCGTTGGCCTATGTTGGGCCTCACGGGGTGATGCTGGCGCTGTGCGTCATCGGATGGGTTTTTTCGCGAAATCTGCCGCGGTTCCGGCTGGTCCAAGGGCTGGCGTTTTTTGTGAGCGTGGTGGTGATCTTGATGCCTGCTGCATGGGTGACGCCGCAGCCTTTGATCGCTGATCGCCCTGTTGTGCGATTGGTGCAACCCAATGCCCCGCAGACCGAGAAATGGAATGCGGATACGGCCTGGAAGTTTGTGCGCCGTTCCTTGGATTATACTGCTGCGGCGGGTGATGTTGATCTGATCCTGTGGCCAGAAACATCTGTGCCGTCACTGTTGCACAATGCGCAAAACGTGATGCAAGCGGTCGGCGAGGCGGGCGGCGATACCACCGTGGCCTTGGGGATTTTACGCGAGCGTGACGACGGGATGCTTGCCAATTCGATGGTGGTTTTGGACGGGGCAGGGGCGGTGACGCAAACCTATGACAAGCATCACATTGTACCGTTTGGCGAATACATTCCGCTGCGCTGGGCGTTTAATGCCATCGGTTTGAATTTTGTCGGCGACATGTTTGGCGACGGGTTCGGGCGCGGCGAAGGGGCCAAGCTGCTGGATTTTGGGGCACTGGGCAAAGCCTTGCCGTTGATCTGTTACGAAGCGGTGTTTGCCCATGATGTCGGGGCGGCCCCGGCGCGTCCGGATTTCCTGATCCAGATCACAAATGACGCGTGGTTTGGTGATTTTGCCGGTCCACAACAGCATCTGGCCCAAGCCCGAATGCGCGCGATCGAACAAGGTTTGCCAATGGCGCGCGCCGCCAACACCGGTATCTCTGCGATGATTGGACCACACGGGCACATCATCGCATCGGTGGCCCTGAACAAGGCCGGATACGTCGACGCGCCGCTGCCAGCACCGCTTGCGCCCACTTTATATAGTAAAACGGGCGATCGGCCGCTGGGGGCAGTGCTGATTATGCTGGTGCTGATGTGTCTCTTGTTTGCCGCGCGTCGCCCAAAAGCCAACTAGAGATTGACCCGACGCCTCGAGATGTTTAGTCGAATTGCAGCGCGCCGTAACGGCTTCCTGAAGTGGCGCTTTATTTTACATTGGAGCACTTAAATGTCCCGCCAGAACTATACCTTCACCTCGGAATCCGTTTCCGAAGGCCATCCGGATAAAGTCTGCGACCAGATTTCGGACGCCGTATTGGACGCATTCCTGACCGAAGAACCCGAAGCGCGGGTCGCGGCAGAAACATTCGCCACCACAAATCGCGTTGTGATCGGTGGCGAAGTTGGCCTGTCAAACCAAGCCAAGCTAAAAGATTACATGGGCCAGATCGAACAGATCACCCGTGATTGCATCAAAGGCATTGGCTACGAACAAGACAAATTCCACTGGAAAACCGTCGAAGTCACCAACCTTTTGCACGAACAATCCGCGCACATCGCCCAAGGTGTTGATGCGTCCGAAGGCAAAGAAGAAGGCGCTGGCGATCAGGGCATCATGTTCGGTTACGCCACAACTGAAACCAAACAGTTGATGCCGGCCCCGATCCAGTATTCCCACGCGATTTTGCGCCGTTTGGCCGAAGTGCGCAAAGACGGCACATGCCCGCAACTTGGCCCCGACGCCAAAAGCCAGCTGTCGGTGATTTACAAAGACGGCAAGCCGGTTGGCGTGTCATCCATCGTACTTAGCACGCAGCACCTTGTGTCCATGACGTCGGCCGAAGTACGCGAATTGGTGGAACCCTACATTCTCGAAGTGTTGCCAGAAGGCTGGGTTTCGGCCGATACCGCATGGCACGTGAACCCGACGGGTGAATTTATGATCGGTGGCCCGGACGGCGACGCAGGTTTGACCGGTCGCAAGATCATCGTCGACACCTACGGCGGTGCAGCCCCACACGGCGGCGGCGCGTTTTCAGGCAAAGATCCGACCAAAGTTGACCGGTCTGCCGCCTACGCCGCGCGCTATTTGGCAAAGAACGTTGTGGCCTCCGGCATGGCCGAAAAATGCACCATCCAACTGTCCTACGCGATTGGTGTTTCGGCACCGTTGTCGATCTATTGCGACACGTTTGGCACAGGCCAAGTGGCCGATGCAGCGATTGAAAAAGCCATCGATCAAGCGATGGATTTGACGCCACGCGGCATTCGTTCTGCGCTGGGTTTGAACAAACCAATCTATCAACGCACCGCAGCCTACGGCCACTTTGGTCGCGAGCCAGAAGCCGACGGTGGTTTCAGCTGGGAAGCCACGAACCTGGTCGACGCGTTGAAAAACGCCGTCTAAGACCACAGGCCATCACATTAAAAAAGCCACCGTGTCCAAAGGGACGCGGTGGCTTTTGTACGTTTTAGGGCAGGGCTTTAGCCAAAGACAAAAAAGCACAGTTTGTGCCCGTCTAAATCGCGCACATATGATCCGTAAAACCGGTCAGGAATGCGTTGGCCCGGCCCACCGTCACAGGTGGCCCCTAGCGAAATTGCCTTGTGATACAGCGCGTCGGATGCCTCTTTTGTTTCGGCAGGAAAGGCGATCATGGTGCCGTTGCCGCAGGTTGCCGCTTCGCCATCGTAAGGTTGGCACAGCGCCAGCATCGGTTCGCCGCGTTTGGTGCCAAGAAACGCAATGCGCCCCGAATCGATGACAAATTTTGCGCCTTGGTCTGCAAACAGATCGCCGTAAAACGATTTGGCCTTGTCCATGTCTGCAACGCCCAGAGTTGTGTAGCCGATCATATTGGTTTTCCTTTTGTGTGAATTCAGGTCGAAGACAGAATGTGGATTTTGCGGTCCGCCAACATGTCTTTGGTCGCCGTACCGTAGGACTTCATGTGGGGGGCAGCCGCGTGCGCCATCAATGCGCCCATGCTGGCCCATTTTTCAATCACCACAAACGTGTCATCGCCGTAGTTTGTTTGGAACGGACCGGCATCCGGCGTGTCGATTGCAGCGCCGTATTCGATACATCCGTCTTCGGCCAGAACCGCTGGAACGTTGGCGTTAAACAGCTTTAGCACATCGGCGCGCTGGCCTGCTTTGGTGGTGATTACTGCGATCACATGGACCATATCTGACATTGGGTTTCCCTTTTGATGTTTGAAGGTAGCGTAACCAAACCGACCGCCATGACCAGAAAAAGTCGCATGATCTTGCCCAGAACTTGCCATGACGTCACGTGCTGGCTAAACCGCGCGCATGACACATGACAGAGACCAGCACCCAAATCGCCCGCGCCGTAATTTTTATGGCCGCCTAAAAGGCAAACATCTCAAGCCAAGCCAACAGGGCTATCTGGCCGAGGACCTTGACGCGTGGTCGCCGGGGGCCGTGAATTGGGATGAAAACCCTGATCGCACGCCCCTTGATCTAGATGGGTTGTTTGACGGCAAAAAAACCTGGCTCGAGATCGGGTTTGGTGGCGGCGAACACATGGTGCATCAGTGCGCCGAAAATCCTGACGTGGGCATAATCGGGTGCGAACCTTACATCAACGGCGTGGCGATGCTGTTGGGGAAAATTCGCAAAGCGGGGGTTTCGAACCTCGCGATTTATCCCGGTGATGTGCGCGATATGTTTGATGTGCTGCCAGAGGCGTCGATCGACAAAGCATTCCTGCTGTACCCTGATCCCTGGCCAAAATCCCGCCACCATCGCCGCCGCTTTGTGACGCCGGAACATCTGGCACCGCTGGCCCACGTTCTAAAACCCGGGTCAGAATTTCGGGTCGCCACCGATATTCCCGACTACGTGCGCCAAACCATGGAACAAGTGCCGCAGTTCGAATTCACCTGGACCGCAGAACGCCCTGACGATTGGCGCGTCGCATGGCCTGACTGGATCAGCACGCGTTACGAACAAAAAGCCCTGCGCGAAGGCCGTGTGCCGCATTACATGACGTTTATTCGTACATAACTTTGCCTGATTTGGCTGGACCAAGAAACCTGTGCACGATAGGTCTGGCGCTAACATTTTAGCAAGAACGAGACCGCATATGTCCAGCCACGGCGCGCCAATTCCGATGACATCCCACGCCTGTGGCCCTTTGACGGGCCGCGCCGAGGTGCCGGGCGACAAGTCGATCTCGCATCGTTCGTTGATTTTGGGTGCCCTTAGCATCGGCGAGACAAAGATCGCAGGATTGCTCGAGGGCCAAGACGTACTGGACACAGCCAAAGCCATGCGCGCATTCGGGGCCGACGTCACAGACCACGGCGGCGGCAATTGGTCGGTGCATGGTGTGGGTGTTGGCGGTTTCGCAGAGCCCGAAAATGTCATCGATTGCGGCAATTCCGGCACCGGCGTCCGCCTGATCATGGGCGCAATGGCGACATCACCGATCACTGCGACATTCACCGGCGATGCTAGTCTGAATGGCCGACCAATGGCGCGTGTCACGGACCCGTTGGCGTTGTTTGGCTGCCAGACAGTCGGGCGCGATGGCGGCCGTTTGCCAATGACGTTGGTTGGTGCTGCAGAACCGGTTCCGGTGACCTACGTGGTGCCCGTGCCGTCTGCCCAAGTGAAATCTGCGGTGTTGTTTGCGGGCCTAAACGCGCCCGGCAAAACCATCGTAATCGAAGCCGAGGCAACACGCGATCACACCGAACGCATGCTGGCCGGATTTGGCGCTGAAATCACCACCGAGATTACGGATGAAGGTCGCGTTATCACGCTGACGGGCCAGCCTGAATTGACCGCTCAAACCATCGATGTGCCGCGCGATCCGTCAAGTGCGGCGTTTCCCGTTTGTGCGGCGTTAATCGTGCCGGGGTCCGATGTTTTGGTGCCTGGTATCGGCCTGAACCCAACGCGCGCCGGTTTGTACACCACGCTGCGCGAAATGGGCGCGGACCTCAGTTACGAAAATGAACGTGTTGAGGGCGGCGAACCCGTGGCTGATCTGCGCGCGCGTTTTTCCCCGAACATGACAGGAATCAAAGTCCCGCCCGCCCGCGCCGCCAGCATGATCGACGAATACCCGCTGCTGTCCGTCGTCGCCGCCTTCGCCAAGGGCGACACGCACATGGCTGGCGTTAAGGAATTGCGCGTCAAGGAAAGCGACCGGATCGATGCCATGGCAGTTGGCCTGCGCGACAATGGAATTACAGTCACGGACGGCCCCGATTGGTGGACTGTGACGGGCTTAGGTCACGGCAATGTCCCGGGCGGGGCGCTGTGCAAAAGCCATCTGGATCACCGCATTGCGATGTCGTTTATGGTTTTGGGCATGGCCGCAAATGCGCCTGTGCGTTTGGATGATGGCGGCCCGATTGCCACGTCGTTCCCGATTTTCGAAGGGCTTATGACCGATTTGGGCGCTCGGGTAACGCGCGATCCGGTGTGATCATGAGCGAACCGTTCACCATCGCAATCGACGGGCCAGCAGCTGCTGGCAAAGGCACAATTTCCAAAGCAGTGGCCGCGCATTTTGAATTTGCGCATTTGGACACGGGGCTTTTGTACCGCGTGGTTGGGGCCAAAGTGCTGCAAGGTGCGACGGCGATTGATGTCGCGCGTAATTTGACAGCAGCTGATTTGCGGATCGATGGGTTGCGCACGGCGGCTGTGGCCCAAGCGGCCAGCAAAGTGGCGGTGATTGGCGAAGTCCGCGCGGCCTTGCTGGATTTTCAGCGCGCTTTTGCAAGGCGGGCAGGCGGCGCAGTTCTGGACGGGCGCGATATTGGCACGGTGATTTGCCCGCAAGCCGAAGTAAAATTATTCGTCACCGCCAGCCCTGAAGTGCGCGCAAAACGGCGTTATGATGAACTGATTGCGCGCGGCGAGACTGCGGATTTGGCGCAGGTCGTCGAAGACGTGCGCGCCCGTGATGCCCGCGATATGGACCGCGTTGAGGCCCCCCTGAAACCAGCCGATGACGCGCATATTCTGGACACTTCTGATCTGGCCATTGAACAGGCCGTCGCGCAGGCGATTGCGCTGATCCAAGCCCGCCGCTGACACGCGCACATCACCAAAGTTTGCATATCTTGTAACGCAAGTTCCGCCTAGCGTGACCTTATCCAATTTGTGAAAGGTCACCCTATGCGATTTTGCCTGCCTATTGCCGCGCTGTTTATGTCCGCGGGCCTCGTGTTTGCCCAAGATGAACCAGCGCTGGAACCGCCGATGACGATGCAGCGGCTGGCCGATATCATCTTGGTGATTGACCCCGATGCGCAACTGGCGGGCAACGCGATTGAACTGACGATCGAGGACATTCCAGTCATTGTCATCGCCGATCAAACCGCCAATCGGATGCGCGCGATGGTGCCGATCAGATCCGCAGACGGGCTATCGGCCGAAGAATTGGCGCGTTTGATGCAGGCCAACTTTGATACCGCGCTTGATGCTCGATACGCCGTGGCGCGTGGGCGATTGTGGGGCGCGTTTATTCACCCGTTGTCGCCGCTTGAAAAAGACCAATTGATCTCTGCTTTGATCCAGACTGTGAACCTCGCGCGGACCTACGGGCAGACGTATTCCGGCGGGGCTGAGGTGTTTGGCGGCGGTGATAGCAACGGAATTTACCAAGATCTGTTTGATGAATTAAAGGAAAAAGGGCAGGACCTGTAGGTAGGGCCCTAACCCAATGATACTATGGTCGTTAAGCGCCGTCGGTGTGTGGCACAAGGCCCGGCAAAAATTCCGCAAGGATCGCAGCCTGCAGTTTTTTACCATCTGGATCGGATGCAGTTTTGAGAGCTGTCAGGGACTCTGACCAGTCAGATGTGCGTGTGCGGATCGGTGGGTTCTGCGAGGTTGCGCAATCGATCACAACCCCTGCGACTTGATCCGGGGTTTGAAACACGCCTTCGCTGCGCCCCTCGCGTGATCCCATGTAGCGTTGCAACAGCGGCAGATATTCATCGGTTAACAAACCGCCGCTTTCACCGATTTTGGCCATGACCGAATTGACAAATTCGGACGAAATGCCGCCCGGTTCAACTGCGCTAAAATGCAATCCAAACGCTGGTCCAACATAGGAGGCGAGCCCCTCGATATAGCCTTCGACCGCAAATTTCGACGCACAGTAGATTTCGTTAAATGGCTGCCCCGCCAATCCGCCGACCGATGATATCGCGATAACGCGCCCTGATCGTGCCGCGCGCATGTGAGGGAGAACGGCTTTTGTACAGCGCACGACGCCCATGAAATTCACGTCCATGACCCACTGAATTTCGGCCTCTGTCGCTTGTTCGGTTGCGCGCGCAAATCCGACGCCGGCGTTGGCCACCAGCACGTCGATATGTCCGTGATCGGTGATGATTTGTGCGACCGCTGTATCAACCGAGGCGGTGTTTTCGACATCCAGCTGAAGCACGTTCAATTCGACACCAGCGGTTTTGGCGGCCTGATCCAATGTCGCGCGCTTGGCTAGGTTTCGCATGGAGGCGTAGACCGCAAAGCCGGCCTTGGCGGCCTGAATGGCGATCGCAACGCCGAGGCCGGTTGAGGCTCCGGTGACAAGTAGTGTTTTGGTCATGGCACGTGTCCTTGATTGTGAGGGTTAAGCCCAAGATACGCGTTTGACGGGAGGGTGCGAGTTAAATTTGCTTGCGGATCGCGCCAAAATTTGGACACTAAAGATAACTATGTCGATGGTTTGAGCGAACTTTAGACCCGCGAATTTGCCAATTATTTTGGATCGGGCAAGATGCGTCAAACCCTTGCCCTGCATGCGTTTGCAGGCTATAGAACGCGCGTTGATAAGGTGAATTTCGCCGCATAAATTATTTACACTGTAGGGCTGGGAAACTTCCGGCCCTTCTTGTTGTATTTATTTCCCTTTGACTAGAAGGGGTTGCGGAATTTCCAAGGCGACACACTGAACCCCGTTCCACCAAAGGTGGGCATTAATTAAAGACCGGCGGAGACAACCGCGCGGCCAGAATCAAATACGTAGATTAGGAAAAACACGCCACATGGCAAATCTGATGGACGAGTTTGAAGCACTCTTGAATGAAAGCTTCGAAATGGACACCCCCGAAGAGGGTTCCGTTGTTAAGGGCAAGGTTATCGCGATTGAAGCGGGCCAAGCCATCATCGACGTAGGCTACAAAATGGAAGGCCGCGTCGACATTAAAGAATTTGCAGACCCGGGCGAAGCTCCAAAAATCGCTGCTGGCGATACTGTTGAAGTGTTCTTGCGCCAGGTCGAAAACTCTCGCGGCGAAGCGGTTATCTCTCGTGAGATGGCACGTCGTGAAGAAGCATGGGATCGTCTGGAAACAGCCTACGCCAGCGAAGAGCGCGTCGAAGGCGCAATCTTTGGTCGCGTTAAAGGTGGCTTTACGGTTGATCTGGGCGGCGCTGTTGCGTTCTTGCCTGGTTCCCAAGTTGACGTGCGCCCTGTGCGTGACGCGGGCCCATTGATGGGTCTGAAGCAGCCATTCCAAGTTCTGAAAATGGACCGTCGTCGTGGCAACATCGTTGTTTCGCGTCGTGCGATCCTCGAAGAATCACGTGCCGAACAGCGCGCTGAAGTTATCGGCAACCTGACCGAAGGTCAGAACGTCGATGGTGTGGTCAAGAACATCACCGAATATGGTGCGTTTGTTGATCTGGGCGGCGTTGACGGCTTGTTGCACGTCACTGACATGGCATGGCGCCGTGTAAACCACCCATCAGAAATCCTGACAATCGGTGAGACGATCAAGGTCCAAGTGATCAAGATCAACAAAGAAACACACCGTATTTCCTTGGGCATGAAGCAGTTGCAAGAGGATCCATGGGATCTGGTTGCAGCGAAATACGCTCTGGAATCCACACACACTGGCCGCGTGACCAACATCACGGACTATGGCGCCTTTGTTGAATTGGAAGCCGGCGTTGAAGGTCTGGTACACGTGTCCGAGATGTCTTGGACCAAGAAAAACGTACACCCAGGCAAGATCGTTTCTACGTCGCAAGAAGTCGAAGTTATGGTTCTGGAAATCGACGGTACAAAACGTCGCGTGTCCTTGGGTCTGAAGCAGACAATGCGCAACCCATGGGAAGTGTTTGCAGAAACACACCCAGAAGGCACCGAAGTCGAAGGCGAAGTCAAAAACATCACCGAATTCGGTTTGTTTGTTGGCCTGCCAGGCGACATCGACGGCATGGTTCACCTGTCCGACCTGTCATGGGACGAACGTGGCGAAGATGCGATCCAGTCTTACCACAAAAACGACGTGGTTCAGGCAGTTGTCTCCGAAGTTGATGTTGAAAAAGAACGCATCTCCTTGTCCATCAAGGGCCTTGGCGGCGACAAGTTTGCAGAAGCAGTGGGCGGCGTTAAGCGCGGTTCCATCGTAACTGTAACCGTGACAGCCATCGAAGAAGGCGGTATTGAGTGCGAATATGAAGGCATGAAATCCTTCATCCGTCGCTCCGATTTGTCGCGTGACCGTGCAGAGCAGCGCCCAGAGCGTTTCTCGGTTGGAGACAAAGTTGATGTGCGCATCACCAACGTCGACAACAAAACCCGTCGTTTGGGTGTTTCGATCAAAGCGCGTGAAATCGCGGAAGAGAAAGAAGCAGTCGAGCAGTATGGTTCCTCAGACTCCGGCGCATCCTTGGGCGATATCCTTGGTGCAGCTCTGAAAACCACAGACGACTAAGCACTGGTTCACCAGTCAATGATTTTGGGCCTCGCAGGAAACTGCGGGGCCTATTTTCGTTTTGGGATGTGATAGGGCAGGTAGGGCAGATCGCGATTGCTGGATTACAGCAGCGCCACGCGTTTGTCTGAAAAGCAAGGCCGCGCCGCGATGTGTCCGATAAAATCGGCGTCGATCTGGTCGGCAAAAATATCCTGAATTTCTCGGCAAAAATATCCTGAATTTCTTTACCGCTCGTGGATGTATCTGCGTCTGCACCGTTCATAAAATAGCTCTCGCTGGCCAAACCATCAACAAAGACAATCGCGTGATCGCCCAGTAGAATATGGAAATAGGTGACGTCGTTGGCCTGATGGTCGCTGATAATTGTGCTGTCGTTTTGCAATTTGCAGATCGGGACCAAAATCTCGAGCGAACCAAAATACAGTTCAGCCTTGTGCCCACTGACCAATACGCGGTGCTGCGGTGACAGGCGCATGTCACGATTTGGCGTGTTAGGGCCCAACGCGCCGCGCTTGATCAATACGGGCCGGATTTTGATGTTTGTCCGCAGGGCTGCCGTCGCGAAATAGCTGCGTTTGACGCCCAGAACAGGCTGCAAACCTTGGTCCTGAGTTTGGACAAGATCACCTTCGCGCAATTCCTCAATCAGAACTGGGCCACGATCTGTTTCGATCAATGAACCGGCGGTAAAGCAGGCGGGGGTCGCCAAATCAGCATACAAAAACGATGGGGATTCGGCGGTCGACACAACAGTTAGAACAACGTTGGTCGGGGGAAACCCGTTGACGCCGCCGACAAATGCCAGCCCTTCAACCGAACCATATGAGGGCAGGGAACTGCCGGTCTGATTGATGTTAAACGCGATCAATGTGTAGGTGTTGCCCGCAGGATCGGACACGACAAACGAATATTCGGCCTCGACCGGTCTGGCGGTGGTATAGGTCACCCCATCCATCGTTTGCCCGGCTGTGAAACTTTGCGTGCTGGATTGGTTGTCCGCAAATGACCCGTTCGATGTGTCATCGATTGTCACCGCGTCCCAACTGTTGGAATTCAGCACGATTGTTTGGCCGGCAAGGTGCACACCGGACCCTTGGGTTTCGCCAGACAACTGGCCGCCATTGGACACGGTGACCTGCGACGCGCCAAGCGTATATACTGTCTCGATAGCCACAAATCCGGGTCCATATAGGTTGTTACACGCACGACGATCTCATGGAAATCTGACCCAAGTGTGTTAAAAATATGGAAACGAGCGGCATGTAGGGCAAGGTGTGGTGCAGATTTCCCTGGATCGTAGGCGGAAACCCGTCAGAAACACGCGCGGTTTTGCCCAATTCGAACGTCACCTCCCGCTTTGGCAGGATTGCGTTTCAGGGCCGCCAAATTGGAATTTTAATGCGAATCGCCACAAATCGAATTCACTGAATTTTTCATAACCGTCTCAATAATCGCGCATTGGATGAATTTTTTCTGCGCAAACAGTGTGTTCGGGGCGCAAAAAACGGCTCATGAGACGTTCAGTCTATTTCCGCATGCAGAAAACCTGCCTATACTCATCTGTGAAACAACTTAATACTCCGGGGGGACAATATATGATCCGGTCTGAATTGATCCAGAAAATCGCCGATGAAAACCCTCATCTGTACCAGCGCGACGTGGAGCGTATTGTGAACACCATTTTTGACGAGGTGACGGCGGCTATGGCGCGCGGTGATCGGGTCGAATTGCGTGGCTTTGGTGCATTTTCTGTCAAACAACGCGACGCACGTGTGGGGCGCAATCCGCGCACCGGCGAAACAGTCAGCGTTGATGAAAAGCACGTGCCGTTCTTTAAAACTGGTAAGCTGCTGCGCGACCGTCTGAACGGGAAAGCCTAAATGCGTTATGTTCGTTATGTGTGCATCGCATTTTTCGCGATTGCCTTGATTGCTGTGGCCTTGGCCAACCGGACTTTGGTGACATTAAAAGTATTACCAAACGAAGTTGCGGGCATGTTTGCCGTCAATCCATCAATCGAGTTGCCGCTGTTTGTGGTTATCTTTGGTGGTCTGATTACGGGCCTGCTGGTCGGGTTTGTTTGGGAGTGGTTTCGCGAACATAACATCCGGTCCGAAGCGAACAAAGCAGGGCGCAATGTACGCAAACTGGAACGCGAAGTTGCCCGCCTAAAAGGTGATCAAGCAACCGGTGGCGACGATGTGCTGGCCATTCTGGACAAGGCAAGCTGACCAAACCCATGTCTGCAAAAATCGCTGTCAAAATCTGCGGACTGACGCAGCCTAGGGATGTGTCTGCCACTGTTGCGGCGGGTGCAGCCTATTGTGGGTTTGTGTTTTTCGAAAAATCCCCCCGATCGGTGACCTTGGAACAGGCCGCGCAGTTATCGCTGTTGGCCCCGGTTGGTTTGGCCAAAGTCGCGTTGGTCGTGAATGCCGATAATGATTTTCTGGATGCATTGGTCGCACAGGTGCCTTTGGATGTTTTGCAATTGCACGGCTCTGAAACGCCCGAACGCGTGGCAGAGGTTAAGGCGCGATTTGGCCTGCCTGTGATGAAAGCGGTTGGCGTTGCAGATGCCAGCGATTTGCCCGCCCTTGATACATACATGCACGTAGCCGATCAGATTTTGGTGGATGCCAAACCACCAAAAGACGCGGTTTTGCCGGGTGGGAACGGGCTGGCATTCGACTGGCGCTTGATCGCTGGACGCTACTGGACCAAGCCCTGGATGTTGGCCGGTGGTTTGACGCCAGACAACGTCGCGCAAGCCATCAAAATGACCGGCGCGCGACAGGTCGATGTCAGTTCAGGCGTTGAATCCGCACCGGGTGTCAAAGACGCTGCATTGATCCGCGCATTTGGCCAAGCAGCACAGGAAACAGCATGAGATTTTTGATTCTGATCGTCCTGTTACTCGGGCTGGCGGCTGCCATGGTCATCACCAACCCTGATCGCAATGACGTTGATGCCGAAGTCGAGGCGCAATTGCTGAGTTCCATTGACGCACTTGATACCAGCGCCAATCAGGACCCAACCGTCAAACTGATTTTCAACACCTGCAAGCTCAGCCGGAATGCCTGCGTTAAAGTGATGAAATCCTTGGTTTCGGTGACTGTTGACGACAAAATTGTCTATTCGAACATCACGGTGCAATTCGGGAACGAGGCCCCGATCCAGTGTTATGGTGCCCTGACCCGCGTGATTTGTCCCGACCTGTAAGCACAGTCCGCTTTACCCGTCTGCGCGCATCCGATACATCCAAAGAGACGCGATTTGGAGCATATCGATGAACGATCTTTTCAACTCTTTCATGACCGGACCAGACGAACAGGGCCGCTTTGGCGACTTTGGTGGCCGGTTTGTATCTGAAACCCTGATGCCGCTGATCCTGAGCCTTGAAGAAGAATACGAAAAGGCCAAGACCGACGACAGTTTCTGGGCAGAGATGAATGATCTGTGGACCAACTATGTCGGCCGCCCCAGCCCGCTGTATCATTGCGAACGCCTGACCGAACATCTGGGCGGTGCCAAGATTTACATGAAACGTGACGAGCTGAACCACACCGGCGCGCATAAAATCAACAACGTGCTAGGCCAGATTATTCTGGCCCGTCGCATGGGCAAAACGCGTATCATCGCCGAAACCGGTGCGGGCCAACACGGCGTTGCAACCGCGACAGTTTGTGCGAAATTTGGCCTCAAATGCGTGGTTTACATGGGCGCACACGATGTTGAACGCCAATCGCCAAACGTATTCCGCATGCGCCTTTTGGGGGCCGAAGTGATCCCTGTCACCTCAGGTCGCGGCACATTAAAAGACGCGATGAACGACGCGCTGCGCGACTGGGTGACCAACGTGCGCGACACATTCTATTGCATCGGCACAGTTGCAGGCCCGCACCCGTATCCCGCGATGGTCCGTGATTTTCAGTCGATCATCGGCAAAGAAGTCCGCGAACAGATGATGGCCGCCGAGGGCCGTTTCCCCGACACATTGATCGCTGCAATCGGTGGTGGATCAAACGCGATGGGCCTGTTTTTCCCGTTCCTCGATGACAAAGAGGTCAACATCATCGGGGTCGAGGCCGGCGGCAAAGGCGTGAATGCCAAGATGGAACATTGCGCATCCCTGACAGGCGGACGCCCCGGCGTTCTGCACGGCAACCGCACCTATTTGTTGCAAGACGACGATGGCCAGATCCTCGAAGGCTATTCAATCTCGGCCGGTCTGGACTACCCCGGCATCGGCCCCGAACACTCGTGGTTACACGACATTGGCCGCGCGAAATACGTGTCGATCACCGACGTTGAAGCACTTGAGGCGTTCCAACTGTGCTGCACGCTCGAAGGGATCATTCCGGCGCTGGAACCGTCCCACGCGCTGGCCCACGTGATGAAAATGGCACCCGATTTGCCAGCCGATCACATCATCTGCATGAACATGTGTGGGCGCGGGGACAAAGACATCTTTACGGTCGCACGCGCGCTTGATTTTGACATGGGCGAGTTTGCTTAAGGCAAGAGCATTGTGTGACATAGTCTGCTAAGGCTTGCAGATGTCTGGCAGAATATGTCGCTGATGCAGCCTGTCGTTAAAAGAACAGCTGTGTATCCATTTTGCATTGAGATTGACGGGCATTTGATCTTTCCATGCCCATGCTCCGTCAAACAATGCGGTGGATAGACCAATTGCATCTTTGAAGGTGGCTTTCGATAAAAAGGCTCCTGTAAAGTCAGCGTTGGTGACGTCGGCACGGGTGAAGTCAGCGTCTTCGAGATTGCCGCGTTGAAATTCAGCCTTTTCGAGATCGACGTCCTTGAAGCTTGTCTCGACTAATTTCGCGCCATTGAATTTGGTCATTTTAAGAGACGCGTTGTCCAGAACCGAACATGTTAAGTCGGCGCCGTTCAAGTTTGCGTTGTCCATTTTGATGTCAGAAAATGCACCAAACTGCAGGAAAACAGGAGCTTTACAACGAAATGTGTTTGTGTCCCAGTTTTCTGGTCCACCCATTTTGGCACAGCTCACATCGATACCACTCATATTTCGATCTTGCGTTTTGAGGTATTCGATGGCCTCCACTTTCCCACTGTTGCCTACGGCTTGGGTTGCAAGAGATGACCAAGCACGATTGATGGCGTCGCTCTTAAGGTCTGCTCGGGCGGCATTTCGATCTTCGATATCAATGAGAAAAGTGACAGTACCCAAAACAATCGAAACAAAGGTGGCCATAAGAACAATGCGCTCGAACTGTGCCCACTTGGAGGATTTGGTTCGGGGATTGTTTTGAGGCGCTTCTTGCGGAGGAATTGGGACCGTTTCTTTGTGCATGTTAAACCTCTTGTGCGTTTCTTTTCAAAACCTCCAATGGCACAATCTCCAGCGCCCGTTTATGCGTGGCCTCTAGATGTACTTTCGGGGCGGCCCCTTCGTCATGCGCCTGCAAAAAACGGCCAGCACATAAACACCACGGATCACCTTCCTTGAGGCCTGCAAACCCGTAGGCAGGTTGGGGCGTAGACAGGTCGTTGCCGAGGTATTTGGACAGGGCGAGAAATTCGGCTGTCATCACCGCGCAAACCGTGTGGCTGCCTGCGTCTGCCGCACAGGTGTTGCAGTGCCCGTCGCGGAAAAATCCGGTCACAGGGTCGGTGCCGCAGATGATCAAAGGGCCGCCTAAAACATTGATGCTGTCATCGGGTTCCATGGATTATCCTTTGCTCGCTGCGGTGATTTGTCGAAACATATCAACGTTTTGATCCGATACACCGTCATCGCGAAATTTCTTGTCCGCCGCAGTCGACACGATCACAACACCCGCCGCTTTGTCGATGTAAACGTACTGCCCATAGATACCGCGGCCCATGAATTCGTTGCCGGCAACCGCGCCAACAGGCACCCACCATTGATAGCCGTAGGCGAATACGCCGGGCTTGGTTTTTGCACTTGGCGTTGTGGATTCAGCGACCCAAGCAGCGGGCACAATCTGTTGACCGTTGTAATTTCCGTCCTGCAAAATCATCTGCCCAAACCGCGCATAATCGCGTGTCGTGACGTTCAAACCGCCCAGCACAAATGCGACACCAACGCCGTCTGTCAGATAGTAGGGCGACTGTTCCAGACCCAATTTCGAGATCAGTTTTTCGCTCATCAAATCGGGGATGGATCGGCCTGTCGCGCCGCGCGCAATCATTCCGACAACATGCGTGTCGATCGATGTGTAGTTCCATTCAGCACCGGCGGGTGCGTAGGTTTCGGTCAAACCAGCTGCAAAATCATCCATTTTTCCGCCCAAAGCCAGCACGCGGCCCATGCGATTGATGTCTGAATCGTAGTCCAGATAATCCTCGTCAAATGTGATGCCGCTGGACATTTGCAGCACGTTGCGCACGGTCGCGCCGTCGTATGCGCCGCCCTTTAGTGCGGGGGCGTATTTGATTGCAGGATCGTCAAGCGACGCAATCGCGCCTTCGCCCACGAGAATTCCAAACAAGGCTGACAAATAGCTTTTCGCGACGGACCAACTGATGCGGCGGTCACCCTCAAGGGTGCCTTGATAGTAGGCTTCGTGTACGATTTCGCCGTCTTTCAGCACCAAGGTCGACGTCACAGTGCGGTCGGTGACCCAAGGTGCGTAATCGTCGGGCATTTGCATTTGCGACCCGTCTGACAACGCGGCAACAGGCCCATCGCCACGCGACATTTCGACGTTCAAAAACGCGTCATTCATATTCGAGAAGTTGGCGACAATCCGGTCTGCCTCAAACAGGGAATTCACGGCCATCAAGCGCCCGATTTCCTCACGTTTCCAGACACCTACTGCAATCGCCGCGAGGACCAAAACCAGCAGTATCCTTGCACCCCATTTGAAAATCTTGCGCATCATGTTTCTCCCTTAATGTTCAGTTAGACATGGCGGATGCCAAAGTGCAAAGGCAACCTTGCGTTAGGCGTTATGGGTCCATTTGATCCAGCGGCCATGAAAGTCTGCGCGCCCCAAGTACAGGTCGATATCACCGGGCCACATCCGCAGACGAAGGGCGGCACCAACAGCCCCTGTCGCGTCACCATCGGTTTCCATCGACAGCCATGCCAGCGGGGTTTCGTGCGTGGCGCGCGCACCAGCGGCCTCTATCAGTGCGGTGCCGCGTGCTTGGGACTCAGCCGGAAAATACTGCCATGCTACGGTGTGTTCAATGAGGTGCAAGTGACCCTGCGCGGGGGTCGTCAACCGCATTTCCAACCAGTCAATTGCGTCGCCTTTTTCAACCTTTGTTGTCATCGCGGCAGCCGCTGCTTTGGTCAGGGTCAATCGATGCGGTTGATCGGCCCAAAGATAGGCGGTCAGGCGCAACAAATCGTCCGCATCCGTTGGGTCCAGCGGGTTCAAATCAACACCGGCGCGCGCCGCGATACGGGGCGACGCGTTCGGGGGCAGGGGGCCATCCCAATCCGGCGCAAGGTCAAGAGTGGCGTTAGCAGGGCCAAACCGCGCGTCGCCAATGCGCACAGCAAATTGGTCCCACATCAAGTTCAGGCCGCCACTGGCCCCCAATTCGGAAATAACCAGCGGGCGATCAAAATACGACAAGGCCACATGCGCGCCGGCGATTAACGCAGCAGACCGGCGGACTTCGTTGGTTTGGGGCGGGCTTTTTGTCCACTCCAGCATGAATGTTTCGTGGTTCGTCAACGCGATCTGAATGGCCGCGCGCAGGGTGTCATCATCAACCTGATTTGGTGGATAGGCGGCGATCAAGGCAGGGCAGGTTTGCGTCAAAACCAGCGCGTGCAGGCCGCCACAAATGCGCAAAGGCAGCGAATGACCAGCAGGCCCAACATCACCGGAATACTCTGCCATCGCTTGGCCTAACGGCGTGCGCGCGTCCCAATCTTGGGACAAAATGCGCAACACACGACCCATCAGCGGTGATCCCATGCGCGCACAGGTTTCTGACTGGTCTTCAAAGGCCTTGAGCAAGCTCATTTGAACCGTTCCATCAGTTTTTGCATCGCGCTGCGGGTGTCTTTTTCCGGTTCTGGTTCCGGGGTTTTGGCGACTTGCGCAGGTTGTTTAGGCTTGCTTGCTTTGGTCCCGGTACTTTCGCGCTGGGGCGAGACACGTATGCCCACGGCGTTCATGAATTTTGCAGGATCACCTGCGGCCAAAAACGCAGCACCATCGGAACATCCGCGCAGCACATCATCAAGCCAATCCTGATCCGCTTTGGTGAAATCATGCAGCACAAAACCCGGCACGCGATCTTTGTGACCGGGGTGACCAACGCCAAGACGCACGCGCCCGTAATCCGCACCGATGTGCGCGTGGATGGATCGCAGCCCGTTGTGCCCCGCATGTCCACCACCAATTTTGTGTTTCACTTTGCCCGGGGCCAGATCGATTTCGTCATGTAAAACAACGATATCCGCAGGTTCCAGTTTGTGAAACCGCATGGCTGCACTGACCGATTGACCGGAATTGTTCATGAACGTTTCAGGCTTGAGCAGGACAGCGCGATCTGATCCAAACCGCCCTTCGCTGACTTGACCAAGGTGTTTTGATTTCCAAGGACCAAACCCATGATCGCTGGCGATCTGATCCAATGCCATAAACCCGATATTGTGACGGTGACCTGCATATTTGGCACCGGGATTGCCAAGCCCAACAATCAATTTCATAACTGCACTCCTTGTTCTTGACCCCTTTTACACGCGATCAGGCGGACACTCCACCACGCCCGAACACCCGTCAGCAAACTGGCGAAACCGCACAAAAAAAGCGAGGCCCCTAAAGGGAGGCCCCGCTTTCAACACATGCCTTGCGGCGATGGGTTTAGTCTTCGGTTTGTGCTGTTGCTTCAACCGCATCTGCTGCGACTTCTTCGCCTTCTTCAGCGTCGTCCTCAGAAGAACGCAGGCTGGAAGGTGCCGCAATGTTGGCGACAACAAAGTCACGGTCGATTGTTGGTTTCGCGCCTTTTGGAAGCGTGATCGCAGACAATGTGATCGTGTCACCAACGTCCAAACCGGTCAAATCGACGGTCAGAACTTCGGGGATGTCGCCGGCCGTTACGATCAATTCGATCTCGTTACGAACAACTGACAAAACGCCGCCGCGCTTGATGCCCGGTGCTGCGTCTTCGTTGACGAATTCAACCGGAATGAACAGGTTGATTTTTGTTGTCCGCTTTAGACGCATGAAATCGACGTGCGTTGGCAGGTCTTTTACAATGTGACGCTGAACGTCGCGGCAGATGACGCGAACGTCTTCTTGGCCTTCGACCTTCATGTTGAAAAGCGTGGACTTAAAGCGGCCAGCTTTCAGCATTTTCAGCAGTTTGTTGAACGGGATGTTGATTGGCAGCGGATCTGTATCGCCACCAAAAACAATGCCCGGAACCATGCCATCACGGCGTGCCTGACGAGCGGCGCCCTTGCCTGTCCCCGTCCGTTCCAGAGCTTCGAGATCAGGAATCTCTCCAGCCATAGTATTCTCCAATATATATAGGGCAGGACGCCTCCAAGGCTGTCGTCCCGCGTGAAGTCGCGCACATACAACGGAAATGGCGGCTTGGAAAGGCGTATCGCGCAGGAAACACACCGCAGTGCGTTTGAAATCGCGCTTGGCAATTGCGCGCGCCTCTGTCACGCCTCGATTATGGGGCTTAAACACGATCTTTATCTGTCGCGCAAACCGCTTGCTGGCTTTGTCGTCATTGGTTTGGCGTGGGCGTGTTTTTTCGCGCAAATGCCTGTGATCAAAGCCAATTTAGGCGCAGCAGACGATACATTTGGAGCGGTTTTACTGATCGCCGCCGTGGGTGCATTGGCCGCTATGTGGTTGGCCCCGCTGACAGATCGGCTGGCGGGTGGATTTTCATTGCCGTTTGCCGCGTTGTTGGTGGCCTTCGGGTTTTTGTGGGGTGGTGCATCAACCAACCTGGTGGTGTTCACGATCGCGATGATCATCACGTCGGCGGGGTCAGGAATCATCGATGTTTTGGTGAATGCACGGATCGCCGGCATCGAGGCGCGTTCAAAACGTAATTTGATGAATTTGAACCACGGGTTATATTCGTTTGCCTATGCGGGATCGGCGTTGTTGACCGGCGTAGCGCGCGAAGCAGGCTGGGGCCCATCGCAAGTGTTCGGCGCTGCGTTTTTCGTGATTCTGGCGCTGTGCGTCGTAATGTACGGCCGTGACAACGACACCGGAATTGAGGACGATACCCATAGTTCGGGTACCGTGTCTGCCGCGTTTGTCTGGCTGATCGGTGGCATTGTTTTGATGGCGTTTCTGGCCGAAGCCTCGACCGAGGGCTGGTCCGCATTACACATCGAACGCACATTGAATGGCGGCGCAGGCGAGGGCGCATTGGGGCCGGCATTGTTGGGCCTGACCATGGGCATCGGGCGGCTATGTGGGCACATCGTGTCGCGTTATGTCGCGGATCGGGTGTTGATTGGTGTGGCTTTGATCACGTCGGGCTGTGGCATCGCGTTGGCGGCATCCGCGCAAACATTAATCGTGGCCTACACCGGCTTTGCGCTGGGTGGTTTGGGCATTTCGGTGGTCGCACCAGTTGCGCTGGCATTGTTGGGTCGATCGGTTCCCGCAGCAGTGCGCATGCAGGCAATCAGTCGCGCATCTGTTGTAGGTTACAGCGCCTATTTCATGGGCCCACCATTGATGGGTTTCGTGTCCGAAGGGTTGGGATTGCGCGCGGCATTCTACGTGGTCGCGGGGCTGTTGATCTGCGTGGCAGTCACGTTGGTGCCGCTGCTGACACGCTATGGGCGACGGGCCTAGGGCTGCAAATGCCCGCCTGCATCAATGATACGCTGATACAAGTCAAATTCCGGCGCGCGGGCGCTGCGCAACTGGGTTTCGACGTCTTTTGACAGCGGTGCCTGCATCGCAGGTGAGACGTTTTTTTGTTTGAACACAATGTCTTCGCCAAATGCCTCGTTTAGAAACCCGCGAAACACAGGTTGCTGTTCATAGGCGAACAAGTGTTTGACCAGCACATCCCCTTTGGCGTTGGTCAGGAAATTATACTGACTGCCAATGCCTGCAAAAACGGGCGGCTTTTCCGCGATCACTCCTAGTACAAAGTCATCAAAACTGCATCCGCCAGTGCCTTTTGGCGTGCCGTGTTGACGCGGACCAGACCGATACCGATACCAACTGCGGATTTGTTCAATCGGGTCACGCATGACCGCGATCGGGGCTGGATCAACGCCAAAGGTATCACGTAAAAACGGCGCGATTTTATTGCGATAGCGCAGGGCAGGCGTGTGCTTGCGCCCTTTCGTCAGGATGATGTCGGCCTTGTGTTTTAACGCCATTTCAACAGCCGTCGTGCCGGTTTTGGGCACAGCTAAAAACACCAAATTCTGGTCTGAAAACACTAACATATAATCAGGAATACCTTGCTTGGGTCAGTCTTGCCAGCGTCCTTCGAAATCCTTTGGGATCAGTAGGTTCTGACGGCCCAAATCGGTGACTTGGGTTTCGCCGCACAGCGCCATTGTTGTGTCGAGTTCGCGGTGAATGACGTTTAATGCCTCGGTGACGCCGTCCTGCCCCATCGCGCCCAAACCGTAAATATACGCGCGCCCGATGTAGGTGCCTTTTGCGCCCATCGCTACGGCTTTTAACACGTCTTGGCCTGACCGGATGCCGCCGTCGATGTGTACTTCGATTTGATCACCGACCGCTTCTAGGATGGATGGCAATGCGCGGATGGATGACAGCGCACCGTCCAATTGGCGCCCGCCGTGGTTTGATACGATGATCGCGTCGGCCCCGACTTTTAGGGCCATTTTTGCGTCTTCGGCGTCCAAAATACCCTTGAGGATAACCTTGCCGCCCCATTGTTCTTTTAGCTTGGCGATTTTGTCCCAATCCAAGGACGGATCAAACTGTTCTGCGGTCCATGCGCCCAAGGATGACGCGTCGCTGATCCCGTCAACGTGGCCGACGATGTTGCCAAATTCACGACGCTGGGCCCGCAACATTTCCAGACCCCAGGACCATTTTGTAGCCAGATTGGCGAGGGTCTTGATTGTCAGTTTAGGCGGGGCGCTTAGCCCGTTTTTCAGGTCTTTGTGGCGTTGTCCGAGGATTTGCAAATCTAGCGTAATCACCAGCGCCGAACATTTTGCAGCACGCGCCCGTTCGATCAGACGCGATGTGTAATCCGTGTCGCGCATGGTATAAAGTTGGAACCAAAATGGTGCTGTTGTCGCCGCTGCCACGTCCTCGATTGAATTGATGGACATGGTGGACAACGTGTAGGGCACGCCGAATTTTTCCGCCGCGCGCGCCGCTTTGATTTCACCGTCAGCGTGCTGCATCCCGGTCAAACCGACAGGGGCAAGTGCGACAGGCATCGCCACGTTTTCGCCGATCATGTGTGTCGCGGTTGATCGTCCTGTCATGTCAACGGCGACGCGTTGGCGCAGACGGATTTGGTCAAAATCGGTGGTGTTTTCGCGAAAGGTTTGTTCGGTCCAACTGCCAGATTCGGCATAGTCATAAAACATCCGCGGCACACGGCGTTCGTGCATGCGCTTTAGGTCAGCGATGGTGGTAATGATGGGTTTTGGAAAAACAGACATGAGCGAAACTCGCATTATTGGTTAGGTTTAATTACCAATTCGCGGGGTAATCCACAATATTTAATTAAGTGCGATTTCGGACTTGATTGGTGCGATATCGTATCATATTGATTGTGCGAAATCGAACCAAAGGAGTTCTGCAATGAAACTTTCCCGACGCAATACCCTGTCCTTGTTAGGGGGTGGTGTGGTTTTGGCGGCTGGTATTGGCGGCTTTGCCGTGACGCGCAAACCAAAAACGGCCCTTGCCCCGTGGGCTGCCGCTGGTGATTATTCCGAACCACGAATGAAGGCGCTCAGCTATGCGATCCTTGCGCCAAACCCGCACAATCGTCAGCCTTGGCTGGTTGATCTGCGGACCGAGGGCGAAGTCACGCTGTATGTCGATCAGACACGTTTGTTGCCGTATACTGACCCGTTTAGCCGTCAGATTGTCGCCGGATTGGGGTGCTTTTTAGAACTGCTGACGCTGGCCGCCGCCCAAGACGGGTTTGACGTGCGCCTTGATCTGTTTCCAGATGGTGAGGACAAAAATGGCGTTGATGATCGCCGTGTGGCCGTCGCGTATTTTGATCAGCGGGCAGGGCTGGCAGAACCTGAATTGTTTGACCAAATCCTGCATCGCAGATCGCTAAAAGACCCGTACGACACGACGCAACCCATTGCCGATGACACATTGGCCGCGGTCCAAGGTGCGGTTGTGCGTGGATCGAATGTGAATGGCACAACAGATAATGCGCAGGTTGCGGCCTTGCGTGCATTGACCGTGCAGGCCTTGGAAACCGAATTTGCAACGCCGCGCACCTACAAAGAAAGCGTTGATTTGTTTCGTATTGGTCACCGCGAGGTCGACGCCAACCCTGATGGTTTGGATTTCACCGGCCCGTTTTTTGAAACCTTGCACATGACAGGTCAATTCAATCGCGAAAAGTCGATGGATCGTGACGGGTTTAGTTACAAAACGGGGCTGGATATGGTGCGCGAAACGGCGCGCAGTGGCATGGGGTATGTTTGGTTAACGAGCCCGGGCAATACGCGTGCGGATCAAATCATGGCGGGGCGCGATTGGGTGCGATTGAACCTTGTCACGTCGGCCCTTGGTTTGGGTGTTCAACCCATGAGCCAGGCCTTGCAAGAGTTCCCCGAAATGGCTGATTTATACACCAAGGCGCATGAAATGCTGGCACCTGATGGTGGGACCGTGCAAATGTTGGGACGATTGGGTTATGGTCAAACGCCAGCCCAAAGCCCGCGCTGGCCCATCGAAAGAAAAATACTGAATGCCTGAGCACAACCCTTTCCCGCTGTTTGAAGTTTTCAACGAGATCGGGATTATCGAACAACTCAGCCGCGCGCGTCTTGAGGCGCGGCTGCCCGACGGGATGATTGCGCCGCATTTTTCGGTGCTGAACCATCTGATCCGTGTGGGTGATGGGCCAACCCCGATGCAGTTGGCGCGTGCGTTTCAGGTGCCCAAAACGTCGATGACCCATACGCTAAAGATGTTGGAAAAACGCGCAGCAATCGAGACACGGTCAAACCCCAGTGACGGGCGGTCCAAACAAGTTTGGCTGACCGCAAAGGGTCGTGAAATTCGCGATCAGGCTATTCAGGCCCTCGCCCAAGACTTTAGTGAATTGGCGCAGGGCATTGATATCGAAGCGCTAAAGGCGATCCAGCCAGCATTGACCAGTCTGCGTAAACATCTGGATACAAACCGCGGGCAATCGTGATTGATTTAGGCGCGGTGTGCGCCGTCTGACAAGGTT
Source organism: Ascidiaceihabitans sp. (assembly GCA_047626725.1). GTDB lineage: Bacteria > Pseudomonadota > Alphaproteobacteria > Rhodobacterales > Rhodobacteraceae > Ascidiaceihabitans. The sequence continues at coordinate 75,572 of JBLHSG010000010.1, forward strand.
TTCACAAACGCCAACACGTCCGCCACGCTGTTACCGTCGGCGATTTTGCTGACAATTGCGGACCCAACAACTGCGCCGTCCGCGACGGATGCGATGGCTTGTGCCTTGTCGGGGGTGTTGATCCCGAAACCGACAATGACCGGAATATCTGTCGCCGCTTTGATCCGCGCAACTTCGGGTCCGACGTTGGTGGCCTCGGCTTCGGCCGCGCCGGTGATGCCTGTGATCGACACGTAATACACAAATCCGGAGGTGTTCTGCAAAACCTTGGGCAGGCGCGCGTCGTCTGTTGTTGGCGTGGCAAGGCGGATGAAATTCAGACCCGCAGCCTGCGCCGGGATGCACAATTCGCTGTCTTCTTCGGGGGGCAGATCGACAACGATCAAACCGTCGATGCCAGCCGCTTTTGCGTCATCCAAAAACCTGTCGACGCCGTGGCTGTAGATCGGGTTGTAATAGCCCATCAAAACGATCGGTGTGGTGTCATCGTTTTTGCGAAATTCTGTGGCCAATTCCAATGTGCGGTTCAACGTCATGCCGCCGTCGAGCGCGCGTTGTCCGGCCAATTGGATCGTGGTGCCGTCGGCCATAGGGTCGGTAAACGGCAGGCCCAATTCGATGATATCAACGCCTGCGTCCGGCAGCCCTTTGACGATCTCGAGCGAGGTGTCAAAATCGGGATCACCGGCCATGATGTAGGACACAAACGCCTTTTTGTTGGCGGCTTTTAATTCGGCAAATTTGGCGTCGATACGTGTCATTGTGGGGACCCTTTTGTCTTGTGTTGTCTTGCAATGCCAATTTGGAGGCGGAAAATCAATTGGAATTGCGCGCGCCGTGCCCTCGCGTGTCTTGCGTGTGCGCGCCGTGGCCCCTAAAAGCGCCAAAACACATCACGTCGGGAGACTTCGCTATGGGCTTTACAATGGGTATCGTTGGCTTGCCAAACGTGGGCAAATCCACGCTTTTTAACGCACTGACCAAAACCGGCGCCGCGCAGGCTGCAAATTTCCCGTTCTGCACCATTGAACCCAACGTGGGCGAAGTATCGGTGCCGGATGCGCGTTTAGATAAATTGGCCGCAATCGCCAGTTCTAAAACGATTATTCCGACGCGCATGACGTTTGTGGACATCGCAGGATTGGTCAAAGGCGCGTCAAAAGGCGAGGGCCTCGGCAACCAGTTTTTGGCCAACATCCGCGAAGTCGACGCAATTGCCCACGTGCTGCGCTGCTTTGAAGACGGCGATGTGACCCATGTCGAGGGCCGCGTTGATCCGGTCGCTGACGCAGAAACCATCGAAACAGAATTGATGCTGGCAGATATCGAATCCATCGAGAAACGCTTGCAAAACGTCGGGCGCAAGGTGCGCGGCGGCGACAAAGAGGCGGTGGATCAAGAGCGTTTGATGAAGATCGCGCTGGCTGAGTTGGAAGAGGGGCGCCCTGCACGGGTGGTCGAGGTTGACGAGGATGACGTAAAGCAGTGGAAGATGCTGCAATTGCTGACATCCAAGCCGGTTTTATATGTCTGTAACGTCGGCGAATCCGAAGCATCCGAAGGCAACGCACACGCCGCAGCAGTCGCTGAAATGGCCGCATCGCAAGGCAACAGCGCTGTCATTATTTCGGCCCAAATCGAAGAAGAAATCAGCCAGCTGGAACCGGACGAAGCCGTTATGTTCCTTGAGGAAATGGGCCTAACCGAAGCGGGCCTCGATCGTTTGATCCGCGCAGGCTACGCATTGCTGCACTTGGAAACCTATTTCACCGTCGGCCCAAAAGAAGCCCGCGCCTGGACCATCGCATCAGGCACATCCGCGCCCAAAGCGGCAGGCGTGATCCACGGTGATTTCGAAAAAGGGTTCATCCGCGCCGAAACCATCGCCTATGATGATTTTGTAGCGCTCGGCGGCGAGGGGCCAAGCAAAGAAGCGGGCAAAATGCGCGCAGAAGGCAAATCCTACATCGTCAAAGACGGCGACGTGCTGCACTTTTTGTTCAACAACTAAGCATCACGCGGCGCACGCATCCGTTTATTTTGATCGCAAAACGCAAACACGCAACCCAATCGAAAATGGGCTGCGTGTTTTTTTGTGTTTAAGGGTGTCTTAGCGGCTGTCGTTGCTTGGGCCAACGCCGTAGGGGCTGGTGTAGGCGTAGGTGCCGGACGCTTTTGTGCCGTTCCGCGCGCTGAGCGAGCTAAGCGTCAAAACAGGTGTGTTAGTGGTTGTTTGCGTGGCCGCTGAGGTGTCCAAACGCAGGTCGTTGTAGCGGTCAGAATTGCCTGCAAACGCAGTTGTCGAAATCAAAGCTGCGGCGACGGTTGTGATGATCAGTTTCATAGATCCAAGTCCTTTTTAAGTGTGAGCCGCAAAAGCGCGGTTCTTGTTGTCCTCTGCCACTCAAATTGGGGATGTTTTGGCCCAGTTTCAAAACACGACTGATCACCGCCCCGTGCGTTTTGCGGATGATCCGTCGTGCGATCACGCGCCGCGTCGTGTTGTTACAGGGGAAGGGGGGTAAAACAGGGCTAAAGGCATGAATTCCGATAGCCACTCACGGAAATGGTGCATGTTCTCACAGGACGGTGAGCCATCATTTGGGCCTTATTTAACAGGGGTGCCACGGCCTGAATGCCAGCGGTTTCACGCGGTCTGTGAGGAATGTTGCAAGGTTGTGCTCGCAAACCAACCACCAAGCCGCAATTCGGATAGGTAAAAAGAACCCTGAATTGGTATTTTTGACCCTTGCCCCCATTTATCCAGAACGATAGACCGGTCAACGGAGATGTGGCCGAGTGGTCGAAGGCGCTCCCCTGCTAAGGGAGTAACGGGGTGACTCGTTCGAGGGTTCGAATCCCTTCGTCTCCGCCAAAAACCTTAAAATTTTTTAATTATTCCATGTGGTTAGATGGTTCCGGAGTTCTGACGTCCCCCAAGTTGCCCGCCAAAACATATTGCTACGCTTCTAGCGTGCAGGTTACTTTATTTTTTGTATTGGCCGAGAGCTGCCGCATTTAAAAGATCAGTTTTGTAAGCACGTATCATCGCGATGATATCATCCGCTAAGGCAAGGAAGTCATCAGTTTCTATGTCAAGGTATCCGCCCAAACATTAATACACATCCCGCTGGTAGCGGTCCGCACTTTTTAAACCTCTGACATAGGCCTTGGCTGCGGCCTCGTCCAAACCACCATGCTCCGCGATAACTTTGTGGAGGGCGGCATCGACATCTGCGGCCATGCGCGTTGCGTCACCGCAGATGTAAATCGCGGCCCCACGTTCAAGCCAGTCGTAGAATTGCGCGCCGTTTTGTTCGATTAGATGTTGGACATAGATTTTCTGATCAGTGTCGCGGGACCATGCGAGGCTTAGCGTGTTGAGCATGCCAGTTTCGTGCCATTTTTCGATTTCGTCTTGGTACAGATAATCGCTGCAGGCGTGTTGATCACCAAAAAACAGCCAGTTGTCTCCTTTGGCACCTCGCGCCTCACGTTCTTCCAAAAATGCGCGAAAGGGGGCAATTCCGGTGCCGGGCCCGATCATGATAAGCGGCACGGCGTCGTCGATCGGCAGGTTGAAATGGCGCGCCTTGTGGACATAAACGCCGATAGTGCCACCAGCGGGCAAACGTCCGCCCAGATAGGTTGATGTGACGCCTTTGCCCGGACGCCCGTTGTGGGTGTAATGCACTTCGCCGATTGTAAGATGAACTTCACCCGGGTGGCGTTTCGGGCTGGAAGATATCGAATACAGCCGTGGTTGCAGACTGCGAAGGCCATCGATAAGGGACTGTGGCGTAGGCTTTGCACCCCTCAAAAGGGCATCCAATACATGATCACTATCGCACATATTGCAGCCCCAAATGTCGGCGGTCTTGGCCGTTAGGGTGGTTAGATCCAGTGATTTAAACAGGGTTTGGCGCAGGGTTGCAGGTCCAGATTTTAGGGTCACAATCTCAGTGCCTGTGTGACCCGCCGCAGCCAGGACCGCATCGACGTCGTCCATGTCATTTAGTGGCCAAACGCCCAAAGCATCGCCGACGTCATACTCCAAATCGGCGCCGCCACCACACAACGAAATCTCGATGTGATTGACCTGTTTTGCCGATGTTTCTTTGCTGAGCGAGGCTGCCGTGATGAGCGTGCCGATGAACGGATGTGCCTTATCAAAGGCCGCTTTTGGCGCGGGGGCCTCCGGCGTAATCGCACCGCCCGCCGCAGACGCAAAAGGCGCTGATGTAAAAACAGTGTCACACCAGAGCGCAAAATCGTCGTCGTAATCCAGATCGCAAGCCACCAAATCGACCACCCGCGTCGCCCCGAGTACGCTTAATCGCGCATCAAGATCTTTGGCGGCTTTGTTGAATTTTGCATAACTGCTGTCGCCCAGGCCGAGCACTGAGAAATTCAAAGTTGCGGGCAGGGCGGGGCAGGCGTCATCCATCAACATATCCATGAACGCCAATGCATTGTCGGCCGCGTCACCTTCACCGCAGGTGGCCGCGATGAACAAAACATGCGAGGCGGACGCGAGATCGGCGGGCGTTATGGAATTCATCTCGGCCAAGTCTGCTTTGAACCCTTTGGTGGCCGACAGTTTGCGCAGGTCTTTGCACAGGGCTTCTGCGGTTCCGGTTTGTGATCCAAAATACACTTTTAACGGGGCTTGCGCGACGTCCTCGGGGCCTTTTGCAAGCGCATGAAGGCCGGAAAACAGGCCGTTCAAATAGGCGCGTTGTGCGTCATCAAACGGGCTGCCCTCGGGGACAAATTCGGACGGTGCGTTGGCGTTTTGCAAGGCCACTTTGGCGAAATTTGGATTGTGTTCAGTCATTTGGCAGTCCTTGGTTCAAGGCGAAGGGGCGCAGAGGGTCGGGAGGGCATCATCAGGCAACCCGCGTACAAAGGTTAAAAACGTTTCGCCCTCGGCGCGGCGATCAAGGTAGTTTTTGACAACCTGCGCGATGACGCTGTTCAATTCGGTGTGTGGGACAGGTCCGCACAGGGGGCGGCCGATCCCTTTGTCGTGATCACTGCCGCCGCCCAACACGACGTGATAGCCCGCAACGCCGTCGGGTGTGGTCGCCCCAACGAGCCCGATATCGCCGATGTAATGCTGCGCGCAGGAATTCGGGCAGCCTGTCAGATGAATGTTTATGGGGCTGTCGAGGGTAAAGTTGTCTTCGAGGTGGCGTACCAATGCGGTGCCGTTTTCCTTGGTATGGGCGAGGCCAAGTTTACAGGCCGTTTTACCGGTGCAGGCCACAGCCCCCGCCGCAAAAGCCGTTGCACAAGTGCTAAGGTCGACATTACCTAATTCGCGACCGATTTGTTCGGATAAGGCAGTCGGAATGTGCGGGATCAACACGTTCTGCCAGACGGTCAGGCGAATATCATTGCGTCCATACATCAACGCGATCCGCCCTATGGCGCGCATTTGATCCGATGACAAACGCCCCATTTCTAGGGCAATTCCTGCGTAGTTAAATGTCGGATCTGATTGAGGGTGAAAGCCGATATGACCCTGACGATCTACCGCCGGGCGCGCCATGTCATGGGTGATGTCCAACGAGATAAGTTGAAACCCAGCGTCCATTTCATCCAGTTTTGTTTGCGTCGCTGTGACAAACCAATCAATCCCTTTGGCATCCAGCAAATACTTTAGACGCGAACGTTTGCGGTTTGTCCGATCGGCATGTTCGACAAACACCAAAAGCATCGCAAACCCAGCCATCACAGTCTGGTCCGGCATGCAAATCATACCAGTGTCGCGCGTTAAATCGCGATGGCCAGAAATGCCGCCTAGGCCGATACGGCAATAAATTCCGGCGTCGATGGGCGCATTGCTACCAACGCTGATCGCCTGAAATGCGATGTCGTTGCTATCGCTCAGCGCAGAAATGCGCCCACCATTATCGAACGAGATGTTGAATTTTCGCGGCAAGGCGCGCAATTCACGTTTGTTTAAAATCAGGTTGGACAATCGCCGTGTCTGAGGCGCGAGATCAATCAGTTCAACTGCATCAAAACCCGCGGTGGGGGACGTCGTTAAGTTGCGCGCGGAGTCCGCACCTGACCCTTGGCATGACAGGCCCGCATTGGTCAGCGCATCCATCACGTTCAACACGTCTTTGGGCGCAATTTCACGTACCTGCAGGTTGCCGCGCGTCGTCACATGCGCGTGACCCGCGCCGTAAGTATCGGCAATATCAGCCACCGCCTGCATTTGATCACCGCGCATTTGACAGGCCGGCAAACGCAGCCGGATCATGTAACCGGGGCTTGCCGGTTCGACGTTGAAAAACCCAAGGTGACGTAACAGAAACTGATCAAGCCCCGTGGCAATTTCATTGCGCGCTGTCCAGTATTCAAGCCGGTCCCACATGTCCAAAGGATGCAATTTGTACTTGGCGATTTCTTCTTTGCACAGGTCCTCGATCGGGGTGCCATAGACGTGTTCAACAGGGGCTTTGTCCGTCGATGGCGCGGTCAATTCCAGCTTGGTCAAAGCCGACATAAGGCACGCGATTTGTTCGTCTGTGAACCCTTTGGCCGTGTTCTCAGTCACCTGATCACCACGCATTGTAGGCCAGATATTTGCCTGACATTTCGATTTTTACGCGGTCACCTTTGTCGTGCTTTACGCGCACAACGGACATTTCAAAATCAATGGCTGACATGATGCCATTGCCGAATTCTTCGTGTATCAGTGCCTTTAATGTGGGCGCATAAACCCCGACAATTTCGTAAAACCGGTACATGCAGGGGTCTGTCGGGATGGCTTGTTCCCAGATTTTTGTGGGGCTTTCGGTTAAAACGTCGACGGCGTCTTTTGGCAGGTCTAGGGCGTTGACCAAGGCGGCGGCGTTGTCCGCCCCGAACGCGTTCATCCCCATCGATGCCGAGTGGGTGAACACAGGCGACATGCCAATTTCCGCGGCAATTTCACCCCATGACAGGCCACGTTTTTTCTTGGCGATTAGGATCATGGCAGTGACGTCTTCTTTGGTCATTAGGCGTTCGTCGGCGATAAGGTCTTTCATGGAAAAGCTCCTTTAGAGGGTGAGAAGAAGGATGATAACAACGGCCAGTCCGGCTGAGATAAATTGCCAAAACTGGATTGGATGACGTTCGATCAACGGGGCGCGGCCTTTGCGTTGATATTCGATGCTGGGGCGTTTTAAGTTGGCCTCGAATTCCGACAATGCATCGGGCCGTCGTGTGGGGTCGGGATGCAATGCGTTTTGTAAACAATGATTTAGCCACGCAGGAACTGTGTCGCCTGCATTGCGATATGCCAGTGCGCGGCGATCCCTTGGGGTTCGTACTTTGGCCACAGCGGTGCCGTATGGCAGTTTTCCGGTCATCATTTCATACGCGATGACCGCGAGCGAAAAGAGATCGGATTTCCAGCTGACGGGTTCTCCCGAAAAATATTCGGGCGCGGTGTACTGTACTGTGCCGAGGATTTCTATGGCATGCTCGAATGGGCCGGTTTCTTGCACGCCGGACACATAAGCAGAGCCAAAATCAATCAACGTCACGTGACCGTCCGCGTCGATCAGAATGTTCTCGGGACGCAGGTCTTGATGCAGCATTTCGCGACGGTGAAACGCCCGCAATCCCTTGATGATCTGGCTGATAATGTCTCTCACTTGCGACGGTGTGGGGTTCGGATTGTCGACCATCCATTGGCGCAGCGTTTGCCCGTCGATAAAGGTGCTGAGCGTATATAGCGCGCTGCGATCAGGCAGCATGTCGGGGGCCGACAGGACATGAGGGTTATTGATCCGGCGGGCGATCCATTCCTCCGTTACGAACCGCTGAAGCGCGGCTGTGTCCTCGCGCATTTCCGTCGCCGGAACCTTGAGCGCAAACCGTTTGTCGCCGTCCTTTGCCAGGTAGATGCGGGAGCGATGGGTGCTGTGAATTTCGCGCAAAATCGTAAGCCCGTCGATGGTGTCGCCGGGAAAAAAATCCTTGGGCCAAGGCAGCGTCGCGGTCTGGTGATTCAACTCGGCCACATCCGGCAGCGGCAGGTTTTCGATGCGGAGGATTTGCAAGGTCAGGTTGTCTGATGCGTGATCGATGGCCCCGTCAATGATGTTTTGTGCCGCTCGATCAAGGTCGATTTCTTGCTTTAGAATCTGCGCAACATGGCTTGGGTCCCAGACATCATGTAGCCCGTCAGTGGTCATCAAAAATACATCGCCGACGCTCAGCGGTTCAACGTGGTAATCAACCTCGACGTTGTGGGCAGCGCCCATTGCACGGGCCAAAGCGGTGCGATCACCATCTAGGCGGGCGTGGTGATCGGTGGTCAATTGTTCAAGGCTGGCGCCTGACACGCGCCAAATTCGGCAGTCCCCGACGTGAAACATATGGGCTGAACGCCCCTTCAAAACGATGGCCGAAAGGGTGCAAGTATAGCCGTGATCGACGTCGGTTTCGCCCGCATGAAGGGTCTGTGCATAAAGCCACGCATTGATGGCCGCGATGACTTTTGCGCCCGCCGTTTTCGCGGTCCAGCTGTCTGGCGTCGCCATGTAGTCGGTTAAAAACGATTTCACACAAGTCTCGGCAGCCTCGCGACTGACCCGTGATGTGGAAATACCGTCGGCCAACGCGACCACGCAGCCTTTCACATTTCGCCCTGCGCCCTCGGGCAAAAGTGCGCCAAAAAAGTCGTCGTTGTGTTCTTTTGGACCGCGCGATGACGCTTGACCAAGGGACACTGACAGGGTGCGTGTTTGCAACATTTCGGGCTCACGATTGGAAACGGGTGCGAAGCCGCAGCGTACTGCGGCCTCGATTTGGCGGGATTACTCAGCAGCGGTGCCGACTTTTCCGATGGCAGGTCGACGCGACGGGCTGGTCTTGTAATGGGTGGAATAAATCATGGCACCAACAAAGGTCAGGCCGCCAACAAGATTGCCAATCACCGTGGGGATTTCATTGTAGATCAGGTAATCGCTCCAGGTGAAATCCGCGCCCAGCATAATGCCGATGGGGAACAGGAACATGTTGACGATCGAATGTTCAAACCCGAGGTAAAAGAAGATCAGGATCGGCATCCACATCGCCATGATTTTGCCCGACACAGTTGTCGACATCATCGCGGCAACAACGCCAGTCGACACCATCCAGTTGCACATCACAGCGCGCACAAACAGCGTCAGCAATCCGGCCCCACCTGCCTCGGCGTAACCAATCGTTCGGTCATGACCAACGGCCATCAGTTTGTCGCCAACCGCGTTCGGAACCTCGCTAAAGCCCATCGTCAGGGTAATGGCAATAAAGATGGCGGTGGTCATCGCACCGGCAAAGTTGCCGATAAAAACCAGCCCCCAGTTTCGAAAAATACCGCGCCACGTTACGCCGGGTCTGCCTGCGAACCACGCTAAAGGGCACAGTGTGAAAACGCCTGTCAGAAGATCAAAACCAAGAAGATAGAGAATGCAAAAACCAACAGGAAACAGCAACGCGGCAACAAGAAAGTTACCTGTGTTCGTGGCAATGGTGACAGCAAACGCTGCGGCAAGGGCAAGGATTGCGCCTGCCATAAATGCTCTGACCAGCGTGTCTTTGGTCGACATAAAGACCTTGGATTCGCCGGCCTCGATCATTTGGGCAGCGAATTCCGCTGGTTTGACGTATGACATGGATAGTCCTTTCTGAGGGGGGAGGTTATGCCGCGACGCGGTGTGATTCTGCGTGCGTGAAACAGGTGACACCCGGTATGATGTCGACCTGAATGTTGTGGGTTTTGAGCGTGGATAAATGCGGCGTCGCGCCTGTTGTGCTAAGGTGGACAACGGTTTTGTGGGCGTTGATGTGGCGCAGCATCACGGCGATATCAGAGGTTTGAATGTGGCGTGCTTCGCGCCGGCCCAGTTCCAGAATGTGCGGTGATACACTGTCATCAAACAGGATCACGTCGGCCTGCTGCAGCGCGCGCATGGCCTTGATCGTGATCAATTCCGGATCACCCGGACCTGTGTTGGCGAAAATGATCCGCCCGCCTGTGGGCACTGGGGAAAACAGGTGTTGTTCTGACGGGGCGTCACCGGAAAACACGCGATCCACAAACCGTTCCCAAAACGCGCGGCGGGGTGTTCCCATGGCGTAGGTCGCATTGATCTGTGGGCGTAGTTTTCGGGCCAGTGCAACCCATCCGGCCAAGGCTGTCGGCAATACGGCCTCAACCCGTCGCCGAATGGCTTGTCCCAAGATCGGCGCGGCCCCATCGGTCGAAATCGAGATAATCGCAGGCGATCGGTTCACGATTGACCCGAACTGAAACTGGCAAAATTCAGGGCGATCAATGACGTTGACGGGCACGCCGGTCATCAGGCCCGCTTGGACAAATGCGGCTGCCTCCAGATCATTGCCTGTGTCCATCACGGCCAGGCGCGTTCCGACAAAATCGGCGGGTTTCCAATCGCCTGTGCGGATGTCAAAGGTACTGCGATGTCCGTCAATCAGGGACAGCATCATGTCGCTAGGATCTTGTGTGAACAACACAATCCGCGCACCTGCCGCGATCATCAATTCCACCTTCCACGCGGCCCCGTCACTGCCGCCGACGAGCAATACTTTGGCGTCATTCAGGCGGTGAAACACTGGCAACAGGGCGAGCGTTTCTATGCGTGCAAAACACGTTCTTGATCGTCTTGGCATGGTGATTATTGACCCCCGTCACCTTATCGGTGCTTGGAAAATAGGCGTTGTTTACTTGGCTGCCGCATTCTGTGGCACATCCGCAGAATCCGTCGCTGCAATGCAGCATAGCTATTTCCAATGACGCGTCGTCTGTTCATTTTGCAGCGATGCGTTGCCGAAAACGCACCACGTGGGGATGGCTATGCAGCACGAATATTTGTTGAAAATCGTCGAGGAAATCGCCAACGCCGGATCCATTCGGGGCGCTGCTGATATGTTGTCGATCACACCATCTGCGCTGAACCGGCGGCTGCTTGGGCTTGAGGGCGAACTCGACACTCAATTGTTCGAACGCACGTCCAACGGCGTTATGCTGAACCCGGCAGGAGAGATTTTTATCACCCATGCGCGACGGCAATTGGCGGATATGAAATCGGTCCGATCCAAAATTGCCGACCTCAAGGGCGTGCGGCGCGGGCGGGTCGTGATTGCGGTGGACGATAACGTCGCCACGATCAGATCATTTGCCCAAGAAATTGCGACCTATCAATCCGCTTTTGAGGGGGTTTCGTTTACGATCGAAACGACGGCCAAAGACGACATCGCGCAAACATTATCAGACTATCGCGCCGATCTTGCCCTGCAACTTCACCCCAGAACCAACCCCAATATCGCATCGCTGTGCACGACGCCGGTTGGTGTGATTGTCGTCGGTCGCAAGGACCATCCGGGTCTTGGCAACGGTCCGGTTCGGTGCATGAACTTGCCCAGTTTCCTTGGGCGCTGCCCCCGCGCGGGCCGTTGCGCAAAGCCATCGAAACCTCTGCGATGCGACAAGGTTTGAACTATCGTATCGGGCTGGAGGTTTCGTCAAATTTTGCCGCCGCCACGATGATGCATTCAGACACAATCAGCTTTGAAATCGTAACGGGTCACGACACCGCTTGCCCTGATCACGTGTGCCACAGCACGTTGGCGGCACGGGAATACACGCCAATGTTCCTTCATTTGTCTCAACAGCGGGGGCGTTCTATTTCTGTCGCGGCGAGCCGGTTTGCGGAACAAGTCCGCAAGTCTTATGCCCGTCTGGAAGCATGAAGTCCGCAGGCTATTCTGTCGATCCCCGACATGGCACAGAACCCATGGTTAAGTTCGCGCGACCTTTTCCGAATTGCTCCAGCTAAGACATCCTTGCGCCTCGTGTCGCGGGCCATCGTTTCGAAATCTTAGCCTGTCAAAGATTGTAGATACCCATTTTTGATGTACTTATGGATTTGAGAATTCTGACGAGGTCGTAAACATGAGCACACTGGTCTTTGTCGCGGTCATTGGCGCTGCTGTCCTGCACGCGGGCTGGAATGCTTTGGTAAAAGGTGGCGCGGACAAAACGATGAGCATGGGCGCCGTTGTTCTTGGCCACATGCCGCTTGCGCTGATTGCCCTGCCGTTTGTTCCAATGCCAGCGATCGAAAGTATGCCCTATTTGGCGGCGGGAATTTTACTTCATGTTGGGTACCAGTTGTTCTTGCTGAAATCATACGAAATTGGTGATCTTACACAGGTTTATCCAATTGCGAGAGGGGCGGCTCCGCTGATTGTCGCGTTGTTTTCAGTTGTTGTTCTTGGCATCCAATTGTCGTCGATACAGATGCTTGCGATCCTGATTATCGGGTGCGGTATTATCAGTCTTGCCTTGGTTCGCAAGGCGGATGGGCTGCGCAATGGCAACGCGGCGGTCCTTGCCCTTATCACAGGATTGTTCATCGCGGCCTATTCGCTGGTCGATGGCTTGGGGGCCCGGATCGCCGGTACATCGTTGGGGTTTTATAGCTGGCTGGCGATTGGCAACGGGCTGATCATGGCTGCATATCTTGCGGTAAAATCACCCAAGACATTGGGCGTTATTGCCACCAAAGGGCGCGGCGTCTTTTTGTTTGGTGGCGGCGCATCGTTCGTTGCGTACGCCATTGTGACATGGGCCTTTACGCAGGCACCGATTGCACTGGTCACGGCCTTACGGGAAACCAGCATCGTCTTTGCCTTGTTGATTGGCGTCTTCTTTTTAAAAGAACGCCTTGATCTGATAAAGGTGTTTTCAACGCTGACCACATTGCTTGGCGCAGCGTTGCTACGCTTTGCCAAATAGGGGCTAAAAGATGAAATTACTCGCGTTTTCGGATTTGCACAGAGACCAGGCAGCCGCCGAAATGATTGTCGAGGCAAGTGGTGATGCGGACGTGATTGTGGGCGCGGGTGATTTTGCGACCCGTGGACATGGCGCACCGGATACGCTGAACATCCTGAAGCGCTGTAAGGTGCCTGTTATTTTGGTCCACGGAAACCACGATGTTCCTGATGAGATTTCTATGTTTTGCGAAAGTTGGGAACATGGCCATTACCTTCACGGTGGTTCGGTTGTGATCAATGGGCAGTCATTTTTTGGAATGGGTGGTGAAATTCCGTCTCGAAATTCTCATGACTGGAACGCGACAGAAACCGAAGCGAACGCCTCGCTGCTTTTGAAAAAATGTCCAAAAGCTTCGATTTTGATTTCCCATACACCACCATTTGGCACCGCTGATCTTCAAGCAGATGGCAGTCACGAAGGCAGCGTTGCGATCCGGAATGCGGCTGCTGATCATCAATTAAAACTCATTCTGTGCGGGCATATTCACAACGCATGGGGGATGAACGGAACCGTCGCGTCTGCACCCGTTCATAACCTGGGACCAACACTAAATTGGTTCGATATTTAGGATTATCGGGCCTCAGGCCGCCGTAAATGCCAGAATACCTGCCTGATTCAGACGCTTGTTAGGAACAGCACTGCGTCTTTACTTGGTGGTGTCCAAAACCTCAAAAAGCTCCTGTTCTGTTATCACAAACGGATTACCTCTCATCGACGAGGTGCCAGCAGACGCAGTTGCAATTTCACGATAATCAGCCGATCGAACGCCTAATTCAGACAGCTGGCGCAAGCCCATGTTCGTTGACCAATCTTGCAAGTCATCAATCCCGCTACCGATCTTCGATTGTCCAAAATGGCTATCGATTTGCGCGATGACCCATGTGATGCGGGTATGAATATCGGTGCCATCTTGGGCCTTCCTTAGATGCGATTTAAGGACGGCAGGCAGCAACACGCCACAGATTTCCCCGTGCGGCGCATTCGTTTTGCCGCCAATCACCCCTGCAAAACCGTGGATCGCACCCAGTCCTGCGTTCGCCAAAGCCAAGCCGCCGCATGTGCTGACCCACGCCATCGCATCCCAACCGTCGCGGCTATCGTTTTCGACAACATCGCGTAACGCGCCGAGGCCCAAAGGAATCGCGGCGTGACACAGGGCGTCTGTCATGGGGTTTGCTTTGATCGACAGGTATGGCTCGATGACCTGCGTGATCGCGTCCAATCCGGCGCATAGGGCCACGTGTTTGGGCGCGCCTTGCATCAGGTCAGGATCGACAATTGCGATCTGCGGGGTCATGCGTGGATCGCGAAGACTGACCTTTAGGCCACGATCCGGCACGGAAATGACAGCGTTTTTGGTCACCTCGGCACCGGTGCCTGCGGTCGTAGGTAGGGCGATCATCGGAATGGGGGAATGATCCAAAACGCGCCCATTCCCGACGACCTCAAGGTAGTCAATCGGGGGGCTATCACAGCGGATCAGAGCGGCAAGCGCCTTGGCGAAATCAATCACCGACCCACCGCCAAGTGCGATTACAGCATTGGGTGGCGTGTCGCGAAACTGCGCCAAGGCGATTTCCAGATCGGGCAGGGAGGGTTCGTTTTTACAACTGACGGCCCGTGTGATCAGCCCAGCGTCAGTGCACGATTTGATCAGCCATTGCGCGCGGTTTGCGTTCGCGCCGTGCACTATCAAAACCGCACTACCAAATTGCGCTGCCAAGGCGGCGGTTTGCTGGCTTTGTCCACGTCCAAAATGGATCGCTTGCGGGCTGAAAAATGAGAACATGTTTTGCAGGCCCTTTGTGGCGGATCAAACGTTCATTGTGGCGGCAACGGCCTTTTGCCAGCGGGCGTATTTTACATCGCGCAGGGCACTGTCCATCTGCGGCGTGAATTGCGTCTCACAGGCCCATTCAGCGGCAAACCCAGCCTGATCAGGATAGATCCCAGCGTGCATTCCAGCAAGCCACGCAACACCCAAAGCCGTCGTTTCGCGGTTCATCGGACGATCCACAGGGGCGGCGATAATGTCGGACAAAAATTGCATTGCCCAGTCACTTGCGCACATGCCACCATCAACGCGCAGGGTTGGCTGCACACCTGTTGCCTGCCAATCTGACGACATCGCATCTAGCAAATCGCGGGTCTGGTACCCGACGCTTTCTAGCGCGGCTTTGGCAAATTCAGCGGGGCTGGTGTTTCGGGTCAAACCAAAGGCGGCACCGCGGCAATCCGCATCCCAATAGGGGGCGCCCAAGCCGACAAATGCAGGCACAATAACAACATCCTGATGTGGGTCTGCTTGATCGGCAAGGACCTGTGCGTCAGCTGCTGTGTCGATAATTTGCAACCCGTCACGCAGCCATTGCACAACCGCACCTGCGACAAATATCGACCCCTCAAGGGCATAGGTCGGTTTGCCATTTAGCTGATACGCAATTGTCGTCAGCAGGCGGTTTTGCGACACAACAGGCGTGTCACCAGTGTTCAAAAGCGCAAAACACCCGGTGCCGTAGGTCGATTTCATCATGCCGGGTTCAAAACATGCCTGCCCAACAGTGGCCGCCTGTTGATCGCCTGCGACACCGCAAATCGGGATCGAATAACCAAGCAAATCCGCCTGTGTTTTGCCAAAATCAGCAGCGCAGTCTTTGACCTGCGGCAGCATCCGCATCGGGATATCCAACAGGTCGCAAATTGTCTGGCTCCAGCGCCCTTTGTGAATATCGTACAGCATGGTGCGGGCGGCGTTGGTGGCGTCGGTGGCGTGGATTGCACCGCCCGTCAGCTTCCAAATCAGGAAACTATCAACAGTGCCAAACAGCAATTCGCCTTTGGCTGCGCGGTCCCGTGCGCCGTCAACATGGTCCAGAATCCATTTGAGTTTGGTGCTGGAAAAATACGGATCAATCAGCAGGCCGGTGCGTGCGGTGATCATCGTCTCGTGACCCGCATCGCGCAAAATCCGGCAGGTGTCTGCGGTGCGCCTGTCTTGCCAAACAATAGCGTTATGAATGGCTTGGCCTGTGGCCTTGTCCCAAACCACAACCGTTTCGCGCTGATTGGTGATGCCAATTGCGGCGATTTGGTTTGCGGAAATTTCGGCCTGCGCGATTGCGGCGTGGCAAGTTGATAACGTGGTGTCCCACAGTTCTCGGGGGTCGTGTTCGACCCAACCCGATTGTGGGAAATACTGGGGGAATTCTGCCTGGCTTTGGGCCACGGCGGCCATGGTTTCATCAAACAAGATCGCGCGCGTTGATGTCGTGCCTTGATCGATTGCGAGAATATAAGTCATGGGGTGGTTCAATGCGTTAGGGGGAAAAAGGGCAGGGTATCCGGGGCCAAATGGCGGCCCCGGATGATGGGTTTAGTTCCAGGATTTGATCAGCTCGTCATAAGCAATCGTAACCGGAGTTTCGTCTTCGTTTTCCAGTTTGGCTTTTGGCGAACCAGGTTGATCAAGCCAGTAAGACGGATCACTTTCGTCGTTCATAACCGGACCAATGTCGCCTTGAACACCGGCACGTTCCAAACGGATCATGACTTTTTCCTGATCAGCACACAGCGTATCAAGTGCTTCTTGTGGGGTTTTTGCACCGGACATTGCGTCGCCGATGTTCTGCCACCACAGCTGTGCCAGCTTTGGATAGTCAGGAACGTTTGTGCCTGTTGGTGACCACTGAACCCGCGCTGGTGAGCGATAGAATTCGATCAAACCGCCCAGTTTCGGGGCACGATCCGTAAAGCTTGCGTGTTGGATCGTTGATTCACGAATGAATGTCAGACCAACGTGGCTTTTCTTTACGTCTACGGTTTTGGAAGTCACGAATTGCGCATAAAGCCAAGCGGCTTGTGCACGATCCACAGGTGTCGATTTCATCAGGGTCCAGGAACCGGCATCTTGGTAGCCGATTTTTGTCCCTTCAGACCAATATGCACCGTGTGGAGACGGGGCCATGCGCCATTTTGGCGTGCCGTCTTCGTTCATTACGGGCAGATCAGGTTCGATAGATGCGGCGGTAAAGGCAGTGTACCAGAACATCTGTTGTGCGACGTTACCTTGGGCAGGAATTGGGCCTGCTTCAGAGAATGTCATACCGGCAGCGGCTGGCGGAGAGTATTTTTCCAACCATTCGATTGCCTTGGTTACAGCGTATACCGCTGCTGGACCGTTGGTCGCACCACCACGTGCAACACACGAGCCAACGGGCTGTGATTTTTCGTTAACGCGGATACCCCATTCGTCAACCGGCAGGCCGTTTGGCTCACCTTTGTCGCCGGCTCCCGCCATGGACAGCCACGCATCTGTATAGCGCCAGCCCAAAGACGGATCTTTTTTGCCGTAATCCATGTTGCCGAACACGTCGCCGTCAACACCCATGCGCGTCAAATCGCGACCGGTAAAGAATTCTGCGATGTCTTCGTATGCAGACCAGTTGACCGGAACGCCCAGATCGTAGCCGTATTTCGCTTTGAAATCTGCTTTGTTGATGTCGTCGTTGAACCAATCATAGCGGAACCAGTAAAGGTTCGCGAACTGTTGGTCAGGCAATTGATAGACCTTGCCATCCGGACCTGTGGTGAACGAAAGACCGATGAAGTCTTCGAGATCAAGGTTCGGGTTGGTCACTGCCGCGCCTTCGCCAGCCATCCAGTCGGTCAGATTGCGGGCCTGTTGATAGCGCCAGTGTGTGCCGATCAAATCGCTGTCGTTGATATAGGCATCATAGATGTTTTCGCCCGACTGCATTTGCGTTTGCAGCTTTTCAACAACGTCGCCTTCGCCGATTAGATCATGCGTGACCTTGATGCCGGTGATGGCCTCAAATGCTGGCGCAAGAACTGTGGATTCGTATGTGTGCGTGCCGATGGTTTCGGACACAACATTGATCGACATGCCTGCGTATGGTTTTGCGGCGTCGACAAAAAACTGAAGCTCAGCTTCTTGATCGGCGCGTGACAGCGTCGAAAGATCCCCGATTTCGCTTTCAAGGAATGCCTTGGCGGCCTCCATGTCGGCGAACGCAGGTGCGGCAAGCATGCACGCGGCAAGCCCTATCGCAGTGGTTCCTTTAAGTCGCAAGTTCATTTTGGTTCCTCCCTAAAAATAGAACAATCGAGCCAGCCTGATCGTAAACGTCAGACCACCTCAAAATGCCTTTGTTCACACCCAGCGAAACACCGCCACAGCATAAAAAAGACACACGATCAGGGCCCCCCATTGGGGCGCGCTGAGCATTCCAAGCCAAGCCAGATTGATAAAAGCCGAGCCCAGTAGCGTGATGAACAACCGGTCACCGCGCGTCGTTTCGATCCCTAAAACACCCGTGCGCGGGGTTTCGGGAAATTTGATTGCCAGCACCGTAAAGGTGACAAGCGTGGCCGCGATAATTCCAAAGAACAAAGCGGTCGGTCCGGTCCATGCCATCCATTCCATTGCGAATTCTCCCTAGACGCGCCCAAGGGCAAAACCCTTGGCGATGTAGTTGCGGACAAAATAAATCACCAATGCACCGGGCACGATTGTCAGCACACCAGCCGCCGCCAGCACACCCCAGTCAATGCCGGCCGCCCCAACTGTGCGGGTCATTGTGGCGGCGATCGGTTTGGCATTTACCGACGTCAATGTGCGGCTCAGCAACAGTTCAACCCACGAGAACATGAACAAGAAGAACGCTGTGACCCCGATGCCAGAGGCGACCAAAGGCATGAAAATCTGGATGAAAAAGCGCGGGAACGAATAGCCGTCAATATACGCTGTTTCGTCGATTTCTTTTGGAACACCGCGCATGAACCCCTCAAGGATCCAGACCGCCAATGGCACGTTAAACAGGCAATGCGCCAAGGCCACCGCGATGTGCGTGTCGAACAACCCAACTGAGCTGTACAGCTGAAAAAACGGCAGGGCAAAAACCGCAGGCGGGGCCATCCGGTTGGTCAGCAGCCAAAAGAACAAATGCTTGTCGCCAAGAAACGTATAGCGGCTAAAGGCATAGGCGGCGGGCAGGGCGACCAGCAGTGAAATGGTCATGTTCATCACCACATACAGCATGGAATTGATGTAGCCTGTGTACCACGACGCATCGGTCAGGATCGTCAGATAGTTGTCAAACGTCAGATCGCGCGGCCACAAGGTAAAGCTGTTCAAAATCTCCGAATTGGTCTTGAGGCTCATCATCACCAACCAGTAAATCGGCAGCAATAAAAACAGCAGATACAGACCCATAACAATGGCGTTGCCCTTGATTTTTGGCAGGCCTATGCGGCGTTTAGGGGCGTGAATTGTAAAATCAGACATCAGTGACCATCCCTTTTGTCGAGGTTCGTCATCACGGTGTAAAACACGTAAGACACCAGCAGGATCACAAGGTAATACATGATCGAAAATGCAGCCGCCGGACCTAGATCGAATTGCCCCAGCGCCATCTTGACCAAGTCAATCGACAGGAACGTGGTCGAGTTGCCGGGCCCACCACCGGTCACCACAAAGGGTTCGGTATAGATCATAAAGCTGTCCATGAACCGCAGCAGAATCGCGATCATCAAAACGCCCATGATTTTGGGAAGTTCGATAAACCGGAACACGCTCAGGCGGCTGGCTTGGTCGATTTTGGCCGCTTGATAATAGGCATCCGGGATCGATTGCAGCCCGGCATACGCGAGCAACGCCACCAACGACGTCCAGTGCCAAACATCCATCACAATAACGGTAATCCACGCGGCATAGAAATCTTGGGTATAGTTGTAATCGATGCCCAAGGCAGACAGCGTGTAGCCCAACAAACCAATATCGACACGCCCGAAAATCTGCCAAATCGTGCCAACAACGTTCCATGGAATAAGCAGGGGCAAGGACATCAGGACCAGGCACAGCGACGCCCAGAACCCTTTTTTCGGCATGTTTAACGCCACAAAAATGCCCAGCGGAATTTCGATTGCCAGAATGATTGCAGAAAATGCGATCTGACGGCCAAGAGCGTCCCACATCCGTTCAGACGCAAGCATTTCCTGAAACCACTCAAGGCCAACCCAAAAGAATTTGTTGTTCCCGAACGTGTCTTGAACGGAATAATTCACCACAGTCATCAACGGAATAACGGCTGAAAACGCGACAAGCAAAAGCACCGGAAGAATTAAAAACCACGCTTTTTGATTAACGGTCTTGTTCATTTCAGGCCACCTTTGGCGCAACACGCCAGCTATCTGAGTAGATGTTGATGCCTGCAGGGTCAAAAACCACGCGGTTCATGTCAGGCGATATTTCGGCCCCTTCGGGCGCAAGGATATTGATCTGGGCACCGTTGAAATCAGCGCGCACAATTTTGTGGCGGCCAACGTCTTCGACCCGTTTGATCGTCACCGGCAGGCCGTCATCGCCCGACGCAAGGGACGTGAATTCTGGCCGAACGCCCAGCTCGACTTTGCCCGAAGGCGTGCCGAATTCTTTTCCCAGTGAAATCTGCGTGCCACCTAAAATGGCGGTGTTGCCTTCGACCTGCGCGTCTAGCACATTCATGCCCGGTGATCCGATGAAATAGCCGACAAATGTATGTTCCGGCGTTTCAAACAACTGCTGGGGCGTGCCCATTTGCACGACGCGCCCATCATACATCACGACAACTTTGTCGGCGAACGTCAGGGCCTCTGTTTGGTCGTGGGTCACGTAAATCATCGTGTGCCCAAATTCATGGTGCAGTGATTTTAGTTGAGTGCGCAGTTCCCATTTCATGTGGGGGTCAATCACGGTCAGCGGCTCGTCAAACAGCAGCGCATTGACGTCTTCGCGCACCATGCCACGGCCCAATGAAATCTTTTGTTTGGCATCCGCCGTCAGACCACGGGCCTTGCGATCCAGCGTCGCTTCCATCCCGATCATCGCCGCGATCTGCTGCACGCGGTCTTTGATATAGGCAGGATCAGCCCCGCGATTGCGCAGCGGAAACGCCAGATTATCGCGCACAGTCATCGTGTCATAAACCACAGGAAACTGGAAAACCTGCGCGATATTGCGTTCGGTCGTCGGGGCCTGTGTGACGTCTTTGTCATCAAACAGAATACGCCCCTGACTGGGATGCAGCAGGCCTGAAATGATGTTCAGCAACGTTGATTTTCCGCAACCAGACGCGCCCAGCAGGGCGTAGGCCTCGCCGTCCACCCAGTCGTGGTTCAATTCCTTTAGCGCAAAATCGTCTTCGCTTTTGGGATTGGGCAGGTAGGAATGCGCCAGATTTTCGAGGGTAATTTTTGCCATTTTGCGATCCCTCAGGCTGCTGCTGCATATGACGCAGGGGCGATCGAAGTGCCGTCTTGCGCAAAGATGTAAACGTGACTTTGGTCCAGAAAGACGTCCAAATCGGACCCGATGGCCAAATTCTTGACGCCGTGCACCAACCCGACCCAGTTTTCACCGTGGTGATCAAGGTGAATGAATGTCTCGGATCCTGTGATCTCGGTGACTGTCAATTTTCCGGTGAACGACAGCGCATCGCTGCCCTGTTTTTCCAGCTTTAGATGATTCGGCCGAAAGCCGGCGATATAGCTGCCATCGGCCAGTCCAGCAAAGGCACCCGTGGTGGCCGTGACCGACTGTTCTGTGCCAAAATCCAGACGGTTGCCCGATTTTTGAACGGTCAAAAAGTTCATCGGCGGGTCAGAGAAAACCCGCGCGGTCGTGGCATTCACCGGTTGGCGATAAACGATCGGGGTCTTGTCGAATTGCGTGATCGTACCTTCCCAAATCGTCGCCGTGTTGCCGCCCAACAAAAGCGCTTCTTCTGGTTCGGTCGTGGCGTAGACAAAGATTGACCCGGCTTCTTCGAAAATTTTGGGGATCTCGGCGCGCAATTCTTCGCGCAGTTTATAGTCGAGGTTCGCCAACGGCTCGTCCAACAGCACCAATCCCGCGTCTTTCACCAACGCACGGGCCAGCGCGCACCGCTGTTGTTGGCCGCCGGACAATTCTAGTGGTTTGCGATCAAGAAACGGGGAAAGCTGCATCAAATCGGCGGCTTTTCGAACGGCCTTGTCGATCTGATCGGTGGATTGACGCAACAAACGCATGGGACTGGCAATGTTTTCGTACACTGTCATCGACGGATAATTAATGAATTGCTGGTACACCATCGCGACGCCGCGATCCTGCACGCGCATCCCTGTCACGTCCTTGTCGTTCCAGATAACCTTGCCAGTTTGTGGCACATCAAGGCCCGCCATCAGACGCATCAGCGATGTTTTGCCCGACGACGTTGGCCCCAGCAGCACGTTCATGGTGCCGCTTTGCAGCGTCAAATCGGTGGGGTAGATATGCGTTTGGCCATTCATGACCTTTGACACACCTTCCAAAACTAGTGACATTTCTCTCTCCCCTCGCAGTTCACACTGCGCGCTGCTGTGGCGGCGCGGCGGTTAACCACGCATCAAGCGTTTTGATTTCTTGAGTGCTGAGCCGCAGACCCAATTTGGACCGACGCCAAACGATGTCTTCTGCGGTTTGCGCGAATTCGTTTTCCACCAACCATGCGACTTCGCGCGCGGTCAGATTGGCTCCAAAATTTTGGCCCAAATCAGTGGCGGATTTTGCATCCCCCAAAACCAGAAACGCATCCGTGCCATAGGCTTTGATCAAACGATCGACCCAACGGGCGTTCAGGAATGGATAGTGTGCGCGCAATTTTTCACAAAGCGCAGGCACGCCGTCGACCGGAAAATCGCCGCCCGGCAATGGCACGCCCGCCGTCCAGATTTTATCGCGTCCCTCAAAGAATGGCGTGATCATATCAAGCGCTGATTCAGCTAGCTTGCGGTAGGTCGTGATTTTGCCGCCAAAGACATTCAAGATCGGGGCACCGGTGGATTGATCCAACTTCAAAACATAGTCGCGGGTCGCAGCCGTGGCCGAACTAGCGCCGTCATCATACAGCGGGCGCACACCGGAATAGGACCAGACAACGTCATCGTCCGAAATGTCTTGCTTGAGGTATTCAGACGCGAAATCAAGGAGATATGATTGTTCTTCGGGTGTGCAAACCGGTTTTTGACTGGTGTCGGTGTGGTCCGCATCAGTGGTGCCGATCAGGGTGAAATCCGTCTCGTAGGGGATCGTGAAAATGATCCGCCCGTCTTTTCCTTGAAAGAAATAGCACTTGTCGTGATCATATAATTTGCGGGTTACGATGTGACTGCCGCGCACAAGGCGCACGCCTTCGGATGCATTAATGCGAACCGTGTTGCGAATGATGTCTTCGACCCATGGGCCACCGGCATTCACCAGCATACGCGCACGTACGGTGCGTTGTGCACCATCTTGGGCCTCTAGCGTGACGTGCCAAATGCCGTCGATCTGTTCGGCTGCGGATACTTTGGTGCGGACATTAATCCGCGCGCCACGGGCCATTGCGTCACGTGCATTCAAGACAACCAAGCGGCTGTCTTCGATCCAGCAATCTGAATACTCAAACGCCTTTTCAAAGCGGTCCTCAAGCGGCGCACCTTCGGGCGTACCGGCCAAATTCAAAGACGTTGTGCCCTTTAGGATCTTTCGACCACCCAGATTATCGTACAGGAACAAACCAAAGCGAATTAACCAAGAGGGGCGCCGCCCTTTCATCCATGGCATCACAATACTGAGCAATTTTGAGGTTGGCGTATCGCCCTCAAATCGCATGTCTTTGTGGTAAGGCAGCACAAATCGCATTGGCCAGGAAATATGTGGCATAGCGCGCAGCAGTGTCTCGCGTTCGATCAATGCCTCGCGCACCAGACGGATTTCCCAATACTCAAGATAGCGCAAACCACCATGGAAAAGCTTGGTCGACGCAGAAGATGTGGCAGAGGCAAGATCGTTCATTTCGGCCAGTTCAACAGACATGCCGCGACCTGCTGCATCACGGGCAATGCCGCATCCATTGATGCCGCCACCGATGACAAACAAGTCAACTACGTCCTGCTGATCGCGCTTATTCAATGAAGCCTCCCCCGGCTCGAAATTCGCCGCAGCCTCCCAGCGTGCGTCGTAACGTAACCCAATAGTAAAGCCGGTTAACAATCAATGACGAATGTTCGTTTACTTTCGTTTTGACAGTAAGTGCCTGAATCTGATGCTCAATATCTTTCGTGATGATGTTCCTTTTGTCAGTTTGCGCGGTGCTTTGTTTCTTGTCCTATTGACGTTATTACAGGACCTCTGAATGTTTATACCGAATCCACAGCATCGTGGTGCCGGTCGAGTTGGGGGGATCCATGGTCTCAAATTTCAGACAAAAAGAGATACTGGAACTGGCCCGTAAAGACGGCAAAGTAACGGTAGACGGCCTTGCCGCGCTCTATGATGTCACGGTCCAAACCATCCGGCGCGATCTGTCAGATTTGGCCGAAAGCGGGCGATTGGATCGCGTGCATGGCGGGGCTGTAGTGCCATCCGGCGTGGTGAACATCTTGTACGAAGAACGCCGTCGCCTGAACGAGGCCGGCAAACGAGCGATCGCCAAAAAATGCGCTGAAGCGATCCCTGACGGGGCATCCGTGTTTATGAATATCGGCACAAGTACCGAAGCCGTCGCGTACGAATTGTTGGATCACGAGAACCTGTTGGTTGTGACCAACAACCTTAATATCGCGAACACGCTAGCTGCAAACCACAGTTGTGAAATCATCTTGGCTGGTGGTGTGTTGCGCCGTGCGGATGGCGGGATTGTAGGTGGGTTAACCGTTGAAATGGTTAAACAATTCAAATTTGATTATTCGGTTTTGGGTTGCTCTGCAATCGATGCGGATGGCGATATGCTGGATTTTGACGGTCAGGAAATTATGGTCAGCAAAACTGCAATCCAGCGGTCTCGTAAGGTGATGGTGGTTGCCGATCAATTGAAATTTACGCGCAAAGCGCCGCTTACGATTTGTTCGCTGGCGGACGTGGCCGTGCTGTTCACAGACGCTGCACTGCCGACGGAATTCACCGACAATTGCGCCACTTGGGGAACGGATGTTGTGACGGTCTAAGCGCGCAAACCGACGAAGGGAAACAGGTGCCTTGAAAAATCGCGACAACACAGGTTGGTTTTTTGTCTTGCCCGCGATGCTGGTTCTTTGTCTGGTGGGACTGATCCCGCTGATCACTGTTGTGAACTATTCGTTCTTTGAAATCTTCATTCTGGATGCGCGGTTTTGGGTTGGTACCGAATGGTATGTCGAAATCATCCGTTCTGATCGGTTTTGGGCAAGTTTTGGACGCAGCTCCTTGTTTTCAGTCTTGATTTTGACCATCCAAATTCCTTTGGGTATTGCCATCGCGCTGTGCATTCCAAGAGGTAAGTTTTGGGTTGGCCTGACCCTCTCTTTGATCGCGCTGCCGCTGCTGGTGCCATGGAACATGATCCCGTCATTGTGGTTAAGTCTGCTTAACCCCGACAGCGGAATTTTGGGGCGATTAATGCTGTATGTTGGCTGGTCGACAGATTGGAAATTGTCAGCCACGCAGACTTGGATGGTGTTGATTACAATGGATGTTTGGCATTGGACCGGCCTAGTCGTGATCCTGTGTTATGGGGCGCTGACCACTATTCCGACCTCGCATTATCAGGCTGCTGCAATCGATGCTGCGGGGCCATGGCAAGTGTTTCGATTCATCCAATTGCCCAAATTGTACCACGTCTTGTTGATGGCAATTTTGCTGCGGTTTATGGATTCATTCATGATCTACACCGAAGCATTCCCGATCAATGCAGGCGGGCCAAATGGTGCGACGATGTTCTTGGCCGTGGATTTAGGCGAAGAGATCAAGGCGTTCAATTATGGCCCATCCGCCGCCCGATCTGTGCTGTATTTCCTGATTGTTTTGACGGTGTCTTGGGCGTTTTCAAAAGCCCAAGACAGACTTGATCGCACAGGCGCCGCATGACCGGAATTGCCCGATACCTCCCCCTCATCAAACGCGTGGGTTTACTATGTTTCATCGCCTTCGCGTGTCTGCCGCTGGTGCAAATGACGATCATCAGCTTTACCGCGACGCTGCCGACACCGGTTAACGCCGTCGGTGATCTGACATTTCGCAACTATGCAGGCATTTGGTCTGACCCAAATTTACGCGCAGCATTTGGCAATTCGGTAGCGTATGTTTTGATCAATATTTGCATCACTCTGCCCATCGCGATCCCTGCGGCTTATGCGTTTTCGCGGCTGTCGTTTGTGGGTGATAAACATCTGTTTCTAGCGTTCATCGCCTTTCGGATCACGCCACCTGTGGTGCTGACCTTGCCGATTTTTCAGCTGTTTTCAAATCTGGGGATCGTCAATTCGGTCTTTGGAATTGCGTTGGCCCACTGCCTGTTCAACCTACCTATTTCCATCTGGATTTTGCAGGGTTTCATTACGGCAATTCCAAAGGAAATGGATGAAACCGCATTTTTGGACGGCTATTCGCGACCACGGTTTATCTGGCGTATTTTGCTGCCCCAAATCGCGTCGGGCGTTGCCGTTACTGCGTTCTTTTGCTTCATGTTTTCATGGGTCGAAGTCGTGTTTGCGCGTATCCTGACCACGACCAATGGCAAACCGATCAGCATGGCGATCAATGCGCTGTTCGGTTTTCAGACGGATATCGGGTTGGTCATGGCCGTCACTGTCGCGTCGATGTTGCCCGGCGCTGTGTTTTTGTTTGTGATGCGAAACCACCTATCGCGCGGCTTTAAAATCGGGCGTGTTTAGCGATTCATCAGCGCCTAGCGGCAAGCAGTTTTTCCGTCGCGACATCGATCTGGCGTAGATAGTTTTCGTGCCCTTTGACGACAGGCAACGACAGATCGGGCTGACCCGTTTTTCCGACAATCGCCAATTGCGCACAGAACCAATTTAGAACCGCACCACGTGGCAACGCATCAGCGGGCGGAAAGTCCTGTTCGATTGCCGGCGCTTTATCAATTGTACCGTCGAGCAGCTTTTGAGCAAAGCCCGGGTCAGTGATAAATGGGCGCCCCATGCCGATCAAATCAGTTTTATCGTTTTTGATCGCATCGTTCATTACGCTGGTGGATCGAAACCCGCCTGTGACCATCAAAGGAATGTTTAACGCGGCTTTGATCGCGGCGGCGTAATCCAGAAAATAGGCTTCGCGCACTTGGGTGGATTTGGATTTTGAGGTGTGTTGATAGGCTGTTGGTTCTTCAAAATTGCCGCCAGAAATTTCGATAAAATCGACGCCGACATCTTGTAGCATCACGGCGACCTGAACCGAATCTGCGTGATCAAACCCGCCTTTTTGAAAGTCGGAAGAGTTCAATTTGACCGCGACGACAAATCGAGGCTCGACAGCCGCGCGCACAGCCTTGACCACGTCCAAGGTCAACCTTGCTCTGTTTTCCAAGGATCCGCCCCACCGGTCTGTGCGGGTATTGATCCGTGGTGAAAGGGCGGAACTTAGCAAATAACCGTGTGCGGCATGAATTTCGACGCCATCAAATCCGGCACCTTGAGCAAGCTTTGCCGAGCGCACAAATTTATCAATAACCGACGCAAAATCAACCTCGGACGCAGGGACGGGGGTGCCGTATCCCGCAAGGTCCAGTTTGACGTCAGAAACCGAAGTTGGATGCGGATTTATCGCCTGAGGCGTTTGTCGCCCCGCATGTGCAAGCTGCGCAAGGATTTTTGCGCCGCCACTTTGTCCTGCAGAAACAAGGGCTTTGACCTGCGCCATGTCAGATTCCGCATCCAGAACAAAGTTTCCGGCATGTTCAAGATGCATCCGATCAACGGGCGTGTTTCCTGTGATCAGCAGGGCCGCGCCACCGTTGCTCCACTGTGCAAAAAGGTCGATCTGTGCCTGCGTCGGGTTGTTATGTTCATCGCCAAGCGCCTCTGACATCGCTGATTTTACGATACGATTTTTCAGCGTAACCCCATTGGGCAAAACCAGCGGATTGTTGATCTGGTTCATTGCAAATCCTTTGAAAGCTGAGTGAGCATGGCGGCAATTACGTCCTCGTCGCGGCGATAAAATGTCCACTGACCGTGTCGTTCAGACACGACCAAACCTGCGTCTTTGAGCAGCTTCATGTAGGTGGAAATCGTTGATTGGGACAGGCCCGCCTTTTCCTGAATATAGCCGACGCAAACGCCCGCGAGGCCCGCATGTTCGGGCAACGCGGGTGGGAAATTGTCGCGATCCTTAAGCCAGATCAGGATCTGGCGGCGGGCAGGGTTGTTGAGGGCGGACATGGTTTTGTCTATGTTCATATATCGATATATCGCGATATTCACATTGAATGTCAACATAAACACTAACGTGCCGTAGTCACGTAAAAGGGGGGCTAAACCAGCACAAAAATCCGGCTAAATGATTGCTTTTTGTGTAAAAAATTGTCCTGTCACAACTAGGTTTCAATCTATTCCGCGTAATGCTAACTTTAATTAACAATTCAGCGAGGAACGTGTGAGAATATTGTTAGCGGACGACCATGAATTGGTACGGGAAACAATCGCAGCTTTCCTTGAGAGCGATGGTACATTTCGGGTAATTCAATCGCCTGACCTGGCCAGTGTTGAAAAAGCCTTGGCATCGCATGACCCGTTTGATTTGGTATTGCTGGACTATGAAATGCCCGGCATGAACGGCCTTGAGGGGTTGGATAAAATCCTTGAAGCAACGCGGCCGCGCCCTGTTGCTTTGATCTCTGGTTCGGCGAATAAAGACATTGCAGAACAGGCGCTTGAACGTGGTGCAGCCGGATTTTTACCCAAAAGCATGGCGGCAAAATCACTGGTCAATGCGATCAAATTCATGGCAATGGGTGAAAAATACGCGCCGATTGATTTCATGACCCAAGAGGTCGAAGAGACAGCGCACCCATTAAAGAAATTGCTGACAGATCGGGAATTACAGGTCTTGTCGTGCTTGACCCGTGGCCTTGCAAACAAAGAAATCGCGCGCGAAATCGAATTGCAAGAAGTGACGATCAAGCTGCATGTTAAAACGCTGTGTCGCAAGCTTGAGGCCAAAAACCGCACACATGCGGCAATGATAGCGAAAGAGGCAGGTCTGTTCTGACCCGCCTCTGACTTTGTTTTTACAGCTGCAAACCATCTAGCACTTGATCAAAGAACTGATCTTGCAAATTTCCGTGGTCCATAAGGTTGATTGTTAGGTTGTTCAGATCAATCGTGACGCTGTTGTCGGCGTTCCGGCTGATGTGTTCGCCCATCCAATCAGATGCAGATGACCCATCGCTCAGCACATCAAAGCTGCGCAAATCAAGGCGGTCATTTTCAGCGCCATTGTGCGTGTAATCGTACAATGTGTCGGTGCTGTTGTTGGCATCCGACGTGCGGAACACAAACCAGTCGGTGTCTTCGCCGCCCCAGATGTGGTCAGATCCGGTGCCCGACAAGATCTTGTCGCGACCTGTGCCGCCATCGATCACATCGTCACCATGGCCGGCGTTGATATAGTCGCTGCCTTGGTCGCCATTGATCACATCGTCGCCGTTGCCGCCGTACAATTTGTCCTTGTCGTTGCCACCGTTTAGCGTGTCGTTGCCGGTGCCGCCTTTTAGGACATCACGTGCGCCTTCGCCGTTCAGCACATCGTCGCCAGAGCCGCCGGTGATTTGGTCGATGCCGGATCCGCCTGTCATGTGGTCGTTGCCTGATCCGCCTTCTAGCGTGTTGTCGCCAAAGCTGTCGATCAATGTGTCGTTGCCGGTGCTACCCTCAAGCAGATCGTTGCCCGTACCGCCAATCAACAAATCATCGCCGATGCCGCCATTCAGCACATCGTCACCTGCGCCGCCGTCCAGCGTGTCAGCGCCTGTGCCGCCTGCCAAATCATCAACACCGTCGTCACCTGACAATGCATCATCGCCTGATCCACCGATCAGTTGGTCATCGCCCGCGCCGCCACTGGCCACATCGTTTTCCGACCCGGCTGACAACACATCGTTGCCTTCGCCACCGCTTAGTTGGTCATTTCCAGACCCGCCGTTCAGTTCATCATTGCCTGTGCCACCGTCTAGGATGTCATGGCCTGACCCGCCGTGGATGTAGTCATTGCCTTCGCCGCCGAACAATTCATCGTTTTCCTCGGACAACAGGTTGCCGTATTCGTCGTAACGATTGCCATCTGCGTCGTAGGTGTAATTCGCGGAAGGCGTGCTTTGATCGGAGTTACCGCCGTACAGTGCATCGTCGCCTGACCCACCAACCAGCGTGTCGTTGCCGCTTTGACCTGCGATAGTATCTTCGCCCAGACCGCCGTCAGATTGGTCCGCGCCGCTGCCGTTTTGAACAGCATCGTCATAAGTGCCGTCCGCAGCTGGTGCGACATTTACTGTCAGATCGCGGATCAGAACGGATGCACTTACGTCAACTGCTTCGAACGGGTCACCGGCGCGTGGATCGGATGTTCCGTCGTTTGACCCTGACCGTGGGCTGTTCGCAACCAATTCCAGATGTGCCGTGCCTGTCGCTTCGTCTGTGACCACACGGTAGATGCCGCCAGCGCTTGCCGTTGCATCGTTCATGTCGTGATCGCCGCTGTTGCCGGCCACATAAAAGTTACCGCTTGCGTCTTGGATCGCTGCGCCAAATGTGATGGCAGGAACGCCGTCTTGCATAACGCCGTCGATCAATGTGCCAATGACATCACGGGTTTCGAATGTCGGCTCGCCGCCTGTCGCAACTGCGGACACGTCGATGACATACATTGTGGAATTCGCGCCTTCGGAACTTGGACGCGTGACACCCATAAAGCTCTGGGATGTTGCATCATAGGCCACGTCCCACAACTGATCTGTGATCATGTCTTTGGGGAATTTGCACGTCTTGGTTGCAACGTCGCCATTCGCGTCAACATTGTCCACATCGATCATGGTCAAGCTGTCCATGCTGGATTGGAAGGCCCACAAGTTACCGTCGGCATCAAAATCACCCGTCCAGGACCGGTATGGCGTGGACCCGATTTTATAGCTGTCACCGGCTGCATCCAACATCACCAGATCGGTTGAGCTGACGGAGTTGCCAAGGCTGTCGACGCCGTTGCCGACTGCCAGGCCGTAGATCATGTTGTCTTGTACGTTAAAGCCGATGGCGTTGACCGTGACTGTCGCCGCGCTGCCTGCAACTGTGTAAGTTGAGTCAACTGGATCAAACACTTGCAAGGTGCCGTTGATGACTTGGTAGATGCCGGTTTGACCTTCGGCAAAGGCTTTGACTTCGACAGTTTGACCGCCGATTTCTTTGTTTTCCAATGTGTAAAAGATTGGGCCGTCGGTGTTTACGACCGGACCTGATGTGTCTTGGCTCTCGATCGAACGGAAGGTCAATTCGCCGACGCCGCCGGTACCTTCAAAGTTGATGTCATGGGACGAAAACGTTGCACTGTTTGTATCAAAGCTGTCGATGACGACATCGTTCCACAAGACTTCGACTGCGCCGCTGACCGACTGTGCGCCGTAGTTTGCGGCCAGATCGAAACTGATGGCGTAGGATTCGCCAGCTTGGGTGTCGATTTCTTGCGTCATGCTGGTGTGGCCGCCGGATTCAGCCTGAACTGTCCATGCGCCTGTGTCGCCGTATTGGGCAAAGCTCGAGGCGTTATCGGTGCCTGTCAGCAGATTTTCGTTGGTGAAATCACCATAGACCACGTCGTCGCCGCCGCCCGAGTTGATTGTGTCGTTTCCTGACAGCCCCAGAACCATGTCTGCGGTGTTTTGCCCATCCAGCGTGTCGGACACATTGGTGCCATCCAGCTGGTTGTACGTTTGTGTTGTGTTCATGATGTCCTCGTTAAAAGTATTTGTGGTTTTGAAAGGGGGCAGGGGTTACCAGCCGATCCCGTTGTAGTTGGGTTGGGATGTGAGTTCGGCGTTGATGCGGACCACGTCGATGACGGGCTTGTCGCCAGCATTTTTGATGGCTTGGCGGTAAAGTGGATTGGCGTGTGTCACGATCAACGCATCGGCGGCCTCGACCACGTCATCGCAATTGGCGTTCATCATGTCGGGCAGATCATGCGCCAAAGACTGCAAACCTGCGCTGCCGTGACGGACATAGGCCAACTGGCCAGCCAGCGGTGTTTCGGGTGTGATTGCCGGGTCGTGGACCAGCACTTCGACGCCTTCTGCGTTTAATGCGGCGATGACCTCAAGGATCGGGCTTTCGCGCAAATCATCGGTGCCGGGTTTAAAGGCAAGCCCAAGAACCCCGACCGTCTTGGCCCCGGTTTCGCGGACCATTTCGATGGCACGTTCGATGTGTGTGGCGTTCGATACGCCCAGGCTTTCGATCATTGGCAGCGATACGCCGGCTTCTTTGGCGATGTGGGCCACGGCGCGGACTTCTTTTGGAAGGCAAGAGCCGCCAAATGCAAAGCCGGGCTTGAGGTAGTAGGGGGACAGGTTCAGTTTGGTGTCTTGGACAAAAACATCCATGACATCGTGGCTGTCGACACCCAAAGGTTTGCACAAACGACCGACTTCGTTGGCAAAGCAGACCTTTGTGGCGTGCCAGACGTTGTCGACGTATTTGACCATTTCGGCAGTTTCGATCGACGTCACGATTGGCTTTTCGTCAACCGCTTCAAAGATGCGGGTCATGATGGCAGCACTACGATCGTCGTTTGCGCCGATGACTGTTTTTGGTGGGGCGTAGAAATCTTCGACCGCCACACCTTCGCGCAGGAATTCCGGGTTAAAGCAGACACCGAAATCAACACCGGCAACTTTGCCTGACGTTTCTTCGATGATCGGGGCCATAAAATTCATCGTGACGCCCGGTGGGATCGAGCAACGCATAACCACAACATGAAAGTTGGTTTTGTTGCGCAATCCTTCGCCAATGGCGCGGGCTGCGGCGTCGATGTAGCTGTGATCACAGCCACCATCTGCGCCTGTCGGGGTGCCCACGGACACAAATGTAACATCGGTGTCGATCACGGCCTGGACCAAGTCAGCAGTGGCTGAGATCAGGCCGCCATCGACACCGTCACGCAACAAACGTTCGAGGTCATGCTCGTGAATGGGGGAATTCCCGTTTGCGATGCACTCGACTTTGTCGGGGTCAATATCTACGCCAATGACGCGGTGACCCAAGCTGGACAAACATGCCGTTGAAACTGCACCTACATATCCTAGGCCGACCACACTGATGGAGGGTTTGTCTTTGATGACGCGCAGTGGGGCAAAGGCCGTTTCGCCTGAGAGTTGGCTGTCGAATTCGAGGTTTAAATCAAACATTTGTTCGTTCCTAACTTGTGACTGAATACTGTTTACCCTGTTGATTTCATTAATTCTATTTAGCGAAAGGCTAAAATCGACATCCTCTGTATGCTTGGGCTATCCTTTGGCATAGGGGCCCCTATCCGAGTCGATGTTTGGTATGTTTAGACACAAAAAAACGGCGCCCTGAGGCGCCGCTAAAGGTAGTGTGAGAGTGCTTTTTGGTCTTGGTCTATGCAGCTTTGTCATCGGTTTGACCGCGAGAATAGATATCCTCGTAGCGCACGATGTCATCTTCTCCGAGGTAGGCACCGGTTTGCACTTCGATCAAATGCAGCGGTACTTTGCCTGGGTTTTCCAGCCGGTGGATTGCACCTAGCGGGATGTAAACGGATTGGTTTTCAGAGACGAGCTTGACGTCCTCGTCCACGGTAACAGTTGCGGATCCTGCGACAACGATCCAGTGTTCGGACCGGTGTACGTGGCTTTGCAATGACAGGGCCGCACCGGGGTGAACGACGATCTGTTTGACCTGGAACCGTTCGCCCAAAGACAGGGTTTCAAAATAGCCCCAGGGGCGGTGATCTTTTGGAAACTGTTCGGCTTGTTTGGCTTTTTCCACCTTTAGCATTTTGACGGCGGTTTTAACGTTTTCTGATTTGCTCATGTCTGCCACCAGAACCGCATCGCCCATCGCAATCGCGGTGATGTTGTTCAGGCCAATGCCGACCAGTTGGACACCGTCGGATTCTGACCGCAGCAATGTGTTTTCGCATTCGATCGCAGTGGTATTGCCGCTTTGGACAACACCGTTTTCGTCTGCATCGCCGGTTTGCCAGACGGACGCCCAGCTGCCCAAATCAGACCATCCACAATCCAGCGGGATGACCGACAATGTCTCGCAGGCTTCCATCACCGCATAATCAATCGAGATATCCTCGGCTGTTTTGTATGGTGTTTCGTCTAGACGGAAGAAATCCAGATCACAGCGTGCCCCTTCGACGGCGCGGCGGACCGGCATCATCAAACGCGGGCACAAGACTTCGAATGCTTCGAGAATTTCAGAGACGCGGAACATAAAGATACCGGCGTTCCAAAGGTGACGGCGCGAGGCAAGGAACGTGTCAGCGACGTCTTGGTCCGGCTTTTCAACAAAGGCGCGAAGCGGTTGTGCAAACGGCACTGACGCGTTGATCGGGTCGAACAGTTCAAGGTAGCCATAACCGGTTTCAGCGCGATCAGGTTGGACACCAAATGTGATCAGTTTGCCGGCTTCGGCGGCTTGTTCACCGGCATGTACCGCTTGGATAAACGCGTCTTGGTCTGCAATTGCGTGATCAGATGGCATGACCAACAAAATCGCGTCTGGTTTGTCTTGCAGGCTCATTGCTGCGGCGAGGATCGCAGGTGCAGTGTTACGTGCCTCTGGTTCGATCATGATTGTTGGTTTTGTCGACCCTGCGGCCTGAAGTTGTTCTGCGACGATAAACCGGTAGTCGGTGTTTGTAACAACGATCGGGTCGGCAATGCCTGGGACCTGAACGCGTTTGATTGTTTGTTCAAATAGGCTGGTGTCGCCGTTCAATTGGGCAAATTGTTTCGGGTAGCTTTTGCGTGACAAAGGCCAAAGACGGGTGCCGCTGCCGCCGCATAAAATTACTGGATAAATCATTGTTAACTCCAAACACTCTCACATGTGACCGCACGTTCATCGCTTGGCCTGTGATTAGGTTTAAGGCTGTGCAGAAGTTAATGCGCGGCACTACAAGGACAGTCTTTGCGCCAAAAGCATCGCGGACATAGTCAGAAGTATAGGTTTTGGTAGATCGCAGTGTTTTCAGCCGGTTAACGGATCAGAAAAACGCGGGAATCGTCAGCAAATCGATGTAAATGGCCAGTCCGATAAAGAATCCGATCACTGTGGTCACCAGTTGGAACATCGCCGTGGCGTTTTTGACCTTGTCGATGAATGCCGTGCCACCCCCTGAACTTTGATTGCCGCGGTTGGACCATTTTTGTTTGCTCAGGTGAAAGATCATATAGACCTTCACACTGGCGTTGATGATTTGGTTGAAATACAAAATGAACGGCCAGGTGATGTCGGGTGCGCGGGCATAGCGGAACAAAAACAGACACAGCAACGTGCGGCTTAGCACAATCCAGATCAGGCAATGCACGATGTACATCGGTTCAACGAACAGGGTCAAAATCGCCAAGGTCGGGCTGACCAGCATGGTCCACATCGCGATGCGTTGATCGACCAAACACCACCAGATGAATGGTTTGGCCACCATTGGTCCCAGCGCAATCGCGCGGGTTCCATTGCGCAGCATATTTCCGGACCAGCGGCGAAAGTTCTGGACCATGCGACCTGTGCCTGATCCTTCGATTTGCTCGATGGTGTAGACGCAGGCATCAGGCACGTAGGTCATTTTCGCTTTTTTAGAGAGCAAGAAGTACCACGTGCTTTTGTCGTCGCCTGACAAAAACCGAAAGCGGCCCCAAAGCCAGTGATCAAGGTGATCGGCTTCAATTGTGCGAATGAATTTCTCGTCAATGATGTGGCGGGCGCGGAATACGCTCATCCGGCCGGTCAGGGTCAAAACCCGATCTGACATCGCGTGGCTTTGCATCGCTAATCGACGTTGGGCAAACCGCATGGACAGCCAGTTCTGGATCCATTGTGGACCGTAACAAATGACTTCTTCGTTGGTGGTCAGCGCCCGCAATTCAGGATCAGCGCCAAACATCGAACAGGTTTTTTCCAGAACATCGATGCCGTACACCGCATCGCCGTCCATAAAGATCACCAGATCGTCTGGATCAACACCGGCACGGTTTATGGCGCGCAAGATCATTCCGATCGCCATGCGCTTGCCGGGTTGGTTCTGGCGCAAAAACACAATGTCTGCATCCACATCGGCGCCGTGCGTGCGCACAAAATCAGTGATGATTTCTTCATCATAGCTGGAACCAGTCCCAATCCACAATGTGGTTGGAATGCCTTCGCGACGGATTTGCCCGATGATAGATCCGATCACACGACGTGTGATTGCGGGTTCTTCGAAATAGGTGGTCATCTGAATGTGCAAGCGTTTTGGACGCCAGCCAGATTGCCAAACCGCATTGGCCCGTGCCCGCATTTTCGGGAATTTTGAGCGTGCGAAAATCTCGGCCCGAACTACGTGGGTAAACCACCAGCCAAAGCGCCACAGGCCCAAGGACCCCAAAGCAAATGTGATGTTGATCAAATCGGGATTGAAAAAATTGTTGGGCCAAAACACCAAGGCACCAACCAATGCAGCCAACAAAACGGTCACTTGTGCGATCATGCGCGGCGACCATTTATCAAAGCCGGTGGGGGCAGGGCCGGACAAGCGTTGCAGCCAGCCATCAAGGTGCTTTTCAAAAGCGTAGATCGTATCAGGCGCTTTCATTGTTGCCCCCGAACCAAGATGAAAACAGCGCGCGGTTCAGGCGAATGCGGGCAGGGGCATTGCGGCGAAACCATTTGCGGGTTTTTTGGATGCCAGCGTTGTCGGCTTTGATCGTGACGACCATCCCGAATTTGTCTGGCTGCGTGATGTCGGTGCCGGCTTGAATGTCAGTGATCTGACCTTGGATGCTTTTGGATTGGCCGCGAAAGACATAGGAAATGTCAGCGGTCATTCCGATGTGCACGGCTGTGGCCATGCTGTCATCTAGCCATCCAACGGCGACGCGCGGTGTGTTGTCTTCGACGTCGACAACCAGATCGTTGCGGCCAACATGCGTGCCCTTGAGGGCATAGACACCAAACACTGTGCCGTGGTTTTTTGCGCGTACAACCAGTTCGTCAGCGGCGGCTTTGCGGTGGCGCAATTCGCGTTTCCAGCGGCGCAGGTCCAGACTGCGTTCGCCCAATGCCTCTTGAAACGAGCGCAGCATGTCAAAATAGGTCAGAGCGTTGATGTCGCGGTGGCGGTCAAATTCATACAAGGCAGCGCGCGCAGTTTCGATCGCAACCGGATAGGTGACCATGTGTGGATCGTTGGCGTGCCATGGGGTCCAAAGAACCTTGAACCGTGCCTCAAGCAGGGCACGCTGTGCACTGCGGAGCAAGATATGTTGGTCCAAACGATCCTGTGCGGTCTTGAGACGGCGTTCGGCCAATAGCACCTCTGCGCGGACATCTTCGACATCGCTTTCGCGGTCGGGGTCTTCGATGCGCGCAAGGATATCACCCGGTGCGACCTTATCGCCGATCGCGACGTTTATCTTCGAAACATATCCGGCTTCGGGTGCCGCGTATTCCGTGATCGGGGCGACAAAACGCGCGTGGTCCAATTGGATGTGCGACAGGCGCTGCCAGATTTGTCCGCCCAAAAACAGAACCAGAAATGCGGCAGCGGCCATGTAAAATACCGCGTTCCAAATGATACGCAAAAGGCGTGGTTTTGCCTTGGCGCGGCCTGCGGTTTCTTCTGCCTCTGTCTCGCTCATCGGGACCAGATCGACAGGGGTATCAAGGCTGGTGATCATGTCGCCAGTCGTGACCATCTGGCCAGACATGACGCCTTTGTAAAAGGCACTGAGCGTTTCACGTTGGCGCACCGTTAGATCGTGAAATGCATAGTGCCCCGGTGTGTCTGTTGATTTCAAATGGATCGGAAACGAAACGTCGACACCCTGAAACGGAACAGATAGGTGCACGTCGCCAGACATGTCGCCCTGATCCGGATCAAGCCATATGCCGGCCATAGACCAACGGTTCGAGATGACTTTGCATCCGTTTGCCTTGTGCAACTCCAACGGCGCTGTCACTGAAAAGGACATATCCGGCATCGGGCATTTATGATGAATGTTCATTACACACCCCAGGTTATGGCCGGCACTCCGGCATTTCATACTAAGGTTAATAACTGTTGATGATCAGCATTTCAGGGGCGCAGCGGCCCAGTTTGCCGCTCGGTTGGGTAGAATTATCTATCCTAAAGTATACGATTTGGCCTGCAGCGCTGATTTTGTGGCCGGCCACGCTGCTGCGACCACTTTTGCGTGCTCTTTGGCACCGTCCGAATCAGCGGCTTTGGCAGCCTGTTCCAGTCCGCGCAGTGCTTTTTGCAGGTGATGCACCCCGATCATGCCCGCAGACCCGATGGATTTGTGAGTTTCAGCGGCCAAAGTCGGCATATCCGCGTCTGACATCAGTTGCGGGATGCGCGTCAGCAGCGTCGTGATTTCAGCGTCAAAATCCACCAGCAGCTTTTTCAGACGTTCGGGTTTTAGAATCTGTTCCAGCTCCGAAAACGAATCCTGGGCAATCAGATCGGTGTCGACTTTGATCGGGCCGGACTCGTGGTGCAAATCGTTCTGGTCCAGGGCAACAACCAGCGCGTTCAAAAGCGTAGATTGCGAGATTGGCTTATTCAAAACGCTGTTCATACCGGCGGCCACAAAACGTGCGTGTTCATCGGCCAATGCGTGGGCGGTTAACCCGATGATTTTGGCATCCTGATTGGGCCCGTAATTGGTGCGGATGATTTCGGTGGCATCGACGCCGTTCATGATCGGCATGCTGACGTCCATCAAAATCGCTGCGTATTTTGGGGTCTGCGCCTGTTCCACGGCTTCTTCGCCATTGTGGGCTTCGTGGACAATCATGCCGTTTACTTTCAGCATTTCATGGACGATCAGGCGGTTGATTTCGTTGTCTTCGACCAACAAAATCTCTTGTCCCTTTAGAACGCTGAAATCGGTTTTCACGTCTTTAGCCGGGGCGGAAACCTGTGGCGTGTCGTCGGTTTTGTACGGGATCGACACGGTAAAGCTTGAGCCTTTTCCAACGCTGCTTTGCAGTGAAATTGTGCCGCCCATCATGTCGACCAACTGTTTACAAATCGCCAGTCCCAGACCCGCGCCAGAGGCAAAGCGGTCGTAGGACCGTTCTTGGGTGTAAAAGCGGTCAAACACGTGGGCTTGATCCTGATCACTGATCCCGACGCCCGTATCAATCACGGAAAAGTCTAACGTTTTTTGGCCATTTTCATCGCAGTAGGTGTTCGCGCGCAGGGTCACGGTGCCGTTGTTGGTGAATTTCAACGCGTTGCTGATCAGGTTGTACGTCACCTGACGCATGCGATGTTCATCCATCAATACCGGAATTTTTGGCATCTTTTCCAGCTGCAACTTCAGCGTATTTCTTTGCGCATTTGCCGTCGTTTCGTTGGTGGTAATCACATCCCCAAAAAACTGGGCCAGATCAAAACTGTTTTCGGCCAGCTCCATTTTTTCCGCATCCATACGCGAGATGTCCAAAACATCATCAACATGGTGCAGCAAAATATCACCGGATCGTTTGGCGATTTCCAGATAACTGCGCTGCTTTTTGGTGACCTTGGAATTGCCCAACAATTCGAGCGTGCCAAAGATGCCATTCAACGGCGTGCGCATTTCGTGGCTCATGACGGCAAGGAAATTGGATTTTGTTTTTTCCGCAGCCAAGGCTTCGTCCCGCGCGGTTTTCAGGTCTTGTTCTGCCGCGACGCGTTCGGTGATGTCGCGCAAATACGAGATGAAAATGGTGCCACGATGATCGGACGCCATGCCGATTGAAATCTCGACAGGGAACTCTTCGCCAGATTTGCGAATGGCGGTGATTTCGATGCGCCCTTTGCCGATCAAATGCGGTTCTTGCGTTCTATTGAACCGTTCCATGCCAGCGACGTGGGCGGCGCGCAGGTGTTCTGGAATGATCATTTCGGACATATCATGCCCGATTGCATCGTCCGCTTTAAACCCGAACACGGCTTCGGCGGCATCGTTAAATTCAAGAATAATACCGTCTGTATTCGCGACAACAATCGCGTCCAAAGACACATCAAACGTTGATTTCAGGCGCGAATTTGCACGATCAACCGCATCTGATGCTTCGTGGCGCAGGCGATATTGCCGCACAATCACAAACAAAACAAACCCAAGGAACATGATGATCGCAAGGCTAACGACAGCCGCAATCAGCAACAAACGCGCTAATGCCGCGCGCTCAATATCCGCCGTTTGCGACCGCAAACCAATGCCGGTCAGCGCAATTGCGTGCGCCTCTTCGCGGACCCGTTTGAGTTCAAGTATGAGCGGTTGCAGATTGGCTGCCAGTTCCACATCAGAGCCGTCGATAATCGTTGTCAGCTTGGACAAACACCGCTCAAGGGTCCTTAACTGACCTTCAAACACAGAATCCTTGCGCATTTCCGCAAACACAGGTGCCTCGCGCAAGGTACTGGTACGACTATACAAATTATCAAAACGACGACGGATTTCCGACACCTCGACGGGATCAGACTGGGCCGTCAACAATGCTTCGTCCATCAGAACCAGAACATCGACTTCGACTTGCGACAGGGTCCACGTCAGATTGTCGCCCGGTGCCTCGCGCAGTTCGTTCATGCGCTGTGTGATGATCAGCGCGAGCCATGCGAGCAAAAAGATCCCGACAAGGATGACGCCCAGGGGCACAAAGCGGCGGTATTTATCATCTTTTTCGAACAAGGAAGGAGCCTTTCCGGTGCCAATGGGCACGGCGGTGCCCCTAGTTAGCCGACTCGATTCGGTCTAGTTGCCAGATCGAACGCGAATAGATCACCTCTGTACGATATTTTGCGTCATCATCGTAGGGGTAAACAATCCAAAGCGGCCCCTTGCCACGTGCGGACATTTCAGAACCGTTCATCAAATAGGCAACAACAGGCGCGTTTGCAGACAGCCCATCGGTTGGGATTTCGACTTTATAGTCGTTTGATGCAATGGCCCCGATCGTGCTGCTGGTCGCGCCTGCATAGTCCAGAACGGCGGCTAG
Source organism: Ascidiaceihabitans sp. (assembly GCA_047626725.1). Classification (GTDB taxonomy): domain Bacteria; phylum Pseudomonadota; class Alphaproteobacteria; order Rhodobacterales; family Rhodobacteraceae; genus Ascidiaceihabitans. Next base: position 116,469 of record JBLHSG010000010.1, read on the forward strand.
GCTGACGCCGGTGAATTCAATTTCACCTTCGATCCAGATCGTCGATGTTGTGAACACTTGCGTCGGCATGGCTTTGAGCATCTCAAGATCTAGGGTCACTGTGCCGTCAGCCGCGCCAGTTGTTTGGTTGGTCAAATCACCGGACAGGGTCAGTAAAACATTACCCGTCGGTGCAGGCAACATGTCGGCCATTGCAGGCAATGCCGCACATGAAAGGGCAGTGGCTGTAGCGGAAAGGGTTTTGAAAAACGACATTTTTGCTCCGATTCAATTTCGATTTGGCTTGGCCTATCAGGGCCTCGACCCAATTCCGATAAAGCAGGGGTATAGCGCACTATCCTTTCGTATAGCTTACCATCCCAGAACCTGATTTGATTACTTGAAAAATTGAACAATAACAGTCTCTTGTTCGGTGTTTTTGGGCATGCGAAATTTTACACGAACAATCTGGGTTTGCGGCATTTCGCTCAGGGAAATGGCCCATGCATTACTGCGTCGGTCGGCACCGATCCGGTCGGTTTTGACCATTTTGACCCGAGACTTGCCGCCCTTGTCGTCGATCAGTTCAACAACCAACTGTCCGGTTGATGTGCTCGTCGTCGTGATTTCCATAACCCGCAGATCGGCTATTGAAATGCTGTGATCCACGCCAATCCAGTCTTTGCCGATTTTGATTTCGAATGTGCTGACCGCGTCCTGTTTTTGTGTGGCTTGCAAGGCGCCCAGAATTTGGCGCAGTCCGTCAACAGAAGTAAGCGGCGCGGAATACGGCGTTTCCCAGACGACAGTTTTGTAGTTGCCATTGGCCAAATCACCACTGCGAATAAACGCTTCCATCGCGCCGATCAAACCGCCGCCTGTGGCCGAAAAATTATCCACGTCAGCATTCATAACAAAGGCAATTGCATCGGCGACTTGATATGTATCACGTTGATATCGATCAGAAAAACTGGTTCCGACCAGTGCGATTTTGTCTAACTCAGGCGCGTCGCCCAATAGGGATGCCGCCGATCCAGCTTGTGCGTATTGCGGTGCCGCGACGGTTTCGACGTCGGGACGTGACCCGCAAACGGCTTTGACCACGCCTGCCAATGATCCCTTTTCTGCATAGGTTTTTGGGGTTTCGATCCGGGCCATGCTGTCTTGAACCGGTGCATTGCCCATCGCGGCATTCAGGTGTGCGACCGACAAGGCAGCCCCCATCGGCGTCCAATGTGTGTCGCGCCCGAAATAGTAGTCGGCAGCGGATGGACCTTGGGCGATCACGGACAAATCGGGCGCGACAATGCCTGCGCCGTTCAATGCAGTTATATAGTCACTGAAACCGGCGTTAAGATCGGACAGGGCGACATCTGCGGGCAAGCCCATCGCATCGATTGCGGTTTGTGGTGCGAACAACGGGCGCGGCGGGGCGGCCATCACCACCAAATTCACGCCGCGATTGTCAAATTCGGCCTTGATCAAGTGCCATAGGGCCGCGGCCTCATCGCTGACTGCGTATTTGTTTTTCAACTGATCGCTGCCAATAATCCAACCCGTTGCGGTGTCAGAATAAAACGGCCCGCGTTTCTGGTACTTTTTCGGCAGCTGATCCTGCACATTCAAATCGGCGCAATACGGATCGGCCTGTGCGGGTGCGGTGTGGGCCAAAGTTGCGCAGGTCATTGTGGCGGCAACTGTTAGGGACGTGAAAATACGGTTCATTGGGTCATATCCTTGGATGTGTAGCGCGCAGGAATTTCCCAAATAACGACCTTGGGGGGCGAGTTCTTGAACGTGTCAGACGCCAGAAAGGCGTGCATCGGCGCAAACGGACCTTGGCCCAATGTTGCAAAGTTCAAGACGTCAGCGTCAAGCGCATCTTGAAGAAAACCGGCAAAGTTCCACTCCGCTTTGGCGCTAAAGCTGGTGCCGACAAGGGCGACATCGACGCTTGGATCGCCAAACAGGCCGCCTTCGCTCGTTAGGGTTGTTGTATAGGTGTCGATCTGGTTTTGCGCAGGGCCAAAGCTGGGGCGAAGCGCACCAGTCGGGACAAATTGCAGCAAATCGCCGTCAAAATTCAGGGTGGGACCTTGGGTTGTGGTGACGGTTGCGGGGGTCAGTTCGATGTCCAGTTTTGCGTGATGCGCTGCGATGGTTTCGGCCACGGCGCGGCTGCCATTTGGCGACCAATGTGTGTCGTCTTTGATAAACCCGCCGCCTGTTGTTTTGGTCGGGCGCAGGGTATCAAAAGCATCCAGTGCCGTGACATCGCGCGCCGCCAAAAGCGCCATCAAATGACCACGACGTGATTGGGCTTCGAATGGGCGATCGACCCACAGTTTTTCAGGGTAAACATCAGCCTTGTCCGGAACAATCACCGGGATCAACGTCACGCCACGTGCGTCCATAACCGATTGAACCCGCGCGATTTCTGTCGCTGAGTGGGACAGGTTTTCGTAAAAATCCATGCCGACTTCGAATTCTTCTGACGTGAACAACCAGCCGTCTTTGCCGACAATTGCACCCGGTTCTGCCTGTTTAAAGGCTGCAAATTTGAAGGCGGCCATTGCAGATACGGACATCGTGTTCAGCGGGTTCGACTGGGTAAATCCAACTTCGTATGCGGACTGTAATGCGCCGTCGATCACACTGTCTGTAAAGCCTGGCTTTTCCATCATCAAATGGGTGCTAAGGCCAACAGCCGCCAGCGTATATACAAACCCGACCGAGGCAAAAAGTTGCGTTTTTTCAGATAACATCATCATGATTAAAGTCCTTAGAATTGGAAGTACAAAAAGGGTGAGTGGGTTTGGGCAAGCAGGGCGATGCACGCCAGGCTCATCAATGCGAAGTTCGAGATCAGGCGCAGCCCGTCGGGTGTGTTCGTGAACACCGCGGTCAGGCGTTGGCCAAAGACGGAAAGTACGCTGCCAACGATCAGGGCGGCAATTTCGGTGGGTTGGATTTGCCATGCGATCACATCGGACAAGGACCAGCCGTTTAATCCGATCATGCCGGCGTAAACCTGGAACGCTTCAGTGACGGAGGCCGCGCGAAACATCACCCAGCCGATCATCACTGCGGTCATTGTCAGGGGCCATGCGATCAGTGCTGGCCAAACGCTGGCTTTGGATTTTGCACCCAAGGCGCGTTCAACTGCCAACCAGACCCCGTGCCATGCGCCCCACAAGATAAACGTCCAGTTTGCCCCGTGCCACAATCCGCCCAACACCATTGTCAGGGCAAGGTTAACGTAAGTGCGTGCCGCGCCGCGGCGGTTGCCGCCCAGTGGCAAATACAGGTAATCGCGCAGCCACAAGGACAGGCTGATATGCCAGCGGCGCCAGAATTCTGTGACCGATTGGCTGATGTAGGGCGCGTTAAAGTTCTCGACGAATTGAAAGCCGATCATGAGGCCCAAGCCAATCGCCATAGACGAATAGCCCGCGAAATCGAACAACAGTTGGATCGAATACGCCAAAGCGCCAAGCCAGCTTTCTGCTCCGGTCGGGTTTGACAGGGCAAAGATGCGGTCGGCCAACGGTGCGACATTGTCCGCGATCAGCAGTTTCATCGCCAAACCTTGGGCAAAGCGGCCGATGCCTTGGATGAATTTTGCCGGTGTGTGTGTGCGGTTTGCGAATTGATCCGCCAGATCCTTGTAGCGCAACACCGGGCCTGCGATCAGTTGTGGAAACAGCGACCCAAAGGCCAAAAAGTCGATCAAGTTGCGGGCAGGGGGTGCATCCTTGCGAGACACATCAATGATGTAGCTGATGGATTGAAAGGTGTGAAAGCTGATGCCGATGGGTAGGATAATCGCGGGGACCGTGATGTCTGCGCCGCCCATTGCGATCGACAAATCGCTAAGGCCGGACATCGCGAACATGGTGTATTTGAAGTATCCCAAAACCGCGAGATCAAAGGCAACGCCAAGGCGCACAGCCCATTTTTTGACCATTTCGATGCTGGCTTTGTGGGCGACGTGCGCGGCCAAATAGCTGATCGCCGACATGCCAAATACGACCGCCAGATAATCCAGGCGCCACCAGCCGTAAAACGCGTAGCTGCCGATCAGGATCATGATAGAGCGCGCGGATTTTGGCACCGCGTAATACGCTGTCAGGAACAGGGGCAAAAACCCGAAGACAAAGATGGTGCTTGAAAAGATCATGAGACTGTTCCCTGCGGTGCGCGTTTAGTTGGCCAGCGGTGCGAATTGGTTTTCGATCAGGCGGATGCCGGTTTCATCAGCCACAAAGCTGATGTTTTGACCGCGCCGCAGTGCCACGTCGAAGGTGGCCAATGGTGTGGATTGATCGGTGCCAAACACGCCCAGTGTGATTGCGACGGGGTTGACCTCGCGAATGCCCGATGTGGTCGGATCGACATTTTCGATGACCGGAACCGAACCATCCGCCAGTCGCAGTGCCAGTGGCGCGTCGGTGCCGTTGACCAAAACCAGCGCGACCTTTGATTGGCGGCCGCGGTCTGCCTCGATGATGGTTTGAACTGATCCGTCAGCAGCGCGCAAAATCGATGTGTAGCTGCCGGGTGCGATGTTGTTCAGGTTTGCGGCCGACACCGGAATGTATTTGCCTGCGTCGTCTGCGGCCAAACCAAAGGTGAAACCGGCGAATGCTGCGCTGTCTTGGCCGTCAAATCCGACAAACCGAACAAAGCTGGCATCGGCTGGCAGTGCTTCGGCGTACAGGCTGTTGTCGCCGGCGAATGCGGATGTGCAGGTTGTCAGGCAAGCGGCACAAAGCGTGGTGATCGAGGGGAAACGTTTCATAATAATAGACCTCAAAATGTTACGGACATGCGCATGTAGACGCGTGTTGCAGGGGTTTGATCGACGTAGGCGGGGCCAGGATTAAAGTGGCCGATGCCAAATTCGACTTTGGATTTTTTCGAAGGGCGCCACGCACCGGCAAGGCTGACTTCGGTGCCCAAAAAGGCCGAAGCCCCCGTGGTGGCACCAGATAAACGCGCGCTTGGGCCGGTGATTGAGGGGTTCATTTGGCCATAAACATGCAGGCCCAAATCAACAGAAAGCTTGCGTGACGGGCGAATGCCGATTGCAACAGTTCCCACGGCGAGGTTCGTGAGGTCGGGCTGGAACGCGTAACCATAGCGGTGCACTTGCGTTTGGCCGCGGTTGTAGGTTTTGTTTGAATGTAGACCGGACTGGCGGTAGCCCTCGGATCCGGCTGCGAAACCGAACATCAACTGTGGGCTGAACTTGCGTGTGCCAAATTTGTGGGTGCTGCGCAGATCGAAACCAAAGCCTGCGTTTTTGCCATTTGCTGCGTCACCGGCAACCATGCCGACGTTTAATTCATACGAGAACCGCTGGGACACAACGGCGTTTGCGTATCCTGACAGGTGCAGGCTGTTGTTTGATCCTTCGTTTTCGATCAAGGCCAACGCGCCGTAGCGGATTTTGTTATTTACGCGACCGTGGTGCGCCATCAGGTAGGATGCGGTGATGTCCCCGGTGCCTTTGAACGCGGCCAGTTCGGTCACGCGGTCTTTGGTTTTGTGACCATAGTGAATGCCGTCAACGGCTGCGTCTGCGACCCATTTGTTCAGATCGGAAAACCGCATGCGGCCAATTGTGATGCGGGCGTCGTCGCTGACTTCAAAAGACAAGAATGCTTCTTTTGTCGTCCAGTGTGTCGCCATGTCGTATGATTTTGCGTGGGTGGTTTTTGACCGTATATCCAGTTCGCCGTGTCCGAATGCGATCATGCCGCGACCCAGATCAACGCGCCCGACAAGGCCAAAGTACAGCGCGTATTCTTCGGCGCGGTCATCCGTTGCGTCATCGCGGCGTTGGTTGCGTTCACCCTGAAACCGGATGCTGGTTGAGGCAGAGTAGGACAAACGTTGTCCGACGGTGCGTTTTGTTTTCTTGCGCTTTTCGGCGTCAAACACTGTTGCCACCGCCAAGGCTTTGGCTTTCTTTGGGCCAGCCTCGGCGGCTTGTGGCGTTAGGATCACAGCGCTCAAGAGGGCTGTGGTGGCAAAACGTGCCAACTTGTTAAGTACCAACTCGTTACGATCTAACTTGTTACGTGTCTGCATGGTTTCAGTCCTCACACCGAAAGGGATGAGTGATGAATACCGAGGGGGGGCGAACGGGGTCAGTCCAGCAAAGGTCTACCGATGGTTCAATTTGCTTAGCGCCCCTATTCTTTGGGATAGGGGCTGCGCGAATAAGGTGACAAAATACGTGTTTTCAGGGGGTTATCGGCGGGTTTTGGGATAGCTGTTGCGAATAATTTCTGGCCCGATGCGTGGTTTTGTTGGTTGTGGGGCTGGTTGTGTCTGTAAAACACGACGTCAGCGCGCAAAGATCAGGTGATCTAGGTCACTTCGCACGCCATCCGCCAAGGTCACCAACAGGCTAAGGTTTTCCTGACTTCTCGGATTTCGAAATGTCGGTCATACTCTTTGAATTATGACCGACATTTCGGAGCTTTTGATATGACCCTTTTCTTTTCGCGCCGCACCTACAACAGTTCGAACAATACATTCACCAATAATGCGTCGACCGTGACGCGCTATTTGTCAGTTGTGGGCGATGGCCCAAACGGCGGCACGTGGCGCGGCAATATGATGGATCAGTCCGCCTGGCTTACCCAAGTATCGGGCCAGTTGGGTTCAAACGACATCCTTTTATACGTGCACGGGTTCAACACCTCGCAACCTGACATGCTGCGCCGGTCTGCTTTGATCGAAGCAGGCGTGAAACGGCACGGGTTTCGCGGTGCGTTTGTCGCCTATGATTGGCCAAGCGATGGATCACTGGCCAAATACCCCTCAGATCGGCGTGATGCGAAAAAAACAGCGCCGGCTTTGGTGATCGACGGGATCGCGCCGTTGCTGGGCCTGCCGTCGCGCCCGAAAATTCATGTGATCGCGCATTCAATGGGGGCCTATCTGGTGCTGCGCGCGTTTTCGGATTTTGGCGATTCAATTGGCCTCGGCCACGCGGGCTGGAGCACGGATCAAGTTATGTTCGCCGCCGCTGATGTTGATCAGGCGTGGATGGAAAAAGGCGCGTGGGGCGGTTTGGTCATGAATGAACGCAGCACACGGTTCACCGACTACTATAATCAAAAGGACGAAGTGTTGAACCTGTCGCGTAGTTTCATCAATGGACGCACGCGCGCTGGGCGCAGTGGATTGCCCGCCATGCTGCATCCTAAACATGTGGATGTGTATTGTAACGAACAGTACAAACGCGATGTTCCGGGTGCCAAACGCACGATCCCGTATTCCCATCGGTGGTGGTTTGATAATGACGGGTTTTTCAAGGACGTTGCAAAGACCATCGCCGGTGATGACGAAAACACGATGAACACGCGGCGGGTGACCAACACCACTGATTTGGCGTTGTTGACGTAATATAGTCGGGCCACGCAAAACCGATTGGACGATTGTGCAAAACGTGCCTCTATATAGATGACTGTATATAGACGGCACTTTGCCCAAGGATCACGTCGTGACACATTACACCACTACACCGCTTCAGGATCAGATGACCGCGTGGCGCCATGATTTCCATCGCCATCCCGAGTTGGGGTTTGACGAAACCCGCACGGCCGCCCGTGTTGGCGATCTGTTGGAAAGCTGGGGGATAGAGGTACATCGCGGTATTGGTCGCACTGGTGTTGTTGGGGTGCTGCGTCGTGGAACAGGGCCTGCCAGTATCGGGCTGCGCGCGGATATGGATGCATTGCCGATCACCGAGGCGAACAGCTTTGACTATATATCCCAAAACAAAGGCGTCATGCATGCCTGTGGTCACGACGGGCATACATCGATGTTACTGGGGGCCGCGCAACATCTGGCGCAGCACGGCACATTTGACGGAACTGTCGTGTTTATCTTTCAGCCAAACGAGGAACACGGGCAGGGCGCACCTGCCATGATTGCGGATGGGCTGTTTGATCAGTTCCCCGTGGATCAGGTGTTTGCCATTCACAACATGCCGGGGATGGAAACGGGGCACATCGCGATGCGTGTCGGGCCGATGACCGCTGCAGAAAGCCTGTTTGAGATCACGATCAATGCCCGTGGCGGTCACGCAGCCCTGCCGCACATGGGGGTAGACGCGATTGTTGTCGGCGCGCAGATCGTGAATGCGTTGCAGACTATAGTGTCTCGTAAATTGAACCCCGGTTTGAACGGCGTGGTGTCGGTGACCGAATTCATCGCTGACGGGTCACGTAATGTGCTGCCGGGGACTGCTACCTTAAAAGGGGACGCACGTGCGCTGACCCCAGACACCAACAAAACCATCGAAATGCGTATGCGTCAGATTGTTGCCGGTATTTGCGCCGCACACGATGTAACGGCCGAGGTCAGCTATAACACGATCTTTCCGCCAACCATTAACAGTGTTGATGCGGTTCGAATGGCGGCAACCGCTGGTCGTGCGGTGTTTGGGGATGATCACGTAGACGACACGTGCGCCCCAAAACTGTTTTCCGAAGACTTTGCGCATATGGCATCCGCAGGGCAGGGGTGCTTTCTATTGCTCGGGAATGGCACCACAGGTGCACATGCCAGAACGCTGCATTCTGCGGATTATGACTTTAACGATGCGGCCTTGGCTGCGGGATCATCGTTTTGGGTCACATTGGTGGAACAGACGCTCGTTACTGCATAATTGCCCGAACCGAGTCGGCCTGACCCCCGGATTCGACCAGATTGCCGATCAGCTGACGAACATTAGGCAGGCGAATGTGTGAATCACCATTCCCCAAAGGGATGAATCGCAACCCCAATCCATACAGACATGACCAAAGTCTAAATGATGGGCGGTTTAGCTCAATTTAAAGGCGAGTTTTCGCGAACCTGTGGATAACTTTCCTCATAAAACGAGGGGTTTTTGGGCGCTAACAGGAAAAAACGAAGAAAATGCATTTTAGGTCAAAAAAGGCCTTGCGGGTCTTGGGAACTCGCCTTAGAACCCCCCTTACCGGACGAGCAGAGACGCTCCAACGGGGCAGCGGACGGGACGGACTGAGGCGGAGACGCTGAGGGAGAG
>JBLHSG010000011.1:0-120113 GCA_047626725.1 Ascidiaceihabitans sp.
GCATTTCGGGATGCATTGAATCAGCCATATGGCCCATGTCGGCAGACAGATCCGCAGGCCCGATAAAGACACCGTCGATACCGTCGATTGTCAAAATTTCATCCAAGGCGTCCAGACCTTTGCGGTTTTCGACCTGCACCAAAAGACAGATTTGTTCGTCTGCGGTTTTGCCATAATCGGCATATTTCCCAAAGCCACCAGCGCGCGTGGTTGTGTAGCCAACGCCGCGAATTCCGTGTGGTGGATAGCGGCAGGCACGGACCAATTCACGGGCCTCATCTGCGCTTTCGACCATCGGGACCAAAATTGTTTGCGCGCCGATATCAAGCACTTGTTTGATGATCCATGTTTCACCGACCGGGACGCGCACGATTGCGTCGGATGGGCTGGAATCAAGTGCGATCAGTTGTTCGCGCAAAGATCGCACATCATTTGGCGCATGTTCGCTGTCGACCAACAGCCAATCAAAACCTGTTGAACCCATGGCTTCGGTCGAAAATGAATTGGCGAGGCTGAGCCAGCAGCCAATAAGGGTGTCACCCGCGAGAAGGGATTTCTTGAAGGTGTTGATCGGGGCTGGCATCTGGGTTCTCCTGCATTGGATCGGTATGATCGTCTGCATCTAAAACCACGGGATCGTCTTTGACCAGAGTATCGGCTGCTTTTCGTATCTGCTGAAACACATCCCGGGCGTGTGTTGGCATCGCCGTGGGCTGTTGAAACGGCTTTAACGCGGACGCCGAACCAAGTGCGGATGGTGCCCCAAGAACGCCGTCACTGACCAGTTTGCCAAACAATTGGTGTGCGACACTGGCATCAACGCGCAAATACTGCGCCAGTTTTGCGGCTGACATTGTGGGCTGCGCACGAGCATAAAGATGCGCCCATGCATAAGCCGCTGGGGGAAGTTGAGCCGTAGCAGATACTGCAGCAGCAGCGGGCAAAGGCAAAAGTGGCAGCGTGGCCACAGCCCCTAATGAAGCGGTAAATTGACGTCTATTCATCCGTGTCATGTAGGTATTTGCGAGCCATTCGCAAGAGGCGAGCGATTTTGGTGCCTGCACGTCCCCCCAAATATCAACGCGGTTACAGCACCTTGATGACGTCCTTACCTACCGCCAACATATAGCCGCGCCGCGCGATGTTCTTGACCAAAAGTTCGGACACCATCTGGTTGCCCAAAGTGTCGCGCAATCGCTTGATTCGAGTGGCCCCTGCGGCTTCTTCGCAATCGGCGGGGCTGCGTCCTGAAATCATGCCTTCGATTTCGCAGCCGGTCAGCACGTCATCATCCATGCGGGCCTCGGCCAAAATCGACATGGTTTCCATCGCCGCGTCCGTCAATTTGAACCCCATGTCATTCAGGTAGACGGTGTTTTCCTCGCGCGAGATCAACAGCGAATTCACCTCGATTCCGGCGCGTTCGATTTTTGCCATACGCCGGTTCATCGCAACCAGCATGACCAAAAACACCAAGGACGCGATCAGCAATGCAGTCGCAAACACCAGCAGCACAAAAATGATCGTGCGGTAGGACATCAACACATCAGAAAACGCGGTGCCTGACTGTGCCAGAATTTCCAACAGCTTGATTTCGCCCGCACCGGTCAGCCCGTCGTTTTCAATAAATATCCGTTCGACCCGCGCATTAAACGCGTTGGCGTCAGGCAGGTTGTAAAACAGCAAAATAGCAGCGGCGAGCAGGATCAGAACGATCGCCGCCAGACCAAACCCAACCAAACGTGTGCCGGAACGACGCGATTCAGAAGCGGAGGTAGTAAGATCCTGCACTGTCTTTCCTTTCTGCCAAACCCGTAGCATCGAATGTGGAGACTATAGACAGCAACGTCCAGCCTTGAGCGGCGAGTCGGGCCCGAAGCTCTGCCCCAGCAAGGTTGATTTGGCAGCCCCCCGTGATTTGCGCGACACCGTAATGCAGGCGCAGGGGGTCGTCTTGCTTTGCTTTGTAATCGGCAAAGCAATCAGCGGCATGGGCGGGTGCGCTAAGGGCAAGTGTGCCGGCGCAGACGAGGGAAAGAATGATGTGTTTCATGCGGTTGATCATGTGCATGTGCGCGGCGTTATTCAATAACAAAGCCCGCCTGACAGGCCTGATATTCGATAACAGCCCGCTGTTATTGCCTGTCTGAACGGGGTTGGCCCAAGTTGATTGCATAACCGCCGCATCACAAAACGCGGCACACCACGTCAGCAATCATAAGGACACACCCCATGTACAAGAGATTCATTTTCACCATCGCTGCGGCGTCAATCGCAATCACAGGCTTTGCCGCGGCACCGGCCCGTGCGGACAATGAAGATGTGTCTCGGGCATTGGCGGCCATTCTTGGCATCGCGATTGTTGGCGCAGTCATTCATGACGCTCGCAAGGACAAAGCCAAAAGGCAGCAGGATGCGTACCGCGTTAAGCAAAAACCGTACAAACGCCCGCAGCTTAAAAAACATCACCGTAAAGAAGTACAACCGCGCCCACTGCCAGATCGGGTTGGTCGCAAGCTATTACCGGCAAGCTGCCTGCGCACAGTTGAGCGTCGCAATGGCAACAAGAACCGCCAGTTTGGTCGCCGCTGCCTGAACAACAACTACGTAAATGTGCATCGTTTGCCACAGCGTTGTGCCCGCGCAATCGAAACACATCGCGGATTGCGTCGCGGTTTTGGGGTGAAATGCATGCGCGCCGAAGGATACCGTTTGGCCCGCCACTAAGGTCGGGTTCATAGCAGCGCATGAATGTGCGTTGCCAACTTGGGGAGGATGTTCGGGCATCTTCCCCTTTTTCATGGGCTCTGCGAAAAGGAACTTAGTGTGCTGCCGTTCGGAATTGTTCTTATTTGATCAGGCCCTTGGCGATGCACAGGAACATTTGTTGAAAGAAACCGGAGGGCACTGTGCCTGATTTTTCGTTTGAACTGGAACTTGGATGCCGCGTGGCGGGGGTAGACGAGGTTGGCCGTGGCCCTTTGGCTGGGCCGGTGTCTGCGGCGGCTGTGGTTTTGGACCCCGCGCACATCCCCGAAGGGCTGAACGATTCAAAAGTGCTGTCCGCAAAAAAACGCAAGCTGCTCTATACTCTTATTCTAGAACACGCGGATGTGTCGGTTGCGCACGCGTCGATCGCCGAAATTGACGAGCTGAATATTCTGCGCGCCTCGCATCTGGCAATGGAGCGTGCGGTGGCCGGATTACGGACCCCACCCGAACACGCATTGATTGACGGCAATATGATCCCGCGCGGATTGACGGTGCCAGCGACCGCTTTGGTCAAGGGAGACGGGCGTTCTGTGTCGATTTCGGCGGCCTCAATTGTGGCCAAAATATGTCGAGATCGTGTCCTAGTGGATTTGGCGCAACAGCACCCGGGCTATGGTTGGGAAACGAACATGGGATATGGATCAAAAAGCCACATACTGGCGCTGACGAATTTGGGCGTGACCCCTCACCATAGACGTTCGTTCAAACCAGTGCACAATATCTTGTATCAAGAAAAAATCGTAACCGATTGATTCAAAAAGAATTTGACCGCGAATCACCTTTGACTCAGATTGGGTGCAACCAACGAGACCAACAATGGTCCGGGACAGAGGCAGATAGATATGACAACGACAAAAAGTGCGGTGGCACCAACCAATACGGCTGTGCAGCTTCCATTGAACCAGATTCTCGAGGGCGATTGCATCGAAATGATGAACTCGTTGCCAGCGGATTCTATCGATCTGATCTTTGCAGATCCGCCCTATAACTTGCAGCTGAAAGGCGACTTGCATCGCCCCGACAATTCCAAGGTCGACGCGGTTGATGACCACTGGGACCAATTCAGCAGCTTTAAGGCGTATGATGAATTCACGACAGCTTGGTTAAAAGCTGCCCGTCGTCTACTAAAACCGAATGGCGCAATCTGGGTCATCGGCAGCTACCACAACATTTTCCGCGTTGGGGCATCCTTGCAAGATCAAGGGTTCTGGATTTTGAACGACGTCGTCTGGCGCAAATCAAACCCGATGCCGAACTTTCGTGGCAAGCGTTTCACCAATGCACATGAAACGATGATCTGGGCCGGCAAATCCGAAACCAGCAAATACACGTTCAACTATGAAGCCCTGAAGGCGTTGAACGAAGGCATTCAAATGCGTAGCGATTGGGTTCTGCCAATCTGCACAGGTCATGAACGCCTAAAAGACGAAAATGGCGACAAAGCCCACCCGACACAAAAACCAGAGAGCCTGCTGCACCGTGTGCTGGTTGGTTCGACAAACCCTGGCGACGTGATCCTTGATCCGTTCTTTGGCACAGGCACCACGGGTGCAGTTGCCAAGATGTTGGGCCGCGATTTTATCGGTATCGAACGCGAAGAAGCCTATCGCAAGGTTGCCAAAAAACGCATCGCCAATGCCCGCAAATTTGATCGTGAGGCCCTGATGGTGTCCACGTCCAAACGCGCCGAACCACGTGTACCCTTTGGCCAATTGGTCGAACGCGGCATGCTACGTCCAGGCGAAGAATTATATTCATTGAACAAACGACACAAAGCCAAAGTACGTGCCGACGGCACACTGATTGGTGATGATGTCAAAGGATCAATCCATCAGGTCGGTGCCCACCTTGAAGGCGCACCAAGCTGCAATGGCTGGACCTACTGGTGCTACAAAAAAGATGGGAAAAAAGTACCCATCGATCTGCTGCGCCAGCAAATCCGTGCCGAGATGATCAACTGAATTCACGAACACCGCCGGTGCCTGCGGCCTTTTACCCAAGGCCATAAATCCAAGGCACTCACCTTTGCCCCGCCCTTGTTGGCGGGGCTTTTTTTGTGGAATAAGATGTTTCAACCGGCGAGGTCCACATGACGAACACATCACTTTTTGATTTGACCAGCACCGAAAGCGTCACGGACGCAGAACACAGCAACCAGTTTTCGTTGGATGCGCTGCAACAGCACAAACAAGAAGGGCTGGATTTGGCCGTGCGTGCGCGCTGGGCCGCCTTAGCCGTAGTTGCGGTATTGTTGCTGATTTTGAACCCGCGTTGGGAAATGATCTATCCGCTGTTTTTGCTTGGGCTTTTGGCTTTGAACGGATGGGTTTTGCGCCGCGTTGGTCGGGTGGGGCAGTCCAATTCTGAACTGGCGTTTATCTTTATCGACGTCGTGTTGCTGGCCTTTGCGGTGTTGGCGCCGAACCCGCTGCTGACCGATGAATGGCCCACGGCATTTGTTTATGAATTCAACGCATTTTTGTACTTTTTTGTGACGTTGATGTTGGGCGGGCTGTCTTATTCGTGGCGTACTATTATGGCGCTTGGCCATTGGGGGGCAGGGGCATGGTTGATCGGAAGCGCGGTGATTTGGTGGTTTGGTGTGACTTATCCCGAGATGACGGCAGGGATACGGATTGCGCTGCCGGATCACCAATTTATGGCAGATATGATTGACCCGAACCGTGTTGATTGGGGCCGCCGCGTACAAGAAGTCGTGGTGTATTTGATTTGCGCCTACACGCTGGCGCTGTCTGTGCGGCGCTTTGAACGTTTGGTGTTGGGCAATGCTAAACTGGAACGCGCGCGGACCAATCTGTCGCGTTATTTTTCGCCAACTATGGTTGATGAATTGTCCCAAAATGACGAACCGCTGAAACAAATTCGGACCCAGGATGTTGCGGTAATGTTTGTCGATATCGTAGGTTTCACCACGTGGTCCGCCAATCGTGAACCGCGCGAAGTTATTGATTTACTGCGTCAGTTTCACGGAATGATGGAGGGCGAAGTCTTCGCGCACGGCGGAACGCTGGATAAATACCTAGGCGATGGGCTGATGGCTACGTTTGGAACACCTTTGACTTCGGATACTGATGCGACCCGTGCCGTGCAGTGCGCGCGGGCAATGGGACTTGCTGTCGAGCAATGGAATGCACAGCGTGTCGCCCGAAATGAACCGCGGATCGAGGCCAGCTTTGGTGTGCATTTCGGGCCGGTTGTGATGGGTGACATCGGGGCGAACCGGCTAGAGTTTGCTGTGATTGGCAACACAGTGAACGTAGCCAGCCGACTAGAGGCGCTAACGCGTTCACTGTCGGCATCATTGGTGATCAGCGACGAATGTTATACCCGCGTGGTTGCTGAATCCGATTCAAAAAATCCGACGCTGGCGGATTTAATTCAGCGTGATGGTCAGGTTATTCGGGGCTTGGCGCAGGCGCAGACAGTTTGGATGCAAGCGCGCTAAAACCCGGTGCCATCGCGCCAGAAGGTCGGCGCGCATTCATCAGTCCAAATTGCACATAACCGGCATGGAACTCGTCCTTCTTGAGGACAAATTTTACACCCGCTGTTTGCGCCTTGTGCCACATAAAAGGCGAAGGCCAGTCGCTGATCATAATGACGGGAATGTCTGCTAAAACAGGGTTGTCCGCCAGTTCCAGAACGAAATTGGCCCCTGTGCCGTCAGGCAGATTATTGTCTAGCAATATCATCGAAAAGCTGTGCGTTTTCAGCAGTTCACGCGCTGCCCCCAAGGTGCTGGCGTAGTGCAGTTCTGCGTTGCGATAGTTGCGCGATAGAATACGCGTGATGCGTTCTTGATCGAACAGGCTGTCTTCGACAATCAGAAAGCTTTCGGTTGATTTAACGCGAGCGGCGGCTTGGTGCACAAAGAATCCCCTTAGAACAGTAGATGCCCTATTTCTGACAGATCGGGGTTAAGAACTTGTTATCCTGCGCCAATTAACGTGGTTGGGGGTTGGTTGCATTTGAATATGCCGTCCACTCGGTAATTTCCGGGTAATACATGTCACGCCATTTTCGAACGCGCGGGTTCATAACCCGACGCCAAAGGGGTGGCAGCATCGCGGCCATCGTCATGATTGGGTAGCCATAAGGCAATTGCGGGGCTTCGGCCGCCGAATAGGTCTGCAACACGGGAAATCGCCGGTCCGGTTTGTAGTGGTGATCGGAATGGCGTTGCAGGTTGATCAGCAACCAGTTCGACGCCTTGTGTGCGGCGTTCCACGAATGATGTGGTTTGACGTGTTCGTATTTTCCGTCGCCAAGATGTTTGCGCGTCAGCCCATAATGTTCGATGTAATTGACCAGCTCTAGCTGCCAGATGGCAACGCCTGCTTGGATCAAAAACAGCGCAACGCCTGTCCAACCGCCAAGGATCAGCGCAAGGATCAAAAAGCCGATTTGCAGGGCGTAATACATCCAGAACGGGTTTTTAAAATCGGTAACAGGCCGATCGCGGCGTTCCAGCATCGCCTTTTCCGCGCCCCATGCCGACCAGAACGACTGACGTAAAACGCGCGGATAAAACCGATAAAAACTTTCTCCCATACGTGCCGAAACCGGATCGCGCGGGGTTGCGACATACCGATGATGCACCAACAAATGTTCAGACCGAAAATGCGAATACAGCACCATCGCCAGCAAAATATCGGCCATGCGCCGCTCCATTTTGTTCTTTTGGTGCATCAATTCGTGGCTGTAATTGATCCCGACAGTGCCAGTGATCACACCAACGCCAAAGAACAGCATGACCTTTTCCCATGTCGCCAAATGGTCAGCGCCAGCCGTCAAATAAATCAGCCCAAACACCGTCAGAAATTGCAGCGGTGCCCATGCGATGGTGATGGCCTTGTACCAAAACAGGTCTTCTTCGGGGGCTTGCGGGTCGGCGTTTTCGGTGTTCAGCCCGACGGCAAAATCCAGCAGGGAAAACATGTACCACGTGACCAGCGGCAACAAAAATACGGTCCAACCACCAAAATCCGCACCAATAAACGCCAGCGGGATTAGCCCCAGCGACAGCCAGAATGGCAGGGCAGTTTGCAGTTTACTCAAGGTTTGGTTCGAGACAGTCATAGCGCGCATCCTTGCTGTGCTTTGCGGTAGTAATATGCCGATTTCGGGGCTGTATAAAGAGTGACGCAGCGCCGCGCCTATTTTGTCGCTAAATCAAAGGCTTTGCGCATCACGGTTGGCAGATCCGAGGGACGAAAATCTGACGGCGGAACAAACGTACCAGTGGTATCGGCGGGCACATCAGCCTTCATAACCGTTAGAATAAGATGAAAATGCGTAAAGGTATGGCGCACGTCGCCTGCAATTTGAGACCACTGTGCAGGCAAAGGCGGTGTGCCTGTCGGGTGCGGTTCGCCAGTGTCGATCCAATCGGAACCGGGCCAGCCCAGCATACCACCCAAAAGCCCTTTGTCAGGGCGCCGTTCCAACAGCCATGCACCGTCCGCGCGCTGGGCAATATAGGCGGTGCCATGGCGCACAGGCTTGGCCTTTTTTGGTGTCTTTTTTGGCAACTGGGGTGCGGTGCCAACTTTGCGTGCTTCACACGGATCACGCCAGGGGCAAATGCCACAGGCCGGTGATTTTGGCGTGCAAATAGTGGCCCCCAAATCCATCACGGCTTGGGCGTAATCGCCGGGGCGTTTTTTGGGTGTCAGGGCTTCAGCCAATGCGGTTAGTTCAGGTTTTGCAGCAGGCAATGGCGTGTGAATATCGTACATCCGCGCCATGACGCGTTCGACGTTTCCGTCAACAACCACATGGCGCAAATCAAACGCGATGGACGAAATCGCGGCCGCTGTATAAGGCCCAATTCCAGGCAGCCGAAGCAATGCCGCGTGATCCACAGGAAACGCACCGCCATGATCTGCAACCACAGCGCGCGCGCATTTCAGCAAATTTCGCGCGCGGGCATAATAGCCAAGGCCGGCCCATTCGCCCATCACATCGCCATCCTCGGCTGCGGCCAGATCAGCGACAGTGGGCCAGCGCGCGGTAAAGCGGTTAAAATAGGCGGTGACGGCGGCGACGGTGGTTTGCTGCAGCATGACCTCGGACAGCCAAACACGGTAGGGATCGGGTTTGATCCCCGCCTGTTTATCGTGCGGCGGCGTGCGCCACGGCATCGGACGTGCGTGAATGTCGTACCATTCCAAAAGCTGTTGGTTCAAATCACGCAATGTTTATCCCTACTATTGTTCTGTTTCGCTGGTCTGACCACGTGGTTGCGGTATGATGCGGCCAACACAGGGGAACATAGCAATGGCCGGACGCCGCGCCACAACAAAAGGGTTTAAACGCACAGCAACTTTGCTGAGCGACCGGATTCGCAGCGCGTCTGAAAGCAAAGGATTCGCACAATCCAAACTATTGACCCACTGGGCCGAGATCGCAGGCGCGGACGTTGCATCAATCGCACGACCGGTCGAGGTCTCGTATGGGCGCGGGGGCATGGGGGCAACGCTGACATTGCTGACCACAGGCGCACAGGCCCCGATGTTGGAAATGCAAAAGGAACAACTGCGCACCAAAGTGAATGCGATCTACGGCTACAATGCGATTTCACGGGTGCGGATCACACAAACAGCGGCCACAGGTTTTGCTGAGGGCCAAGTGGATTTCAAACACAAACCCAAAGACACCGGCCCCAGAAAGATCGACACCGCCACTCAGGCGCGCGCCGCCGAATCCGCCAGCCATGTCGCAGACGAAGGTTTGCGGGCTGCATTGGAACGGCTGGGCGCAAATATAATGACACAGAAAACCACGCAGGTTTAATCCTGCGCTTATCCTAAGGACAACGACATGAAACAAATCATCCCATTGGTGGTCGCCGCATTGGTCGGCGTTGGCGCATATTTCGCGTTTGTACACGAACCAAATGCCACGGTCGCACAGGTCGCATCGACTGAATTGGCCGCACCAAGTTCTGGCGAATCTGTGAACAACGCAGACGGCGATGCAGACGCAGAAGTCGATATCTCAACCATTCCGGACATGATGATCGGCAACCCTGACGCGCCTGTGACCGTGATCGAATATGCATCCTACACATGCCCACACTGCGCATCGTTCCACGCAGGCACCTACAAATCGCTGAAAAAAGACTACATCGACACCGGCAAAATCAACTTTGTCTTCCGCGAAGTTTACTTTGATCGCTACGGCCTTTGGGCGTCGATGATCGCACGCTGCGCTGGGCCAGAAAAATTCTTTGGCGTAACAGACCTGTTGTTCGAAGGCCAAAGCACATGGGCGCGCGCGGGTGAACCTGCTGCAATCATTGGTGAATTGCGCAAAGTTGGCCGTTTGGCAGGCATGAATGATGAAATGCTAGACAGCTGCCTGAACGACGAAGCCAAGGCAAAAACTTTGGTTGAATGGTATCAGACCAAAGCCGGCGCAGACGACATTGAAAGCACGCCAAGCTTTGTGATCAACGGCACTAAATATTCCAACATGAGCTATGCTGACATATCGGTTATTCTGGACGAAGCGGCCGAATAATGGCGGCGTCTGGTCCCTTAGCGGGCCTAAAGGTCATTGAATTGGCACGTGTTTTGGCTGGCCCCTGGGCTGGCCAGACGCTGTCTGATCTAGGGGCCGAGGTCATAAAAGTCGAAAGCCCCGCAGGCGATGATACCCGCCAGTGGGGCCCTCCTTTTATCACGCGTGATGATGATGTTTCGGCGGCCTATTTCCATTCAACAAACCGGGGCAAAGCGTCGGTTGTGATTGATTTCAAAACAGCCGAAGGGCAGGCCCACCTTAAGGATCTGCTCAGCGACGCTGACATTCTGATCGAGAATTTCAAAGTCGGCGGCCTTGCCAAATACGGGCTGGATTATGACAGTTTAAAAGACGCGTTTCCGTCGTTGATTTACTGTTCGATCACGGGGTTCGGGCAGACTGGGCCCTATGCCCATCGCGCTGGTTACGATTTCATCATCCAAGGGATGTCAGGCCTGATGTCGATTACCGGCGAACCCGAAGGCCAGCCGCAAAAATCAGGCGTCGCGATTACCGACATTTTCACCGGCATTTACGCGACAACCGCGATCATGGCCGCCGTGCATCAACGCCACGCGACAGGGCGGGGTCAGCACATTGACATGGCGCTGCTGGACGTCGCCGTTGCCGTGACCGCAAACCAAGCGTTGAACTATTTGACCACGGGCAATGCACCGGGTCGCATGGGCAACGCGCACATGAATTTGACGCCCTATCAGGTGTTCGACTGCGCCGACGGTCACATCATCATCGCGACAGGCAATGACGGCCAATACCAACGCTTGTGCGGCTTGCTGGGGCTGGATTGGATGGCGTCCGACCCGAAATTCTTGCGCAACAGCGACCGCATCGCCAATCGGGTTGAAATGACGGACCTGTTGACTGCCGCGACCTCAAAACGGGACCGCGATGATTTGTTGTTGGCATGCGAAGGATCAGGCGTGCCGGCTGGTCCAATTAACGACATGGCCGACGTGATGAATGACCCCCAGGTGGTCGCGCGCGGCATGCAAATCGAACTTGACGGTGTGCCGGGAATTCGTGCGCCAATCGTGTTTTCAGATGCTCAACTGGCGCTGCATCGACCTGCGCCAAAACTGGGCGAAGATGATTGAGGTCTAGGGGCTAATTCTTGTGACTTCGCAAAAGGAGACAGGGATGAAACTATTCCAACCCGACGCCCACACCCAAAGCGAAGAGCATAGAAAAATCTATGCTTTGTGCGAAATCGCCTATTCGATGGTCGATTTTTCAGCGGCGATTTTTTCGTTATGGGCAGCATTCTGTTTTTCAACGAAAGCACGACGTTTGTCGCCACATGGTTGTTCGTGATCGGGTCGGTGTTTTTTGGTCTGCGCCCGACGATCCGGTTGTACCGCGAATTGGCGTATTTGCGTTTGGGCGATTACCAAAGCATCGCGGACCGCTGATCGAAATCACGGCCTACATTAGCGTTGTGGCAATGCCTTTAGGGCGGTCATCAGCACAGTTTCATCGATGAATTTTAACCGCACAGGCAGCGTAATCACCTTGCTGCGATAAGCGATAGGCAGGCGCACCGCATCCTTTTCCGTCGTCACCAGTTGCGCGCCTTTTGAACGGGCGTCGACCTCAAGCCGGGCCAGTAAGCTGGACGACAATTTCTGGTGATCATCCAGCGGTTCCGCGTGAACGACATTGGCACCAAGCGCGCGTAAAGTGGCAAAGAATTTCTCAGGATGACCAATTCCCGCAAAGGCAAAAACAGGCGTATCCGTCCAATCCATTCCGGTTTGTAGGGGTTCCAGCACGGCCTGAATGTGGGGCGGACTGGACGTAGGCAGGGTCGATTTGAACTGGGTTTGCGCGGCATCATCGCCAATCGACAGCAGCAGATCCGCACGTTTCAATCCAACCTCGACTGGTTCACGCAGCGGGCCCGCAGGCAAACAGCGCGCATTACCAAACCCTTTGGCCGCATCGACGACAACGATTGATATATCCTTGTGCAAGCTTGGGTTTTGATGCCCGTCGTCCAACACTATCACGCTGGCCCCTGCGTCTTGTGCAGCCTTGCCGCCAGCCGCGCGATCGCGAGCAACCCAGACATCAGCAAAGGCGGACAACAACAGCGGTTCGTCCCCGACTTGTGACGCGGTGTGTTTCGCAGGATCAACCAACACAGGGCCAAGCAGGGATCCACCATAGCCACGGCTGACAACGTGCGGTGTGTGGTACATGTCGCGCAGGCGTTCCACGACAGCAATAACCGTAGGGGTTTTGCCTGTGCCACCTGCGTTCAGATTGCCAACGCACACCACGGGAATATCCAATGTGACCGGTGCGCCCTTCGCCAATCGGCGGGCGGTGGCCTTTGCGTATATCGCGCCAAGTGGGGCCAATAGCGCCGATGCCCAGCCGGGTTCTTGATCCCAAAATTTTGGTGGGCGCATCAGGATTTTCCTTCTTCTTGAGTATCAAGCGCGGTCTGGATCAGGTCCATAATCCGGTCCGTAACAGCGGCCCCCTCAGATACCACATCCCATCCGGCCATCGCCATACTGGCCGCGTGATCAGGTGAAATCAGCTGCGAAACCGCCGCGCCCAAGGCATTTGCGTCATTCACAATCCGTGCAGCCCCGGCCGCAGCAAGGCGCGAATAACTGGATAAATTCCGCCCCACATTCGGGCCATACAGAATCGCAGATCCTAACGCTGCCGCCTGATACGGGTCCAATCCGCCATAGCCGGAACTTAGCGAACTGCCCAAGAATGACAGCGGCGCGATGCGGTACCACAGGCCCAATTCGTCCTGCGCGGTGGCCAATAAAACTTGGCAATTGTCGTCAGGCACATCGCCGTCTTCCCAACGTGCGGTGCGCAATCCTTCGGCCGATAGTTGGCGCAGGCAGTCTTCGGTTTGTTCTTCTGATCCAGGATTCAAGACCAACAAAAGGCGATGCGACAGGCGCAGCGCATGACGGTGCGCGGCCAGCACGATTGACACCTCGTTCGGTTGAACAGACGCGGCCAGCCAGACAGATCGCCCGGACAACGCATGCCCCAGATCAGTGAAATCGCTGTGCACATACGGCAGGGCCTGACCGCCGGGCATCAACGGCGCAGTTTGTTCAATTGTCGCATGATTTCGGCCCAGTTTCGACAGGCGCGCCATCGCTGCATCTGATCGCACAAGGATGCGGTCGAAATGGGCCAGAACGTCACGCGCAACTTCGGGCAACCAGCGTTCACGACGGTTATCGAACCCTTCCTGACCGGCATTGGCAAGGTACAGCGGAATGCCCATTTCCGACGCGCTAAGGATCAGGTTTGGCTGCAAATTCCCCCACAACCAAAGGCCAACGTCAGGTCGCCAGTGATCCAGAAATGCAGTCACGTCGCTGGGGTGTTCGCCGGGGGGCGGGGACACCGTGATGCCGTTGCAATTCAGATGGGTTTTCGCGGCGCAGGTGACTAAAATATGCAGCCCGTAGCGATGGGCAATCAGGCGTCTGGCAAGGTCCAGAACCGCGGGCAGACTGCCGTTTTCAGCGGCGTGAATCCACAACACCTCGCCGCTCGGGCGCGGGGCTGGTGCCACGTATGGTTCCGGTTGGGATCGACGCACATAGGCGCGATACGCGACAAGGCCAAGCGACTGCGCCATGCTGATTTAACCCGGTTCTTTGGTCGATGTGACGGCGCGGTCAGGACGCATTCCAACGATATTCCCGTCAGCGGTTTTGCGCGCCGGATCAACCAGTCTGCCGCCAAAGACGAGGTGCAAGCGTTGGGTCATTGTTTTGGTCCTTTGACTAAGGTCAGTGTGCGCAAATGCGCAGGTCGGTCAAGAGATGTTCAAAGCAGCGATTGTGTCCGCGTGCATTTGGCGGCCGCCCGCAACAACACCATTCAGCAACGGACTTGGGTTGTTAAACCGCAAAGGCGCGCCGGTTTTATCCGAAATCGTGCCACCTGCTTCGGTCACGATCAATGCACCAGCGGCGATGTCCCATTCCCAACTTGGGCGCAGGGTCAGCATCCCGTCAAATCGCGCCTCGCCAACCAACCCAAGGCGATAGGCCAGCGACGGGCGGTGGTGACGTTTGAATTCAGGCACACCGTTTGGCCACAGATTTTCAGCAAGGTTCGCCTTGGTCGACAGGATCGCGGCCCCCGTCAAAGGGATGTCGTTTTGAATATTCAGGGGCACACCGTTCAGATGCGCGCCCAGCCCGATCGCGGCAGTATAAAGCATATCGCGCAACGGCAAATAAACGACCGCAGCGGTGATTTCACCGTGATGCGCGATCGCCAATGAATGCGCCCAAGTGTGCGATCCGTCGATAAAACTACGGGTGCCATCAATCGGGTCGATGATAAAAACAGTCTCGGTGTTCAGGCGCGCGGCGGTGTCTTCGGATTCCTCGGACAGCCAGCCGTAATCAGGACGGGCAAGGCGCAAGGTGGCCGCCAGCATATCGTTCACAGCTAAATCTGCGGCGGTCACAGGGCCTGCATTGTCGGCCTTATCCCAGCGCTGCGCGGTTTGTCCGGCAAAGCTGGTGGCGACACGTCCGGCCATGCGCGCCGCGTCAATCAGAAGGGCAAGATCATGCGCCGGCAAGGGTCATTCCCGGTACCAACAGCGATGGCACAACGCGGCTAAGGTGCATGCGCGCGTCGTTGGCTGGCACGATGGCGCGCAACATATCGCGTAGATTTCCGGCGATTGTGCATTCGTTCACCGCATGAATGATTTCGCCGTTTTCGACCCACAAACCCGCCGCCCCGCGCGAATAATCGCCCGTGTTCGGATTGATTGTTGAGCCGATCATCGATGTCACCAACAGGCCGGTGCCCATGTCGCGGATCAAATCAGCGTGGCTCGCGGTGCCTTGGGTCAGCGCCATGTTCCACACGCTGGGTGAGGGGCCGGATGACGTGCCGCGCGCCGCATTTGCGGTCGATGTCATGCCCAATTTGCGCGCGTTGGCCAGATCTAGGGTCCAGCCGGTCAGCGTGCCGTTTTCGATCACGGTGCGTTTTGCGGTTGGCAGTCCTTCAGCGTCAAACGGGCGTGACGCTCCAGCACGTGGGCGATGCGGGTCTTCGATCAACGTCAGGTGATCGGGCAGAATTTGTTCGCCCATCGCGTCGCGCAACCACGATGCACCACGTGCCACGGCCGCACCGTTAATCGCGGATAACAAGTGACCGATAAGCGACGATGATATGCGTTCGTCGAACAACACAGGGTAGGTGCCGGTGGGTGGCTTGCGCGCATCCAATCGCGACAACGCACGGGTTGCAGATTCTAACCCCAGTTCAGCAGGACTGCGCAGATCGGATTGAAAAATGCGGCTGTCACCGGAATAATCCCGTTCCATTCCAGCGCCTGTTCCGGCAATCGCAACGCAACTTAGCGCCCGATCGGTCCGTGCGTAGCCGCCTGAAAATCCGTTAGAGGCTGCAAGATGGACTTGGCGTGCGCCGTATGCCGCGGTCGATGATTGCACTTGGCTGATGCCTGCGACGTCCATCGCTGCTGCCTCGGCCTCAGCGGCGTCACGCTGCAATTCCTGGGGGCTGGGTTCTGGTGTCGGGTCGTGCAATTCCAGTGCGTCAATGTCCCAAGTTTTGATCAATTGCGACGGATCAGCAAGGCCCGCATAGGGGTCTTCGGGCGCTTCTTTGGCCATGGCGATTGCGCGCAGTGCCATTTCTTCGATTGTGCGTGTTGAGGTATCGGAGGATGACACATTTGCCACCCGCTGCCCGACAAACACCCGCAGGCCAACGTCGATCCCTTCGGACCGCTCTGCGTGTTCCAGACCACCGCTGCGCACGTCGATAGATACAGACGTGCCTTGGACGGCCATGGCGTCGGCGCTGTCTGCACCGGCCCGTTTGGCGGCATTCAGTAGTGCGTCTGTCAGCGCATCAAGGGACTGCGTCATGGAAGCCTCGCAAAGTTTGGGTTTGAGCATGAGGTAACGTGGCAGTTGGGGCCATGCAAGGGTGGCGCGGAAATGCGTTTGTTTCGAAGGCTTTTAAAACAGGGCGCAGGCCGGTTCTGACATTGAAGCGCTTCCTTATGTTCACGCAGTGTTCTTTTCTGATTAACTAAAATAGAGAACCCCAGATGATAGACGGTAGCTGTTGTTGCGGCAGTTCGCTTGGTGAAAAGCCGTCTTGGTACAAAATTTGCGACGACGCGCCCCAAAACCACGGGCATCCCGAACCGTCTTGATGATGCAATTCGGGCAATGCCGCGTCTGCCAGCATTGCCCGAAAATTTCAGTCGTCCGTGTTAGATTTTGCGCAGGCAAACTGCCTTATTGAATACGCTGACCATTCGCTAGAATGTGACCTTCTTCGTTGAATTCGATTTTGGAATTCAGCGTATCGGGTTCTTCGCCTGCGACGGCAAACAGGCCCATCATCATGCGTGCGCCCATGGCTTGTTGGGATGGCAGTAGGCCCATCGCGACCAGTTTATCCAGCAATCCGTTGCCGCCGACCAGTTTCAGATCAACCGCGCCTTGGGGGCGTGGTATGCCGCCGAATGACGCCGTGTCAGAGTTATCGAAAGTGAAATCACCCGATCCCGACAGGCGTGCGCCAACCGCATCGACCAGTAGGCTTTTTAATGTCAGCGCGTTCAATTCACCCGGGCTTGCACCTGAGCTAGCCAGCGCGGCAGATTGGTCAGCATCAAGGAAATCAAACAGAACTTTTGCTTTGCCTGTCAGGTCCAATGCGACCGTGGCGGGATCGCGCGGCAATTGTGCGCCGGGATCAAGCATACCCCAAAGCATGTCCGAGACCGTGAAATCACCCATGGTAAAGCCCAAGGCAAAGTCTTGCTCTTCGTTCGATTTCTTGACTGGCATCGCAAAGTTCAGCTTGGATTGCGCCATGCTCATCGAGATTGGGATTGGCACATCTGGCATCAACGCATTTACGGTCAGATCGGTTTGGCCCGCATCATAGCTGAGGCCGTTGGATGACATTGAAAATCCGAAAATCCCGCCTGTCGTTGTGGTTTGCAAGGTGCCAGCGCCGTCTGGTCCGCTGAACGACATGTCCAGATTGCCGTTCTGATACGTCACAGTGCCATCGCCGCGAAAACCGGCGTCCAACATGGCGTTCATGTCTTGCATGTTCGGCCCGTCGGTCGGAATAATCGAGGTGTTGGTTGATGTCAGATTTGCCATCCCGCCTTTGACTTTGATGACAGCATCGGTGTCAGGATCGTTGAAATCCATGTCATAAGACAGACGGCCTGCGTTCAGGTTTTGCTGGGCCACACGCGGGCTACCGGTTGTGATTGACGATGTGCCATTCAGGTCGGAAACGCTGATTTTACCGCGCGCGAAATCGGTGCCCAATGCAGTGCCATCGACGACCAAATCGGCCAATGTTGCAGTGACAGAATTGGCTGAAAACGCATAATCCAGCTTTGCCGCGTCGCCCGAAACAATCATGTTAAACCCGTCTTGGGCGTAATCGATGTTCATCTCGATGGCTTCACTGTCGTCAGGATCAACGTTGACGACCAAGCGGCTGAGTGGCGGCAAAGTCAGGCGCACGGTGCCGTCGCCCTGTTCGATCATCGTCATGCTGGGCAGAACGGCAGAAATTGCGCTAACGCCTTCTGACGGGGGCACGGTCATGGTAATATCGGTGATTGTCAGCGTGTTGCCAGACGACCCTTCGGATGCGGAAATGGTATAACCCAACCCTTCCATGTAGCCGCGCCAGTTGCCCCAAACATCTGCGTTGGTGACGTCAGCAAAGGCCCCGGGCGCGCTGAACGCGACACTGACAGAGGCAGCCAAGGCGGCGGAAAAAGTGGATTTTGAAAATTGTAGCATGTGGCATCCCAAATTGGTTCAAGCGTCGATTTAATCACTTATCGTCAACACACAAGGGTCTGTCGTCAAGGGGCGCAAGGCATCGTCATGGCTGGACGCGCCCGCCCGCGCCATTTACCACAGGTCTGAATTGCCCACAGATCAAGGAACGTACCGGATGAATATGCCTAAGGATATGACAGCAAAGAACGTCCTGATCACAGGGGCCAGCCGTGGAATCGGAGCAGAGACTGCGCGGGTTTTCGCCGCTCAGGGCGCCAACGTCGGGCTGATGGCCCGCAGCGCAGGGGCGATTGATGCGTTGGCGGCTGAAATCGGGGCGCAAGCGATGGCTTTGCCCTGTGATGTGACGGATTACGCGTCGGTCGAAAAAGCAGTTGCAGTCTTTGGTCCGGTTGATGTGTTGATCAACAACGCAGGCGTGATTGAACCTATCTCGCACCTTGCGGCCGCTGATCCCGCAGGTTGGGGCGAGGCCATCGATATCAACGTCAAAGGGGTGTTCAACGGAATGCGCGCAGTGCTGCCCGAGATGATCAAACAGGGCGGCGGCAGTATTTTGACCATCAGTTCCGGTGCGGCGCACTACCCGATCGAAGCATGGAGCCATTATTGCGCCTCAAAGGCGGCGGCGAACATGTTGACGCAGTGCCTGCATCTGGAAAACGCCAAAGACGGCATTCGCGCCATCGGCCTGTCACCTGGAACAGTCGCCACACAAATGCAACGCGAGATTAAGGCGTCAGGCATCAACCCTGTTAGTGAACTGGCATGGGACGTTCACATCCCGGCCGATTGGCCCGCGCGCGCCTTGTTGTGGATGTGCAGCTCGGATGCGGATGAATTCTGCGGTCTTGAGGTGTCACTGCGCGATGCTGCAATCCTTGGTCGGGTGGGTTTGGTATGATCCAGCTAGATGACAGCGGCGATATTTGGGTGGTGACGATTGACCGTCCGGACAAGGCAAATTCACTGACCCACGCGATGCTGTCAGAACTGGCCGATATTGCGGAACGCGCCACCACTGCGCGTGCATTGATCCTGACAGGCAATGGCAAAGTATTTAGCGCCGGCGCTGACCTTGAGGCGGCAAAAGCCGGGCTTGCCGTGTCTGATGTGTGGGAACGGTTGTCTGGCGCGATTGCACGGCTGCCTGGCCTGACGGTTGCAGCACTGAACGGCACGTTGGCAGGGGGCGCGATGGGCATGGCACTGGCCTGTGACATCCGAATTGCCGTGCCAAACGCGAAATTCTTTTATCCAGTGATGAAGTTGGGGTTTTTGCCGCAACCTTCTGATCCTGCCCGTATGACAGCCCTGATTGGCCCCGCACGGACCAAACTGATCCTGATGGGTGGGCAAAAGATTTTGGCCCAAGATGCGCTTGCCTTTGGATTGATAGACCGGATTGTTGACCCTGACGCGCTGATGGCCGAGGCGCAGATGCTGTGTGCAGATACAGTCGCGGCAAAGCCTGAAATCGCGGCAGGGATCAAGGCCATGTGCCAAAGCTGACAGGCGTGACATCGCGCGCATAATCCAGAAAACCGGTGCCCGTATGCGGCGTGTCGTGCTACGCTCCCTCATCATGCCGCTTGCGTCCACGGGCACTATAGGCAACAGAGACGTGCATCACAGATTTGACGGGGCAAGCGGCGAACATGTTTGGTATTGATCTTTCTCAGCAGCCACAAATGGTTCAAACCGCAGCCGGTTATCTTCAACAAGGTTGGGATATGGCCCAAGGGTGGCTGTTAAGCCCTGCGGCGTGGACCCAGTTTGGCGTCTTAATTCTGGCCTATGTGGCGGCTGTTGTTATCACGCGTCGGGTACGCCCGTTCGCCGAAAATTTGCTGAACCCCGGCGAAAGCACCAACATCTTTGCCGCCCCGCGCCGCTTTATCATGCTGTTTCTGCCGCTGTTGATGCCGCTGTTCGCCTACGCGTTGACCGCGATTGGGGAAACTGTTGTTGGTTCGATCTTTGACAGCGCTGCGGTTATCGGTTTCGGCAAACGCGTCTTTATGTTTCTGGCCGTGCGGGCACTGGTGCGCGACATTATTTCGGACCCGTTCCTGAAACTGATCGGCAAGTTTATCTTTGTTCCGATTGCGGCCCTTTATGCCTTGGGTCTGCTTGATGTGGCCCAAGTGCAGCTCAGCGCGATGCAGATCAACATCGGCAACATCGGCTTTTCCGTCATGGCGCTGGTACGCGGCATTATTGCCGGATCGTTGCTGTTCTGGCTGGGTGGCTGGTCCAATCAACAGTCCTCGCAATTCATTCACAAACAAGAAGAAATGCGCCCGTCGCTGCGCCAGCTTGCCGCGAAATGTATTGAATTCTCGATCTTTGGCATCGCGTTCCTGCTGCTGATGAACATCATGGGCATCAACCTGAGCGCGCTGGCCGTGTTTGGTGGTGCGATTGGTGTTGGCCTTGGTTTTGGTCTGCAAAAAATCGCATCAAACTTTATCTCTGGCGTCATCCTGTTGGTCGAAGGCCAAGCGACGGTTGGCGACTACGTTGAACTGGACGGCGGCGAGGCGGGCACGATTGTTAAAATGACCGCGCGCGCCGCAATTCTAGAAACCTACGATGGCCGCTGGATCGTTGTCCCGAACGAAGATTTCATTACCACACGGGTCGTAAACTATTCTGATTCAGGGTCTGCCAACCGCTACGAAGTCGTGTTTTCCGTCAGCTACGACACCGACATCAACCGCGTTCCGGCGATCATCAACGCCGCCGTCGCCAAACACCCCGAAGTGTTGGATGACCCGTTTCCAGCAGATTGCGAACTGACCGGATTTGGCGACAGCGGCATTGATTTTGTCGTCGAATTCTGGGTGAATGGTATCGATGACGGGCGTAACAAATTCCGCTCGGACGTGCTGTTTCTAGTGTGGAACGCGCTGAAAGAAAACTCCATAGAAATTCCCTATCCCCACCGTGTGGTTGAGATTAAGGGCGACCTGAAAGGTCTCGTAAAATGAGCAATACAGCAGCAGTCATTGGTGGCGGTCCTGCGGGTTTGATGGCAGCAGAAATGTTGGCACGGGCCGGTGTTTCGGTCACGATCTACGACGCTAAACCGTCAATGGGCCGCAAGTTTTTGATGGCTGGAAAGTCGGGTTTGAACCTGACCAAAGACGAACAGCTCGAGGCCATTTTGGATGCTTACGGCGCTGCATCCGAAGAACTGCGCCCGATGGTGTCCGTGTTTGATGCGCAAAAAGTTCAGGCCTTTGCCAAGGGTTTAGGGCAGCCGGTTTTCTCCGGGTCATCGGGCCGTGTTTTTCCCGAAGCGATGAAAGCATCCCCGATGCTGCGCGCGTGGTTCCAACGTTTGGATGACTTAGGTGTGCAACGTCAAACGCGGTGGTCATGGACCGGCTGGAACGGCGATGCGCTGGGCTTTGCAACTCCGGAAGGCCCGCAAACTGTGTACGCGGATGTGACCGTTTTGGCGCTGGGTGGTGCCAGCTGGGCGCGCCTAGGGTCCGACGGTGCGTGGGTTGATACGCTGGGTGTTGAAACTGTGCCATTTGGCCCTGCGAACGTCGGCATTACTGTCGATTGGACTGATCACATGCGTCGCCATTTTGGCGGCCCGATCAAAGGTGTCGCATGGTCCGCAGGCACCGACGTTTCGCGCGGCGAAGCAGTTGTATCGTCTGGCGGTCTAGAGGGCGGCGGCGTCTATTCTTTGTCCGCAACATTGCGCGGTGGTGCAGCCTTGCACATTGATTTGCTGCCGGATCAAACCGTCACTGACATTCGTGCGCGTCTGCTAAAATCCCGTGGCAAAGCCAGCCTGTCCAACCACTTGCGCAAGGCCTTGCGACTGTCAGCGGTAAAGATCGCATTGCTGCAAGAATGGGCGCGTCCATTGCCCGAAGATTCCGCTGAATTGGCCAGCCTGATCAAAGCATTGCCGGTTCCGTACACTGGATTGAATTCAATGGATCAGGCGATTTCAACAAGCGGCGGTGTGGCGTGGTCAGCGGTTGATCCAGCCTTGATGCTGCACGACCGCCCGGGTGTATTTGTTGCCGGTGAAATGCTGGATTGGGAGGCACCGACAGGCGGTTACTTGTTGACCGCATGTTTCGCAACGGGTCGTTGGGCCGGCATTTCGGCCGCGCGACATCTTGGAATTCACACCGATTTTCATGCTGACAGAAGCTGACAGGATACAGATGTAGGAATGCTCCAGAAACATTAAGGAGCAAACCTATGTCACAGTCCGGAACCTGCCTTTGCGGCGGCGTCACTTACACAATCAAATCCAGGGTAACAGAAACCCGCGCGTGCCATTGTGGCATGTGTCGCAAGTGGAGCGGCGGTGTCTATTTGGGCATCCAAGTCGCGGCTGACCAGCTTGAAATTTCGGGCGCTGATACCCTGACGACCTTCACCTCGTCCCCATGGGCAGAGCGGGCGTTTTGCACGACATGTGGCTGCAATATTTATAGCCGTATTACCGCGCCGGGCCCACATTTTGGTACGCATTACATCGGTCTTGGCACGCTGGATGACCCGAACGGGATCGCCCTGAGTGGTGAAATCTACATCGATAAAAAGCCGGATGGCTACGCGTTTGCCAACGACACGCACAAAATGACAGAGGCGGAAATCATGGCGATGTTCGCCCCGTCAGTCGAGGTTTAGAAACCGCGATCTAACGCGATCCAAGCATCGCAATCCGGATAAAAGCGCGCTCGACCAATGCCATGGCGGGCGCGTTTTGCCCTGCCGATCGCAGCGTTAGATCGGTGTCTGTCAAAACGGTCAGCGCAGTTTCCAAACGGGCAGGTCCC
Organism: Ascidiaceihabitans sp.; assembly: GCA_047626725.1. GTDB lineage: Bacteria > Pseudomonadota > Alphaproteobacteria > Rhodobacterales > Rhodobacteraceae > Ascidiaceihabitans. Next base: position 23,003 of record JBLHSG010000011.1, read on the forward strand.
CAACGACGGGCTTGGGCCATGATCCGGTCTTTGTTCGGGCCCCAAACTTGTGGGCGTCCGGTGGTGTCGCAGGCCACGCGGTGCAGCGATCTGAAATGGCGCATGGCCCCGATGCACAGGGTCACAGCGTTCACGCCTTGGGCTTGCAATTTGCGCAACACGGGCCCGATTTGTTCAGCGCGCGCGTCCCCGACAACCATCAAAATATCGTCGATGTCTGCCTCGGTTGAAGTCGGTGCGCAGGCCGCGATATCTTCGGCGCTCAGGGCCGAGGAATCGTTCAGTTTATACAACGTGATCTTTTCCAGCGTCTGGCGAAAATCACCCGGATCAATGGATTGTGCCAGATCATTCAGCACATTCATCACGTCACCAGACGGGACGTCTAGATTTGCTGTGCGAAGGGCTGCTTCGATCTCTTCTCGGGTTGGGGGATTGTCGTAAATCCCGACGGCATAGGCATTGCGGTGCCCTTCAAATGCTTTGCGAACTTTGGACGTCGGTTTCAGCGCGCCTGCCGTCACGACAATCTGCGCATCGCCGGTTTGCCACTGTTCAAGCGCATCAATGATCGTGGCTTCAACGTAGGTATTTGCGTCCTCAACAAAGGCAACGCGCGGGCCGGGAAAGAACCCAATCGCCTTTACTGCATCAAGCAGCATGGCCGAATCCTTGCGCAGTTCACTTGCCGGAATTCGCGTCAGGCGCATTTCTTCTTCGCCTTGGGGGCCAATCAACGCGGCGATGACTTCTTGGCGTTTGATGGCCACGCGCATAGCGTCACTGCCGTAAATCAGCAGGCCGGTTTTGTCGGTTTCGGGTTTGCGAAAATATCCGTTGGCCTGCGCGCCGGCCAATTTCATCGGGTCAATTTCATGACAGGTCAGGGCTTGAGTACAGGCGTGTGACGATTTGATCGGCAAGTTGGGTCATCAAGCGTTCTGTCGCGTCGCGTTGTGCGGACAATGACGCGACGGTGGTTCCGGTTGTCGAATACCCCGTGAACCCGTTGACGGTGCCGGAACTGACGATCGCGCCAGTCGTCAAATTGCGCAGTACGTAGTCTGCTGACCCCAAGATGTCGTAGCGCTCAATGTCGCCGTCGCCGTCAATGGCAAGCCCCTCTTCTGAGGTTTTCAACTTCACGCTAAGGCCATAGGCGGGGTCTGCGGCACGGCCCAATCTGTCTTCGATTTGGCGGGTCAGAAAAAATCCCTGACGCGTGCTGGGTTCATCCACCAACAGGTTGTTTTGCAGTGCATTGCCCACGCCGCCGGGGCCGTAAACGGGGGTGAACCCGCACGCGGCCAACAGGGGTAACGCGATAAGAAGTTTAAACCACGACATTCACAATCCGCCCAGGCACAACGATGACCTTTTTAGGCGTCCCACCATCGAGAGCCTTTTGCACAGCTTGGCTGGCAAGAGCGAGTTTTTCAACCTCGTCCTTTGGCATATCGGCGGGAACCGTGATTTCGCCGCGCCGTTTGCCGTTAATCTGGATCGGCAGCGTGACCATGTCATCAATCAGCATTGCCTCGTCGGCGACGGGCCACGGCGCGCGAATAATCAGGCCTTCGCCGTCTTGATGTGCCCAGATGTCTTCGGCCAAGTGCGGCGTCATCGGGGCCATCAATTGCGCCAGCGTCATGATGGCTGTGCGTTGAGTCGCATGCCCCGCCTTGGATTTTTGCAAAGCGGCGGTAAAGCCATACAGCTTGGCGATGGCAGCGTTAAAGCCAAACGATTCGACGCCGACTGTCACATCGTGAATGGTTTTGTGCATCGCGCGCAGCAGGTCGTCATCGCCGGAACCTGCGGCAGTCTTATCCATTTCGCTGATGCGATCACAGATATTCCAGACGCGGTTCAGGTGCTTGAACGATGCCTCGGCGCCGGACACTGTCCATTCCACATCCCGTTCGGGCGGGGAATCCGACAACACAAACCAACGCGCTGTGTCCGCCCCGTAGTTCGAGATAATCTCGAGCGGATCAACGACGTTCTTTTTGGATTTCGACATTTTGACAGAGGGAAAGATCTCGATCGGCTCGCCCGTGTCCAGCTTGATCCGTGCGTCGCGGTCGACTTCTTCGGGGAAAAAGAACGGCCCACGTTTTTCATCGCCACCTTTCGGAGTGTAGCATTCGTGCGTGACCATCCCTTGGGTGAACAGCGCGTCGAACGGTTCCACGGCCGATTTCGGCAAGTGGCCCGTGATTTCCATCGCGCGGGCGAAAAAGCGGGAATACAACAGGTGCAAAATCGCGTGTTCGATGCCGCCGATGTATTGATCGACGTTCATCCAGTATGCCGCGTCTTCGGCGACGGTTGGCGTGTCGGCATGCGGCGAGGTGAAGCGCGCGAAATACCACGACGAATCAACAAACGTGTCCATCGTGTCGGTTTCGCGGGTCGCAGGTTTGCCGCACGACGGGCAAGGCACGTTGCGCCATGTCGGGTGGCGGTCCAGCGGGTTGCCGGGCGTGTCGAATTCCACATCAAAGGGCAGTTCGACGGGCAGGTTTTCTTTTTTCTCTGGAACGACGCCGCAAGAATCGCAGTGCACAACAGGAATTGGTGCGCCCCAATAGCGTTGGCGCGATAGGCCCCAATCGCGAAGACGGTACTTGGTGACGCCTTGGCCGATGCCGTTTTCTTCGCAGAAATCGATGGCTGCGTGAATTGCTGCCTCGCCGGTTTGTGTCGCTTCGCCTGCGAAACCACGATTGTAGAACACGGTTTCGGTTTTGGCGGGCACGTAAGCTTCGCTTAGCACGTCGTCTGATTCTTCGGTTGGCAAATAGGTCGAGATGATCGGCAATTCGTATTTGGTCGCGAATTCGAAATCGCGCACGTCATGGGCCGGACAGCCAAAGATCGCGCCGGTGCCGTAATCCATCAGGATAAAGTTGGCGATGTAGACGGGCAATTCATGCGCTGTGTCGAACGGGTGACGCACGCGGATACCAGTGTCGAAACCCATCTTTTCCGCAGTTTCGATTTCGGCGGCCGTGGTGCCACCTTTGCGGCACTCAGCACAGAACGCGGCAAGGTCGGGGTTGTCGGCCTCTAGTGATTTGGCCAGCGGGTGATCTGCGGAAATGCCCACAAACGACGCGCCCATCAAGGTGTCAGGGCGGGTTGTGTACACTTCGATCCGGTCGTGGCCCAGCGGCGCGTCGACAGTCGAGAACGCAAATTGCAGACCGCGCGATTCGCCGATCCAGTTTTCCTGCATCAAACGGACCTTGGCGGGCCAGTTATCAAGGCCGTCCAACGCGGAATTCAATTCATCCGCATAATCCGAGATTTTAAAGAACCATTGGGTCAGGTCGCGTTTCACGACTTCGGCCCCGGATCGCCAGCCTTTGCCGTCGATAACCTGTTCGTTGGCCAGAACCGTCATGTCGACAGGGTCCCAGTTCACGGATGCGTTTTTGCGATGGATCAAACCTGCCTCAAGGAAATCAAGGAACAAGGCCTGTTGTTGGCCGTAGTATTCCGGATCACAGGTGGCAAATTCACGAGACCAGTCGATGGACAAGCCTAGCGGTTTCATCTGTTTGCGCATTTCAGCGATGTTGTCGTAGGTCCAGGTTTGGGGGTGCCCGCCAATCGCCATCGCGGCGTTTTCCGCCGGCATTCCGAACGCGTCCCAGCCCATCGGGTGCAATACGTTGTGGCCCGTCGACATCTTGTAACGCGCAATCACGTCGCCCAGCGTGTAATTCCGCACGTGGCCCATGTGGATACGGCCCGACGGATAGGGGAACATTTCCAGCACGTAATACTTGGGTTTTGATTCGTCACGCTTGGCGGTGAAAATGTCGGCCTTGTCCCAGGCAGCTTGCCAGCGGGCTTCGATTTCGGATGGGGTGTATGCGGGCATCGGGCAAAGTGTCCTGTGAATAAGCAGGTGTTTTACATAAAGACGCCGGACCTTCGGTCATTAAGACTGCAGGCCCGGCGCAACGCTTATCGCGATATGAAATGGCGTTAGAGCTTGTTGTCGGCAATGCGCAGTTGGCGCGCGCGTGACAGGATTGCATCCTCAATCGCGCGGATGGTTGCGGCAGATGCAGGGCCACTGCGTGTCAGCAGGGCGACATTCAAAGATCGGGCATCAAGGGCAGGATCATTGATCAAAACCGTTGCACGGTAGGAGCGTCCACCACCGGGTGGGGTACCGTAGCCTGTCACGATGACGCCGGTAAACGGGTCAACCGATTGGACCGGCAGGAAATTAAGAACCTCGATCGTCGCAGACCAGATGTACTTGTTGACCAAAACATTGGTTTCAGTCGACTTGCGATTAAACGCATTCCAGATGGTGTTCTCTGTATCGATGTTGTTCGGATTGTTTGGATCGGTGTACTGTTGCGAACGTTCCGTCGCGGGTGAACCACGATATCCACCACATGCGACCAGCGTTGAAACCGCCGCAATTGCCACTGTCATCCTGATAAAGGTGCCTGCTTGCATATCAGCTGTCCTTTTCCCTCTTTTCACATGATCTACATAACGCACGTGCAAGGGGCAAGATGATTGTCGGTTTGATACAGTATAGTGTTCAGGCGCAATGTAGGGGGCAGTTGCGAAACCTATAGTGCCGTGCCGCCAGATACGGGTGTGGCAAAGCTGCACCATTCTTAGGCACATTACATTCGCAAGCGGCGCAATCCTTGCCAAGGCAGGGGGTAAAGAGCGAAACACCGTTCAAGCCCTCTCCGGATTCCCCGGGTGGGCATGTGAAATTCAAATCCGAGGGATAACTCATGAAAAAAGTTCTCTTCGCCACAACAGCTCTGATCGCAACAGCTGGTATGGCCGCAGCAGACGTAACATTTGGCGGCTACGGTCGTTTTGGTCTGAACTACAACACCGCAGCTGGCGCTGACCTTTTGCTGGACACAGCAGATGACACGAACTCAACAGACGTAACTTACCGTTACCGTCTGCAAATTGACGCATCAGCAGAATCAGACGCTGGCGTTACATTTGGTGCACGCGTTCGTATCCAACAAAACACTGGCGGCACAGGCACGGGCATCAACTCTGCACGTTTCTTCGCTCGCACTGGTGGCTTGGAAGTCGGCGTAGGTAACATCTTCGGCGCTCTGGAATTCATGCCAGGCATGTACCCAATCGATTTGGGTCTGACAGGTTTGGGCTACGACTACACAGCCTATAACTTCCAAGGCGATGCGTACTCTTCAGGCGGCACCGGCGCAGCAGCAGCCAACGGCGTTGAAGTAATGTACTCTGCTGGCGATCTGTCCTTGCACATCTCTGCATCTGACACGAACAGCCGCGTTGCAGCACACGCTGCGTACACGTTCTCCGGTTGGACAGTTGCTTTGGGTGTACAAGACTCCACAGCAGCAACCGACACAGAGCTCGCGTTCTCAGTTGGTGGCACGATCGGTATCGCAGACGTTACGTTGGCATATGCTGACAACGGCACATCCGGCGACCAATTCGTTCTGGCCGGTCGTTTCGACGTAGGCGCAGCGACAAACGTTGAAGTGTACTACGCAGATCGTTCAGGCGACACGTCTGACCGTAACGCAGCAGCAGCTGGCGTACAGTCTTACAACGGCGACTCATACGGTATCGACGTGAACCACGACATGGGTGGCGGTACGTCCATCCGTGGTGGTGTTGCTAAGCAATTCACCGGTATCACACGCGCCGATTTGGGTGTCCGTTTCAACTTCTAAGTTGACTGACATTTAAACGATTTGAGGCGGTTCTTCGGAGCCGCCTCTTTTCTTTTGTGCCCCAGTATTGTTGTGTACGCCAAAGCCCAGGTCGGGCAGACGCAGGGGACGCGACATGGCACTAACCGATATTTCCGAACGTATGGCCGCAGCACTGGACACCGCAGGGCGCAGCGCCGATGCCGCTCAATTGATCGCGGTTAGCAAAGTTCAACCAAACGAACGCGTCGCCGCAGTTCTTGCCGAAGGACACCGCTGTTTTGGCGAAAACAAAGTGCAAGAAGCCGCCGGAAAATGGCCAGACTTTCGCACGCAGTACGACGGCATTGATCTGCATTTGATCGGCCCGCTGCAATCCAACAAAGCCCGTCAGGCGTTTGAGCTGTTTCAAACCATCCACACGCTGGATCGCCCGAAATTGGCGACTACTTTTGCCCGCCTCGCGCAGGAAATGGGCCACTGTCCGGACATGTTTATTCAGGTAAATACCGGCGAAGAGCCACAAAAAGCCGGGGTTATGCCCTTGGATGTCGATGCGTTTGTGGCTGATTGTGTGGCGCTTGACCTACCAATCAAAGGGCTGATGTGCATCCCGCCAGTAGACGAAGAACCGTCGCTGCACTTTGCATTGCTCGCCAAGATGGCCGCGCGCAACGGTTTGACCGGCCTATCCATGGGGATGAGCAGTGATTTCGAACGCGCCGTTGCATTGGGGGCCACGCACGTGCGTGTCGGATCCGCGATTTTCGGGGATCGTGTTGCGGGTTAACGTACAATCAATCGGGTTTTGGTCGTGATTTTGCGGGCGATTTCGTGCAAATGATCACGGCGAAATGCGATGCAGCCTTCGGTGGGAAACTCGGGGCGGCGATATTGATGAAGGAAAATCGCAGACCCACGCCCTTTTACGGCATAGGGCCAGTTCCAGTCGGTCAGAATTACCAGATCATATAGTGGATCAGAACGGCGTAACGCCTCGTGACTATGGGCATAGGGCGCACGCACCATCATATTATAGTCTTGGTCGTGCACGTCGTCAGACCATAGATCGCGCGGCCCAATCGGCAGCGCCCAGGGTGTTGGTTTTGCAATTCGATCAGGGCGATACAGCATTCCCACAATCCGGTGAATACCGCGTGGGGTTGCACCGTCGCCCTCGCGTTTATTGGTTTTTATGCCACCTTTACCGATCGTACAGGGATAGGTTTGCCCAAAAAACCGAATACCACGGGGGGTCAGGACCAAATCGGCAGGCTTCATTGTGGCGACAACGCCTTGTAACCTTTGTAAATCAGTAGCGATCCGACCCCGAACAGGCCAACGCCACTCAGGGTCGCGACGCTGATCCGACGGCCAACAGGCGATCGAAAGGCCTGCAATGCCAACAACGCGTAGCCGATAATTGATGCAGCATCGAGCACCACAAAGATCAGCCCATAGATCAAGGATTGCGTCCAAACGCTGTGCTCGGCCGAGATGAATCCAGGGAAAAGTGCCGCAAAAAACACGATGGATTTGGGGTTGGTGACGCAGGCGAAAAACCCTGACAAAAACGATGCGCGGCGGGCTGATTGCGGGCTTGAAACGTCATCGGTATCGGTCAACGCGCGCCATGCGAGATACAAAATATACGCCCCACCTGCCATTTGTAGCCAGGGCAGAATGTGCCCTGATAGGGCGACCAAATAGTGCAGGCTGGCGGTTGCGACGATGATTTGCACGACAGACCCCAACGCATCACCAGCCACGCAAACCAATGCCGCGCGTGGTCCGTAACGCACGGCTTGGCTACTGGCCAATGCGACGGATGGGCCGGGTGTGCAGACGATGATCGCGGTGGCCGCCAGAAAGCTAAGGAACAGCGTGAGGTCCATTACAAAAGATGTCCTGATTTTGCGGCTTTGGTTGCCAGATACGCGGTGTTGTGGCGATTTTCACCAACCTTCAAAGGCACGCGTTCAGTCACTTTGACGCCGCTCGATTCCATCATTTCGACCTTTTTGGGGTTGTTCGTCAGCAAACGCACGGCTGAAAACCCCATGGATTTCAGGATATTCGCGCCAATGCGAAAATCACGTTCGTCGTCTTCGAATCCAAGCCTGTGATTGGCCTCAACTGTGTCAAACCCTTGATCTTGCAGGGAATAGGCGCGCATTTTGTTCGCAAGACCGATGCCGCGCCCCTCTTGGTTCAGGTACAACAGCACGCCCGTGCCAAGCGTTCCCATCTGTGCCATTGCGCCGCGCAATTGCGGGCCACAGTCGCATTTCAAACTGCCCATAACATCGCCGGTAAAGCAGGCAGAATGCAGGCGTGTCAGCACGGGCTTGCTGCGATCTGGGCGACCAATTTCAATGGCGTAATGTTCTTCGCCGCCATCTTCGGGCCGGTAAATATGCAATCTACCTGCCTCTGAGACATCCATCGGAAGGCGGGCATGCACCACGGGATGCAGCGGACTGCTGGCCACCAAATGCGGTTTCGCCAGTTCTAGCGACAGATCAGTTAGCCCGTGTTCGTGGGCAAAAGCAGCCCCGTTTTGCACATCTAAAACCAATGCTGCGGGCAATAATCGCGACGCCTTGGTCAACGCAATCGCCGCGCGGTGGGCATCAGCGTTTCCATCGCGAACCGTCGCCAACGGCCCTTTCATCGGGGCGCGCAAATCGTCCGCTGGATCAGCGATAGATTGCACCCACGTCAGCCCCGCGTCGTCGGGCAATGTCACGCGCGCAACATCGCCGTCATAGGCCCGCGCCTTGAGGGTTTCAGCCCGCCGCGCTGTGATCGCCAAAACCGGCGCGCCGCCCATGGCCAGCACATTACCCAGTCGGGCGGCATCCAGCGTTTCGGCGGCCAAAACAACGACAGATTTCTGTCCGGTCAATACGATTGGCACACCCATTCGCAAATCTGCGCGGGCGCGGGCCAGTCGTTCGATGATTGTAGGTGCAAAAGTCATGTTACACTTTCTGACTATTCTGGACCAAATATCTAGGGCAAACCGTAGGGAATTGAAACAATTGCCCCGCCTGCGACACGAGGCTGTGAGAGTGGTGCCATAAAACTTGTTTGATCACACGCGCACACACATCTGTTAATCAATACAAAAGGGAGCGGCCCGATGGCACAACTGAAAAAAATTCTACTGGTCGATGACGACGACGATTTGCGCGAGGCGCTGAGCGAACAGTTGATCATGACTGAAGATTTCGACGTATTCGAGGCCGCCAATGGTCATGACGCAATGGATCGGGCCAAAGAGGCGCTGTACGATCTGGTGATTCTGGACGTTGGCCTGCCCGACACCGATGGCCGCGAGCTGTGCCGTTTGATGCGCAAACAAGGCGTGAAAAGCCCGATTATGATGCTGACGGGCCACGACGGTGATGCCGACACGATCTTGGGTCTGGACGCCGGCGCAAATGACTATGTCGCCAAACCGTTCAAATTTCCGGTGCTTTTGGCCCGTATTCGCGCCCAACTGCGCCAGCATGAACAGTCCGAAGACGCCGTATTCACCCTTGGGCCATACACGTTCAAACCGTCGATGAAGATGCTGATTACCGAGGATGATAAAAAGATTCGTCTGACGGAAAAAGAGACCAATATCCTCAAGTTTCTATACCGTTCCAACGATGGTGTGGTTGCGCGCGACGTTCTGCTGCACGAGGTTTGGGGCTATAATGCAGGTGTGACGACCCACACCCTAGAAACACATATTTATCGTCTTCGTCAGAAAATCGAACCTGATCCGTCAAATGTTCGCCTTCTTGTCACCGAATCTGGCGGGTATCGTCTGATGGCATAAGCAGCTTGTTGTTGCTTATTGCATTACGTTCAAACCTTGTTAACCTAACTTCAGGTAGAAACGTAAACACAGTTTCCGCCGTACGTCCGGGTTATGACGTGCACCTCCCTGTTGGACTTGGCCGGGCCTTTGTGCCCGGTCTTTTTTTGCCTGAACGCCCGACATTCGTGACGTGAGGTTTGTCGTGTCAAATCGCACCACCTTTGACATGTTGCCCCAAACACATTTGGGAGCGATGCGATGAAAAAGGTCATTTACGAAGAATTCGGTAACCCTGTTGAGGTGCTGAAGGTTATCGAAGTCGAGGCCGAAGTTCTGGCTGCCGGACAATGCCGTGTCGATGTTTTGCGTGCGCCAATCAACCCCAGTGATTTGATCCAGATTTCTGGCAATTATGGCGTTCGCCCACCTTTGCCTGCCACCGCCGGAAACGAAGGAATTGGCCGCGTCACCGAAGTGAACGGCGAAGGCATTGCGGTTGGTCAGTTGGTCTTGTTGCCAGCGGGTGCCGGCACGTGGGTGACCGAAGTTGTGGCCGACATTCGCCACCTGATCCCGATGCCCGAAGGTGACGTTGACCAGCTGTGCATGATGATGGTGAACCCTGCGACCGCGCAATTGCTGATGACTGAATTTGTCACGCTGGAAAAAGGCGACTGGATGATCCAATCTGCCGCCAATTCCGCAGTCGGCACCTACATCGTTCAATTGGCCAAAGCGCGCGGCATTAACGTTGTGAACGTGGTGCGCCGCGAAACCGCGGTTGCCGATATGAAAGCAATTGGCGCAGACGTTGTGATCGTCGATAGCCCTGATTTGGCAAAAGACGTGCACAAGGCAACTGGCGTGAAAATGAAGCTGGCCGTTGACGCGGTTGCAGGCGATACAGCAGGCCGGTTGGCCGACACGCTAGAACGCGGCGCGACGTTGGTGAATTATGGTGGCATGTCAAATCAGCCGTCCGCTTTGGGCGCTGCAGCGTTGATTTTCAACGATATTGTTGTGCGTGGGTTCTGGCTGGTGCTGTGGTTTGAAAAGGCCAGCAAGGCAGAACGCATGGGCGTTTACGCGTCCCTCACCGCCGCCGTTGCCAAGGGTGAATTGCACGCCCCAATCGACAAAGTATTCACGCTGGATGAAATCGCTGACGCGGCTAAATATTCGTGGGCGGGCGAACGTAAGGGCAAGGTTTTGATGGCCCCCAACGGCATTTAGCGCACGAAACGGATCACAAATAGCATGGCGCCCAAACTGCGCGCGGCCTAAGCTGCGCGCACATTCAATATCGGAGCGCGCGCCATGTCATTCACTCTTGCCACTTGGAACATCAACTCGGTTCGCCTGCGCGAGCCGCTTGTGCTGAAGCTGTTGGGTGAAAACGCCCCTGACGTGCTGTGCCTGCAAGAATGCAAAAGCCCCGTTGAAAAAATCCCGCTCGATGGGTTCGCGGCCCTTGGCTACACCCACATGGTTGCGCGCGGTCAAAAGGGGTATAACGGCGTTATGATCCTGTCCAAGATGCCAATGGTCGAGGCCGGGGCCGAAGATCACGCCAATCTGGGCCATGCGCGTCACATCGCCGGCAAGCTGGAAAATGGCGTTACCATTCACAACTTTTATGTTCCTGCGGGCGGTGATTTGCCGAACCGCGAGGTGAACGAAAAGTTCGGTCAAAAGCTGGATTACCTGACAGATATGCGCGATGCGTTCCGCGCTGAGACGCCAAAGAAATCGATCCTTGTGGGGGATTTGAACATCGCCCCACGCGAAGATGACGTTTGGGATCACAAAAAACTTCTTAAGATTGTCAGCCACACACCAACCGAAGTCGAGCATTTCAACGAGGTTATGGAATCGGGCGATTGGCATGATGTGACCCGCGCCGATATTCCTGATGGATTGCTGTATTCGTGGTGGTCGTACCGCGCCAAAGATTGGGATGTGGCCGACAAAGGTCGTCGTCTGGATCACGTTTGGGCAACGGGTGATATTCGCCAATCTGCTCACTCCAGCCACATTTTGCATGATGCGCGCGGGTGGGAAAAACCATCGGATCACGCGCCGGTGTTTGCGACATTCGACCTTTAACGCCAATTGGTTGGGCCTGAGCCCTTGGTTTTTGCCCGCGCAGGTTTCATATAGGCTGCAACCTCGAAGGAGAATGACATGATGGATTTGATGGGCCAACCCGCCCCAGTTGATGCTGATCTGATCAAAGATGCGACCGAAGCGTCGTTTATGGCGGATGTGGTTGAGGCCAGCCAAACCGTTCCTGTGATCGTAGATTTTTGGGCGCCTTGGTGTGGGCCGTGCAAAACGCTTGGTCCGCAATTGGAATCCGCTGTGCGTGCGGCCAATGGCGCTGTGAAAATGGTCAAGATCAACGTCGATGATGCGCAAGCGATTGCAGGTCATTTGCAGATCCAGTCGATCCCGACCGTGTTTGCCTTTTATCAGGGCCAGCCCATTGACCGGTTCGAGGGCGCGGTTCCGCAGTCTGAATTGAACGCTTTTGTCGATCGTGTGATTGCTGCTGGTGGTGGCACGTCGCCTGCCGATGATTTGAATGCAGCGGTTGAAGCCGCCGAAGAAATGTTAGCCGCAGGTGATGCGTCTGATGCGGCCCAAACGTTTGCAGCGATCGTCGAAGAAGACGAAAGCCACGCAGGTGCCTATGGCGGTTTGGTACGCTCGCACATCGCCCTGAACGACCTTGATCAGGCCGAAGCAATCCTGAACGGGGCATCGGCCGAAATCTCGACTGCACCAGAATTAGAAGCAGCCGCGGCGCAGTTAGAATTGGCACGCCAAGCTGCTGGTGCAGGACCTGTTGATGATTTGCAGGCGGCAGTTTCTGCTGATGAAAATGATCATCAGGCGCGTTTCGATTTGGCCCAAGCATTGCACGCAAATGGCGATGCAGAGGGTGCCGTTAACGAACTGCTCGAGCTGTTCCGCCGTGATCGTGATTGGAACGAGGGCGCTGCAAAGACGCAATTGTTTACCGTTTTCGACGCGCTAAAGCCAAACGACCCTGTCGCAATGACCGGGCGGCGCAAGCTTAGCTCGATGATCTTTGCCTAATCCACTCAGCGCGCTAGGTCGTCGTTTATGATAAAACCAGCTGATCTCCCCGATGTCCTTCCAGTGTTCCCGTTGCCGGGTGCGTTGTTGTTGCCCCGCGCGCGGCTGCCCCTGAATTTGTTTGAACCGCGCTATCTGCAAATGTTCGATGACGCGTTGAAATCGGACACACGTCTGATCGGCATGGTGCAACCAAATGAGGTTCCCGGACGTGACGGCAACGGTTTGCACACAATCGGCTGTGCCGGGCGCATCACGCAGTTTTCCGAAACCGAAGACGGTCGTTACATGATTACGCTGGCCGGCGTGTCGCGGTTTCGAGTGACAAAAGAAGTAGACGGGTTCGCCCCTTATCGCCGTTGCGAAGTGAACTGGGACGGTTTTGACCGTGACCTAGGCGCGATGGAAAAGGACGCTGTGTTCAACCGCGAACCGTTCCTGAACAAGCTAAGCCAGTTTTTTGAAGCCCGCGGTTTGAATGCTGACTGGGAAACATTGACCGACGCTGATGACGAATTGCTGATCAATTCGCTGTCGATGATGTTGGATTTTGACCCCGAAGAAAAACAAGCCCTGCTCGAGGCCCCGTCACTGTCGACGCGCCGCGAAACGCTGGTCACATTAATCGAATACACCCTGCGCGGTGGCCTAGACGGAGACATGATGCAATGAGCACTGAAACTGACCGCCGCATGCTAGAGGCGCTTATTTGCCCTCGGACACAGACGACCCTGAAATACGATGCTGACGCGCAGGAACTGATCTCGAAATCGGCCAATCTGGCCTATCCGATCCGCAACGGTATTCCGGTGATGTTGGTCGATGAAGCGCGGATTTTAGACTAATCTAGCGCATCAACTGCGGCAACTCTCCGGTCAGTCCGGCTGCTTCGCGAATAAACCCACGTCGCAATCGTGGCACCGCGTTCACGATGCCCATGCCCAAATCACGCCCTAAACGTAGCAGCGGGTTGTCGTTTGAAAACAGTCGGTTAATAGCATCTGTCGCCATCCCAAGGGCGGCATTGTCAAAGCGGCGCCATTCCTCGTAACGGTGCAAAACGTTTTCGCTTCCGATGTCTTCACCGCGCTGAACGGCTTCGGTTATTACCTGCACCAGTGCTGCAATATCACGCATGCCGGCATTCAGACCTTGGCCCGCAATCGGGTGAACGCCATGTGCAGCGTCCCCAACCAAGGCCACGCGATCAGCGATTAACGTTTGCGTCATCGACAGGCTTAGGGGGTACGTATAGCGCGCGCCGGCCAGTTTGAATTCACCCAAGAAATCACCAAAACGTGGGCGCAAAACGCTTAGGTAATCTTCGTCTGATAGCGTGTTGAATGCCTTGGCGGTGTCTTCGGTTTCGCTCCAAACGATGGAACTGCGGTTGCCGGTTAGGGGCAAAATCGCAAGCGGGCCCGACGGCATAAAGAACTGATGCGCGATGCCGTTGTGCGGTTTTTCGTGCTCGATCGCGCAGACCAACGCTGTTTGCCCATAGGCCCAACCGTTGCGTTTGATACCGGCGCGGGTTGCCGTTCCGCTGCCGCGCCCATCGCACCCGATCAGCGCGCGTGCCCGTATAGTTTTGCCACTGGCGAGCGTCACAGTAACCCCACCTGCATCGGGAGTTTGGGCAATAACCGTCTGACCCGACAGGTGCGTCACGGCATCTTGGTTCGCCATCGCATCCAAAAGCGTGCGGCGCAAATACCGGTCTTGAACCATGTAACCCATTGGTCCTTCTTCGATTTCGGCGTGATCAAAGTGCATGAAAAACGGTGATGCACCTTCGCCTGCGCGCCCGTCGCTGACCTTGATTTCCAGCATCGGCTGCGCGTCTGGTTGCACCGCGTCCCAAAGCCCTAGATTTTTCAACAGGCGTTGCGAGGTCAGCGCGACAGCATAAGACCGCCCGTCAAAGCTGGCGTTTTTGCGGATTTTGGTGGTCAGGGCGTCAATCACCGTCACCTTTAATCCGGCCTGCGCCAATCCAATTGCAAGGATAGGGCCATTCAGCCCGCCGCCGACGATCACGATATCTGTATCAAATGTCATGCAGTAGATATGGGCAGGGCAGGGGGGATTGTCCATGCGCGCTTGCGTCGCTACCGTCGCGATGAATGGACGCACAAAATGGGGCAGGCGCGATGCAAGAATGGTTAAAAATGACGGCCAGTGATCTGGGACGTGGTATTGGTTCTGGCAAAATTGATCCTGTGGCGTTGGCTCAAACCTATTTGGACGCGATTGACGCCCATGATTTAAAAGACCGGATTTACGCCCGCACGACGCCTGACCGTGCATTGGCCGAGGCAGCCGCTGCCGCTGAGCGCGCCAAATCAAAATCCAGATTGTCGCTGTTGGATGGTGTGCCGATCAGCTGGAAAGATTTGTTTGATACCGCCGATGTCGCAACCGAGTCTGGATCGAAATTGCTTGAGGGTCGCGTGCCTGATGCTGACGCTGTTGTTTTGGCGAATGCCACTGCGATGGGTCTGGTGTGCTTGGGAAAAACCCACATGAGCGAGCTGGCGTTTTCCGGCCTTGGCTATAACCCGGTTACCAACACGCCCCCTTGCGTGAATGATGCGGATGCGGTTCCCGGCGGATCATCGTCCGGTGCTGCGGCGTCTGTTGCATTTGATTTGGCGGCGGCTGGTATCGGGTCTGACACGGGTGGATCTGTGCGCATTCCTGCGGCGTGGAACGATCTGGTTGGGCTAAAAACCACGGCAGGCCGGCTGACATTAGAAGGCGTCGTGCCGCTGTGTTTGCGGTTTGACACGATTGGCCCACTGACCCGTTCAGTCGAGGATGCAGCCCATCTGTTGGCCGTGATGGAAGGCGGCAAACCTGCAGATTTACGGGGCGCCACGTTAAAAGGACGTCGTTTTGCAGTGTTGCGCACCGTGATGCTGGAAGACACCCGCGATCAGCCACGCGCGGCATTCGATGGTGCGATCGAACGGATAACAGCAGCAGGGGCATCGGTTGACTATATCGACGTGCCAGAGGCCGAAGATGCGTTGAACCTGTCAGGAACGCTTATAACATCAGAGGCTTACGGGTTATGGAAAGACGTGATCGAAGCCAAGCCAGATGTCATGTACCAAAAGATTTTGGAACGTTTCCGTATCGGTGCCGAAAGCAGCGCAGCTGATTATGTGGCAGGATGGGGCGCATTAGAAGCCGCGCGCGCGGGCTATGATGCGGTGACCTGCGGCTATGACGCGGTGTTGGGCCCATCATCCGCCATTATGCCACCAAACCTGGACCGTTTGAATACAGACGAAGGGTACTATGTCACGGAAAACCTGCTGTCCCTGCGCAACACGCGCGTCGCCAACATGCTTGGCCTGTGCAGCCTGACTTTGCCCACGGGAACACCAAGTTGCGGGATCATGTTTATGTGCGCGCCAGACATGGAAGAACACCTGCTGCGTATCGGTGCCGCAGCCGAAGCAGCGCTCGCCTGACTCAAAAGCCACAATCGCACCGGCTTAGCGTTGTTTTTGTGGACGAACCCTCGCGGGTTGAGTAGTTTGAGGTGAACGGGGCATTAATGATCCCGACACCGAGGCAGTTTTGATGAAGTTTCCCGAGCGGTTTTCGAACCTTCCGGCTTATGCGTTCCCGCGTTTGCGCGCCCTATTGGATATCCATCCAGCAGGCGGCGATGTTGTGCATATGACGATTGGCGAACCAAAACACACGTTTCCGGCGTGGGTCACCGATGTGATTACGCAGAACGCCGCTGGTTTTAACCGTTATCCACCAAACGAAGGTGCCCCTGAATTGCGGGCTGCGTTTTGCGATTGGGCAAAGCGCCGGTATGGCGTTTCGTTGGATGCGGACGTGAATGTGATGCCGCTGAATGGCACACGCGAGGGTTTGTACAACGCGCCCATGGCTTTGTGCCCCGAGACAAAGAACGGCAAACGCCCGGTCATCATGATGCCGAACCCGTTTTATCAGGTCTACATGTTGGCCTCGATTTCTGCAGGCGCTGATCCGGTGTTTGTTTCCGCGACCAAAGATACAAATCATCTGCCTGATTACGCCGCACAACCCGTCGAGCTGCTGGAGCGTACCGTCGCCGTCTACATCTGTTCGCCCGCAAATCCGCAAGGTGCGGTCGCGGATCGTGCGTATTGGACGGATCTGATTGCTTTGGCTGAACGCTATGATTTCCGCATTTTCGCGGATGAATGTTATTCCGAGATTTACCGCGATGTGCCGCCCGTTGGTGCCTTGGAAGTTGCCCATGACATCGGCGCTGATCCCGAACGCGTCGTGGCGTTTCATTCGTTGTCAAAGCGGTCGAACCTTCCGGGGTTGCGGTCAGGCTTTGTGACAAGTGGGCCTAAAACGATAGCTGAAATTCGCCAACTGCGCACCTATGCTGGCGCGCCATTACCGCTGCCTTTGCAGATGGCCGCAGCGGCAGTTTGGGCAGACGAGGCGCACGTCGTCGATAACCGTGCGCAGTACATTGAGAAATTCGAGATCGCAGATCGCATCTTTGGCAACGTGGCTGGATACGAAAGCCCAAGTGCGGGATTCTTCCTGTGGTTGCCCGTCGAAGACGGCGAAGCGGCGGCGTTGAAGTTGTGGAAAGAAACAGGGGTGCGCGTGCTGCCCGGTGCCTATTTGGCGCAGGATGCAGGCGGCGAGAACCCGGGACAGAAATATATCAGGGTCGCCATGGTGGCCCCAAAAGCAGAAATGACGCGCGGATTAGAAGCCATCCGCGACTGTCTTTTTGCGCATACAGAATAAAGGCGAGGATAGCACATGGCATATCAGACACGCGGGCGCGATCCACTGTTGGACACCAACATGGCCGAGGCGATTGAAAAGCGCGGCAAGGAATTGATCGGTATCGCGTTGATCTTGGTCGGTCTTTTGACCGCTGCCATGATCACCAGCTACACGCCGGATGATCCGAATTGGTTTGTGTCCACGGATGCCCCTGCGCGCAATTGGTTGGGCTTTATGGGTGCGTCTGTTGCGGCGGTCACGATGATGACTGTGGGCAAAGGACTGTGGGCCTTGGCGATTGTTTTGCTGGTTTGGGGTGTTCGTTTTGTGCTGCACTGGGGCATTGATCGTGCCGTTGGTCGATTGATATTTGCACCGATCCTGATGCTGGTTTTATCGATCTATGCCGAAACATTGATGCCAAGTGCGGAATGGTCGCAAAACCACATTTTCGGTCTGGGCGGCATGTTCGGTTACACGTTCTCTGGCTGGTTGCTGTCGATTTTGCCAATTGGGTCGATCTTTGCGCTCAAGGTTTTGTCGTTGCTGATGGGCCTTGGCACGATGGTTTTGGGCGCATTTGTTCTGGGCTTTACCAAGCCTGAATTGTTGCGCACGGGCCGTTTCCTTTTGGTCGGTTTGATCATGGTTTACGCAGGCATCATGATGCTGTTTGGCAAAGGCGCACAGGGCGCGATGTTTGCCGCACGTGGTTTGCAGGCACGCAATGCTGATCGTCGCGAACGCAAGCGGGTCGATGCAGAAGAAGCCGCAATTTATGCCGCGAGCCAGCCGCAAATCCAAACTTACGCGGAACCCGAAGAACCCCTTATCGAGCCGATGTTCGAACAAGCAGAGCCCAAAGCCGGCCTGTTGGCGCGGATGCCATCGTTGATCAAACGCGCTGATCCGCTGCCCGAAGAAATGCCAGAACCTGAATTGGTTGAAACATTCAGCGATGTCGATGTTGGCGATGGACCGGACCAAGACCGGATTAAATCCAAGATTTCTGACGTGATTAAATCGCGTGTCCGTCATTCGCCTGGCGTGCAAATCAACACGGTTGCGCCGCTGACCAAGGGGCGTGGACGTGGTCCGGCACCTTTGGTTTTGGACACCCAACCACAGCCAGCAATGCAACAACCCGCCGAAGTGCAGTTGCGCCCAGAGCCACCTTTGACTGCACCGACGCCTGCAAGCCCTGTGTTGCGCCGCGCCGAACCGCCGCTGACCGCGCCGGTTTCTGCACCCGCAGCGCCTGTGATCACGCAGGTCGCACCGATGCCTGTGGCCGAACCAAAAGCGTTTGCACCTGAACCCGTCGCCGCGCCTGAACCAGCCCCTGTGCCGGAACCGGTTGTCGCGCCCGTGGCTTTGGCTCCGATGCCAATTCCGGTGGCCGAACCGCGCAAAGTTGTTCAGCAAGCGATCCGCAAACCGATGCAGCCCAGTGTGCGTGCAAAAGCCGAAGCGCAGCCAAGCCTGTCATTCGAAGACACGCATCCCGGTTTCGAATTGCCGCCTTTGAACTTGCTTGAGGCCGCGAGCGACGACAACCATCAGCACCTTAGCGATGAGGCGTTAGAAGAAAACGCGCGCATGCTGGAAAGTGTGCTAGACGACTACGGCGTCAAAGGCGAAATCGTTTCGGTCCGTCCCGGCCCCGTTGTCACGATGTACGAACTTGAGCCCGCGCCCGGTTTGAAAGCATCCCGCGTGATCGGCCTGTCCGATGACATCGCGCGTTCAATGGCTGCCTTGTCTGCCCGCGTATCCACAGTGCCCGGTCGTTCGGTGATTGGTATCGAATTGCCAAATGAATTCCGCGAAAAAGTCGTGCTGCGCGAGATCCTGAGCAGCCGTGATTTTGGCGATAGTAACATGCGCCTGCCGCTTGCGTTGGGCAAAGATATCGGTGGTGACAGTGTTGTCGCGAACCTTGCCAAAATGCCCCACCTGCTGATCGCGGGAACCACGGGGTCCGGTAAATCAGTCGCGATCAACACGATGATCTTGTCGCTGCTGTACAAACTGACGCCCGAAGAATGTCGTCTGATTATGATCGATCCCAAGATGTTGGAACTGTCTGTCTATGACGGCATCCCGCACTTGTTGTCGCCTGTTGTGACCGATCCGAAAAAGGCGGTTGTGGCCCTGAAATGGACCGTGGGCGAGATGGAAGAACGCTATCGCAAGATGTCGAAAATGGGCGTGCGCAACATCGAAGGTTACAATGGCCGTGTGCGCGAAGCCTTGGCCAAAGGTGAGCTGTTCAGCCGTACTGTTCAGACCGGATTTGATGAAGACACCGGCGAGCCGATCTTTGAGACAGAAGAAAACACGCCCGTCGCGCTGCCTTATATTGTCGTGATTGTTGACGAAATGGCCGACCTGATGATGGTTGCTGGCAAAGAAATCGAAGCCTGCATTCAACGCCTTGCCCAGATGGCGCGTGCCTCTGGCATTCACCTGATTATGGCGACGCAACGCCCGTCAGTTGACGTCATTACCGGTACGATCAAGGCGAATTTTCCAACGCGGATTTCGTTCCAAGTGACCTCTAAAATCGACAGTCGTACCATCCTTGGTGAAATGGGTGCCGAGCAACTTTTGGGTATGGGTGACATGCTGTACATGGCTGGCGGGGCAAAAATTACCCGTTGCCACGGACCATTTGTATCGGACGAAGAAGTCGAAGAAATCGTCAACCACCTCAAGGCATTTGGCGCACCTGATTATATCAGCGGCGTGGTCGAAGGGCCGCCCGAAGACAAGGAAAACAGCATCGACGCTGTGCTTGGTCTTGGCGGCAATACCGATGGCGAAGACGCGCTGTACGACACGGCCGTGGCGATCGTGGTCAAGGACCGTAAATGTTCAACCAGCTACATCCAACGCAAGTTGGCGATTGGCTACAACAAGGCCGCGCGCCTCGTGGAACAGATGGAAGATCAGGGGCTGGTTTCTCCGGCTAACCATGTCGGCAAGCGTGATATTTTGGTGCCCGAACAAGGATAAGTTCGGACAACCTAAACAAAGTTACCTCGTGAAAGACGCGTCAAGCCGCTGGTTTGGCGCGTTTTTTATGTTTGATATCGCATAACATCGCGTGGACCCTTATATCAAAAGGCACGAGGCAATAACGAACAGGACAGAAAACATGTCAGTTACCTTTCGATCGATCATCACTGCGACATTCATCTGCGCGGCATCCGTGGCCAGTGCGGACAAATTGCCGTTGAACGCAATTTCACAATACTTGAACGCGATGAAAACGGCGTCGGGTGATTTCACCCAAGTCAACGATGACGGATCAATCAGCACCGGCAAAATCTATATCAAACGGCCCGGGAAAATGCGGTTCGAATACAACGCGCCCGACAGTGCGATTGTGATCGCCAGCAGTGGGGCTGTGGTTGTGGACGACAAAAAATCGAACCAACCGCCCGAAACATATCCGCTGAAACGCACGCCATTGTCGATCATTCTGGCGCGTAATGTGAACCTTGGTAAGGCGCGCATGGTCACCGGACATTCCTATGATGGAACCGCGACAACCGTGACCGCACAAGACCCCGATAACCCCGAATACGGCAGCATCGCGATGAAATTCACGGACAGCCCGGTCGAGCTGCGCCAGTGGGTGATCAGTGATTCAAATGGGGGTCAGACGACTTTGATTTTGGGGGCGTTGAACAAGGGTGGGAATATTCCCAACGCCAAGTTCAACACCGGATCGCCTGGATCAAAACTGAACTAAATCAGTTAGCCGCGTCTGCAAGACCGCAGCTGCGTTTCATAAATGTTCGCGCGCTGGCCGACTTCGCCAGCGACGCGGACAAGCCACGCTTTTTTCTTGTAGGTGCCGCGCGCATAACCCGTGTGCCCGTCGTGATAGGCAAGGTATTGGTTGCGCGCATCCGACAGCGCGATGCCGTTACGTTCGCGCGTGGTGTTCATGTACCAACCCATAAAATCAGATGCGTCACGAATGCGATCACGTTTTGCTGTGCGCCGGCCGGTTTCCTGTTGGTATTCTTTCCACGTTGCATCCAACGCTTGGGAATAGCCAAAGGCACTGGATTGACGCCCGATCGGGATCACGCCAGCGGCATATTTGAACGGCGTGCGCGCGTTGCCTTTGAATTTTGATTCCTGATAAATCGTCGCCATCTGGACGTGAACGGGCACACCCCAGCGACGTTCTGTGGCGCGGAACGCCTTTAGGTATTCGGGGCGCTGTTGAACAATTGAACAGGCGTTATCCAATCCCTTTGGGGAACTGGACGAACCACCGCTGCTGCACGAGGCAACAGTCAATACAATTATCATAGCGCGAAAGATTCTGCTCATCTGCCGCTCGCTTTTTTATAGATACGTTTTTTTATACTTTAACGTGTTTTATCCAATTTGGAAATCACGTTTTCTACAGAACGAGGGCCAAAATCAGCGGCAATGCGCCCACTGACATCAGGGTCGATACAACCACAAGGCCCGCAACACCCTGCGCGTCTGCCCCGTATTTTTCCGCAAGCATGTACGACGTGACGGCAACGGGGGTCGCGACCTGCACGACCAGCACCGCAAAGCTGATTTTGTCGAGCTGGAACAACGTCGCAGCACCCCATGCGATGGCAAAGCAAACGACGACTTTGATCAACGACAGCACCGTCGCGCGCAGCATGCCTTGGGGGTTTAAACGGGCCACGGCCACGCCCAATGTGATCAGCATAATGGGGATCGCCATTTGCCCGATCAGGGACAGTGTGTTGGTTAAAAACGTAGGTGTTTCCCATCCTTGCCATAAGAAAATCGCACCTAAAATTGTGGCACCAACCATTGGTTCGCCTAAGACTTTCTTGGGTGAACCGCTGCCAGACACCAGCCAAATTCCGATGGTAAATGACAGTACGGCCATGATGGCAAAGACAACGACGGCACTGCTTAACCCTTTGTCACCAAATGCAAAAATAGCAAGTGGTAGGCCAAGGTTTCCCGTGTTTCCAAAAATCAAAGGGGCGAGATAAGTGCGCCTGTTTAATCCAGTCACCCAAACCAAAACCCAGAATGCAATCGTCACCCCGGCATAAGCGACGAGCGTGGCGAGCGACAGATTTGCAATCGCGCTTGGGTCCATATCCGCCTGCATCAAAGCCACAAAAACCAAACACGGAACGGCCAATGTCATGGCCAGTCGCGTGACAAATTCGATGCGATATTCAAAGCCCAACTTGACCCATGTAAAACCTACGGCAGCCAGTAAAAACACAGGGGCCACGATCTCGAGCACTGTTACGACAAGGTTCACAGACTGTTTCCTATTTTTCAGGTGCAATGATTGGACAAAGGCCCCTTGCAACGTCTACTAACGACCGATAGGGGCTTCAACGCAATGCTGCGAACACGTGCAAAATATCATCTGGGCCAAGTCGTGCGGCACAAAAAACATCCCTTTCGGGGTGTGATTTTTGACGTGGATCCTCAGTTTTCCAACACCGACGAATGGTACGAAGCCATTCCCGAGGAAAGCCGCCCGCGCAAAGAGCAGCCGTACTACCACCTGTTGGCCGAAAACGACCAAAGCTATTATGTGGCGTATGTTTCCGAGCAAAATTTGGTTGCTGACTATTCCGGCGAACCAGTGGATCATCCCGATATTCCAGATCTTTTTGGACCATTCCAAGACGGCACCTATCCGCTGCATTTCCAGTTAAACTGAACCACGAAGCGGCGTGATGTGCTGGTTAATAACCTAGTGCACAGCCGTCTTTTCGTGGATCGCTTGCACCCACCAAAACACCATCGGGACGAATATCAATTGCCTGCGCGCCGCCGATCGCTGTTTCTGGTGTCACGACTTCATGGCCCAAATCGATCAATTGCTGGCGAACGCTGTCGGAATACCCATTTTCCATTTTCAGAAAACCTGCATCGCTAAACGCGCGTGGCGCGTCGATCGCTGATTGCGAGTCCATGCCAAAATCAACCAAATTCGATGCAAATCGTGCATGCCCAGTGGACTGGTATTGTCCGCCCATCACGCCAAACGGCATACGAAGCTTTCCATTCTCGCGGATCATTCCAGGAATGATTGTGTGCATCGGACGCTTGCCGCCCATCATTTCATTTGGATGGCCGTTTTCTAGCGAAAATCCGGCGCCACGGTTTTGCAAAAGGATGCCGAATTTTTCAGATGCGATGCCAGAGCCAAAGCCGTGAAATATCGAATAAATTAACGACACAGCCATGCCATCCCGATCTACGACGGTGATGTAAATTGTGTCTTTGTGGACTGATTCCGTTAAAGCTGTGGGCGCTTGCATGGCCTTGGCCGGATCAATCAAAGCCGCTAGTTTTGCAGCAGTTTCGGGTGCTAGCATGTGGTCTAATCTGGTCATATGATCAGGGTCAGCTAAGAAACGATTGCGCGCATCATAGGCCAATTTTGTGGCTTCAGCTTCGATATGAACCCGTTGTGCGCCAAACGGGTCCATACCCGAGATGTCAAAATGCGATAAGATGTTCATCAACAAAAGCGCTGTCGCACCCTGACCATTCGGCGGATGTTCGACGACTTCCAAGGATTTGTAAGGGCCGGACACTGGTGCGGTAAAATCACTTGCCGCGCTTGCGAAATCTTCGGCCGTATGTACACCGCCAAGGGCGTTTAGGGACTGGATCATGTCGTCGGCGACTTCACCTTTGTAAAATGCGTCGCGGCCGTCTTTTGCTATTCGACGTAAAACATCTGCTTGTCCGGGCGCGCGAAATATTTGTCCGATTTGAGGGGGTTTTCCATCGAATAGATACGCTGCTTGTGCCGCTCCTTTGAGTTTGCCCGCATCATTTTCCCAATCAGAAGCCACTCTAGGTGCAACGGGCACACCTTCATCTGCGTAGTGAATCGCTGGCGCAAGGATGCGGTCCAAGCCGAGTTTTCCAACTTTGTCAGACAGTTTGCAGAACGCGTCGATTGCGCAGGGCACGGTGACCGCGTGCGCGCTGAGAATTGGAACGGAGGTCTCGCCTTGAGCGCGCAAAATGTCTGCGTCTAGTGCGGCGGGCGCGCGTCCTGATCCGTTAAGTGCGTGGACTTCATCGCTGCCTGCGGGCGAATACAGGACAAAACAATCACCACCTATGCCCGTCATTTGGGGCTCGCAAATTCCAAGTAGAACTGCGCCAGCAATTGCCGCATCCATCGCGTTGCCGCCGTTTTGCAAAATGTTGATTGCGGTCTGAGCAGCTAGCGGATGTGACGTCGCGCACATGCCGTTGGTTGCATAGACTGCTGAACGTCCGGGAAGGTGGAAATCACGCATAAGACTGGCCCTTGCTTAACTTTTGCAAGCAAACTTAACGGGCGGTGCGGGGATGTCCACTTCGTTTACAGGCGAAAGCCATCAAGAAATGGAAAGGTCCTCGGCACCGTGCACTGGGTGGGGGCTATAAACACAGTACCGAGGGAAGCCATATGCAGCTACAAGGTCTTTAATGCCGTCAAATCAGGGCAAGAATGTGATGTTTGCGTGACCGTTTTGCGAAAGCTCTGTGGTGCTTTTTAGTCAATCATACTCTGTGGTTGAGCAATCAATGTGAGGTTGCGTTTATAGCAATCGCAATGCGCAAGCGTAACGAATTCTTGTCGCCTGTTCGCTCGTATTGAACGTCTTTTGCCAAGTCTTTGATCAAAAACCAGCCGAATCCGCCCTCTGGCATGTCCATGAAATCAACGTCGACTTCAGCAGCTAGGCCCAACGGAGTTTTGCCGTCGGGCATTGGCAGCCCGTGATCAACGATATGAATGTGCAGACCATTGGATTTATGCGTGCAATCGATCTTGATTGGGCCACCGTTTTCGGGGTCCGGATAGCCATGTTCGACGACGTTATTTAGCGCTTCGGCGATCACCAATTCGAAGGTTCCGGATTCTTCGATGTCCAACTGTAGAGGTGATAGTTTTTCCATCAATTTTTCGATGGCTTCACGCGCAGCAAATGTGCCGCTGTTCACTGCGATGTCAAAACTTGGTAACATTGCGTTCTCGACCCCTTTTTGCTGCAAAACGTGGCTAGTTTGTTCAGGCGCGTAGTTCATTAAGGGCCCCTTCCAACGTTGCAAATAGACTAAAAACAGAATCCATACGGGTCAGGCGAAAGACCTTGTCCACGGTTGGCGTTAGCCCTGCCAATGCCAGTGTTCTATCTGGTCCGATGTGTTTCATGGCGGCGACAATCGCGCCAAGGCCACTGGAATCGATGAATTCAACCTGACTTAGATCCAGAATGACTGTGTCTGGACCCCCATCAGATTGCGCGCGCATCGCGTCTTTGAATTCGATTGCCACGGCGGCATCGATACGAGATCCTCCGACTGACACAATCTTGAAAGAGTTCTCTGTTCTGCTCGTTAATTCCATATTAAATACCTATGGTCATGCGGTTCCTTGCCATCATTAGGTCGCAAGTCTTACCAATCCGTGACCAAGACATCAGAATCGGAGCCTAAAAATGAAAGACGTTGTAATCGCAGGGGCCGCACGCACCCCAATGGCCGGATTTCAGGGCGCATTTAGTAGCGTGACTGCGTCCGATTTAGGAGGCGCTGCAATCAAGGCCGCCTTGGCCGGTGCTGGCATGCCGCAAGTTGACGAGGTTCTGATGGGTTGTGTTTTGCCCGCAGGCCAAGGGCAGGCCCCCGCGCGTCAGGCTGGTTTCGCCGCCGGTTTAGGTGACGATGTACCCGCCACGACGCTGAATAAAATGTGCGGATCAGGGATGAAGGCTGCGATGATCGCCTATGACCAGATTGCCTTGGGTCACACCGATGTCGTCGTCGCCGGCGGTATGGAAAGCATGACAAACGCGCCTTATCTGCTGGATAAAATGCGCGGCGGTGCGCGGATTGGCCATAGTGCGGTGATCGATCACATGTTTCTGGATGGCCTCGAGGATGCCTACGACAAAGGCCGCTTGATGGGCAGTTTTGCCGAGGATTGCGCAGAAACATTCCAGTTCACGCGCGCGGTTCAAGATGACTACGCGCTTGCCTCTTTGTCCCGCGCGATTGCGGCGCAAACGTCAGATGCGTTTGATCAAGAAATCGCGCCCGTCGATGTAAAAACCCGCAAAGGGGTCACAACAGTTGCCAGTGATGAACAGCCCGGCACGGCGCGGCCCGACAAAATCCCGCAACTTAAACCCGCCTTTCGCGAGGGTGGCACGGTGACTGCGGCAAATTCGTCGTCAATCTCTGATGGGGCTGCCGCGTTGGTTCTGGTGTCTGGCGATACAGCGCAGGCGCAAAACCTGCCCGTGCGCGCGTATATCAAAGGGCACGCAAGCCACGCCCAAGCGCCCGGTTTGTTCACAACTGCACCGGTTCCTGCCGCGCAAAAACTGCTCGCCACACTTGGTTGGGCAAAAGACGACGTTGATCTGTGGGAAGTGAACGAAGCCTTCGCGGTTGTTCCACTGGCCTTCATGCGCGAAATGGAGCTGAGCCACGATATCGTCAACGTCAATGGCGGGGCGTGCGCGCTGGGCCATCCGATTGGCGCATCTGGTGCACGTATTATTGTGACGCTGCTGAACGCTTTGGAAAAACGCGGGCTGAAACGTGGAATTGCCGCGATTTGCATTGGTGGCGGCGAAGGCACGGCTATCGCAATCGAACGTCCCTAAGATACCGAAAGTACCACGATGCACGTAAACTATACTGATCTGACGCAGTCCATTCGGGCCCTGACCCAAGGTGAAACTGACGCGATTGCGCTGATGGCCACCGTCGCGTGCGAGGTTCATCACAGCGATGATCGTTTCGATTGGACCGGTTTTTACCGTGTCACAGCGCCTGAATTATTGAAAATCGGCCCCTATCAGGGTGGGCACGGGTGTTTGGTGATTCCCTTTGCGCGCGGCGTTTGTGGTGCGGCGGCGCGATTGGGTGAAATTCAATTGGTGCCGGATGTCGAAGCATTTTCCGACCATATCGCCTGCGCCAGTTCCACCAAATCAGAATTGGTTTTGCCGGTTTATGGTAAGAATAAACAGCTTTTGGGTGTTTTTGACCTCGATAGTGATCAGCCCGATGCCTTTACTCAAACCGACGCAGACGCATTAAACGGGATTTTGACAGAGGTGTTTGCACAGGCGGAATGAAAATTTTGCTTGATTTTTCATTTCCGCGCGCGCAATCGTGAAATTAGACCTCGTAATTTCACGGGGCGTGTTTTGCGAAAGCCGTCATGCTGCAATCAAACCTGTCCAAGCCCGACACGTTGGGCGCCGATCTGCGGGCCTTGCGTAAATCACGTGGGCTGACGCTGATTGATATGGCCGATGGGCTTGGGCGTTCTGTTGGATGGTTAAGTCAAGTTGAACGGGATTTGTCCGATCCGTCGATCACCGACTTGCGCCAGATCGCCGCGCTGTTGGATGTGCCGATGTCGATGCTGTTTCGCAACGAGGCCGCGCCGGCATCCGAGGCAGGTTATGTCGTGCGCAAAGGCACGCGGCGCCCGATGGGATCAACAGTTGCCGGTCTGGTCGAAGAACTGTTGTCGCCCGATCTGACCGATGATTTTGAAATGGTTCATTCCACGTTTGAACCCAACAGCGAAATCACCGACCCCGTGCTGCGCCCAACTCAAGAGGTCGGGTATCTGATTTCGGGGCGTCTGGACCTCGATATTGCGGGCCGCTTGTTTCACATCCATCCCGGCGACAGCTTCCGCATCAAAGGCGAACCGTTTCGCTGGATGAACCCCTATGACACCCCCGCCGTTGCGGTCTGGGTCATCGCGCCGCCGGTGTATTAATGACATTCGAGGGCTGGATCATATTCGCGCTGTTCTGGGGGGTCTTTGTGATCACGCCGGGGCCAAATGCGGTGAACTGCATCAGCAACGGTATGACCATCGGGTTCCGCCGTGGATTGATCGCGGTTCTGGCAATTTTAACCCAAGCCACCTTGTTCCTGATCCTGTCCGCTTTCGGGATCACAGCGCTAATCGCCGCGTCCCCCACAGCGTTTTTTATCGCAAAATCAATTGGCGCTGGCTTCCTGATCTTCCTAGGTATTCGCGGCTGGATACTGGCCCGCCGCCCCCCGCCAAAAGTGCAAACAAAGGCTGGATCGATCTACGCCAATGCGCTGGCCATCGCGGTCATAAACCCAAAATCTGTCGCTGGATATTTTGCCGCATTTTCGCAATTTGTGTCGCCCGATGCCCCGATCTGGGGGCAAATGTGGGTGATTATGCCGACAACACTGACGCTCACCGCGCTTGCCTACATCGGGTTTACTGCCATCGGTGCTGGCCTTGGCCGCGCGGCCATGGGCGCTGTGTTTAACGTCTGGGTGCGCCGCAGTATGGGCGCCTGTTTTATCATCTACGGCGTGCTTTTGGGCGCGGCCACAACACCGGGAAGACTGTGATGCTTAAGGGAACCTGCAACTGCAAAGCCGTGACATTTACGGTCACAAAACCGGCCACCACATCGGCCTGTCACTGTGGCCAATGCCGCAAACAATCGGGCCATCACTGGGCGTCCGGACACATGCCGGTCACCGATTACGACATCAAGGGCGAGGTCTGTTGGTACGCATCCAGCGCCACCGCCAAACGCGGATTTTGTCCCACCTGCGGGTGCTTCCTGTTTTGGAAGAACAACGACGAAGACGCGATGAGCTTTTCGCTGGGCATAATTGATGGCCCCACGAATTTGACCCTGACCCGCCACATTTTTACGGGCGACAAGGGCGATTACTATGAAATAGCGGACGGCGTGCCGCAAAGGGAGCACTAACAAAATGAGCGATTTTCCAACAACGGCCCGCGTGGTTATTATTGGTGGTGGTGTGGTTGGCACGTCTGCCCTCTATCACTTGGCCAAGGCTGGGTACAAAGACTGCGTTCTGCTGGAAAAGAACGAATTGACCGCGGGTTCAACGTGGCATGCGGCGGGCAATTGCCCGAACTTTTCCGGGTCTTGGGCCGTGATGAACATGCAGCGTTATTCGCTGGAAATGTACCGCAGCTTGGCGACTGATGTTGATTATCCGATGAACTATCACGTCACCGGCGCGTTGCGTTTGGCGCATTCAAAAGAACGGATGCAGGAATTCGAAAAGGTAGCAGGCATGGGCCGCTATCAGGGTTTGGAAATGGATATTCGCACGCCCGAAGAACTAAAAGAACACAACCCGTTTCTGAACATTCACGACCTTGCTGGCGGTCTGTGGGATCCGCTGGATGGTGACATTGATCCGGCCCAATTGACACAAGCATTGGCAAAAGGCGCGCGTGATCATGGCGGGCGGATTGAGCGGTTCTGTTCGGTCACGGGCATCGAACGCGATGGCGACGAATGGATCGTGAAAACTGAAAAAGGCGACATTCGCTGTGAAAAAGTCGCCAACTGCGCAGGCTATTACGCACAGCGCGTTGGTGAAATGTTCAAGCCATTTGGCGGCCGCACGGTCCCGATGGTTGTCATGTCACACCAGTATTTCCTGACTGAAGAAATCCCTGAACTGGCCGCGTGGACCAAAGAAGTGGGTCACAAAATGCCGATGATCCGCGATGTCGACATCAGCTATTATCTACGTCAGGACAAAAACGGCCTGAACCTTGGCCCGTATGAACGCAACTGTCAGGCGGCGTGGGTCAAACCCGAAGATCCGATGCCCGAGGACTTTAGTTTTCAATTGTACCCCGACGATCTGGACCGTTTGGAATACTATATCGAGGACGCAATGGAGCGCGTTCCGGCGCTGGGCACCGCAGGCATTGGCCGCAATATCAACGGCCCGATCCCGTATGCCCCGGATGGTTTGCCGATGATTGGCCCGATGCCCGGCGTGCGCAACGCGTTCGAGGCACACTCGTTCACGTTCGGAATTGCCCAAGGCGGCGGCGCTGGTAAAACGCTGGCCGAATGGATCATGCACGGGGAAACCGAACTGGATATGTGGGCTGTCGATCCGCGTCGCTACACCGATTACGCCGATCAAAGTTACTGCCTGTCCAAGGCGCTGGAAACCTATGGCCACGAATACGCCATGCATTTCCCACACCACGAATGGCCTGCCGGACGTGACAAAAAACTGTCGCCAAACCACGCGCGCCTTTTGGAATCCGGTGCGCAATTGGGGGCCTATAACGGTTGGGAACGCGCCAACTGGTTCGCGAAAGACGGCGATGACACATCCGAGGCTGCGACCGAAACATGGAACCGCGAAGGGCCATGGACTGCGCGCATCAAGGACGAAGTCGAAGCCGCGACAAACGACGTTGGCGTTCTCGATATGCCGGGGTTCTCGCGGTACACATTGTCGGGGGTTGGCGCGGCAGAATGGTTGCGTGGCCAGATCGCTGGGGCCTTGCCAAAAGCAGGGCGTATGAACCTTGGCTATTTTGCAGACAGCCGTGGGCGCATCGTCACCGAGGTCACGATTATCCGCTGGGGCGAAGACGATTTCTGGCTGATGACCGCAGCCGTCGCACAGTGGCACGATTTCGAATTCCTCGCGAAATCCTTGCCGGCAGACGGGTCATTGTCACTGACCGACATCACGAAAAACTGGTCCACGATGATTGTCACGGGCGCAAAGTCACGCGAAATGATCGCAGAATTGGCACCTGATGCGGACCTGTCCAGCAGCTGGTTGTCGATCCAAGATGCAACGTTTGCTGGCAAGCCTGCGAAACTGTTCCGCATCTCGTTTGCGGGCGAATTGGGCTGGGAAGTGCACACATCGTTCGACGAGGCAAAAGACGCATATGACGCCGTGCGCGATGCGGGGGCCACGCCGTTTGGCATGTACGCCTTGAATTCGATGCGCATCGAAAAAGGCTACCGCACGTGGAAGGGCGATTTGTCGTCTGACTACACCTTGCTTGAGGGCGGCGTTGAACGGTTCATCCGCTTTGACAAACCCCAAGATTTCCCGGGCAAGGCCGCATTGCTTGCGGAAAAACAGCAAGGTCCAAAGAAGGGTTTTGTGACACTGATTGTCGACGCCGGATTTGCCGACGCGCCGTACATGTCGACCATCTGGCATGGCGATACTGTGGTGGGCGAAACCACGTCGGGCGACTGGGGCTACCGGATCAACAAATCCGTGGCCTTGGGAATGGTGCGCGCCGATTTGGCAGCGCCGGGCACCGAACTAGAGGTCGAAATCTTTGGAACCCGTTGCAAGGCCGTTGTCCAACAGGATGAACCGCTTTGGGATCCAGCCAACGATCGTATCCGTGCCTAATCGCAAAACCATAAAATTAACCAAGGCGCGCAGCGATGTGCCTTGGTTTTTTGTGCGTATGACTATCCCGACCCACGGTGTGCCGTTTTCTAACCAGACAATTGCTCTACATTGCCCGATGTGGACCAAACGCAACGCATACGAAGATCGGGTGACAAGATGACAATCACACTTCTTGATGGCGGCATGGGTCAGGAACTGATCGCGCGCGCCGGCGAGGCAACATCGCTTTGGTCGGTTCAGGCGCTGCTGGATGCCCCTGAAATTGTGCGCGCTGTGCATGACGATTATTTCGCCGCAGGTGCGGATGTCGCGACGACCAACAGCTATTCGGTTTTGCCCGACCGCATGCTGGCCCACGGCATCGCGGACCAGTTGGATCGGCTGTCGCATCTGGCTTGTACCTTGGCGGTGCAATCACGCGATGCGCATGGTTTCGGCATGATCGCAGGCAGTCTTGGACCGCAGGGGTTTTCGTACCGCGCCGACAAATGCCCGCCCGCCGCTGATGCCGCCGAAGCCTACGCGCATCTGGCGAAAATTCACGCGCAATATGTCGATGTGCACGTGCTGGAAACCATGTCCGGAATTGACCAAGCCTTGGGTGGTCTGATGGGCGCAAGCGTGACGGGCAAGCCGGTTTGGCTGGCGTTGTCAGTCGACGATCAAGACGGCACAAAACTGCGCTCGGGCGAAGATTTGGTCGATATTTTGCCGCTGTTGGCTGATTACAAACCCGCCGCCGTTTTTGTGAACTGTTCTTTGCCAGAGGCGGTGACGACGGCCGTGCCGATCCTCGCGACCCAAGACATTCCTGTAGGTGCGTACGCCAACGGGTTCACGGGCATCGCGGCGGGGTTCGATAAAATTGGCGCAACAGCAGATTTGTTAAAGGCGCGCACCGACCTTGGCCCTGACGCCTATGCCGATTTCGCCCAAGGCTGGATCGACGCGGGTGCCACCCTGATCGGTGGCTGTTGCGAAGTCGGACCAGCGCACATTCGCGAACTCGCGCGCCGGTTCAAGACCGCATAACGGATGACTGGTGTAGTCCCAAAATTGCTGAACCAAGGCGCAGCACCAGCCCCGTGGCGCGTCGATATTGTCGTCGCAGAGGGCTTTGTTCTGGTGGAATTGTCGGGCGTGGTCGAAGTGTTGCGCATGGCCAACCGCATCAGCCCACACGCGCTGTTTGACTGGACCTACCGCTCGCGCACAGGCGGCTACGTGACCTGCTTGGCTGGATTGGGAATGGAAACTGAAACCTTGGTCGATCGCCCCGATGCAGACTATGTTTTTGTCATCGGTAATTCCGATTCAGACCACCCCGATTTGTCACTGGGCGCGGTCATCAAATCCTACACCTATCGCCGCGCAAAGGTGTTGTTGCTGTCCGAAGCCGCCAGTCGCTATATTTCGGAAAACCCCGAAGACGCCAACGCACACACAACCCATTGGGAAAACCGCGCCGTGTTGCAAGAACGCGGTGGGCCAGGGGGCGACGGGACCTACGCATTGGCCGTCGATGACGGACGGATCGTGACCTGCGCGGGCATGGAATCTTCCGTGGATTTGACCCTGGGTTTGGTTGGCAATCACATGTCAGCCGCGGGTGTAATGACAACGGCCGACATCCTGTTGCACGAAAAAATCAGAGACTCCAAAACCCTGCAACCCTTTGGCGGCAAGCGGCTGACGATGACAGGCGACAAGGAATTGGATCAGTGTATCGAACTGATGCAAACCCATATGGAAGACCCGCTGCCGATCTCAGATTTGGTCATTCAGGTCGGCATTTCATCGCGGTCGCTTGAGCGCCGGTTTCATCGCCATCTTAACACAACACCCAATACATATTATCGCGAATTGCGCTTGAATTGGGCGAATAATCTGCTGCTCAACACCACGTTGACTGTGCGCGAAATCGGGATGGCTTGCGGTTTCCCCAATGGATTTTCCAGCCTCTATCGCAGCTTTTTTGGGGTGACACCGACAGCGATCCGGCAAAAGAAACGCTCGGTAAATCGCAGAGTTTAACGACTGCGACAAATATCTGAAAAACGCCAACTTTGACGCTTTTGAATAGGCGGGGCGCTGACATCTATGGCACACGCGAAATAACTCATGTCATAAGGTTTCTGCTCATGTCCGATCTTCCTGAAAAAGCCCGCGTTGTCATTATTGGTGGTGGCGTGATTGGCTGTTCCGTGGCCTATCATTTGGCGAAATTGGGCTGGAAAGACGTTGTTTTACTGGAACGAAAACAGCTGACATCTGGCACCACGTGGCACGCCGCTGGATTGATTGCACAGTTACGCGCGACGGCAAACATGACAAAACTGGCCAAATATAGTCAGGAATTGTACGGCACGCTCGAGGCCGAAACAGGTGTTGCGACGGGCTTTAAGCGCTGTGGTTCGATCACCGTTGCCCTGACCGAAGAACGCCGCGAAGAGATTTATCGCCAAGCTGGAATGGCCCGTGCCTTTGGTGTCGAAGTCGAGGAAATCAGCAACGAACGGGTCAAAGAATTGTACCCGCACATCAATCTGGACGGGATCAAAGGTGCCGTGCATTTGCCGTTGGATGGCCAAGGTGATCCGGCCAATATCGCGCTGGCATTGGCCAAAGGCGCGCGTCAAAATGGCGCGCTGATCAAGGAACGCGTCAAGGTCACCGACATCACCAAAAACGGGCGCACGGTTACCGGTGTTAATTGGACGGATGCGGACGGCAACACGGGTCACATCGCTGCCGATATGGTCGTGAACTGTGGCGGTATGTGGGGCCACGAGGTCGGGCGCATGGCTGGCGTGAACGTGCCGCTGCAAGCTTGTGAACACTTTTACATCGTGACCGAAAGCATCGAAGGGCTAAAGCAATTGCCTGTCCTGCGCGTGCCCGATGAATACGCCTATTACAAAGAAGACGCGGGCAAAATGCTGCTGGGTGCATTCGAACCAAATGCGAAACCATGGGCCGTTGATGGCATCCCTGAAGGGTTCGAATTTGATCAGCTTCAAGAAGATTTTGATCACTTTGAACCGATCTTGGAAATGGCTGTTGATCGCATGCCGATGTTGGCCGAGGCGGGTATTCACACGTTTTTCAACGGCCCTGAATCGTTCACGCCGGATGATGCCTATCACCTTGGCCTTGCGCCAGAGATGGATAATTTCTGGGTTGCCGCCGGGTTCAATTCGATCGGTATTCAATCGGCTGGCGGGGCTGGAATGGCACTGGCCGCATGGATGGATACGGGCGAAAAACCGTTTGATCTGGGTGACGTAGACATCAGTCGTATGCAGCCGTTTCAAGGCAACAAACGCTATCTTGAGGAACGGTCAAAAGAAACATTGGGCCTGCTTTATGCCGACCATTTCCCGTTCCGCCAAAAAGATACAGCGCGCGGTGTGCGCCGAACGCCATTCCATAACCAGTTGCTAGAACGCGGCGCTGTGATGGGCGAATTGGCAGGCTGGGAACGCGCCAATTGGTTCGCGCGCGAGGCTCAAGACGCCAAGTATGAATACAGCTGGTCACGCCAAAACTTCTTTGACAACGTGCGCGAGGAACACATGTCCGTGCGCCAAAATGTCGGCATGTACGACATGTCATCGTTCGGCAAAATTCGGGTCGAAGGACGCGATGCTATGGCGTTCATGAACTACGTGGGTGGCGGCGATTACGATGTGCCTGTTGGCAAAATTGTCTACACTCAATTCTTGAATTCCAAGGCCGGGATAGAGGCGGACGTCACTGTCACCCGCATCGAAGAAAACTGCTATTTGGTCGTAACACCGGCCGCCACGCGCCTTGCCGATCAAACGTGGATGCGTCGCAATCAGGGCAATTTCAACGTGGTCATCACCGATGTAACAGCAGGCGAAGGCGTGTTGGCGATCATGGGCCCACGGTCGCGCGAATTGTTGCAAGCAGTGTCGCCAAATGATTTTACCAACGACGTTAATCCGTTTGGAACAGCCCAAGAGATCGAGATCGGCATGGGCCTCGCTCGCGTCCACCGCGTGACGTATGTGGGCGAATTGGGCTGGGAAATTTATGTGAGCTCCGACATGTGCGGCCATGTATTCGAAACACTGGCCGAGGCCGGATTTGATTTCGGAATGCGCCTATGCGGCATGCACATGATGGACACGTGCCGCATGGAAAAAGGCTTTCGCCACTTTGGCCATGACATCACGTCAGAGGATCACGTTTTAGAAGCCGGCCTTGGTTTTGCCGTCAAAACTGACAAGCCTGATTTCATTGGCCGTGATGCAGTTTTGCGCAAACGCGAAACCGGTTTGGAACAGCGCCTTGTTCAGTTCAAGCTGACCGATCCGGAGCCGCTTTTGTATCACAACGAACCCATTTTGCGGAACGGTGAATACGTCGGATACCTGTCGTCGGGTGGGTACGGGCATCACGTTGGTGCGGCGATGGGCATGGGTTATGTACCGTGCAAGGGCGAAACCGTAGCAGAGCTGTTGGACAGCACATTCGAGATTGATGTGATGGGCACCAAAGTCAAAGCCGAGGCGCAGCTAAAGCCGTTTTACGATCCAAAATCCGAACGCGTCAAAGTCTAAACTCTGTCCCTGCCAGGCTGGTTTATCCGTCTGGCAGGGGGCGTTGATCCCTTTGTGAAACCACAGTGATGGACATCGCGCACAAGACTGTTAGGCATGGGCCAACGTCACATCTGGTGGTCCTATGTCCAAAACTCCTTCCCCTCAATCTGGTGATACTCTGTCCGGCTTTGGCTTTGCGATGGGGGCGTATTTGTTGTGGGGGTTCCTGCCGCTTTACATGAAATTACTCCAGCACATGCCGCCTGCCGAAGTCGTTGCGCACCGTGTGATTTGGTCTGTGCCGCTTGCTGGTTTGTTGTTGATTGCACTGCGTCGCACCAGTGATTTGGGCGCTGCTTTGCGCAATCCGCGCACGCTGGCGATGGGGTGTTTGACGGCGGCGCTGATCACGATCAACTGGGGTATTTATGTCTGGGCAATCGCTGTGGATCGCGCGCTTGATGCGGCTTTGGGATATTATATAAATCCGCTGTTTAGTGTCGCATTGGGCGCGCTGGTTCTTGGCGAAAAACTAACACGGGCGCAGTTGGTTGCAATAGCATTGGCGGCAGCTGCGGTTGCGATTTTGACCATCTCGAATGGGTCGGTTCCGTGGGTTTCTATCGGACTAACCGTGTCTTGGGGCCTGTACGCATTGTGCAAAAAACAGCTGCCAATTGGCCCGAACCAAGGGTTCCTCCTAGAGGTATTGATCCTGTTGATCCCGGCATTGGCCTATGTCGGATACCTGGCCAGCACTGGCGGTTCGCATTTCACATTCACGGCGACGCGCGACACATGGTTGTTGATGGGCTGTGGCGTGGTTACGGCAATTCCGCTGATCCTATACGCAAACGGGGCCAAGGGACTGCGCCTGACGACAATCGCAATCATGCAGTACATCGCGCCTACGATGATTTTTCTGGTCGCGGTATTTGTGTTTGGCGAAACCTTTGGTCAGGCGCGTATGATCGCGTTCCCAATGATTTGGGGCGCGCTGGTCATCTATTCGGTGTCGATGTTTCGCCAGATGCGCAAAGGCGAATGACCTAGGTCATTCGTTCAGCTCATCGCGTCACGGAATTTTAAAAACCGAGGGTCCGTTTTGACGCGGGCATTCATTGCCTCGCGCAGCGCACCAATGGTTTTGTGCGGGCGCATGACCACTTCGAATTCTTGCATCAGCCCGTCATCATTTAGCGTGATCAAATCAACACCAACACAATCGAGCCCTTCAATGGTGCACTGAAATTCTAGCGCCCAATCGTTTCCCGTGCCCATCACGCGGCGGTATTTGAAATCTTGGAACACCTCGTTGACGTGGCCCAGTACGGCGGCTACGGCTTCGCGCCCATTCCACGTGGCCCAATAGGTTGGCGGCATGAATTTCACGTCTTCGGCCATCAACGCGGGAACGCTGTCGTGATCGTTGGCCAGAACTGAATCGTGAAATTTTTGAATGGTCGGATGCATGTGTGTTCTCCTGAATTGGCATCAGCTTGGCACGCCATGGGTTGAAATCCAAACCCACATTTGAGATGTGCGCAGGATGGACGCAACGTATTCCCCCCCGACCGACCCGCTGGTGATCTTACACGAGGACGCAGATGTGGTGGTGGTCGACAAGCCCGCCGGCCTTTTGTCTGTGCCGGGGCGCGGTGAACATTTGGCTGATTGCCTGATCACGCGATTGCAGATCGGCTTTCCCCAAGCATTGCTGGTGCACCGTCTGGATCGCGATACATCTGGCGTGATGGTTTTTGGACTGACGCCGCACGCGCAACGTCACCTGGCCAAACAATTCCAAGACCGGCTTACTAAAAAAGCCTACGTCGCACAGGTGCACGGCGTGCCTGAGGAAAAGACCGGGACGGTTGATTTGCCGTTGATCGTGGATTGGCCCAATCGTCCGCTGCAAATGGTGTGTCATGAGACGGGCAAAGCATCGGTTACGGATTGGCGCGTCGTAAAGGTGCAAGGCGATTACGCCCGCCTGCGTCTGACGCCAAAAACGGGGCGCACGCATCAGCTGCGGGTCCACATGCAAGCGATCGGGCATCCAATTGTCGGCGATCCGTTTTACAGCGGACCTGACTGGAATGACCACCCGCGCATGATGCTGCATGCCGAGGAATTGCGGTTCAGGCATCCGCAAAACGGGCACTCCACACGGATGCGGGCGAAACCACCGTTCTAGATTGGCCTTAAACGGTCAACCAGCCGTTTGGCAGAATATCAGGGTTGTCCATCTTTGGGTCACTGAACCAGTTTGCAGGCCCCGCGACGCGCTTGTCAGCGTTGGTGTTTAGCCACGCACCCCACCAGCTAAACGACGAATTCGCAAGGACGTTGTGCTGGCACAGGCTCATCAATCGCAGGTCTTCGTAATCCGTGTCAGGGCCGTTAAAATCAACGACGACTTTTTTGTACGGCAATGGCAAATTGGCTTTGGCCCAGTCCGGATCATCCGAGAAAACATAGACAGTCGGATCTGCGTCCAGACCCTCAACAACCTTGGCCAAGGCCGCGTCATAATACGCCTGATCGCACAGGCCATGGGCACCGACAGTCAAGTAATCGCCGCGCCGCACATGCAATGAAACTGACGGGCCAGATGCAATGTTTGCCGCCATTTCAGCGTTCTGTTCGGACATTGGATGACGTGGGACAAATGCTGTGCGAATGTCACCCTCGATATGTTTGAAATAGCGTTCGACCTGCCAGTAGCCGTGCAGATACGTGCCGTCTGGCAAACTCTCAAACGCCGGATTAAACCCCAATCCGCGTTCCCGATACATTTTTGGAGCTAGCCCAAGGCCACGCCAAGCCGCATAGGCCAATGGGCGTTCATGCTGCGCTGGTGGCAACCTGTCTGGAACGGTCAAATCCAGATCAAACACGCGGGTCAAAACGCCTTCGCCTTTGTGAATGGCGCGCCGGTCATCTAGCGCAAATTCAACGCCCAATCGCGCCGCCAATCCACGTGCGGCAGCGTATTGAAACATCTGGTTGCCAAGTCGGCCATGCAGTCGTGCGTATATCATTTAAACCGTAAAAAGGCGCGCCGCTGGCACACCTTCTCCTTTGTTTTGGGTGGTAAGGGGGGCGTTTCGCCCACCCTTTGCGTCATATTATTCGGCGGCCCAGCCGGACACTGCTTTGACCTCGAGGAAGTCTTCCAAGCCCCAAACGCCACCTTCGCGCCCGTTGCCTGACTGCTTCATGCCGCCAAACGGTGCGCCCGCTGCGCGTGATGTGCCGTTCATTTCGACCATGCCAGACCGCAGTTGCGTCGCCAAACGATTGGCCCGCGCGCTGTCTTGCGTTTGCACGTAGTTGGTCAAACCGTATGGCGTGTCGTTGGCGATTTCGACGGCTTCTTCTTCGGTGTCGAAAGGGATGATCGACAGTACCGGGCCAAAGATTTCTTCGCGTGCGATGGTCATCTGGTTGTTCACGTCAGCAAAAACTGTTGGGCGTACGTAGAACCCACGGTTCAGACCTTCGGGACGACCGGGGCCACCAGCGACCAATTTGGCGCCTTCTTCGATGCCTTTTTCGATCAGCGCCTGGATTTTATTCCATTGCACTTCGTTCACGACGGGGCCGATGTGACGGCCTTCTTCTGACGCAGGGCCGACGGTGACGCTGGCTGCAACTGCGCCTGCTTCTTCAACCGCTTTGTCGTAGATGCCGCGCTGAACCAACATGCGAGACGGCGCGTTACACGACTGACCCGTGTTGTTCATCATGTGCAGCACGCCGCGTTTCACGGCCTTTTCGTCGGCGTCATCAAAGATAACGTTTGCGCCTTTGCCACCCAATTCCAGGTGCACACGTTTCAGCGTTTCAGCCGCGTTTTTAGAAATCGCGGTGCCTGCGCGGGTCGATCCGGTAAAGCTGACCATGTCCACATCTTTGTGACCTGTCAGGGTTGTACCGACGCCTGCGCCATCACCGTTTACCATGTTGAACACGCCAGCAGGGAAACCCGCCTCGTGCATCATTTCGGCAAAGATAACCGCGTTCAGCGGGCTTTCTTCGGACGGTTTCAGCACCATTGTGCAGCCTGCGATGGCGGCAGCGCCAACCTTCAGCGTCACTTGGTTCATCGGCCAGTTCCATGGCGTGATCAACGCGGCCACACCAATCGGTTCATAGATGATCCGGTCGTTTGGCGCGTGGTCACCCAATGGGCGATTAAATTCGAACCCTTTGGCAGCATTGATAAAGTTCTTGAGGTGGTACGATCCG
Organism: Ascidiaceihabitans sp.; assembly: GCA_047626725.1. Lineage (GTDB taxonomy): Bacteria > Pseudomonadota > Alphaproteobacteria > Rhodobacterales > Rhodobacteraceae > Ascidiaceihabitans. The sequence continues at coordinate 63,484 of JBLHSG010000011.1, forward strand.
GCACCAACCTGGCTAGAGCGGGACATCGAAATAGGCGCGCCCATTTCCGTGCTCATCGCGGCGGCCATATCATCGGCGCGGGATTCGTAAATTTCGATCAGCTTTGAAACATATCCGATGCGTTCAGCAACTGGTGTTGCCATCCATGCTGGAAATGCGGCTTTGGCAGCGGCGACAGCGGCGTTCGCGTCTGCTTCGGTGCCCATGGAAATCACAGCACATGGTTCTTCGGTTGAGGGGTCGATCACATGGTGATCCGCGCCGCCTTGGCTTTTGACCCATTGACCGTTGATGTAAAAATCACGTTTTTCCAACATAGTAATTCTCCTTTTGGGGCATGGCACGGGGCCAATGTTTTGCGGCACTGTGGCACCACAATTGGGGCAGGGCAAGCAGGTGCATGTATCCATACAATACTTGCGTTTGGCAGCACGAACCCCACATAATCCATAATCAATCAAAGGAGAGACTCATGGGTTTGCGCATCAACGACACTATCCCCGATCTGACCGTCGAAACGGATCACGGCACACTTTCACTGCATGACTGGATCGGTGATTCATGGGCGATCCTGTTTTCGCACCCCAAGGATTTCACGCCAGTGTGCACTACCGAATTTGGCGCTGTTGCACAGCTGGCAGATGAATGGGCTGCGCGCGGCACCAAGGTGATTGGCGTGTCTGTTGACGGCGTTGAGGACCACAAAAAGTGGAAAGGCGACATCGAGAAAGTTGCCGGCACGACTGCGGGTTTCCCGATCATCGCAGACACCGGGCTAGAGGTGTCCAAAGCATTCGACATGCTACCGTCCGAGGCGTATTTGCCCGACGGGCGCACGCCTGCTGACAGCGCCACGGTGCGGTCCGTGTTTATCATTGGGCCTGACAAACAGCTGAAATTGTCGATGACCTATCCAATGACGGTCGGGCGCAACTTTGCCGAAGTGCTGCGCGCCTTGGACGGTTTGCAAATGTCGACGGGCAACGGCGTGGCCACGCCTGCGAATTGGGTGCCCGGCGATGACGTGATTATTCCGGCGACGCTGTCTGACGATGATGCAAAAGCCAAGTTCGGTGACTTTGAAAAAATCCTGCCCTACTTGCGCAAGACCAAAGCCCCGACTTAAGCGTATCGCTTAACCCTGCGGGCGTGCGTTGACGGCGCGCCTGTATTTGAACCGCTTGAATTCCCGTGCCAGTTTACCGCTGGTGCGGGTTTTCTTTTGAATGGTGGAGCCGCCCAAATCGGCGGTCAATTCTGCGACGCCATTGGGCAGGATCGTGTGAATTGGCTGCCCGTGGACCCAGTGCATTTGCAGGAACGTATCGATGGGACGATCCAGCGTTGTTGTCGCATCTAACAGACGCTGCGCCGCGTTTCGTCCCACAACTTGGCACACGGTTTGCAAGCCAATGACCTTTGGCAAAAAGAGGCGGGCCACACCATCGCGCGCGATGTCCTGAGCCGCAATTTCCCGCGCCTTGGCAGGCAGTCGGATGAAATGATCAGGCGTCATGTATGCTGCGATCAAGGCCATGACATTCGGCCAAACAGCAGGATCAACGTGTAAGTCGTCTTCTGCGATTAGGCCGTAGTCATCGCCGCTGTCGACGATGTATTGCCAGCATTTCCTGTGGGACAACGTACAGCCGATTTCGCCGGCACCCATCGCAAACGGATAATGAGGATGTTGTAGATTGCCGGGCGCGCTGTCTAAGCCAGCCCCGTTTTCAGCCTTCACCACCTGCGCATCTGGCAAGGTGGCAAGCAGGCGGTCAACATTTGCGCGGCGTGCGGTGGCGGACGGCATGTGGATGATCAGCGATTGCATAAACTATGCCTTAGCCTGAAACGCAAAATATACGCAACCTCGAGAATGGTCGCGCAAGGGCGGAAAAATTATCACCGTGGATAGCGTGCAGCTAGACACAAAAAAGGCCCCGACGTTGCCGCCGAGGCCCTAATTTCACAAAGCTAGAGAGGGGTTTATTCCTCTGCGGCTTCTTCTGGCTTGGCTTCTTCGCCAGTGACCTGATCGACAACTTTCATCGACAAACGGACCTTGCCGCGGTCGTCAAAGCCCAACAATTTGACCTTCACTTCTTGGCCCTCTTTGAGGACGTCGGAAGGGTGGTTCAAACGGCGGTTTTCGATTTGGGACACGTGGACCAGACCGTCGCGTTTGCCAAAGAAGTTCACGAATGCACCGAAATCGACGATTTTGACGACTGTACCGGTGTAAACCATGCCTTCTTCTGGCTCTGCCACGATCGAATAGATCATGTCGTAGGCTTTCTTGATCGAGTCACCGTTTGGCGATGCGATCTTGATGATGCCTTCGTCGTTGATGTCGACTTTGGCGCCGGACACTTCAACGATTTCACGGATCACTTTACCGCCCGAACCGATCACTTCGCGGATTTTGTCCGTTGGGATCTGCATGGTTTCGATGCGTGGTGCGTGCTCTGAGAATTCAGCGGCACCAGTCAAAGCTTTGCTCATTTCACCAAGGATGTGCAAACGGCCGGCACGTGCCTGATCGAGCGCTTTTTCCATGATCTCTGGCGTGATGCCCGCGATCTTGATGTCCATTTGCAAAGACGTGATACCGTTTTCAGTACCCGCAACTTTGAAATCCATGTCGCCAAGGTGATCTTCGTCGCCCAAAATGTCAGACAAAATGGCGTATTCGCCGTTGTCTTCCATGATCAGACCCATCGCAACACCGGCAACCGCAGATTTCAACGGTACACCCGCGTCCATCATGGACAAGGAGCCACCGCAGACGGACGCCATTGAAGACGAGCCGTTGGATTCTGTGATTTCTGATACAACACGGACTGTGTACGGGAAGTCTGTCGCAGCTGGCAGAACGGCTTGCAACGCGCGCCATGCCAATTTGCCGTGACCAATTTCGCGACGGCCAGGAGGGCCCACACGACCTGCTTCGCCAACCGAATAGGGTGGGAAGTTATAGTGCAGCAAGAAGTTGGATTTGAAGTTGCCGTGCAGTGAGTCGATGAACTGCTCGTCGTCTCCGGTACCCAGTGTGGTCACAACCAAACCTTGCGTTTCACCGCGTGTGAACAAGGCAGAGCCGTGCGTACGTGGCAACATTCCGGTTTCGGATACGATCTCGCGGATTTCATCCGTGGCACGACCATCAAGGCGCTTGCCTGTTTTGACGATATCGCCGCGCAGGATTGATGCCTCGAGGCCCTTCATCGCGGAACCAAGGTTTGCGTCGCCTTGTTGCTCTTCGGTCAATGCGTCCATGATGGCGGCACGTGCTGCGGAAACAGCTGTTGTGCGTTCTTGCTTGTCGCCAATCGCGAATGCGGCACGCATGGCTTTTTCGCCAGCTTTTGCAACTGCAGCAGACAGTTCGGAATAATCAGCAGGCTGATAATCGAACGGTTCTTTTGCAGCAGATTCAGCCAGATCAACGATCAAATCGATAACCGGTTGGAATGAATCATGTGCGAACTTAACGGCGCCCAGCATTTCTGCTTCGGACAATTCGTAAGCTTCTGATTCAACCATCATCACGGCGTCTTTTGTACCGGCAACAACCAGGTCAAGACGCTGCTCAGGCTTCAGACGCAGATCCTGCATGTCGTCGACTTCTGGGTTCAGGATGTATTCGCCATCCTCAAAACCAACACGACAGCAAGCGATCGGGCCCATGAACGGGGCACCAGAAATCGTCAAAGCAGCAGAGGCGGCGATCATCGCAACCATGTCTGGATCGTTGACCAGATCGTGCGACAGAACTGTACACATCACCAGAACTTCGTTTTTGAAGCCAGGGACGAACAGAGGGCGCAATGGACGGTCGATCAGACGCGATGTCAGTGTTTCTTTTTCAGAAGGACGTGCTTCGCGTTTGAAAAAGCCACCTGGTACTTTACCGGCAGCATAATAGCGTTCGAGGTAGTGCACAGTCAGCGGAAAGAAATCCTGACCCGGCTTTTGCTTTTTGGCAAAAGTGACGTTGGCCATAACGGATGTCTCGCCCAGTGTGGCGATGACGGATCCGTCGGCTTGACGCGCGACTTTGCCTGTTTCCAGTGTCAGCGTGTCTTCGCCCCACTGGATGGATTTGGTTGTTACGTTAAACATCTAAGTTTCCTTGTTGGCCCATTGGCCTTTGCATAGGGGCCGTATTGCCCCTGACTCGCTGTGTCGTATTTCAGGCGCTAGAGTCCGAACGCCCAATAGCGCGCGCATACCTTAGATTGAGCAGGATGTGAAGGGATGTGTGGTTTTGGGGCGAATGACGGCTTCTGATTTCAGGTTCAATCGGGACCGAAGGCGCTGCGCTAAGAGCGACCTATGCGTTTTTGGTATTGTTTCACGCGTGGTTCGCGCCGTTTCCACCCTTGTGCGTTTGGCCTGTGGCGTTAATCCTGTCGGGACTGCACAAAAGGGCAAGATCAATGGACCGCGTAGATATCGTTCACGACAATTTCCTGACCCGTGTGGCCGCTGGTGATTTTCCAGATGGAACACCGCCCAACGATACGCTGCCAGCAGATCAAGCCGTGTCGCTGTTTCGCTCGCAATGCCTAAGCCGCGCCTTGGATCGCACCAGTCGAAAAATGCAAAAGCAAGGGCAGGGGTTTTACACCATCGGGTCATCCGGGCACGAAGGGATGGCGGCCGTCGCCCATGCGTTGCGCCCGACCGATCCAGCATTTTTGCACTATCGCGACGCGGCATTTCAAATTGCGCGCGCAGCCCAAGTGCCTGGGCAAAACATGGCGTGGGACATGTTACTGTCCTTTGCCTGTTCGTCCGATGACCCGATTTCAGGGGGCCGACACAAAGTGCTGGGATCGCGCGATCTGATGATCCCACCGCAAACTTCGACCATCGCCAGCCACCTTCCCAAGGCGGTTGGGTCGGCCTATGCAATCTGTGCTGCGCGACGAAATCCGCCGGAACACCAACTGTACGCTGATGATGCCATCGTGATGTGCAGCTTTGGCGATGCGTCTGCCAACCATTCCACCGCGCAGGGTGCAATCAACACGGCGGGTTGGACATCGATCCAAAATACGCCGTTGCCCCTGTTGTTTGTGTGCGAAGACAACGGGATCGGAATTTCTACCAAAACACCTGCGGGCTGGATCGAAATGTCGATGCGTCATCGCCCTGGGATCAAATATTTTCAAGCGGACGGTTTGGATATCTACGCGGCTTTTGCGGCATCAAAAAAAGCGGCAGATTACGTGCGCTGCCACCGCAAGCCGGCGTTTTTGCATCTTCGGACTGTGCGCCTGTACGGCCATGCGGGTGCCGATGTCGCGATCAGCTATCTGCCCAAATCCGAAGTCGAAGCAGATGAGGCGAACGATCCTTTGCTACACTCGGCGCGTCTTTTGGATCAGGCGGGTGCGTTGAAACCTGCGAATGCGCTTGCGATTTATAACGACACCTGCGCGCGTACCGAACGGGTCGCCGCGCAGGTCATCAAACGCCCGCATTTGAAAACAGCGGCCGACGTCAAAGCCAGCCTGATCCCGCCAGCGCGCAATTGTCAGCCCACAAACGGACCAACCCCCGAGGCACGCGCGGCCGCATTTGGTTCGGACGCCCGCATGTTGGATCAGCCGCAACCGATGTCGAAACTGATCAACTGGGCCTTGACCGATTTGATGCTGGAACACGGCGAAATTTGCCTGATGGGCGAAGACGTTGGGCGCAAGGGTGGCGTTTACGGGGTCACGCAAAAACTGCAAACGCGGTTCGGACCTGATCGGGTCATCGACACTTTATTGGATGAACAGTCCATTTTGGGTCTGGCAATTGGCATGGGTCAGAACGGGTTTGTACCGATGCCTGAAATCCAGTTTCTGGCCTATTTGCACAACGCCGAAGACCAGCTGCGCGGCGAAGCGGCGACGCTTCCGTTCTTTTCAAACGGTCAGTTCACCAACCCGATGGTGCTGCGGATTGCAGGCCTCGGATATCAAAAGGGCTTTGGCGGGCATTTTCACAACGACAATTCCATCGCCGTGTTGCGCGATATTCCCGGTGTGATCATTGCCTGCCCGTCGAATGGGACAGACGCTGCACTGATGATGCGCGAAGCGGTGCGTTTAGCGCGCGTCGAACAGCGGGTTGTTGTGTTTTTGGAACCCATTGCACTGTACCCGATGCGCGATTTGTTCGAGGAAAAAGACGGCGCATTTATGGGAACCTATCCGTCGCCAGATCAAAGCATTCCACTGGGCGAAGTCGGCATTCATGGCAACGGCATTGATGTCGCGATCGTGACGTACGGGAACGGCTGCTACCTGTCGCGCAAGGCGCAAGCCGTGTTGGATGGGCACGATATCAGTTCGCGTGTGATCGATTTGCGCTGGCTGGCACCGCTACCAAAAGATGCGTTGTTGCAGGCCATAAAAGGGTGCGCGCATGTTTTGATTGTAGATGAATGTCGCGGCACGGGCAGCCAATCCGAAGGGTTGATGGCATTACTTGCCGAAGCAGGCGTCGCGTCGTTCGGGCGGATCACTGCAGACGATACGTTCATCGCAACGGGGCCGGCTTATGCGGCTTCACTGCCGTCTGTGGGCGGAATAGTTGATGCGGTTCGCGCATTGATCGGGGGCGCATCATGAGCCGTACAGCCGTCATTATTTGCCCTGGTCGGGGAACATACAACAAACCCGAACATGGATATTTACAACGCCACCATGCCGAAAAATCGGAATTGTTCGAACGTTTTGATAACCTCCGCAAGGATGCGGATCAGCCCGCGATTACTGCATTAGACAGCGAAGTTCCGTTTTCAGCCCGATCGCATACGCAAGGCGACGTGGCGTCCCCATTAATTTATGCAGCGTCGTTTTCCGATGCGCTTAACATTTCGGACGACATTGAAATTGTTGGCGTCACGGGCAATTCTATGGGCTGGTATATCGCGCTTGCCGTCGCAGGTGCTTTGTCAGCGACGGATGGTTTTCGTGTTGTGAATACAATGGGAACCTTGATGCAGGCACAGTCGATTGGTGGGCAGTTGATCTATCCATTTACCGGTGACAATTGGGTGAGCGACCCGGCGGCCAAGCAGGCGATTCTTGATGTTGTGCGCGAAATCGATGCGCGCGCTGATCATGTTTTAGCCCTGTCTATCGATTTGGGCGGTATGCTGGTTTTGGCGGGTGATGAGTCGGGGTTAAGCGCGTTTGAAACGCAAATGCCGCAAGTTCAGGGGCGTTATCCGATGCGGCTGCCCAATCATTCGGCGTTTCATACGCATCTGCAAGAACCAATTGCAGCATTGGGTCGCGAGGCGTTGAGCGCAGATATGTTCACGCAGCCGAACATCCCGATGATTGATGGGCGTGGTGCAATTTGGTGGCCAAACAGTTCTGATCTGTCCGCGCTTTATGATTACACTTTTAGCCATCAAGTGACGGAACCGTATGATTTTACCAAGGCGATACAAACCGCCGCCCAAGAATTTGCGCCAGATATGTTCATCATAACCGGCCCGGGGAACACCTTGGGTGGTGCGGTGGCGCAGTCGCTGATTTTGGCGGAATGGCAGGGGATGCGCAGCAAGGCCGATTTCTTGAAAGAACAAGAGAATGACCCGATACTGGTGTCGATGGGTTTAGATGCGCAACGGGCACTGGCCGAATCTTGAAGATTTAAGTCGCGTTGGTTTTAAAAGTTCTAAAACAAAAAAAAATCGCGCCGATTAGGGCGCGATTCAAAATAGTCATTCAGGCAAGTGCCTAAAGTTTGGCTTAGCGACGCAGACCCAAACGTTTGATCAGGTCTTGGTAGCGTGCTTCATCCTTGACGCGCGCGTAGTCCAGAAGTTTGCGGCGTGTTGCCACCATCTTCAGCAGGCCGCGACGGCCGTGGTTGTCTTTTTTGTGTGTTTTAAAGTGCTCTGTCAGAGTCGCAATGCGCGAGGACAGGATAGCAACCTGAACTTCGGGCGAGCCAGTGTCGCCTTCTTTGATCGCGTATTCTTTCATCAAGCGTGCTTTTTCTTCAGCTGTAATCGACATCGGGGTCTCCTTTAAAAGGTTAGTGTGATGGCGCAGGCCGGGATGTCGTCCAGCTCTGGCCCATGGAGGTATCGCGCGAATGATTCCGCAGACGATGTGCGCGTATAGAAAATTATGGGGAGAATGGCAAAGGTTATCGTCGCCGCCTGTTACAGACCAGCAATGCCACTAGTTGATGCCACACTTTGTGGGATCAGGGCGATGTCATCGACGTCCAATCCGGCTTCGGCCCCTAGTGTTGCCACTGCTGTGCCGTTCATCATCACTTGGATCAAGCTGTCGTCTTCGGGATCGGACTGTAGCGAAATATCAGGTTCTGTGCCTGCGGCATCGTCCCAAACCAAAACGATACTGTCGTTTTCAGAATCGAAATCCCAGATCGTGGCTGCGTTCCCTTCGGTGATCCAGTCGCCCAAAATGATATCGTCCGTGCCTTCGCCCGAGGATACAATGTCGTTGTTTCCGGCAACGATCAGGTCATCCCCGCCGCCGCCATTTAGGAAATCCTGCCCATCGACGTCTTGGATGCCTTCGATGTCAGCATTGTCGACAATCCCGCTTAGTGCGTCGTTGCCCCATCCGCCAAACAGGGTGTCTTCGCCCAGTCCACCGTGAAGTGTGTCGTTGTCTAAACCACCTTGAACGGCATCGTCGCCAGCATCGCCAAACAACAGATCGTCACCTTCGGACCCTTGCAGCGCATCGTCGCCATCGCCGCCATGCAGCGTGTCATCATCATTGTTGCCAAAAAGGGTGTCATCGTCGTCGCCGCCAAAAACCGCGTCATCGCCATCTTCGCCGTGAAGCGTGTCATTTCCATCGTCGCCCATGACGTCATCATCGCCGTCTAGGCCATGCACGTCGTCATTGCCTGTACCGCCATTCAGGGTATCGTCGCCATCATAGCCGCCGATTTGATCGTCGCCTTCGCCACCATCAATAAGATCGGCAGTATCGGTGCCAACCAGAACTTCATTCAGGCCAGATGCATCTTCGCTCGCGTCGACATTTTGCAAGGCTTGTTCGGATTCATCTTCATCCGCGCTTGTTTCCACAAACGTTACGGCCCCGACGGCCATCAAACCCATTAATCCTGCCAACCAAAGCATTTCATATCCAAACTAAACGCACACACCGATGCAGGTGTACTTAAGTCATATATCGAAGGAAGTTTCAAAAGCATTTAGATTAAGTGGTTAATTTTAGATAATTACCTAAAACTAAATATTCCACGCAATTGGCTGCTGAACATAGGGCAAATACAGGGGGTGTTTGGGGTGCCCAGCCTTGGACAGGCCAAGGTGGGAAATAGCTACGCCACTGTTTTTAATCAACTCTGCCACGGCAGTTCCGCGGCCCTTGAATGCGCCGTGCGTGCCCCATGCAGCGATGATCTGATCGCACCATTCAGCACCTTGCAAAATTGCGGCGTCATTGTCGGGGCCCACCGGGTCAAGTGCTGCGCGCATGTTCTTGGGATCAGTGTCGCGCCAGGCGAAAATGTTGGTCACGCAAAATCCGCCAAAACCCAATGTCCGGGCGCGTCTTTCGCACCGCTCTACTGTTGGGTCATTTTGAACTTCGGTCGCGGTTGAGGGGTTCAACATCACGAACAACACCTTGGTGCCAGCGTCGTCCCAAACCCGTGTCAGGCTATAGCGATAGCGTTCGCAATCTGAATAGACGGCGGTTGAGGGCGCGTCGCCTTTGGTGTGGGTGCGGGTAATCATGGCGCTGTTATGGGGCGGTGATAGTGTGGCCGTCAATGCAACCTTGTGGGAAACCGCCAGCCTGTCGAAATAGGCTGGCGGTATTTTGGGTTAGGCTGACACAACCCTCTTTGTTTCCATCACCCATGCGGCGACAAGGGCGTAAACAATGTGACCCCACAGCGCGACCCAAGTGATACCTGTCCAGCCCAAGAACGGCTTGTTACCCGCGATCAAATGCGCGACGCCGTACAGGGCAAACACCCACAACGCGACGCCGTAAACGACTGCGGTGATCGACCAATGCAGGTTCGGCAAAAGACGGCGCTGAACAGGGCGCGCGATTGCGAAATAGCCAACAGCGTAAAAAATCAAACCGGTTAGAGTGTGCAAAAGATGCGCAGCACCTGACGGATTGGCCCCGAATACTGATTTTAAGGTTGCACCTGCCAGCCCGACGGGGGCCAGTTTTGCGTATCCGAACAACGGGCTAAGGGCCTGACCAAACAGGTCAAATGCGATCGTGCCAAAAGCACCTGCTGTCAGAACGGTAAATAGCGTGGTTTTATCGAGGGTCATTGCAGTGTCCAATCATTGCTGTTGATGGACACGTGGTCGTAAAAAGCGCGCAGCGACAGACCCCCTCACGCGCCTCTGATCGATGGCCACACATTTGAAACAATGCCTGACACAAAGGGCGCGATTTGCTGACAACGGCGTGAGGCGCGTTACCGAATGTTACAGACCTTAGGTGTTGAACACGCGGCTTGGGTGTAGCTCGCCGGCTTTGTAACGGCCCACAGCCACAGCTTTGCCATCCAGTGACGCCCATGCCTCGTCGCCGTATTCGACGTCCGATGTGATGACCATGCCGGGATTGCCGTTGCGCATGCGTGTCGCGCCTTCGGGTGTGGCGCGGACTTCGGGCAGATCTTGCAGACCTTCTTCGAGCGGGCGCAAATGTGCATCGAGTTCAGGGGTGCGTGCGATGGCTTCGATCTGATCCAAGGTTAGCCCGTCTTTGGCATCAAACGGACCGGACCAGACGCGGCGCAATTCGCGCACGTGCCCGAAACATCCCAAAGATTCGCCTAGATCACGGGCAATTGCGCGCACATAGCCGCCTTTGCCGCAGGTCATTTCCAGCGTCACGTGATCGGCGTCGGGGCGTTCGATCATCAACAGTTCTTCGACAAACAAAGGGCGGGCTGCCAGTTCGATATCTTCACCAGCACGCGCCAGTTTATAGGCGCGCTGACCGTCGATTTTGACGGCAGAAAACTTTGGTGGGGTTTGCATGATGTCGCCGACAAACTGGCCCAATGCGGCTTTGATGGTGTCGTCATCAGGGCGCGCGTCTGATGTATCGATCACTTCGCCGTCGGCATCATCGGTGTTGGTCGATTGACCCAAACGCACGGTGAATGTGTAGGCCTTGAGCGCGTCGGTAATGTAGGGAACAGTTTTTGTCGCCTCGCCCAACGCCACGGCCAGAACGCCTGTCGCATCTGGGTCCAGAGTGCCAGCATGCCCGGCTTTTTTGGCCTGAAACGCCCACCGCACTTTGTTGACAACGGCGGTTGATGTCAGGCCAGCAGGTTTGTCTACCACCAACCATCCAGAAATATCGCGCCCTTTGCGTGTGCGGCCCATGCGTCGCCTCCGGTAATGAATTCAGAAAAAGTCGCCTAGCCTGCGCTGGGCGCGCTGTCAATTCGCCGGATTATTTGGCGGGAACGACTGTGCCGATAATCGGGCCCAGACGGCGGCCAAAATCACTGCGGTTCAAATCCGGCGCGTGCAGGCGACTGACGTTGCCATCAAAGAACAAGGCCTGATCCAGCATCAGATGGTCACGGAAAAAACTGGCAAAGGAATGAAAATTAACGGGCGTGTTGGAGATGACAAACACGGCAGATTTACCATCCTCACTGGTGCCAACGCCGTTGCGAATATAGCGCGACGTGCCATCGGCCAGAAATCTGGGATGCAGTTCGCCATCAATCACCAACATCGGACCGGATTGGGTGGCGTGCCGGCAATTCGGTGCCTCGCGCTGAAATCGTAGCGTTTCGACCACATCCGCGCGGCCATCACGCAGGCACAGGATACCGTTTGGCAGCAGCCCGAAATTACCCGGACCGGCGTTGGGAATAACGCGCATCACCTCGACGCCGTCTTCGACATAATGGCCGACGGGCGCGCGATCATCATGGTACATGCCAGCGTTCATCGCAAAACCCAGCGTTTGATTGCTTTGGTCCAACTGCGTGTTGATTCTGGTGAAATGATTAAATGGAACGCCGGCGTCGTCGTATAAAAACAGCCGCAGGTTTTCTTGGGTCAGATCGACGGTACAGGCGGTGAAACTTTTGCCCTCGTACCTAATATCTTCGCAGGTGGTGGCCTGTGCGACCCCGACCCAAAATAGCCACAAAAGAGCGGCGCGCCAAATCATTCAGGGTCGTCCACGCGATCAGGTGCCGCGATATCGCGTGCCACGTCCTCTTGGGCCAACATCACGCGGGTGGCTTCCATTTGGTCAAACGTGTCGTCCAACTGGAATCGCAAATCAGGCGAATGTTTTAACTTCAGCTTTTTGGTCAGGATAAACCGCAGCTCGTGTTTGTTTTTCGCAAGCAGCTTGAGCAGGTCGTCCTTGCCGATACCGCCAAGGGGCAGCACGTAGCAGGTCGCGATTTTAAGGTCCGCAGACACGCGCACCTCGCCCACGGTAATCGACATGCGGTTCAGGTCCGTGTCATGCAATTCGCCACGCGATAGCACTTCGGACAGACCACGACGGATCAATTCGCCAACGCGTAACATGCGCTGAGACGGGCCGCGGCCTTCGGATGATTTGTTCTTTGCCATGATTGTGCATGTAAGGCGCGCAGGCCCCTTTGCCAAGCGTGGCGTTGCGCGCTAGGAGTTCGGGCAGGTTTTCGCAGATCAAGGACAGATAAGATGAGCACACTTCCCGGTATCGTTGTGACAGGCGCGTCAGGCCGTATGGGCCAGATGTTGATCAAGCTGATTGGCGAATCTGATCGGATGCGTCTGGTCGGGGCCATTGAACGCACAGGTCACGATTGGGTCGGGCGCGATGTCGGGGCTGCGATGGGCAGCAGTGATGTGGGCGTTGTGGTCACGGATGACGCACTTGAGGCGATCGCAAAAGCGCAGGTTGTGATTGATTTCACGGCCCCCGCAGCAACCATCGCGTTTGCCGAACTGTGCGCCCAAGCACGCGCGGTGCATGTGATCGGCACCACAGGTATGACCGACGATGATATCGCAAAACTGGCCCCCGCAGCGCGTCACGCGGTGATCGTGCGGGCCGGAAACATGAGCCTTGGTGTTAATTTACTGACCCAACTGACCAAAAAAGTCGCCGCCGCGCTGGACGAGGATTTCGACATCGAAGTGATCGAAGCGCACCACCACCACAAAGTCGACGCACCATCTGGCACGGCCCTCATGCTGGGCGAGGCCGCTGCAATTGGGCGTGGCGTGTCCTTAAAAGACACAATGGACAGCGGGCGGGACGGGATCACCGGCGCGCGCAAACGCGGCGATATCGGTTTTTCAGCCATCCGCGGGGGCGACATCGTGGGCGAACATGACGTGATGTTTGCCGCTGCTGGCGAACGGATCGTGCTGCGCCACATGGCCACAGATCGCGCCGTGTTCGGACGTGGTGCGTTAAAAGCAGCGCTGTGGGGGCTGACGCAGCAACCGGGCGAATACGACATGCTGGATGTGCTGGGAATGAACGATTAATCGGTCAATTTAGGTCAAATTACAAAAAACCGGCACAAATCCGCCGCATGTGTACCTCTTTTTGAAACTAAACTGCTCTTAGGCTCGTATCTAGTTTGAGTAAGTCTCCAAGAGGTGAAAACCATGCGTCGTTTTGTGGCTGTTTTTTGTGCCGGTTTTGCGTTGATCGCGTCCCCTGCATTTGCGGATTTGAAAAAGGTCGATGATCAGGCTGAATTTGTGCGGCTTGTGTCCGGCAAAACCATGTCACGCCCGTTGGTCCGCATCGAGGTCAGCTCGGATGGTCGGATTTCTGGCAAAGGTGCCGCGTGGGATGTGACGGGCGACTGGGTCTGGCGCGACGGATATTTTTGCCGCAGCTTGTTCTGGGGCGGCGATGCCTTGGGATACAACTGCCAAGAAGTGCGCATTCAAAACGGGCGCATCCGGTTCACATCAGACAAAGGCCAAGGCGATTCGGCTGAGTTTCGTCTGAAGTAAGCCGGTGCGGCGATCAAAAATCGACGGCAATACCTTTGCGTTCCCAATCACCAAACCGCACAGGTTCTGGTCCATTGCGGCCCCCCAACTCTTTTGGCAGGTCTAGTTCACCATTGGCTTCGCGCCGCGCTTGGGCTTCGGCCAGGGCGCGTTTTGCGGCGTCTGGCAGGTCCTTTGACATATCGCTCATTGTTTGGGTTCCTTTGGTCGCTTGCCATTGATATAGCCACACGTCACGCGCAGGCAAGTGCGCAACGGATGCAGCGAGAGGTCAGATTGCATGTCAGATACAGGTGTTCAGGCACGACGCAGCGCGGTTTACATCCTTGATCAGGTCTTGGGCGAGGGCCGTTTGATGGCCGAAGTTTTGGGCGAAGGGGCGCTGGATCGCCTTGATTACGCCGATCGCGCCCGTGCCCAGCGGTTGGCGACTGAAACGTTGCGCAGCCTGGAACGTGCGGATCGTGTGCTGAAATCGCATTTGCAAAAAACACCGCCGCTGACAGTGCATAATGTGCTGCGGATTGGCGCGTATGAATTGTGCAACGGCGCGCCGGCGCATGGTGTCGTGAACGCGATGGTGCAACTGGTATCGAGCCACAAACGCTACGCCAAACTTAAGGGTCTAACAAACGCTGTATTGCGCAAAGTTGCGGACAAAGGGCCTGATGCATGGGCTGCTTTGCGCCCGCCACGTTTGCCCAAATGGCTGCGCAGCCCGTTGACGGATGCGTGGGGGAACGAGGCTGTTGGCGCGATGGAGATTGCCCAATTTGCAACGCCGCCGCTGGATTTGACGCCGCGTGATGGCGACGCTGATGCCTTGGCCGCGATGGTGGGCGGCAGTGTTTTGCCAACCGGTTCCGTGCGTGTGACGGACGCGGGCCAAGTATCGACTATGGTCGGATTTACCGATGGGGCGTGGTGGGTTCAAGACGCGGCTGCCGCGATCCCTGTTCGTGTTCTTGCCCCTGCAAAAGATGCCAAAGTACTGGATTTATGCGCCGCACCTGGTGGCAAAACCCTGCAATTGGCAGCGATAGGCGCGCAAGTGACGGCCGTGGATATTTCGAAAACCCGTATGGCGCGGGTGCGTGAAAATCTGGATCGCACGAAACTGAATGCTGAAATTGTGGTCGCAGACGCGCTGAGCCTCGATGGTCAATATGATGCGATTCTGTTGGATGCCCCGTGTTCTGCGACAGGTACAATGCGCCGCCACCCTGATTTGCCACATGCCAAAGACGGCTCTGAATTTGGCGCATTGATCGACCTGCAAGCGCAGATTTTGGATCATGCGTGGACCCTGCTAAAACCGGGGGGACGATTGGTGTTTTGCACCTGTTCCTTGTTGCCGGACGAAGGCGAAGTTCAAATCGAAGAGGCCCTAACCCGCCACGCAGATATGACCGTTTCAAAGGACGCGTTGACCATTGCGGGCATCGATCCGGCTTGGGTCACATCCGAAGGCGGCCTGCGTTTGCGCCCCGACTATTGGCCTGATTTGGGCGGGATGGACGGCTTTTATATCGCAGCATTGACCAAAGCAGGCTGACCCATGCCACGCCTGCGCGAAAAGCGGTGACTTGAACGCGCGCATTGGCTATGATCTGACCAAACGCCCCAAGAGCGTGCAAAGGCAGAGCAGTATGTCCAACCAAAATGGTTACGCCGCCCGCAAGGCGCGCTTGCTCAACCGCATTCACGCGCGGTTGGCCACACGTGCGCGCGCCGCTACGGGTTTTGTGTCGTCACCAGAACCACGCACCATCGGCAGCTTTGCTCGAGGGCGTCAGTTGGTGGCTGGAAACTATCTGTTTGCAGGATATCTGATCGAAGCACCGGGAACGTCAATCTGGGCTTTGCAGGCCCCTGACGCTGCGTTTGAATGTGACCTTCAGGGGTTCGCATGGCTGGATGATCTGGCGTCTGTCGGTGACATCAGTACGCGTGAAAAAGCGCAGGCGTGGCTGTGGGAATGGATCAAACGCTACGGGCGCGGCAGTGGTGCAGGGTGGACGCCGGATTTGACCGGACGCCGCCTGATCCGCTGGATCAACCACGCATTGTTTGTGTTGCGCGGCCAAGAGGCCGAGGCATCCGAGGCGTTCTATCGATCCCTCGCGCAGCAAACCACATTTCTGTCCAAACGCTGGCACAGCGCCAGCCCTGGTTTGCCGCGTTTTGAGGCACTGACAGGTTTAATTTACGCGGGCCTTTCGCTTGAGGGGATGGAGCAGTTGGCCCAGCCTGCGATCAAAGCATTGGCGCGTGAATGTAAGATCCAGATTGATGCCGAAGGTGGTTTGCCGACGCGCAATCCCGAGGAACTGCTGCAAGTTTTCACGCTGTTGACCTGGGCCGCGGCCGCAATGAACGAAGCCAGCCTGTCTACACCCCCCGAACATTTGGCCGCAATTGAACGGATCGCGCCAACCCTGCGTACGCTGCGTCATTCCGATGGCAGCCTTGCGCGGTTCCATGGCGGTGGTCGTGGGCAAGAAGGCTGGCTGGATCACGCGCTTGCATCGGCCGGTGTGAAACATTCCCAACCTGATGGATTGTCGATGGGGTTTGCCCGCCTGTCTGCGGGACGTACCAGCGTGATTGTGGATGCCGGTGTGCCACCCAGCGGCGCGTCGTCGCGATCTGCTCATGCCTCGACATTGGCGTTTGAATTGACCTCGGGGCGGCGGCCTTTGATTGTGAATTGCGGGTCTGGCGAAACATTTGGCGCTGAATGGCGCCGCGCTGGGCGTGCGACCCCGTCACATTCGACCGTTGTGCTGGATGGGTATTCTAGCGCGCGTTTGGGGGATGCGGATCGTGCCAGCACGCTGGAAACCCTGATTGATGCGCCTAGCCATGTTCCGATTGAAGTCAGCCAAGCCCCCGATGGCCTGCGGTTTCAAGGCGGGCACAATGGGTTCGAAAAAATCCACGGCCTGACACACGCGCGCACGCTGGAACTAACCTTTGATGGGCGCGGACTGGCTGGCGAGGACATGTTGCTGTCCCTTGAGGATGGTCCGAAACGTCGATTTGACCGGTCGATGGACGCGGTCAAGCTGCGCGGCGTGCCCTTTGATATCCGGTTTCACCTGCATCCAGAGGTCGACGCGACCCTAGATTTAGGTGGCGCTGCGGTTTCGATGGCGCTGAAAAGCGGTGAAATCTGGGTTTTCCGCCATGATGGCCAACATAAGTTATCTTTAGAACCAAGCGTTTATCTGGAAAAAGGCCGCCTAAAGCCGCGTGCGACACAACAGATCGTTCTATCTGGTCGCGCATTGGAGTATGCCACGCGCATCCGTTGGTCATTGTCCAAAGCGCAGGAAACTGCGATTGGCGTGCGCGATCTGCGCCGTGATGACCTTGACCTATTTGACTAAGCTCCAAAGGACCTGCCCCCTATGACCGATCTGTACCCCGTTCGCCGCGCTTTGCTTTCTGTTTCTGACAAAACCGGATTGGTGGATTTTGGCACAGCGCTGGCTGCGCGCGGGATCGAATTGTTATCCACTGGTGGCACGGCAAAAGCGCTGCGTGATGCGGGCCTGACGGTCAAAGACGTATCAGACGTCACCGGATTTCCCGAAATGATGGACGGGCGTGTAAAAACGCTGCACCCGGTTGTGCACGGCGGATTACTGGCCTTGCGGGACAACGACGCGCATGTGGCCGCGATGGACGAACACAACATCGGTGCCATCGATCTGGTTGTCGTGAATTTGTACCCGTTCGAGGAAACGCTGAAACGCGGTGCGCCGTACGACGAGATGATCGAGAACATCGACATTGGCGGCCCAGCAATGATCAGGTCTGGCGCGAAAAACCATGGTTTTGTGAATGTTGTTGTCGACGTCGAAGATTACGATGTGGTGCTGGCCGATTATGCTGCCAACGACGGTCAGACAACCTATGCATTGCGCCAGCGTTTGGCCCAGACTGCCTATGCGCGGACCGCGGCGTACGACACGGCAGTCAGCACGTGGATGGCAGCCCAAATTGGCGAAACACCGCGCCGTCGCACGGTTGGCGGCACGTTGGCCCAGACATTGCGCTACGGTGAAAACCCGCATCAATCGGCGGCGTTTTACACAGATGGATCCGCCCCAGCAGGTGTGGCAACAGCTCAACAACACCAAGGCAAAGAACTGTCTTACAACAACATCAACGACACGGACGCGGCGTTTGAGTTGGTCAGCGAATTTGACCCAAGCAAAGGCCCGGCCGTCGCAATTATCAAACACGCAAACCCATGTGGTGTGGCGCGCGGCGCAACATTGGCAGAGGCGTACAGCCGTGCCTTTGATTGTGATCGCACCAGCGCGTTTGGCGGAATTATTGCGCTGAACCAACCGCTTGACGGCCCAACAGCCGAGGAAATCTCGGCCATCTTTACAGAGGTGGTGATTGCGCCCGGCGCGGATGACGCGGCGCGTGCGGTGTTTGCCAAGAAAAAGAACCTGCGCCTGCTGACCACTGATGGTTTGGCCGATGCGCACGCCGAAGGCCAGACGATCCGCCAAGTATCGGGCGGTTATCTGGTGCAAGACAGAGACAACGGATTTATCACGCTGGACGATCTAAAGGTCGTGACCAAGCGCCAGCCAACGGACCAGGAACTGTCAGACATGATGTTCGCATGGACCGTCGCCAAACACGTCAAATCCAACGCAATCATTTACGTCAAAGACGGTGCGACTGTCGGTGTTGGTGCCGGACAAATGAGCCGCGTTGACAGCACGCGCATCGCCGCGCGCAAAGCCATCGACATGGCCGAAGCCATGGGCCTGCCTGCACCGCTAACCCAAGGGTCGGTTGTTGCATCTGATGCGTTCTTTCCCTTCGCAGACGGGTTGATCACAGCGGCCGAAGCCGGGGCAACCGCCCTTATTCAACCGGGTGGATCAATGCGTGACGACGAAGTGATTGCAGCCGCTGATGACGCCGGATTGGCCATGGTGTTCACCGGCATGCGCCACTTCCGCCACTAAAGGAGCCGTAACGATGCGTTTGATAATCTGGTTTGGACTGCTGGCTCTGATCGCCGATCAACTGAGCAAATATGTCGTGATCCATATGATGGGTGTGTCCCCGTTCAAAGGCATCGATGTGCTGCCGCCGGTTCTGAATTTTCGGTATGGCGAAAACCGTGGCGTGAATTTTGGGCTGTTCAGCAGTGATTCAGACATCACACGCTGGACGCTGGTGGTTGTTGCGCTGATTATTTGCATCGCGGTGACGCGTTGGGTGTTGGTCACGCGTCAGTCGAAACTGGTCTATATTTGCACAGGCCTTTTGGTTGGCGGCGCGCTGGGCAATGTCTTTGATCGCGTGGTTTACGGCTATGTTTTGGACTTTTTGAACTCGTCCTGCTGCGGCTGGAACAACCCGACAGTCTACAATGTTGCCGACATCTTTATCGTGATCGGCGCACTTGGGCTGGTTTTCTTTGCAAAAGACAGCAAGCAGCGCAAAAAGGATGCGTGACATCCCCTATCTGCCTGCGATATTGCTGTGCTTAATAGATGTGGGAGAAATCCAATGCGGCTGATGCGCCCGATTGCCTTTATGATGTTGCTGCTGTGTGTAACGGCTTGCGCGAACAAAGGTCTGCGCGATTTGCGTAGCACCGGTGATGGGCCTGATGATTTTATCATCAATCCGGCCAAGCCGCTGGAATCCCCCGAAAATTACAAAGCACTGCCAAGCCCGACACCGGGTCAGGCCAACATCACCGACCCGACACCGTTGCAAGATGGTATTGCCGCTGTGGGTGGTCGTTTGGGTGATCCGAATGCGCCTGTGCCATCACGCGATGGTGCGGTCGTAACGCATGCCAGTCGTTTTGGTGTGAACGCCGGTATTCGCACAACTTTGGCAAACGAAGACGCAGCGTTCCGCAAACGCCGTGGCCGTTTCACGCAAATCCGCATCGTTCCCGTGGATCGTTACAATCAAGCCTACCAAAAACAGGCGCTTGATCCGAACCGTGTAGAACGCCAATATCGCCGCGCTGGCGCTGCAACGCCGTCCGCCCCTCTGCAAGATTGAACACTTTCGCGGGTTTACGCCCAATTTGTTCCTCACGATTGTGCCATCACGCTTGAACCGCGTGATCGACAACGTATGTCTAAGGGCAAGACCTTGATCCCGTATGGGGCCCCACTAAAAGGATAGTTTATGTTCAATTTGCGCGCCGCTTTGGCTTCGCTTGCGATGGTTGCCCCTGCGACCGTGATGGCGGCAGACGAACCCGTCACGACATTTGTTTTGGACAACGGCATGCAGGTTGTTGTGGTCGAAGATCACCGCGCCCCTGTCGTTCAGCACATGGTTTGGTATCGGGCGGGATCTGCGGATGAACCAAAGGGATCATCTGGCGTTGCGCATTTTCTGGAACACTTGTTGTTCAAGGCCACCGACACACTAGAAGCAGGCGAATTGTCAGCGACAGTTGCGGCCAACGGCGGTCGTGACAACGCCTTCACCAGCTATGATTACACCGCTTACTATCAACGTATCGCAGCAGATCGCCTGGAACTGATGATGCGGATGGAAAGCGATCGGATGCGCAACATTCGCCTGACGCCTGAAAACATCGAAACCGAACGTGACGTGATCATCGAAGAACGCAACTCGCGTACCGAAAACAATCCGCGCGCGCTGTTTTCTGAACAGATGAACGCGGTCCAGTATCACAACCATCGTTACGGCGTGCCGATCATCGGCTGGATGCACGAGATGGAAACGCTGGATATGGAGGACGCGCTGTCCTTTTATGAAATCTATTATTCACCCAACAACGCGATTTTGGTGGTGTCCGGCGACGTGACCCCAGACCAAGTGCGCACGCTGGCTGATAAATATTACGGCGTCATTCCCGCGAATCCTGATTTGCCCGAACGTGTCCGAACTGAAGAACCGCCACAAACCGCAGAACGTCGTTTGATTTTCAAAGATGCGCGCGTGTCTCAGGCCTATGTCAGCCGGTCCTACCTTGCGCCGGAACGCGACAGTGGTGATCAAAAAACCGCGGCGGCCTTGACCCTTTTGGCCGAAGTCTTGGGCGGCGGCACCACGTCGTACCTGACCGAAAAACTGCAATTCGATACGCAGGATGCGGTGTATTCCGGTGCGTTTTATCGCGGCACGTCGCTGGATGACACGACGTTTGATGTGATCGTTGTTCCGGCCCCCGGCGTGACCCTGCAAGCAATCGAAGACGCGATGGACGCGGCCTTGGCCCAGTTCATGACCGACGGCGTTGACCCAGAACAATTGGAACGTCTAAAGGCCCAACTGCGCGCCCAGCAAATTTACGCGCGCGACAATGTTGATGGCATCGCACAGCGCTACGGATCGGGCCTGACATCGGGCCTAACAGTTGCCGATATCCAAGCATGGCCTGACATTCTGGCCGCCGTAACCGGAGACGATATTATGGCCGCAGCCCAGATGGTTTTTAATCGCGAGGCGTCTGTAACCGGATGGCTGATGCAAGAAAAAGAGGAGGCGACACAATGAAAAATTTGAGCGCACTGTTTGTCGCCCTGATCATGGCCCCATTGATGTGGACCGGCGATGCCAAGGCAGAAATTAACATCCAAGAAGTAACCTCTCCCGGTGGGATAAAAGCATGGCTGGTCGAGGAACCCTCGATCCCGTTTATGGCCCTGGAACTGCGGTTTCGTGGCGGTGCATCGCTTGATCGTGTCGGAAAACGCGGCGCGATGAACCTGATGACGGGCCTATTAGAGGAAGGCGCAGGCGACCTTGATTCCCGTGGTTTTGCGCGTGAACTTGAAACGCTGGCGACTTCGTTTGGCTATGACGTCGGGGCGGATGAATTGTCTATCTCGGCGCAATTTTTGACGGAAAACCGCGATGCATCGATCGAATTGCTACGCGCGTCTTTGATTGAGCCACGCTTTGATGACGCTGATGTGGAACGGGTGCGCGCGCAGGTTTTGGCCGGTCTTCGCTCTAACTCAACCGATCCTGACAAAATCGCGTCGAAAACGTTCAACGCGCTGGCCTTTGGCGACCACCCTTATGGCAGCGACCTAAGCGGAACGATCGAAAGCGTAACGGCACTGAACCGCGATGATTTGATCGCAGCCCACAGCGATGTTTTCGCCAAAGACCGCCTGTACGTCGGCGCAGTTGGTGACATTACACCTGACGAATTGGGCGCGCTATTGGATCGCTTGTTGGGCGATTTGCCGGACGCAGGGGCCGCAATGCCACAGATGGCCGACATCACGATCGAAGGTGGCGTAACGGTTGTTGATTTTGATACCCCGCAATCTGTCGCGATCTTTGGTCACGAGGGCATTGGGCTGGACCATCCTGACTATTTCCCGGCCGTGGTTTTGAACCAGATATTGGGCGGCGGTTCATTCGAAAGCCGTTTGATGACCGAAGTCCGTGAAAAGCGCGGGCTGACTTATGGCGTCTATTCCTACATCGCACCGCGCGATTATGCGGCGACGTATCTGGGCCAAGTTGCGTCCGCAAATGACCGCATCGCCGAAGCGATTTCGGTCATCCGCGCAGAGTGGGCCAAGGCCGCGTCTGAAGGTGTTTCGGAACAAGAATTAAACGACGCCAAAACCTACATGACGGGTGCATATCCGCTGCGTTTCGATGGCAACGGACCAATCGCGCGCATCATGGTTGGCATGCAAATGATCGGCCTGCCTAGCGACTACATCGCGACACGCAGCGCCCGGGTCGAAGCCGTCAGCATGGAAGACGTCAAACGCGTCGCCGGCGAATTGCTGGACCCCGACGGGCTGCGGTTTGTGGTTGTTGGCAAGCCGGTTGGTTTAGAAACCGGACCTTTGCCAGACTAACGCGTCCCTACCAAACCAAACTGGTTACTCACCGTAGGGTATCCAGATGTTTTTCACTTCGGTTGCGGCAATCAGGAATTCTTTGCCGTAACCTTGGGGCCCGAACCAGTCGCGGTCTTGGCCGTTGTTGACCCATGTGCGTTTGGTGTTGGTTTGGCTGCCTGCCTCGATCACTTGGCTTAGATCAGATCCCGAAAATGACCAGACGGCATCGATGTTCATGTGCTCTGCCATCGTCTTGGCGACCTCTGAATGTGGGCCGGTCAAAATGTTGACGACGCCCGCGGGCACGTCCGATGTATCAAGCACCTGAAAGAAATCAGTGGCGATCAACGGGAACGGTTCAGACGCGGACAAGATCACGCGGTTTCCCATCGCAATCGCGGGGGCCATGACTGATATCAACCCCAGCAATGGTGCTGTGTCAGGGCACAAGGCGGCGATGGTTCCGACGGGTTCTTTCATTGCCAACGCGGTGCCTTTGATGGGCACGCCGTGTGCTTGGCCATCGTATTTATCGGCCCACGCGGCATAGGTAAACAGGCGGTCGATGCTGGCCGCGACTTCTTTTGCGCCAGACTTTCCGCCTTGCATCGCGTTCAGTCGATCAGCGAATTCGTCGGCGCGCGCAGATAGGTTTTCCGCGATGAAATAGATGATTTGGGCGCGCAGATGTCCCGTGGTTTTTGACCACCCTTTGGCAGCTTGCGCGGCTTCAGCTGCGTTGCGCACGTCCTTGCGATTGGCGAGTGATGCGTGCCCGACAAGGGTTCCGTTTTTGCCAAACACTGGCGCAGAATACCCGCTGTCGGGGCGCGATTGTTTGCCGCCGACATACAGTTTTGCCGTGCGATCAATGCCGCCGCTGGACCCAAGCGTACCTGTCATCGCAGCAATTGGCTTCAATGCTTTTGTCGTCGTTTTGGGTTTTGTATAAGCGCCTAAACCTTCCCAGCCACCTTCGCGTCCAAAGCCGCTTTCGCGTACGCCGCCAAAGCCAGCGGCAGCATCGAACATGTTGGTGCCGTTGATCCAGACAACGCCTGCGGCCAGTTTTGGCGCGATATCAAGAGCGAGGTTTATGTTCTCGCTCCAGACCGTTGCGGCCAAACCGTAGCGGGTGTTGTTGGCGACCTCGACGGCCTCGGCTGGTGTGCGGAATGTGGTGGACACCAAAACGGGGCCAAAGATTTCTTCCTGCATCAATGTGTCCGCAGGGTGCAAATCAGTGATCAAGGTCGGGGGATAATACAGGCCTTGATCGGGCAGTGGAGCGGTTGACTGATGCATGTTTCCAGCCGTATTCGCATCGACCAAACGCGTGATCGTATCCAGCTGCGATTGATCGACAATGGCACCCACATCAATTGATTTATCAAGCGGATCACCAATGCGCAGCTTGTCCATACGCGCGCGCAGTTTGGCATAAAAAACGTCGGCGACGGGTTCTTGGACCAGCAGGCGCGACCCTGCGCAACAGACCTGGCCTTGGTTGAACCAAATCGCGTCGACCAACCCTTCGACGGCGGAATCCAGATCGGCGTCGTCAAACACGATGTAGGGTGATTTTCCGCCCAACTCGAGGGTTAGTGATTCGCCTGAACCAGCTGTCGCTGCGCGAATGCGTTTCCCGACGGATGTTGAGCCGGTAAAGGCGATCTTGTCGACGTCCGCCGCGACGATCATTTCGCCAACGGCGCCGTCGCCGGTAACGATGTTTACGACACCTTTTGGCAGGCCCGCCTCGACGCAAATGTGGGCGAACAACAGGGCTGTCAGCGGGGTGTATTCCGCGGGTTTCAAAACGACGGTATTGCCCATCGCGAGGGCTGGCGCGATTTTCCAAGCTAACATCAACAACGGGAAATTCCACGGTACGATCTGCCCACAAACACCCAGCGCGGTGCGGTCGGGCAATTCGCTGTCCATCAACTGGGCCATGCCCGCGTGATAGTAAAAATGGCGTTGGGCAAGTGGGATGTCGATGTCGCGGCTTTCGCGGATCGGCTTGCCATTGTCGAGGGTCTCAAGAACAGCAAACAGGCGGCTGTGTTTCTGCAAAAGACGCGCGATTGCATAAAGCGCCTTGGCCCGACCATGACCACCCAATGCCTGCCATTTTGGTTGTGCTTTGCGGGCGGCATTTACGGCGGAATCCACATCGGATTGGCTCGCTTGCGTCGCGGCTGCAAGGGTTTCGCCCGTCGCGGGGTTCTTTGTCTCAAACGTCGTTGCAGGCGCGGTAAAACTACCGTTTATGAAATGCCCGAACGCGCCGCCTTGGGCTGCGATCCACGCAAATGCGTCCGCTGCGTTTTCGGGTGCTTTGCCGTAATCCATGGTTTCGAAAATCTCTTTGACGGTCATGATCTTGATCTTTCTATCGTTTGGCGCGGTGGCGCTTAGCCCATGGGATTGCGGTAGGTCGCCGAATATGCGCCAGTCAGGTGATGTTCCAACTGCCGTTCAATATCGCCCAATAGGGACGACGCGCCAAAGCGGAACAGGTCGGGTTGCAACCAGCGATCGCCTAATTCTTCTTTGATCAAGGCCAGATACGTGATCGCGTCCTTGGCCTTTGAAATCCCGCCTGCCGGTTTGTAGCCAACGCGGTATCCGGTGCGTTCATAATAGTCACGAATTGCGCGGATCATCACCAGCGTCACGGGCAGCGTTGCGTTCACGCTTTCTTTGCCCGTTGATGTTTTGATAAAGTCAGCGCCGGCCATCATGCACACCAGCGATGCACGCGCGACGTTGCGCAGGCTGCCCAATTCGCCAGTGGCCAAAATCGCCTTGATATGAGCATCGCCACAGGCGGCGCGCATTGCTTTCATCTCGTCATACAGCTTGTCCCAATCGCCACTCAGCACGTGACGCCGCGAGATGACGATATCGATTTCCTTGGCCCCCGCAGTCACGCTTTCTTTGATTTCCTGAAGGCGCAAATGCAGCGGCGTTAGCCCTGCGGGAAATCCGGTCGACACGGCTGCGACGGGGATGTTTGTGCCTTCTAATGCGCGCACGGCGGCCGGGATCATTTCGTGATAAACGCAAACCGCACCCGTGGTCAGACCCGTCATGCCCAACTGGTCCAGAATTTCGGCCCGCGCAGGTTGGCGCGCTTTTGCACACAATCGGCCAACGCGCCGTTCTGTATCGTCGCCGGACAGGGTCGTCAGATCAATGCACGCGATTGCCTTTAGCAGCCACGCCGCCTGATGCGTTTTCTTGACGGAACGCCGTGCAGGCAGGCTCGCGCAACGCCGTTCAATCGCAGAGGTGTTGGCCTGAACCCGCGCCACCCAATCCATATCCAGCGCCATCCCGGGATTGCGCGGTTCGGTCACTTGCGGCAGTTGCGCCGATGTTTGGTCAGACGTTTTGGCATTGGTTGTCGCCGTCAAAGGAGAGCTTTGCATGATGCACCTCGTTGCACAGATTTGATCCAGAGGTGGCATGTGCAGCCCCTGATGGCAAGCACAGCCATGCCCGCAACCGCGCGTCAATCTGCGCAAAAACTGCACAACTTACGGCCAAGATTTACGCAAGCGAACAGGCATTCCGGTCTTTAGAAAACATAAAATAAGGACAGGGACATGAAATCATACGTTATCCGAGGGGTGCCAATGGCGATGCAACGCGATGGCTGGTGGCTGTCAAATGCGCAGCCTGCGGGCAAGGCAATCAGACACGCAGGAGAGACGGTTTGGATGCGCCCGTTGTTGTTGATCGCATTGATCGCGCTGGCCGATGTTTTGCTTTGGAACGTGGCTGCTGGCGTGTCGCTGGCGGTGTTTTGCATTGCACTGGTCGGGGCGGCGGTGCTGGTCATTGATCCGTCACTAAACACGCGCAAACTGCAGATGGTCGGGATGGGCACGCTGCTGTGTGTGTTGCCAATTGTTGAACTGGTGCAGCCGCTGTCGGTCTTGATCTTAGTGGCCGGGCTGTCCGTTTTGCTGGCCTTTATTGCGGGGCTGAAACCTGACCGATTGCTGGTGGGTGCGGTGCGTCTGTGGTGGGTTGGCCCTGTTCAGAATGTGCGCGATCTTTGGAACAGCACAGCCAATATCGGGTCTACCAAGGTCGAGGCAACAGCCATACGCGGCGTCGTGATCGGCTGGGGTGTTCCTGTGGTTTTGGGCCTCGTGTTTTTTGCGCTTTTTGCAGGTGCCAATCCGGTGCTTAGCGATTGGGCCCAAGGGTTGTTCCCAAATTCGATACCAGAACCAGACATGGCCCGCCTGCTGTTTTGGGGCCTGATCGCATTCATCAGTTGGCCCTGCCTGATCCTGTACAGGTTGCGTGAACGGATGCGCAGTGCGCGCCATACGGTCAAAGAAAAACGCGGTTACGCAGTTTTAAATGCGCCGTCGATTTTGCGATCTTTGGTGATCTTTAATGTGATGTTCGCCGCGCAAACCTTGATGGATATCTATTTCCTATACGGCGTAGGCGCGCTGCCTGACGGCGTCAGTTACGCGAGCTATGCGCACCGCGGTGCCTATCCTTTGGTGGTGACCGCGTTGCTGGCTGGCGTATTCGCGCTGATCTCGCGCCCGTTCGCAAAGGACGCGCCGATGCTGCGCCTGTTGCTGTTGCTGTGGGTGGCGCAAACGTTGCTGTTGGTGGTCGGATCGATCATTCGAACGGACCTGTACATCACGACCTACGAACTAACGCATTGGCGCATCGCGGCCTTGATCTGGATGGCATTGGTGGGCGCAGGTCTGTGCATCATCTGGGTTCAAATCTGGCGTGACAAACCAAACGGCTGGATGCTGGTACGGGTCAGCGCGCTGGGTGTTTTGGTTCTGTATTTATGTGCCTTCATCAGCTTTGACCGGATCATTGCGCGCTACAACCTGACCCACGATGCGCGCAACGACACCTACCACATCTGCCAGTTGGGCGAGGGCGCGTATCCCGAAATCCAGCGCCTAACCGGCCAGACAGCGCACGAATTTTGCCGACCGCATGTGTACGGTGCACAGCATCAGCTTTTTGTCTCGCAAGACTGGCGTGAATGGGGCTATCGCAACTGGCGTGTGCGCCGTAGTCTGGCGGCAATCACCACCCAAGAGACACAGCCATGAACCAGTCCGTTCTTATCATCGACGATGACCCGCAAATTCGACAAGTTTTGCGGATCGCGATTGCCCAAGCCGGGTACGAAATCGAAGAGGCCGGCGATGGGGCCGAAGGGTTGGCAAAGGCACGCACGGGTCGATTTGACCTGATCTTGCTTGATATTGGAATGCCGCAAATGGACGGACTAGAGGTCTGCCGGACCCTGCGCACCACCGATCAAACGCCGATTTTATTTCTGACAGCACGTGATGACGAAATCGACCGCGTGCTGGGGTTTGAATTGGGCGGGGATGACTATGTTACCAAGCCGTTTTCGCCGCGCGAGCTGGTGGCGCGTATTCGTGCGATTTTGAAACGATCTGCCGCACCCATCGTGAAAACTTCGGGTCTGACGCGCGGGTGTTTGTATGTCGATTCCAGTCGACATTTGTGCGAAATTTCGCAGCGTCCTGTTGCCCTGACTGCCCGTGAAATGGCCCTTTTGGCACATCTGATGGCGCAGCCTGATCACGTTTCGGCCCGCCCGGCGCTGACCGATGCGATGTACGGCGTGAACATTCACGTCAGTGACCGGACCGTCGACAGCCATCTGCGCAATCTTCGCGCCAAACTGACGACGGGTGGCTGCGACGATGCCATCGAAACCGTTCACGGCGTCGGCGTCAGGATGGGCCCATGCACAGGATAAGTCGCAAGTGGCGTCCGCCTTTGGGGCTGGTGATTGGCGGTGGCCTTGCCGGTGTGCTTTTGACGCCGCTGATCGGGATTATGTACTTTCGCCTTTGGGGCAATGTGCTGGGTTGGGGCGAGGCGGCTTGGCTGGTTTTCTGGATTGCCTTAGTCGCCACATCAATCCTTGGCCTGTTGCTGTGGCGTTTGGTTTTGCGTCCGGTTTACGCGCTGACCGCCCACGCAAAAGCGATGAAAGCTGGCCAGATGGACACCCCCGCGCCCACACAATTCGGTACGCCAGAATTTCGCGACCTAGGTCAAAGCGTGATCGATATGGGGGCGACATTAAACAGTCGCGCGGCGTCGCTGCGGGCTTACGCCGATCACGTGACGCACGAATTAAAATCGCCGCTGACCAGTATTCAAGGGGCCGCCGAACTGTTGCAATCTGACGATTTGGCCGCTGATGATCGCGCTGCACTTTGCCAAACGGTGACAGTCGCAAGCCAACGTATGGATGCCCTTTTGAACGATTTGCGTCGTCATGCGCGCGCCAGTCAAAGCGCGGGTTTAGGCACCTGCCAACTGTCTGACGCACTGCCCGACGCGCCATTGGACATCATCTGCACAGGGTCATCGCCCGTCCCGCTGGGTCCAGACGACATGCGCGCAATCCTGATCCAGCTTGCGCAAAATGCTGCTGGGCACGGGGCGACAACGTTGGACATCGTTTGGGATGGCGCGCGTCTATTGGCAAAGGATAATGGCAGCGGCATCGCGCAGGGTGACGCCACGCGCATCTTTGATCCGTTTTTTACCACCCGCCGTGATGTGGGGGGAACCGGCATGGGCCTTAGCATCGTGCGTTCGCTTTTGGCCACGCGTGGTGGGCAAATTGAATTGCATCCCAGCCCGCAAGGGGCGTGTTTCTTAATTACGTTCGATTGAGACGGCAAAACCTTTGCGCGCCTGTTTCGTCTGTTCGCGCAGCTTGACCACGGGCCGAACCAAACGCAAAAGGATGATATGAATACAAAACCTGATGCCCCCCGCTACCCTCGTGATTTCGCCGGACATGGTGCAACGCCGCCAAATGCCAGTTGGCCAAATGGTGCGCGCATCGCCGTGCAATTTGTGCTGAACTACGAGGAAGGTGGCGAAAATTGTCTGCTGCATGGGGATGCCGCATCCGAGGCATTTTTGTCCGAAATCGTCGGGGCCGCCGCGTGGGTCGGGCAGCGTCATTGGAACATGGAAAGCATCTATGATTATGGCGCGCGTGCCGGGTTCTGGCGCTTGCACCGCGTGTTCACAGGCGCAAACATTCCGGTCACGGTTTACGGCGTTGCAACCGCGTTGGCGCGCAGCCCTGATCAAGTCGAGGCGATGCAATCCGCGAACTGGGAAATCGCCAGCCACGGGTTAAAATGGATCGATTACAAAGATCACACACCCCAAGCAGAGGCCGCCGATATCGCCGAGGCGATCCGCCTTCATACCGAGGTCACAGGCGAACGCCCGCGCGGATGGTACACAGGGCGATGTTCGGTGAATACCGTTGCCTTGGCCGCCGCGCAGGGTCTGGATTACATCAGCGATACCTACGACGATGACCTGCCGTATTGGGCGCAGATTGACGGGCGCGACCAGCTGATCATTCCCTACACGCTAGATTGTAACGACATGCGGTTTGCCACGCCGCAGGGCTTCAATTCTGGTGACCAATTTTACGCCTACCTCAAGGATACATTCGATGCGCTGTACGCCGAAGGGGTGAGTGGGCAGGCCAAAATGATGTCGATCGGGCTGCATTGCCGTTTGATCGGACGACCGGGGCGCGTGCAGGCGCTAAAGCGGTTCATCGACTACATTCAAGGGTTCGAAGGAGTGTGGGCACCACGCCGTATCGACATCGCAGAACACTGGACGACGACCCATCCACCAACGCGTAAACGGCTTGTCCCAGCGCAAATGTCGCGCGCCGAATTCCTGCGCAATTTTGGCGGTATTTTCGAACACTCGGAATGGATCGCGGACCGCGCATTTGATCTGGAACTTGGGCCTGCACACAACAGCGTTGCCGGTGTGCATTCGGTCCTTTGCCGTATGTTTCGCAGTGCGACAGACGCCGAACGCCTTGGCGTTTTGAACGCACATCCTGATCTGGCTGGCAAACTTGCCGCCGCCAAGCGTTTGACCACAGAAAGCACGGCAGAACAGGCCAGCGCAGGGTTGGACGCATTGACTGATGCAGAACGCACAGCCTTTGGCGACATGAACCACACGTATGTTTCCAAACACGGTTTTCCGTTTATCATCGCAGTCAAAGATCATGACAAAGCAGGCATCTTACGCGCCTTTGAACGCCGTATCGACAATGACACACACACTGAATTCGCACAGGCCTGCAAACAGGTCGAACGCATCGCG
Organism: Ascidiaceihabitans sp.; assembly: GCA_047626725.1. Lineage (GTDB taxonomy): Bacteria > Pseudomonadota > Alphaproteobacteria > Rhodobacterales > Rhodobacteraceae > Ascidiaceihabitans. The sequence continues at coordinate 94,549 of JBLHSG010000011.1, forward strand.
CGCTTGCGACTGGAGGCACTATTATGACCTACGCATTCCCCCCCGGCGGGCTGCCCGACCAATCCGTAAACCCCGAAGGCACTGCCGTTTTTACCGAAGCATACGCGGTCATTCCGGCCGTCACGCAACGCGATATTGTGACCAGCCGTTTGCCGGGTTGGGATAAAACCCGCGTCTGGATTCTTGCACGCCCAATGTCGGGTTTTGCCGAAACATTTGCGCAATACGCCGTCGAAATCGCACCAGGTGGTGGCAGCGATGACCCCGAGCCCGAGCTGGAGGCAGAGTGCGTGATCTTGGTGGCTTCTGGCACGTTAAGCCTTGTGATTAATGGTGAAAAACACGCGCTGACCGAAGGTGGATACGCGTATATTCCGCCCATGGCTGACTGGACGCTGCACAACACAGGGACGGATTTGTGCAAGTTTCACATGATCCGCAAACGTTACGAGGCGGCAGAGGGCGTCGATCTGCCCCAAGCATTTGTGACCTCGGATAAAGCCGTGCCACCGACCGAAATGCCAGATTGTGACGGGGTTTGGTCAACCACCAGTTTTGTCGATCCGGCCGACATGCGTCACGACATGCACGTTAATATCGTGACTTTCAAACCGGGTGGTCGCATCCCGTTTGCCGAAACGCATGTCATGGAACACGGGCTGTATGTGCTGCAAGGCACGGCCGAATATTTGCTGAACAAAGACTGGGTTAATGTTGGCCCCTCAGATTTCATGTGGCTGCGCGCATTTTGCCCGCAGGCCTGCATTGCGACGGGGTCAGAACCGTTTCGATACCTTTTGTACAAAGACGTAAACCGGCACCCGATTTTGTAAATTACGGGGTCGAATTCGGATGACAAAAGGCGCTGTGCCGTCGCGTTAACGATAGCATCAATTGGCAGGCGTGATCCTGCCTGAGATGGCTGGCAGAATCGCGCTGAACTATGCTAGATTTCGGGGTATGGCAGCAATGAACCCCAATATCGGCGAAAATCGCCCTGTTATCCGTCAGTTGGATGATGCCGCGATCAATCGGATTGCAGCGGGTGAAGTTGTGGAACGCCCCGCCTCTGCGGTCAAAGAACTGGTCGAGAACGCGATAGACGCAGGCGCGCGACGGATCACGATTGATATCGCGGATGGCGGTAAGCGATTGATCCGCGTCACGGACGATGGTTGCGGCATTGCGGGCACCGATTTACCGCTGGCTTTGTCGCGTCACGCCACTTCAAAAATTGACGGATCGGACCTGCTGAACATCCACACCTTTGGATTTCGAGGCGAGGCTTTGCCGTCTTTGGGCGCTGTCGGGCGGTTGAATATTACGTCGCGCGTGCCCGGCGCAGATGCGTTCGAAATTAACGTTGAAGGTGGCGCAGTTGGTGCAGTTCGCCCCGCGGCTTTGAACGCTGGTACGGTGATCACCCTGCGTGATTTGTTCTACGCGACGCCTGCGCGGCTTAAATTTTTGCGCACGGATCGCGCCGAAACCCAAGCGATCAATGACGTGATCAAGCGCCTTGCGATGGCCGAACCCTTCGTGCGGTTCGAATTGCGTGATGTTGGCAGCGATGCCCCGCGCACCACATTCCGCGCTGAGGCTGAAAATGGCGATATGTTCGACGCGCTTCATGGTCGTTTGGCCACGGTTTTGGGGCGCGAGTTTGCGGATAATTCGCTCAAGATTGATGCGTTGCGCGAAGGGTTGCACCTAACAGGTTACGCCGCTTTGCCGACGTATTCGCGTGGGTCTGCCGTTGCTCAATTCTTGTTTGTGAACGGGCGTCCTGTGCGTGATAAATTATTGGTCGGCGCATTGCGCGGGGCCTATTTTGATTTCCTCAGCCGTGATCGTCACCCTGCCGCTGCGCTGTTTCTGGATTGTGATCCGACACTGGTGGATGTGAACGTGCACCCCGCAAAATCCGAGGTTCGGTTTCGTGATCCTGGCCTTGCGCGTGGGTTGATTGTTTCGGCGCTGCGTCACGCGTTGGCCGAAGCAGGGCATCGCGCATCATCCACCGTTGCGGGCGCGACATTGGGGGCGATGACGCCGGAACCGGTTGGCCCTGCGCGGGTCTATCAGATGGACCGTCCGTCAAATGGCTTGCGCAACACATCGTATCAATCGCAGGCCCCGGGGTTTGCTGAAATGGCGCAGGATTTCAGCGGTCATGTGGTCGATCCGATTGCGGCCCCTGACGTTGCTGAACAGGATTTGCCGTTGGGCACTGCGCGCGGTCAGGTGCATGAAAATTACATCATCGCCCAGACGGCCTCTGGTATGGTGATTGTGGATCAGCACGCCGCACATGAACGTCTGGTGTATGAAAAACTGAAAAACCAGATGGCTGAAAACGGGGTCGCGACTCAGGGTCTTTTGATCCCTGAAATTGTCGAATTGTCCGAAGGGGACTGCGCGCGATTGCTGGATGTCGCTGATGAATTGGCGCGGTTTGGCCTGACGATCGAACCGTTTGGCGGTGCTGCGATTGCCGTGCGTGAAACGCCTGCGATCCTGGGCGAAGTCAATGCGCGCGCCATGATTTTGGATATTTTGGACGAACTGGCGGACCAAGGATCATCGAACATGGTTCAGGCCCGCGTCGAAGCGATCCTGAGCCGCGTGGCCTGTCATGGTTCGATCCGGTCTGGCCGTTGGATGCGCGCCGAAGAAATGAATGCGCTCCTTCGCGAGATGGAGGCAACGCCGCATTCCGGGCAATGCAACCACGGCAGACCGACTTATGTTGAACTGAAATTGGCCGATATCGAACGGCTTTTTGGGCGTACTTAGCAGCTGCTTTGGTTAGATCTTCTGCTGCTAACTGGCATACATCGCCTTGGCCTTTGCCCCTAGTTCACCCATCATTTTCAAGTATGGCATTGGCCCATGACTGATCCGCGCGACGCCCAATGCGGCCAAATCCGCAATGCTATGCGTCTCGTCCAACCGCATGATGTTGACGGGCAAGGGGCTGCGTTTGACCACCTTTTCGATCAATGCAGGCGCACTAAGGCCGGGAACAAATAGCCCGTCTGCACCAGCGTCAGCATAGGCTTTGGCGCGTTCAATCAGCGGATCGATCAGGTCGCTATGGTCCTCTGGTTTTGCACCGTTGAACAGCAGATCACAGCGCGCATTTATGAACAGCTCTGCATCGGCTGTGCGCAAGATTTTTAGGCGCGCGCATTGATCGACAGTGTCATGCAGACCCTGTTCGCCGATCACTCTGTCTTCGAAATTTATGCCTGATGCCCCGATTTTTACAAGCTGGTCGATGTTGGATTTTAGGACGGTGTGGTCCTGTGCAAATCCACCTTCGAAATCGATAGTGACGGGGGGTGATACCGCGTTGATAATCTGTGCGCTGGTGTCGACATAACGTTGAAACGGTATGTTCTGCCCGTCATCAAATCCCTGAGCGCGGGCGACGGCCCAACTGCCTGATGCGATAACAGATGCGCCGGATTCTGCGACGGAAATTGCGCTGCCCGCGTCCCAGACATTGAACAGGATCAATGGGTTGCCCGGAATGTGAAACGGTCTGATGTCAGTCATGAATAATGCCTTTCTAGGTCAATTAATTTGCGTTTGCGCCACAATCCGCCGCCATATCCGGTCAGCCCACCATCAGCGCCCAGCACGCGGTGGCACGGGATCAATACGGCGATTTGGTTCGCACCGTTTGCACGGGCTACGGCGCGGGTCGCGTCGGGTTTTCCGATATCGCGGGCCAGTTCCGAATAGCTACGGGTTTGCCCAGCGGGGATCAGTTGTAGGGCGTCCCAGACGGATTTGGTGAATGGTGTACCGGCGGGGGCCATCGGGGTTTTGAAGTTTGCGGATTGGCCAGAAAAGTATGCTTCAAGTTCGGATTTTGCTTGGGACAATGGTGCTGTGCGTCCCAGCCCGATGCCGCCAACTGTGGTTTTAAGCAGGCGTTTTAGTTCGGCGGGCAGGGCCCTGCGATCTGCAAATTCCAACAGGTGTAAATGGGTGTTGTCGGCCACACCGATCATGGGGCCCAAAGCGGTTTGAAACCAGTCGGCGCGCAACAATGCGGTGCTGGTAAATGCGCTTGGTTTTAGCCCCAACATTTTCGCGAACGCGGTTCGAAACGCTGACGCACTTTCAAATCCTGCCTCTAGTTGTGCATCGATGATCTGCCCGCCTTGCGCCAACGCGGTAAAGCCCATTTGCAAACGTCGTGCGCGCGCCATGTCTAAAAATGTTGTACCAAATGTGCGCTTGAATGCGCGTCGGATCGTTGATGGATCGTGACCTAGGGCGACCACGTCCGCCTCTGACCAGCGCCGTGCGGGGTCGGAATCAAGGCGGGTTAACAGGTCTTGAACCGAGGGATCATCGGGGATCAAACTGTGCAGGGGATGGCAGCGTTTGCAGGGGCGAAACCCGGCGTCAAAACACGCGGCAGGGCTGGCGAAAAACGCACAGTTTTCAGGCTTTGGTTTGCGCGCAGGGCAGGTGAGGCGACAAAATACACCGGTTGAACTGACGCCAACAAACGCACGACCATCCCACGTAGGATCGCGCGCAATCAGGGCCGCATACAGGATGGTGTCATCGGGTAAATCAAAAAGCATGAGGTCAGCATAGCAAACCCAACCCGATCGTGGCGCCGGTTTTCGGGCGTTTACTCATAAAAAAGGGCAGAGTTTCCTCTGCCCGATTTCACATATTCCCAGGAGAGAATTCAGATACCGATAAAGCGCTGCGCGATGCGAGGGATAATCCCTTTGAACTTGAGCGGTGCGTCGGTGACGGCAAGGCAAATGCAGTCCGCGTGGATGTCGGCAATTGGCGTGTGGTGCATATCGCTGTCCGCGAATTCGACGTCACCGCAGGCGAAATAGTCGTCTTCGTCTTGGAACGCGCCTTGTAAAACCATCGTCATTTCGATGCCTGTGTGGCCGTGATCAGGCATTGCCGCGCCTGCCGGAATAAACAGCAAACGCGCGCTGGCGTCTTTTGATGTGGGCAACACGGCTTGCTTTACGCCCAACCCGATGGCGCGCCATTTGATCGCGTCCAGATCGCCGCCAACATAGTCTTGCAACGGTGCAGGCAAAACGCCTTTGACGCGAATGTTTTTAGCGCGCGGTTCGTACGGTGCTGCATCGATCATCGCGAATGTCGCGGCCAAGCTGGCGGCGTCCATTTGCACATCGTTTAACGGTGATGCATCTTGATCCAGCAACGCGCCGCCAACGGCATCAAAGCTTTCTGCTTGGGCGCGGCAGGTGTCACACAACGAAATGTGGCTTGCGACCATCAAGTTGAACGCCTCGGGCAAAGAACCGGCGGAATATGCCATCAGGATGTCGTCCGTCAGGTGATGTTTGATCGTGTCTGTCATAGCATTGTTCATTTCATAACGTGGCGCAGGCGATCCAGCGCCAGCCTAATTCTCGATTTGATCGTCCCGAGGGGCAGACCGGTTTGGGCGGCAATTTCACTATGGGACAAATCCCCGAAATAGGCCTGTTCTAACAATTCCCGTTGGGCGGGCGGCAAATCCTGCATGGCTTTGCCGAGTATCTTTGTTTCTTGCTGTAAGGCAATCGTGTCTGCCTGATCAGGTTCGTGTTCTGGCCCCCAAGTCAGTTCTTCGGGTTCGGGGCGGCGCTGCTTGCGCAGCAAATCAATACGTCGGTTTCGTGCAATCGTAAAAATCCACGTGGCCACGGATGCCCGTGTCGGATCGAACAAATGAGACTTACGCCACAAGGTCGCCATCACGTCTTGCGCACATTCTTCGGCGAGCGACGGATCGGACCCTGACTTCATCAAGAAGCCCTTCACGCGCGGCGCAAAGTGCTGGTACAGTTCAGCAAATGCCGCCCTGTCCTGATGTTGGCGAATGCGGATCATATGATCGACCCACAAATTCCGTTTGTTGTCTTCTTGTTTCACGCGTCTCAGTTCTTTTTCGGCCCTATGGTCTGCCTGTCCCGGAATACGTCCAGGATATGGCAAGGGTTGGCCATGATCGGCAGGTGATAGACCCGTTAACATACCAAGGATACGGGGTACCTCGTTATATGGATCACTCGGGCATAAATTATTTTTTCCGCATTTGCATCCGTTTGTGAAAACACAACGTATCTACTGTACACACCATCGTAACACAGGACGCACTTGCACATGCCATCACAACACCCCGCTTCGAAACATTCGCGTATCGCGGTCATCGGAGCCGGCATTTCAGGGATGGGGGCTGCGTACCACCTTGGCTCACATTCTCAGGTTACGCTGTTTGAAACAGAATCCCGTTTGGGTGGTCACGCGCGCACAAAGATGGCGGGAAAGCGTGGCGATCAGCCTGTAGATACCGGATTTATCGTCTTTAATTACGCGAACTACCCGCACATGGCCGCGCTGTTTGCTGATCTGGATGTGCCAGTGATCAAATCCAACATGAGTTTTGGCGCGTCGATCGGTGGCGGTAAACTGGAATACGGGCTTGCCGGACTTGGCGCGTTGTTTGCGCAGCGATCAAACGCAGTGAACCCAAAGTTTCTAGGCATGGTCCGCGATATTTTCCGGTTTAACAAAAATGCGGTTCGCGTGGCGCAGGATCGTAGCCTAACAGTTGCCGGTTTCCTTGAGGCGCTTGGCACCGGCGAATGGTTCCGCGACTACTACTTGTTGCCGCTGTCTGGTGCGATTTGGTCAACGCCCACGCAAAAGATCATGGATTACCCCGCGCATGCGATGATCCAGTTTTTCGAAAACCACGCCCTGCTGGGTGCGACGGGCCAACATCAGTGGTATACCGTCGATGGCGGTTCGATTGAATATGTCCGCCGTTTGGGTGACGCGATGAATTCACTAGGTGTCGATGTGCGATTGGGGGCGGCTGTGCAATCTGTGCGGCGCACAGCAATCGGGGTCGAGGTAAAGGCATGGGGCGGCGAATGGGAAGCCTTTGACGAGGTGATATTCGCGACGCACTCCGACGACACATTGGCCCTGTTGGCGGACCCGAGTGCGGCTGAAAAAGCGGCCCTTGGCGCAATCAAGTATCAACCCAACGACATCGTTCTGCACGCTGATGAATCTATCATGCCAAAGCGGCGTGCGACGTGGTCCTCGTGGGTCTACACAGAGGACGAAACCACAACCAGCGATCAGATTGACCTGACCTATTGGATGAATTCGCTGCAACCGATCCCGATGGATGATCCGCATTTTGTGACGCTGAATACCAAACGCACAATCCGCGAAGATCTGATCTACGATCAAGTCACCCTGCGCCATCCGGTCTATGATACTGCGGCCTTGGCTGCGCAGGACGTGGTAAAAACGATGAACGGCACCAGCAACACGTGGTTCACCGGCGCGTGGATGCAGCACGGATTTCACGAAGACGGATTGGCCAGCGCCGTTGTTGTGGCCGATGCAATCAAGGCCCGCACTTTGATCAAAGTCGCCGCTGAATGAACGCAACAGTCGATCATATCCAAGGCCAAACCTTTCATGGTCGCAAAGGCGATGTGAAGAACGGCTTTCGCTATTCGATCGACTACGTTTTGTTGGATGCTGACGCGGATGTACAAACCCCATCGCTGTTCGGGCGCAATGCGCGCGGCGCGATGTCGGTTCAAGACGTCGATCACGGTGGGGTGCCCAAAGACGGGCGCGGTGCAGCGTGGGCGCGCGATGTTTTGGCGACGCATCAGATCACTGGCGTTGCGCGGATCGAACTTTTGGCGCAGCCGCGCGTGCTGGGACATGTGTTTAATCCGGTCAGCTTTTGGCTATGCCGACGTTCAGATGATGATGCGATGATCGCCGTGATTGCCGAAGTTACGAACACCTTTGGCGTGCGTCATAATTATCTGGTGCATCATCCTGATCTGCGCCCCATCGAACCAACAGATCGCTTGAGCGCGCAAAAATTCCTGCACGTGTCCCCCTTTCAACCGGTTGAGGGCGGGTATGTGTTTCGCTTTGATATCACGCAGTCGCGCATCGGTGTCTGGATCGATTACACGCGTGGTGATGGCGGCGTTATCGCGACCCTGACTGGCCAACGTCACGCGATCACCAACACCAGCATTCTGCGCTCGATGATCCGTCGCCCGTTCGGGTCGCGCCGCGTGCTGGGCTTGATCCATTGGCAAGCGATCAAGCTGTGGATCAAGGGTGCCAAATTCCGGCCCAGCCCAACGCCACCAAACCGTGATGTGACACGCGGATGAACACGTCAGCAGTAGACATAAAAGCGCCAACGCGCCTGCCAGCTTACGGTGTTTTTGCAGCGCTTTTGTCGGCCGCAGGTTTGCCGATCTATATTCACGCACCTAAATTTTACGTGGACGAATACGGTGTTTCGCTGGTCGCGCTGGGTACTGTTTTATTCGTGCTGCGCCTGTTGGATGTGGTTCAGGACCCCCTGTTCGGACGTTTGTCTGAACGCTATCGGAACAATCGCAGGTCTATGGTTTTTGCGGGCTGTGTCGTGATCGCCGCGGGTATGATCGGGTTGTTCGCAGTGCCGCCGCTGTTGCCGCCTTTGATCTGGTTCGGGCTGATGCTGACGCTGGTGTTTTCGGCGTTTTCATTCCTCACGATTAACTTTTACGCCCAAGGTGTTCTCAAGGCTGATGATCTGGGAAACCAAGGCCACCTGCGTCTTGCGCGCTGGCGTGAAACCGGCGCGTTGCTGGGTGTGTGTGTTGCCGCGATTGCGCCGGTGGTTTTGGGTAACTTTATGGGCGCGCCGTTTGCAGGTTTTGCCGTGGGATTTGCGCTGCTGGCTGGCTTGTCGATTGTCATGATGCAAAACGAATGGGGCGCTGGGCACGTTCAGGCCTCCACCGGATTTGGTAGGGTTCTGCGCGACCCCATCGCACGTCGATTGCTGTTGGTTGCCATGATCAACGCGGCCCCGGTTGCCGTCAGTTCGACCCTGTTTTTGTTCTTTGTTGAAACGCGCCTTGCCGCCCCCGGTTTCGAAGGGCCGTTGCTGTTGGTCTTCTTCTTGTCGGCGGCTTGTGCGGCACCAGTTTGGAGCCACCTTGCAGAACGATTTGGCGCGAAGCCAGTTTTGTTGTCCGCCATGGCACTTTCGATTGTGTCGCTAGCATTCGCTCTGACCTTGGGGGCAGGCGATTGGGTGGCATTTGCGATAATCTGTTTGGCGTCTGGCGCGGCATTGGGCGCTGATCTGACGTTGCTGCCTGCGTTGTTTGCAACCCGGATGGCGCAGATTTCACCATCGGCGGCCGAAGGGTTTGGCCTGTGGTCGTTCGTGTCAAAATTCACGCTAGCATTTGCCGCCGTCGCGCTGTTGCCGACGCTTCAATTTGCAGGGTTTCAAAGCGGATCTCAGGACAATCCAGAATCCGCCCTGACCATGCTGACCCTATTATACGCCGGCGTGCCTTGCGCGCTAAAAGCCATCGCTATGTTGCTGTTTGCAGCGACCAAACTAGAGGATACATAAGCAATGAACGAGTTTATCTGCGTGCTTGCAGGGGTGGCTATCGTGCTGCTTTTGAATTGGGCGCGTTCGCGTTACGCCAGTTTTATCGCGCAAAATCCGCAAGATTATTCCGCGGATGCCGAACAGTTCGACGTGCGCAAGCACCTGAACGGGCCGATCATTTGCGAGGGCGTCATTTATGGGCCCTTTGGCCGTGTGACCAGCCGGTTTGTCGGTGAATTCGATTGCGAATGGACAAACAACACCGGCGTGATGCGCGAAGTTTTCCACTACGATGATGGATCAAAACAGCACAGAGAATGGCAGTTGGCGATCGGCAATGATGGCCGGATCAAAGCAACGGCGTCTGATGTGGTCGGCGTCGGCACGGGCACACAAGCTGGCGGATCTGTGCAGTTAAAGTATCGCTTCCAACTGCCCAAAAGCGCGGGTGGACACATCCTGGATACGGTTGATTGGATGTATCTGGCCCCGAACGGGTCAATCGTCAATCGGTCGCAGTTTCGCAAATTCGGGTTCAAAGTTGCAGAATTGGTCGCGACAATGCGTCCTGCAAACCAGCAAATAAAAGAGGCTGCATAACTATGGAATGGCAAGGCAAACGCTATTGGTTGGTCGGCGCAAGCGATGGCTTGGGCAAGGCATTGGCGCACATCATGAGCAGGGCGGGCGCCGAAGTTATTGTTTCAGCCCGAGGCGAAGATAAACTAAAGGCGCTTGTCGCTGAATTGCCGGGCAAGGCAAGCTATCAAACGATAGATATTTCCGAAAACGAAAGCGTAGCCGAAGCAGCCAAAGCCGTGGGCGACATCGATGGCTTGGTCCTATTGGCGGGAGTCTATTGGCCCTTTGGCGCAAAAGACTGGAACGCGGACCAAGCGACGGCAATGGCGGACATCAATTTCACAGGATTTGTGCGCGTGCTGGGGCAGGTGGTGCCGCAGTTTGTCGAAAAAGACGCCGGTCATATTTTGATCACATCCAGCCTGACAGGGTTCCGCGGCTTGCCTGGCAGCATCGGGTACACGGCGTCCAAAGCGGCGACGATGTCATTGGCGGAATGTATTTACGCCGACCTGCGCAAAACCGGTATCAAGGTGCAGGTCGCGAACCCGGGGTTCATCAAAACCCAGTTGACCGAAAAGAATGATTTCAAAATGCCGTTCATCATGGAAACAGATGTCGCCGCTCGCGAAATGTTTGAACACATGAATGACAGCGCCTTTAAAAAGAGCTTTCCACGATTGTTTTCGCTGGTGTTTCGAGGGTCACAATTTTTGCCAGACTGGTTGTATTACCGCGTGTTCAGCTGATCCAACAGCGCAGCCCAAAGGGGCTGCACGACATGGTGTTGATCAGGATCAAAGGGTTTTTGTGTGTTCCTCAAAGGTGGCGTTCGCACGCCCCCAGACACCGCTGGAAAGGTCGTTCAAACTGCGCAATGACGCCAATAATTGTTGCGCGTAGTCTTCGGAACTTTCGACAGGCAACAGTGATGGCAGGTTGTCGATTGCTGTCACGTCCAGAACCGGATCGTCATGCACGCGCAAGGCAGGTGCCGCCCAAGTTGTCGTTCGATCGTACACTTTGATGGGTGAAAAATCGCTGTCCGGATCACAGGCGATATCGCCGATCACGGTCAGGACACGTGGATCGGTTTTTGCGCTTTTGGGTACAAAAACTGGTGTGCCGGGACGTGCGAGGATGCAGTTAAGGAAAACGTCATGTTCCAACACTTCAGGAAACGGGCCGCCGCTTGCGGTTTCGGCCATGTCCCATTTGGTCACATCGATGCCCATCGCCGCGCATAAATCTGCGGCACCCGTGCCAACACGCCCCAATGCGCCAATCACAATTGCGGTTGGGCGCGCGCGCGAGACAGCATCCAATTCACTGCGCAAGTCATCTTGCAACGCGTCTGAACTGGGGTAGGTTTTGACAGCCCCTGCGATTTCACCACGGTTTTGTGCAGCCCAACATTTTAGCGCAACCGCGGCCCCTGCATACCCAGCCCAATAGCCAAAGGCGGCAACGCGTCGTTCCGTTTCATCGACCAGATATTCCAAATCATACAGCGTACCGCCACCGGCCTTGAAACGCTTTAGCAGGATTTGCCCAGACGGCTGACCCTTGTACGCGTGCCCGAACAGGATGTGTTTATGGACCATTGGCGTCCCGTCTTCGGGCAGTTCTTTGAGCCCAAAAATGATCGCGTCTGCGGGGGCTGTCGGCCAGCTGTTTTCGGTAGCGATTGCACAGCCTGCATCAACGTACCCTTGGATGGGAATGGCCCGCACGGAGCTGTGTTCGACCGTGACCTTGATCCCTGATGCGATCAAATCGGCGGCACCCGCAGGCGTAATTCCAACCCGTTCTTCGTTTTCGCGTTGTTCGGCGCGCACCCACAGGTGGGTCATGCTAAAACACCAGCTGCGCGGACAGATTTGACCGACGCGCGCCCTTCCATTTCATCCATAAACGCGGTGATTTTAGGGAAGGCATCCAGATCGACTCCGTCCCCTGCCAGCCACGTACAGACGGTAAACAAATAGCAATCGCCAATGCTGATCACGTCGCCAATGAACGGGCCGTTTAGACATTCATTTTCAATATAGGTCGCCGACGCAGTCATCGTTTCGGGCACCTTTGCGATCATGTCATCAAAGCTGGACTGCATCGTCGCCCAGCGAATGCCGCGCACCTTGTGGGCGTGATTTACGTGCATCGTTGAGGCAAGATAAAACGTGACACTGCGCATTTTTGTGGCCGCAATCGGGTCACTTGGCACAAGGTTTTTATCAGGCGCAAGGGCGGCGATGTATTCCAGCAAGGCACCGGTTTCCGTTAGAATGTGATCGCCTGAAATCAGCGCAGGAACACGGCCCTTGGAATTGATGCCAAGGTAGGCGGCGTCCATCTGCTCGCCCTTGGCGAAGTCAACTTTGGTTAACGTGTGTTCTAGCCCGGCCTCTTGCAAAGCGATGGCGACAGCGACGGAAATAGTGTTGGTTGCGAAAAACAATTGCATGAGCAAGTTCCTTAAACGTGAGTTTGCGCATGATGGCGCGCGGGCGTTTCAAGATGGGCGATGCTGTTAAACATCACAGGCGACCAGCGCGTGCCACCGATCGGAAACAAACGGTGCATGGACGTGTTCATGATCCCTAGGGCCAGATGCGCCATGCCGTCTATATCCAGTTTCAGATGTTGGCGCATCACCATCGATATCAGCCCGCCAGACGTGACAACCAATGCCGGCCCTTCGCCTGCTGCGATGTCGGCGATGGCACCACTGACGCGGGTTTCGAAATCGGTGAAACTTTCTGGCGCACCTTTGATTTCGCCGGCCTGCCATGCCGCAAAAACCCGAGGCAAATGCTGGGTAAATTCCGATTGCATGGTCGGCATGGGGATGCCCTGTTCGGCCTCTAGTGCTGCGGCAAGCGTGAAGTATTCCAGCTCGTTCAGGCGGGCATCACGGGTGGGTTCAAGGCCGGTGTCCATACCATCTGCCGTTTCTATGTGACGCTGCAATGTGCCAGTATAAAGCCGCTGATGGTGTTGCAGGGTGTCCTTTAGATGCGTGCCCAACCACCGTGCCTGTTGATGCCCCAAATCACTTAACCGATCATAGCTGGCCTCGTCTTGGGCACCTGAATTTGCCTGACCGTGGCGGATAAGGGTGATGTGGGACATGGGCGCTCCTGATGCTGGTTCCTGCGTTGATACGGGATGGTGCCACGCGTCGCAATGGAGCGGATCGGAAACGACAGTGGCGTAAATTCGGCAGTGGGTGTCGGGATTGGGAGTCCTGATTTGACGATGATTCTGGTATGTGTCGCGCAATATTAGGGAGACGCAGGATGTCGGACATGGTTAAATTCACGCTAGATGGCAAAGAAGTCGAGGCCGAAGCAGGCCTAACCATCTGGGAAGTGGCCAATGGCCGTGGTCTGGTAATCCCGCATTTGTGCCACAAACCAGCGCCCGGATATCGCCCTGATGGCAACTGCCGCGCCTGCATGGTCGAGATCGAAGGCGAGCGCACATTGGCCGCGTCCTGCATTCGTGAACCAGGCGAAGGCATGGTTGTTGTGACCAATTCTGCGCGTGCCGAAAATGCGCGTAAAATGGTTGTTGAAATGCTAGTCGCTGATTTGCCCGAACGTGATGTCGCCCACGATAAATCTGCCCACATGTGGGATATGGCCGACCTGAATGGCGTCGCAGAAAGCCGTTTTCCAAAATTGGCAGAAGGGCGCATTCCGCTGCTTGATGACAGCCACGTGGCGATGTCCGTGAACTTGGACGCCTGCATTTCTTGTGGCCTGTGCGTGCGTGCCTGCCGCGAAGTGCAAGTGAACGATGTGATCGGCATGTCCGGTCGCGGCGCTGACAGCTATCCGACATTCGACATGGCCGATCCAATGGGTGATTCAACCTGCGTGGCGTGCGGCGAATGCGTGCAAGCCTGCCCAACAGGTGCGTTGATGCCAGCCGCTGTGACGGCGGGTGCGGGCATGGGCGACAGCAAGGATTTCGACAGCGAAGTCGACAGCGTTTGCGCATTCTGTGGCGTTGGCTGCCAGATTTCGATCAAGGTCAAAGACGGCAAAGTTAAATACGTCGAGGGCATCAATGGCCCCGCAAACGAAGGACGTTTGTGTGTCAAAGGGCGCTTTGGCTACGACTACATCCACCACAATCACCGCCTGACAAAACCGCTGATCCGCCGCGATGATGCCCCTGCCAAAGGGCTGAACGTCGACCCCGGCAACTGGCAAAACGTGTTCCGCGAAGCGACGTGGGACGAGGCGCTGGATTTTGCAGCAAACGGCCTAAAGGGGCGCGGACGCGAAGTTGCGGGCTTTGGATCTGCCAAGTGCACGAACGAAGAAGCATACCTGTTTCAAAAGTTCATCCGCGAGGGGTTCAAGCACAACAACGTCGATCACTGCACGCGTTTGTGCCACGCATCGTCGGTGTCTGCCCTGATCGAAAACGTCGGATCGGGTGCTGTGACCGCAACGTTTAACGAAATCGAAAACGCAGACGTAGCGATTGTGATTGGTGCAAACCCGATCGAAAACCACCCAGTCGCGGCGACGTATTTCAAACAATTCACCAAACGTGGCGGCAAGTTGATCGTGATGGATCCACGGGGTCAGGCGCTGAAACGCTTTGCCACGCACATGCTGCAATTCCGCCCCGGTGCGGATGTTTCGATGCTGAACGCCATCATGCACGTGATCGTCGAAGAAAAACTATACGACCAGCAATATATCGAAGCCTACACTGAAAATTGGGAGGCGGAAAAAGCGCACCTCAAGGATTTCACACCTGAAAAGATGTCGGAAATTTGTGGCATTGATGCCGAAACAATTCGCGCCGTCGCCCGTGATTTTGCGGGTGCCAAAGCCGGCATGATTTTCTGGGGCATGGGCGTCAGCCAGCACATTCATGGCACGGACAACGCGCGGTGCCTAATCTCGCTGGCGTTGATGACGGGCCAAGTGGGCCGCCCCGGTTCTGGCCTGCATCCGCTGCGTGGGCAAAACAACGTTCAAGGCGCATCTGACGCCGGTCTGGTTCCGATGTTCTTGCCTGACTATCAATCGGTCATGGATGACGGTGTGCGATCAGCGTTTACCGAAGTCTGGGGGTCTG
The DNA here is from genome assembly GCA_047626725.1 of Ascidiaceihabitans sp. GTDB lineage: Bacteria > Pseudomonadota > Alphaproteobacteria > Rhodobacterales > Rhodobacteraceae > Ascidiaceihabitans. The sequence continues at coordinate 109,691 of JBLHSG010000011.1, forward strand.
GTGATTTCTCGAATGAGAAAGGTCTGACAGTCACCGAAATCATGGACGCCGTGCACGATGGTGACATCAAGGCGATGTATGTTTTGGGCGAAAACCCGGCAATGTCGGACCCCGACGTTGAACACGCACGCGATGCGTTGGCGAAACTGGACCACCTTGTTGTGCAGGACATTTTCATCACCGAAACGGCGAACTACGCCGACGTGATCCTACCCGCCTCGGCGCTGTATGAAAAATCCGGCACCGTATCGAACACCAACCGCCAAGTGCAAATGGTACGCCCTGCCGTGACCCCACCGGGCGACGCGCGCGAAGATTGGTGGATCGAAGTCGAACTCGCGAAACGCTGTGGCTTGGATTGGAAATACACGCACCCAAGCCAAGTGTTCGACGAGATGACGATCAACATGCGCAGCCTCGACAACATCACGTGGGATCGCCTGACAACCGAGGCGGTGACCTATCCGTCGCTCACGCCTACTGATCCGGGGCAAGCGGTTGTGTTTGGGGATGGTTTCCCACGGCCCGATGGGCGTGCGAAATTTACACCTGCCAGCGTAATTGCGCCGGATGACACACCCGATGCCGAATACCCGATGATCCTGACCACAGGGCGTCAGTTGGAACACTGGCACACAGGGTCAATGACCCGCCGCGCCACGGTTTTGGATGGGCTGGAACCAGAAGCAAACTGTTCGCTGCACCCGTCAACTTTGCGCCAATTGGGTGTCGAAGCCGGCGGTCATGTGCGCTTGACCACGAAACGGGGATCAATCGTGATCATGGCGCGGATGGATCGGGCGGTTGCCCCTGACATGGTGTTTTTGCCGTTCGCCTATGTTGAGGCCGCAGCAAACATTCTGACAAATCCGGCGATTGATCCGTATGGTAAAATTCCGGAATTCAAATTCTCGGCGGTAAAGGTCGAGGCCGCACACGAAACGGTTGCTGCCGAATAAATCAAGGTGGGGGACACCCGCACCTTACCAAACATGTTACAGAATTCAGGTGGGCTTCGGCCCGCCTTTTTTGTTACATCGTTAAATTACGCCATCACGCACAAATTTATAGGCAACGAAAATGATCACAGTGTCCGCTGAACGGTTTTGCAACGACCTTGAAACGCTCCGCTCGTTTGGTGCATCCGGCGTTGGCAAAGGCGTCGTGCGCCCTGCCTATTCAGCGCCCGATGTTGCGGCGCGTGCGTGGTTGGCAAATCAAATGCGCGACGCCGGTTTGCGCGTTCAGTATGATGCGATGGGAAATCTGTTTGGCTTGGCGGATGGGCCATCGTTGTTGATGGGGTCACATTCAGACAGTCAGCCCGAAGGCGGTTGGCTTGACGGTGCCTTGGGTGTCATTGCCGCGCTGGAAATCGCGCGGGCATCGCGGGCACAGGGCGGTCCGGCTGTGTCCGTTGTTTCGTTTCAGGACGAAGAGGGGCGGTTTGGCGTGACCACAGGCAGCGCTGTTTGGTCAGGACAGTTGTCTTTGGCGCAGGCCGATGCGTTGCTAGATCATAACGGGGTGCCTTTGGTGCAAGCCCGACAGGTCATGGCGGACGTTGCGGGGCCAGATATTGACCCGACCCAATTCACTGGTTTTATCGAACTGCACATTGAACAAGGTCCCGCGCTGGACACGTCTGGTCAGCAAATTGGCGTGGTCACTGACATCGTGGGCATTCGTGATATGCGCATCACATTCGAAGGGCAGCAAAACCATGCAGGGACCACGCCGATGGCGTTGCGGCGCGATGCGTTTCAGGCGGTCTCGCAATTTAACACAGTTCTGAACGACAGGTTGCGCAATGTGGTGACGCCGCAAACTGTCTGGACAATTGGGCATCTGAATTTGCACCCCAACGCGTCTTCTATCGTTCCGGGCCGCGCGCGATTTTCCATGCAATGGCGTGACGGTGATGTGGATCGATTGCAGCGGATGGAACACATCATTCGCGACACCGCAAACGAGATCGCGCAGAACGGCGGGTTTGATGTGTCGTTTGGCGATATGTTGGGGCTGGAACCTGTGGCGATGGATGATCGATTGCGCGGGGCGTTGGAAATCGGGGCGCATCAGATTGCACCGGATGCTTGGCGCGCGATGCCGTCAGGTGCGTTGCACGATGCGACCAATATTGCGCGTTTGATGCCTGTCGCGATGTTATTTGTGCCGTCGATCAACGGGATCAGCCACGCCTTCGAAGAAGACACTAAACAGGCAGATTTGGTTGCTGGCTTGCAGGTTTTGGCCGCTGCCGTTGCTGCGCTTTAGCCGCGTTCGTAGCCACGTTGCAATGCGCGTTGGCGGTAGGTGTCAGCGGCATGCGAGGCTTCGCGCAAGTTGCCAAAACAGGTGATGACCTCGCGCGGTGCGCCGCCTTTTACACCCCATTCGCGTAAAACCGACACCTCGCAAAACAAGTTCATCGCAATCTCTACACGGTAGAAATGCGGGCAGGCTGCGCGGCCAAGGCGATATAATACGACGTCGAGCATGTTAGTGATTCTAACAGCGAATTCAGCAAGGTGAAGCGGTTTTTTAGCGGACCGTCAGTAAGGTGTGCGTGTCGCGCAGCCTCCCACCTTAACTCCAGCTCACGTCGCCGAGGAAAATATAGCCAGCACCGTAAATCGTTTTGATCAGTTGTGGGTTTTTAGGATCTTCGCGCAGCTTGGTACGCAGGCGCGAAATACGCACATCCATCGCCCGATCAAAGCTTTCTCCGGCCGCACCGCCCAGGTTTTCCTGCATCTGCGCGCGACTGATCAGGCGCTTTGGGCTGTCGAGGAACAGGCGCAAAACCTCCCCCTCGGCGTGAGAAAACGGGGTGTGTTCACCGGCGGCGTCCACCAGCATGTAGCTATCAAACTCAGCGCGCCAGCCATTAAACGTCGCGGTGTTGGTGGTTTGCGCCACAGGTTTTGTACTGCGCAAACGCGCGCGCACACGTGCCACCACTTCGGCAGGATCAAACGGTTTGATGATGTAGTCATCGGCGCCCAGTTCTAACCCCGTGACCCTATCCTGCACCTGCGCGCGCCCTGAAATGATGATGACCGTGGCGCCCTGCTCCAGCGCCAATCTGTGCACGATGGTCAGCCCGTCGGTGTCCGGCAGGGACAGATCAACCAGACAAACATCAGGCGTGTGGGTCTTTAACGCGGCCTCAAATTCGCGGGCACGGCCAAAGCTAAGCGTGCGAAATCCGGCCTCTTCCAAGGCATCCGCCAGCATCGTGCGGATTGCGGGTTCGTCGTCGAGGATCGTGACAAGCGGGGCAGTCATTCGGCAGCCTTTGGGGTTAGGACCTCTGCCAGATCGGCGGATGAAAACGGTTTGGATAATACGATTGTGGATGCACGCGCAGTGCGATGCAGCGGGTCTGTTTCAGGCAGTGAGGTCATTAAAATCACCGGCGTGTGGGCGGGTTCCAATCTGTTCATCAGATCAAGGCCGGTGCCTTCACCGTTCAGGTGAATGTCGGACAGGATAAGCTGAATATCAGGGATCGTTTTGATCAGCGTCATTGCCTCGTTTGTTGTTGTGGCCTCGATCACGGAGTGGCCCAAACCGGTTAGCATGTCGCGATAACACGCGCGCAGGTCGTCCTCGTCTTCGACCAATAACACCAGTCCTTTGGCCCCCATTGGTGAATAGCGCAAAGGCAGACGCAGGCGGATAGACGCACCGCTATCCTTTTGATTACTCAGGCGTAAATCACCACCAGCCAGTTTGGTCATGTCATAAACCATCGGCAAACCCAGACCCGATCCATCCTTGCCTTTGGTGGTGAAAAACGGGTCGCAAGCATGTTCCAAAGCGTTCGCAGAAAACCCTGAACCGGTGTCGCTGACCGTGAATTGCACCCAAGTGTCGTGCACAATTTCACCGCTAAGGGTAATGGTCCCGACCGGCCCACATGCATCCCGCGCGTTCAGGATCAGGTTCAAAAGCGAATCCTGAACCGTGCCGGAATCCAGCAAAATCGGGGTGTCCGGCAGGTTGTCGATAACAGTCAGCGTCATCCCATCAGGGAGCGAGGGGCGCGCCAGAGTTTGCAAATCATGGAGCAAAACATGCGGATCAGTCGCGCGGGGATTGGGCAATGGCTGCCCCGTCATTTCGGCAATACTGGACAATAATTGGCCACCACGTTGCGCCGCGCCCAAGGTCGCATCAATCAGGGCGCGCGCATCTTTTGGCAGGTCGTCAAGACGGGCAAGCCTGCTTTGCATGCCAAGGATGATCGTCAGCAAATTCGAAAAATCATGCGCCATACCCGACGTGACCTGAGCCGCCAAAGTACGCCTGCGTGTCTGCTGCAATGTCGCGCGCGCTTGGGTTTCTTGGGTCACATCCATCGACAACAAATAAACGCCGCCTTTGGTATCAGGGGTAAATGCCACGCGGATGCGGCGCGCGCTTTCGGCGTCGGTGAATTCATGCACCGTCGCTTGCCCACTGTAGGCGGTCTGTAGGGGGTCGCGAATTTTGGCAAAAGCCGACGGCCCAAGCGCATCTGAAATATGCAGCCCAACAATGTTCGACGGGCAATACGGAATCACGGATGAGAGGCGTCGGTTCGAATAAATGTAGTGCCCGCCGTCATCAACATGCGCGATGTGCGCGGGCATCATTTCGGTGGTCAGACGGGTGCGGGCCTCGATGTCGGTAAGGTGCCGTTTGGTTTCTTCGAGCGCTGAAACGGTCGAGGCAAGGGCACGGTTGGTGCTGGCCAATTCCTCGGTGTGAGCAAGAACCTGATCGCTAAGTTCTTCGGACCGGGCGCGCAGCAACACCTCTTGTTGTTTGGTGCGGGTGATGTCGGTGTAAACGGTAACCCAGCCGCCTTGGGGCAGCGGCGATCCTTCGACCGAAATGATGCTGCCGTTGTCGCGGGTGCGTTCCATATAGTGTGCTTCGAATGCGCGGGCCTTTTCGACACGTTCGCGCACAAAGGCTTCGACATCGTCAACGTCGCCGTATTCACCGCGTTGTGCGAGATGGCGAATGGTTTCTGTGAATGTCGCACCCGGAGTGACAAGGGCGTCGGGCAAATCAAACATGCTTTGGAACGGGGCGTTGCACACGGCCAGCCGCAGATCGTTGTCGTAAATCGTCAGCGCCTGACCAATTAGGTTCAGGCCAGCGGCGGTCAGGGTGTGGGTGGCGACACGGGTCAGGGGCACAAAACTGGCCTTTGCTTGATCCAACGGGGCGTGCTGACGCACGCACGATATTTCCTCAGCTTGGCCTTTGGCCCATCTGAGTGCGCGCATTGTGCGAGTGTTAAACGCGCAAGATCAAGCGTTGATAGCCGTTTCTGCATTTCTTTCGGCCTGTTACAATTCGTTAGGTTTGAGAAAACTTCAGGAAAAAGTTGACCATCAGGTTCAGATGAACATCCTAATGGGATGAAGATTCGCGCAAGCGAGCGATGCTGGCCTGAGGAGAGGTCGGTTCGGGAGGAAAGAATTTTGGCTGATACGCTTAACGGCACGGCAGGACTAACGTCTGTGCCGGCACTTTTGCACCGCAATGCAACGCAGTTCGGATCTGCGCCTGCATACCGTGAAAAAGAATTCGGGATCTGGCAAAGCTGGACGTGGGCGCAGACCTGTGAAGAGGTAGAGGCGCTGGCGCTGGGTTTGTTGGATATGGGCGTGAATGAGGGTGATTTTATCGCCGTCATCGGGCGCAACCGTCCCTATTTGTACTGGTCGATGATGGCCGCCCAGATGGTTGGTGCGATCCCAGTGCCGCTGTATCAAGACGCGTCAGCCGACGAGATGGCCTATACCATGGGCCATTGTGGCGCGCGTTTTGTGATCGCTGGCGATCAGGAACAGGTCGACAAAGTGCTAGATATTCAAGAAGGTTTGGACACCTTCGAGGCGATGATTTACCTGGATCCACGTGGATTGCGTAAATATGATCACACGCATTTAACGCAATATAGTGCAGTTCAGGATGCCGGTCGTGCCAAGCGTGCCGCCCTGGAACCCGAAATGAAAGCGCGCATTGCCAAGCTGGATTACGACAGCATTTGCGTGATGTTGTACACGTCCGGCACCACGGGAAAACCCAAAGGTGTCGTGCTGTCGAACCGCAATGTGATCGAGACATCAAAGTCGTCATCCGAGTTCGATGATCTGCGTCAAAGCGACAGTATTCTGGCGTACTTGCCGATGGCTTGGGTTGGGGATTTCATATTCTCGGTTGGTCAGGCGCTGTGGACGGGGTTCTGCACAAACTGTCCCGAAAGCGCGGATACCATGCACACCGACCTTCGCGAGATTGGGCCGACATATTATTTTGCGCCGCCGCGGGTGTTTGAAACGCAGCTGACAAACGTGATGATCCGGATGGAAGACGCGTCGCCAACCAAGCGCCGTTTGTTCGGCTACTTTATGGGTCTTGCGCGCAAAGTTGGACCTTCGATCTTGGATGGTCGACCAGTCAATTTGTTGGATCGGATCAAGTATAACCTTGGCGAGCTGATGATTTACGGACCGCTGAAAAACACGCTGGGTCTTAGCCGTGTGCGGGTCGGTTACACCGCCGGTGAAGCGATTGGACCAGAGATTTTCGACTTCTATCGCTCGCTCGGAATTAACCTTAAGCAGCTGTACGGCCAAACCGAAGCGACGGTATTTATCACCGCGCAACCCGACGGCGAAGTCCGGTCCGACACCGTTGGCGTAACCTGCCCGGGCGTTGAATTGCGCATCGCGGACGACGGCGAAGTTTACTATCGCAGCCCCGGTGTTTTTGTCGAATATTACAAGAACGCCGAAAGCACCGCAGACACCAAAGACCCCGAAGGTTGGGTGGCGACAGGTGACGCTGGTTTCATCGAAGAAGACACCGGCCATTTGCGTATTATTGACCGAGCAAAAGATGTCGGAAAAACAGCTTCGGGTGCTTTGTTCGCGCCTAAGTATGTTGAAAACAAACTGAAATTCTTTCCAAATATCCTCGAGGTTGTCGTCTTTGGCAACGAACGCGAACAATGCACCGCATTCATCAACATCGATTTGAACGCGGTTGGTAACTGGGCGGAACGCAACAACATTGCCTATGGTTCCTATCAGGAACTGGCCGGTCATCCTGATGTTTTGTCGACCATTCAGTCTCATGTCGAAGAGGTAAATGCGTCTGTCGCGCTCGATGAAATGCTATCAGATTGTCAGGTGCACCGTTTTGTCGTTTTGCACAAACAATTGGATGCAGATGATGGCGAATTGACCCGCACGCAAAAAGTGCGTCGCCGGATCATTGAGGAAAAATACGCCGATATTATTAACGCGATGTACGACGGGTCCAAGACGATCTCGACCACAACCGAAGTGACCTACGAAGACGGGCGCAAAGGTGCGATTTCGGCGACATTGGATATTCGCGAGGCGGCGGTTGTTGCCGTGACGACAAAGATGGCGGCAGAATGATGAGGGATGAACGCAATGCTTGATCAAGCTGACGGATACATGACGCCAGATGGCCGCCAGATTGGCCCCGTGGTCATGGAAATGAAAAATATCACCCTGCGTTTTGGCGGTGTTGAGGCGATCAAGGATATCTCGTTTGATATTCGTGAGGGTGAAGTCCGTGCGATTATCGGGCCAAACGGTGCCGGTAAATCATCGATGCTGAACGTCATTTCCGGATTTTACGTGCCGCAAGAAGGCCAGGTTTTGTACAAAGGCCAACCGCGTCCGCAGATGAAACCTTATCAAGTGGCGCGTCAGGGGATTGCCCGCACGTTCCAGAATATCGCGCTGTTCGAGGGCATGTCGGTTCTGGACAACGTCATGACCGGTCGATTGACCCACATGAAAACGGGAATGTTCGCGCAGGCGTTCTGGAAGGGTCGCGCGGAAAAAGAAGAAACCGAGAACCGTGAAGTCGCTGAAAAGATTATCGATTTCTTGGAAATTCAGGCGATCCGTAAAACTCCGGTTGCGCGTCTGCCGTATGGTTTGAAAAAACGTGTGGAGCTGGCACGTGCCTTGGCAGCCGAACCTGAGTTGTTGTTGTTGGACGAACCGATGGCTGGCATGAACGTCGAAGAAAAAGAGGACATGAGCCGCTTTATTCTGTCGATGAATGATGAATTTGGCACCACAATTGCGCTGATCGAACACGATATGGGCGTGGTTATGGATCTGTCCGACCGCGTTGTGGTCATGGATTACGGCAAAAAAATCGGCGACGGCACACCGGACGAAGTGCGCAACAACCAAGCCGTGATTGATGCGTATTTGGGTGTTGCGCATGACTAAGGCCCTTTTGGCATATGTTTTAGCGATGCTGCCGCTGGCCGTTCAAGCGGATGCTTGGGACGAGTTCGAGGCACGTTGTTTGATGCCATTTGAGCATTTTACGCCTGCGGTAGTAGATGATTTGCGCCCTTTGCCAGATCAAACCTCAACGGTTGCGCTTTCCGACTACGCCATTCAATTCGGGTTGCCTGACGACGCGGTTTTATCTGTTGATTCCGCCCCGGTTCGTAAACTTAGCGAGTTGTTTTATCCAAGCGGGCGGGTCGAGCGGTTGTGTAGCGTGAGAGGGAACGATCACGACTTGAGCATGCGGGACGCGTGGGTTGCACAGCAAGGGTTAGCGAAATCTTACTTGATAACTTTGGCAAGCCATTCGGCCAGTTATAATGAGCTGGATTACTTTGAGATAATCAGCACCGAGTGGATTGAGCCTCGGCTCATTGTGTCTATTTCACGGAATTCAGACACGGGCCAGGTTGGCTATAATATTCTGGAGACAGACCTTGAAAGTTAAATCGAAAGGGGCGCGATATGCCTACTGATCTTCTGTACGGGGTCGAAGTTGTCCTCAATGGTTTGATGGCAGGGGTGCTTTATGCCTTGGTCGCGTTGGGCTTTGTTTTGATTTACAAAGCGTCGGGAATTTTCAATTATGCCCAAGGGGTTATGGCGCTTTTTGCTGCCCTAACGCTGGTAGGGATCATGGAAGGGCAAGTGCCGTTTTCCCACCTGATTAACGCGACCTTTGGCACCAACATTCATCACTTTGGCTGGCACGTCCCAGCGTTCATCGCGATTTTGCTGACCATGGTTGTGATGGTGGGTTTTGCCATTTTGGTGCAGCGCCTGATCTTTCGACACTTGGTGGGTCAAGAACCGATCATTCTGTTCATGGCAACCATTGGACTAGCCTATTTCCTTGAAGGCGTCGGCGATCTGATGTGGGGATCCGAGATCAAAAAGATGGCCGTTGGCCTGCCGCAAGGTGGTAGCCTTTGGATCGAAGAAAACACGCAGTGGCTGGGTTTTGGCAACACTGAATTCTACGGCTTTTTCATCGACAAGCTGGATATGGTAGCCACGTTGATCGCGATTATTCTGGTCTTGGTGCTGGTCGCATTTAGCCAATACACCAAGCAGGGTCGCGCTATGCGGGCTGTGGCGGATGACCATCAGGCGGCGTTGTCGGTCGGTGTTTCGCTGAACTACATCTGGATTTTGGTCTGGTCGGTAGCAGGTTTTGTAGCACTGGTTGCGGGCATTATGTGGGGCGCAAAATCGGGCGTTCAGTTCTCGTTGTCCTTGATTGCGCTAAAGGCGTTGCCGGTTTTGATGCTGGGCGGTTTCACGTCGATCCCGGGTGCGATTGTTGGTGGCCTGATCATCGGTGTCGGCGAAAAACTGTTCGAATTTACGCTGGGCCCGGCCCTTGGTGGTGCGACAGAAAACTGGTTCGCCTACGTTCTGGCGCTGCTGTTCCTGGTGTTCCGTCCGCAGGGCTTGTTCGGGGAGAAAATCATTGAACGTGTTTGATTTACTTTGGTCGCGTGACCGCGTGTCGCTGTGCGCCACGACACCCACCCGCCCTTCGACCTTTGATTTTGGGAGCACCTTCTAATGCTATATCGTGAAGCTGGTGATTTCAGCACAACATACCCGCAAGACAGCCAGACGTTTCCGATCAAATTTGATCGCTATCGCTACTACTTTGTTCTGTTCATCGCGATCTTTGTCATCCCGTTTGTGGTTAATGACTATTGGGTGAATTCGATTTTCCTGCCGTTTCTGATCTATGCGATCGCGGCAATCGGACTGAACATTCTGACAGGTTATTGCGGGCAAGTGTCACTGGGCACGGGTGGTTTCATGGCTGTGGGCGCGTATTCGTGCTACAAGTTCATGACCGGTGTCGACATCTGGTGGGGCGGCGAATTGCTGTTCCGTTTGCCTGAATTCAACATCTTTTTCAGCGTGATTATGGGCGGCCTTAGCACTGCCGTGGTGGGCCTGTTGTTTGGTCTGCCGTCGTTGCGGATCAAAGGGTTCTATCTGGCCGTGGCCACATTGGCTGCGCAGTTCTTTTTGGTGTGGCTGTTTAACCGCGTGTCGTGGTTCTACAACTATTCCGCATCCGG
>JBLHSG010000012.1:0-115851 GCA_047626725.1 Ascidiaceihabitans sp.
TTTGGCGGCGCAAAACAGGGCCTAGCCTTTGGTCAGACGGTCCGCTTTTTTACGCACCAAAGTCGACCGCAAGTCGTGCATCGCCAGCAACAAATCGTCTGTCACAGCATCTAGCTGTTCATCGGATGCCTTGGATTGCACCCACTGTGTCGTCAGGTTCATGTAGTCAACGGCGCGGTGGATATCGTCGATATCACGGTGGGCCAGAACCAGCGCGCGCTGTTCCATCCAGTCTTTGATGCGGGTCAAATCGGCGTCAGACAGGGCGCGATCGCCGTGCGGTTTGATTTCGCCGTTGCGCATGTTCAGCAGTGCGATTTGGTCCATTTCGATCCGGCGCTGACGGTTTTCAGTGTCGACACGAAACACAGCCGCACCGTTGTCACGCACACGAAAGTAATAGTCGGGAAGCTCGGCTGCCATTGTACATCCTGTTGTTATTACCATCACTGCGGATGGATTTCGACTATACTAGCACGCGCACTGCAACGCGCAAAGTCGCTAAAGTTGTATCGCGGAAAAGGGAGGACTGTTGAGAGCCCTCCCTTATTGTCTTGGTTCAGGTTAGTGCCGCGCAAAAGGTCTGGATGCGTGTGCAGGCCTCAAGCAATGCCTCGTCCGAGGTGGCATAGCTGACGCGAAAGTTTGGCGACAACCCAAATGCAGCACCAAACACCACGGCGACGCCAGTGTCCTCTAGCAATGCTGACGCGAACACTTCGTCATCGGTGATTTTGGTGCCCTTGGCTGTGGTTTTCCCGATCAGTTCGGCAATGGACGGATACACATAAAATGCACCATCCGGTGTGGGGCAGCTGATGCCGTCCGCGTCGTTCAGCATTTTGACCACCAGATCGCGGCGGCGTTGAAATAGCTTGTTGTTCACGGGCACAAAATCATGCGTGCCGTTCAACGCCTCGACAGCCGCGTATTGGCTGATCGAACAGGGGTTGGACGTGGATTGCGACTGGACCTTGCGCATGGCGGCGATCAATTCGGCCGGCCCCGCAGCATACCCAATGCGCCAGCCTGTCATCGCGTAGGCCTTTGATACGCCGTTCACTGTCAGCGTGCGATCATACAGGCGTGGTTCGACCTGTGCAGGCGTGCAGAATTTGAAATCATCATAGAACAGGTGTTCGTACATATCGTCCGTCATCACCCAAACATGCGGGTGGCGCATAAGCACGTCGGTCAACATCTTTAGCTCGTCCCACGTGTACCCAGCACCCGTCGGATTAGAGGGCGAGTTGAAAATCAGCCATTTGGTTTTTGGCGTAATCGCCGCCTCAAGCTGGTCAGCGGTCAGTTTGAAACCGGTCTGAATGGATGCTTCGGCGATCACAGGTGTCCCGCCAGCCAACAACACCATGTCGGGGTAGCTGACCCAATAGGGGGCAGGGATGACCACCTCGTCACCTTCATTCAGCGTCGCCATCAGCGCATTATACAGCACCTGTTTGCCGCCTGAACTGACCGACACTTGTGAGGGTGTATAATCTAAGGTGTTGTCGCGTTTGAACTTGGCGCAAATCGCCTGCTTGAGTTCTGCAATGCCGTCGACTGCCGTATATTTCGTTTTGCCCGACATGATCGCGGCAATGCCTGCGTCTTTGATATGCTGGGGGGTGTCAAAATCAGGTTCGCCCGCGCCTAGGCCGATAACATCGTGGCCTGCGGCCTTCATTTCGGCGGCTTTGTTGGTCACGGCGATGGTGGGGGACGGTTTGACGCGGTCAAGTGTCTCGGAGAGCAGTTTCATTGTGATCTCGGTTTGATAGGGTTACATCACAACCCTCATAGGCCTGCGCGTCGTCACGATCAAGTTTGATGCCGCGCCTGTGCCTGGATAATTGCTAATGATGTTAGGAACACGAAATGAACGATACAAATAGTGACGATCAAGACTGGTTTGGACCTGACTCAGCAACCTTTGGGGATCGGGTGGCCGCCGCGCGCGAACAATCCGGCATGACCCAAAAAGAATTGGCACGCCGTTTGGGTGTGCGCGCCGGCACGATCCGCAGTTGGGAAGAAGACACCAGCGAGCCGCGCGCGAACCGTCTGTCTATTATGGCCGGCATTTTGAACGTCTCGATGATGTGGCTGATCAACGGCGAAGGCGTCGGGGCCGAAGCACCTGACGAGGACACAACAGTACCGGATGTGCGTAACATTTTAGTCGAATTGCGTGAAATGCGCGCCGATATGATTGCGCGCGCCGAACAGATGGCCCGTCTGGAAAAACGCCTGCGTCGGGTTCTTGAAAACAATCTACCGGGGCCTGCAGCACATGACTGAACTGCCTGAACACCGGATCAAACGGCTGCGCATGCGATCCATGCGGCGTGGAATCAAGGAAATGGACATCATCCTGATTGCCTTTTCTGACGAACATCTTGCGGCCATGGGCGAAGAAGAAATCGTGCTGTACGATGCATTGCTGAATGAAAACGATCAGGATTTGTATCAATGGGTCACCGGCCAAGTCGCCGCGCCAGCCCAATATACAGCGCTAATCGGGCGAATTTCACGGCAACTTCAGTAGCGCACGGTGCTTTTGACTTAACTTAACCTATTATTACAGGTTTTGGCGCAGTTTGCCTTTAACGAGCAGATTGAGTCGGAGAGTAATATGAGCATTCAAGAGCCTTTGGTTGGGGCCTCCGAAAAGGGGTTCATGGGCGGATATTTAGAAGCATTATCGCTGGTGGAACGATTGCACCGATTGCTTCTTGATGTCATCAAAGATGAATTCGAGCGTGTCGGCGTGTTGGAAATTAACGCAGTGCAGGCATTGCTGCTGTTCAACATCGGCGACAATGAAGTAACCGCAGGCGAACTAAAAAGCCGCGGTTACTATCAAGGCAGCAACGTCAGCTACAACCTCAAGAAATTGGTTGAAATGGGCTATATGCACCATCAACGTTGCGAAATTGACCGGCGATCAGTGCGGGTCAAGCTGACAGAACAAGGTCGCAACATTCGCAATGTCGTAACCGATCTGTTTGAACGCCACGCCTTGGGTTTGCAAAGCCGCGGTGTTCTGGGGCCTGAAGGGATCGAAGACATCACAGTGTCGCTCAAACGGGTTGAACGGTATTGGACAGACCAGATTAGATATATCTACTAATTTGGCAGGCTAGCGCAAAGACAACTGCACATCTTGCAGCTCTCGCATCAGCTTACGCGTCATGGCGGCCGCATAATCGGCAAAGCCTAGCGACGTTTCCACAAACGCATCCGCGCCAAGGATCACCTCGGCCCGGTAATAGGATGACAGCTCGGAAATTTCAGTCTGACGCGCATCATCAATTGATGGGGCATCCGCCCCAATGACCAACCCGTTGATTGTTATCCCTTGGGTCAAAATCATCGGCTTTGCATCGCGCGGCCTAATCCCAAGGTTTGATTTTCCATCCCCCGAAATATCCAGCGTTTTTGACCAACATTCGGTGCCCGCCAAATGCGCGGCCCCGACTTGCATCGCTTGCCCCAATGCGGTTCCAGGGCTGGCCTCGCGGCGTTCGGTATTTTGCAACAGATCAATCACCTGATCCAGCGCATTCGCGGACGTAATGGAATGCCACGGCAGCACAGTTTGCTGATCATCCGGCCCGCTCCACTCGTAAATCAATAGCATCACAGGTGTTCCGGTTTGCGATAGCAACTTCGCTTTGACCTCAGGTGTACTTAGGGCCTGCGCAAGCCCATCCATTTGCAGGCGATATTCGCGTGCATCCACAGACCCCGAAACATCCAGACCCAAAGCCAAGGCTTGCCGACATTGTGCATGCGCAGGGGCGGCAAACACGAGCAGCCAGAAAACACCAAGCGCACGCAGCATCATCCCGCACCTGATGCTTGAACCGATTGGCCAATCACAAGCGGTGTCAATTCACGCTCCAACTTGCGCCGCATCGCGCGCTCGTAATCCTCAAATCCCTGCGCGATTTCCAAAAACGCACCAGGCCCATACAAAACCTCGCGTTGGTAGAACGCGATCAGGCCTGTTTCAGCTTCAAAATCGGCGGCATTTATGGCCAATCCGTTGACGGTCACGTCCCGAAAAGCAAATTCGCGGTAGGCTGCAGCGGGGCGAAACCCTTCGTTGTTCTGGCCATCCCCCGCCATGTCGATAGTCTTGTACAAACACTGCGGGGCACGCTCCAACATCTGCGCACCATACCCGAGGGCATACCCCATTGCCGTCGGAAAATCATTGTGGCTCCGCCTGCTTTTGGCAACGGTTTCGGCGGCCAGTAACAGCGCTGCGGGGCGATCTATCAGTGTCCAGTCCAACAGGATTTCTTGATTGTAGCGTCCGGACCATTCGTAAATACCCAAAGCCACAGGATGATCGGATGCAAAAAACGCCGCCTGAACTTCGGGTGCGGTTAGGGCCGCAACAATCCCGCCGCGCTGTAATTGATCTTCGGCGGCATCCACAGAACTGGAAACATCAACCGCCAATAGCAGTGCCAGACGACATTCGCTCGCATACGCCTGCGCCGCAAACACAAACCACAAAACCGATGCGAGTGTGATTTTCATCCGCGCGATCCTTGGTGCAATGAACCGATCATGGCAGGTGCCAATTCACGTTCCAATTTTTGCCGCATGGCGCGCTCGTAGTCTTCAAATCCTTGAGCAACCTGCACAAAGGAACCAGCACCACGAATAATGTCGCTGCGATAATACGCGGCAATACCGGGGTCCATTTCCAATTCAACGACCCGTACGACCAAACCGTTCACGGTGATCCGGTCAAATGCGGGGTTCGCATACGCGTGGCTAGCTTCAAAACCGTCGTTGTTTTTCCCGTCACCGGCCATGTCCAACGTTTGTGCTAAACAGTCCGGTGCGCGGCCAAACATTTGCGCCCCAAAATCTAGTGCGGCACCAATCGCGGTCGGAAAATCGACCTGACCACGTTGACTGGCACGGATTTTGTCCGATGCTGATTGCAGTTGTTCAGGGGTTTTTAGGACAGTCCAATCCAGCAAGATTTGTTGGTGGTGACGACCGGACCATTCATAAGCCGCCAGCGCGACGTTGAAATCTGACGCAAACACCGCCTGCGCAACTTCGGGGGCCAGCAACGCGGCTGCCAGTCCATTGCGCTGCAAAACATCTTCGCGCCGATCAACCGAATTCGAAACATCCACCGCCAGCAGCAATGCCAAACGACATTCTGCCAGCGCTGGGCCGCCCCATGACAGGGCAGCGATCAAAACGGATGCGGCGCGCGCGATCACCAGTGGCCTGTGTTTTCCATGCTGGCCCAAGGTTCTGCCGATTCCAGCCGTTCATCCGCCTGCAACAATTCAATCGATACATTGTCAGGGCTGCGCACAAACGCCATGTGGCCATCGCGAGGGGGGCGGTTGATTACAACGCCGTTGTCCATAAGGTGCTGACAAGTCTCGTAAATGTTGTCGACGGCATAGGCCAAGTGCCCGAAATGGCGACTATCCGATGGCAACCCATCATCGCCGTCCCAGTTATACGTCAGCTCAACGGGGCATTCTTCTTGACCAGGGGCCGCCATAAATACCAACGAAAACCGGCCACCTTCATTGTCCCAGCGACGGGTTTCTTTCAGTCCAAGCAATTCGAAAAACGCCATGGTTTTTTCCAGATCGGCGACGCGGATCATGGTGTGTAGATATTTGATGGTCATAGTGTGCCCTTTTACTGCTGACGTTGTTGACCATCAATCTAGCATGGGGGGCCAAAGATGCCAGTCGCGCAGATCCTGCTCTCAGAACTTTGATTGAACGCCGACAGACATCGACAATTCGCGGGTTTCAAAGCGGCTGACGTTCGATGATTTGCGCCCGGCACGAAGCCGTAATGTTGGTGCAAAACCAGCCACATCGTAGTCGGTGAACATCATGGTCACATCGCCGTAAAGTGACAAATCCTGTCGCCCGCCGACGACGGGAATTGAGGCTCGGTAGACGTTGTAATCGGTGTAGCCCAACGTCAATCCAGTGCTCACCTGCATAGGGCCGACCTGTTTGGCAAAGCTGTAGTTTAGCGTCAAGTTGCCGGATTGATACGCTCCGTTTCGGGCGTCAGTGTCCATATCAAGTAGGTTTACGCCAAAGCTGATCCTGTCGCCTTTGGCCAATTTGTGGCTAAGGGTCGCGCGCAATTGGGTGACGGTTTGGTCGTTTTGGGCGCGCAACGTTGACCAGCGTTTTTCCAGACTGCCATTCAACGAAAGAGTTGTCGTTTTCGACAGGCGGAAGGTTGGATTTACTTGCAGCTTGCCGAATGTATAGCGCGCGCTCCCTGCCGACCATGCCTTGCCGGTTGATCCATGCAGGGTCATCACGGTGCCTTTTTTGTTCAACACAAAACTATGGCGCAGACCAATTTCCGCAAACGTGCTGGCCAGTTCGCTGTTTGACACATTAGGTGCCGCGGCCTTTGCGGATTGTGACAGGGCCACACGTCGAGTGTAGGCGCGCGCGATGGCAAATGTTTGCGTGGTGCGGGTTTGTTTCAAGCGGTATTTCAGGCTTAAATCCAACGTGCCAACGGTGCCTGACAGTGCCCGGCTGCTGACGCCAATCGTGCCTGCCTGTGGAACGCCGTTGATGATATCCAGCGTCGTGTCCGAACCGTTATTGACGTTGTCAGATGGTGTGATGGACAGATTAAGGCGAAAGCTAAGGGGGTTAGCTGATTTTACCTGTGCGTAGTCACGCCCCAATTGTTTGCTTTTGGTTTCGGTGGGGGCGTGCAGGGCTGCGCGGCGTAACCACAATTGCGAGGCATTAAACCGCTCTTGTTTATAGGCTAGACGCCCGGCTGTTCGTGCCGATGCATAGGATTGTTCCGGGGATTCCGAGTATTTGTAGGACAGCCGCGCGGCGGAACGCGCCAGATCCGGATTTTCCATTTTGGAATGGGCAACCGCCAAAATTCCATATGCATAGGCGTCTTGTGGGTTGGCCTGCACCAATCCCATCGCCAAAGTCCGGGCCAAAGCCGGATCACCGCTGCGCAACGCATGGGCTGCGATTTCGCGGGCTTGATCCAGCGTGATGGTCGCGCTTGTTTCATTGGCGACAGCCGGCAAAACAGTCGGCAGCGCGACGCACATCGTGCAAATCGCGCTATAAAACCGCTTGCGCCAGATCTTCATACTCAAGCCCCGAACCCGCGATTAGGGTTTCTGCGCGTTGACGCAAATCGTGTCTGTATCGCCTGCCTGACATAGGTCCAGAACAAAAACGCCATATTCGATTTCGTTTGTATCGGCGACGTTTGGCAAGAAATCCGTAACATTGGTGCCGCCCGCCATGGTGACGCCTTCGGGCCCACCGATCAGTCCGGCAAAATCGCCGACTTTCAAGCCGGGTGTTCCACCGTCTTCGGCGTCCCTTTCGATGTTGCCAGAGAATGTGCCGTCATCCGTCAGCACACCTTCGACCAGCACGAGGCTCGGCAAATCTTGGAATCCAAGGACTGTCGGATCAGTGTCAGGTGTCAATTGGCCAACGCGCGTCCGGTTATAAATTTGTCCTTCAACGGACAGATCATTCAAGTCGACGTTCACAAACATCAAGCCGCGGATGTATCCTGCTTGCGTTGACGTTTCGATAGAATCGTCCAGCCCGACTGTTGGCATTAGATCTGTCACTGGTCCTTGGATGTTCACGCCTGCCGCGTAGTTTCCGTGATAGGTCACGTCAAATCGGTCTTCTGGGGCGACCGGGGCTTCGTACGCGCCGTCACGGGAATACTGTGTGCCACCAAAGAATTTGTTAAACTGACCACCCGTGATGACCATGCCCGCCTGAACGCCTTCGCGACTGGCGACAAACGCGGTTGCGTGTCGACCAAGCGGATCGTTCTGTGCGGTAAACGTTTCGTATCCGGCGACAAAGCTGGTCGCGACATGGCGATATTCGTTCACCAACGGCGTGCCGTCTTGGGTCAAGCCGGTGACCGTCAGCGTTTGTGCCGCTGCATCATAACTGATGCCGTCGACATCATTGGCGATGACTGCCGGAACTGCGCTGCTCGTCGTTCCAGTGCCTGGATCGGGGGTGGTCGTTCCGGTGGTCGCGGTAAATGGGTTTGTACTGCTGCTGCACGCGCCAACAACCAGCGCTAAAGCGCATACGCCTGTAAATGTCTTCATACTGCCGAACCTCTTTTGGGTTTCGTTTTTAATGCCTCTTAACCATGAGCAGTCGGCGTGTTTGAATTAAAAGTCAACGATCACGTGCCCTTGGCCTGCATTGTGAATGTAAACCGTGGCCGAAAAACGACCATGATATTGCGGTTCAAAATTGCCCGAACACTAGATAAGGTGAAAGCCTGTTAGATTCTGTATGCGCAACCTGTGCGGGTGCAGCTCGTCATCAGGAGGCAGCATGAAACAGTACCACGACGCATTACGCGAGATTTTGGCGCAAGGCCAAGAGACAACCGACCGCACCGGCACCGGCACGATTTCGCATTTCGGGATGCAAATGCGCTATCCTTTGGCTGACGGATTTCCACTGGTAACGACGAAAAAGGTCCACCTTAGGTCGATCATTCACGAATTGCTGTGGTTCCTCGCGGGCGATACCAACATCCGGTACCTCAAGGAAAATGGCGTTTCGATCTGGGATGAATGGGCCGACGAAAACGGCGATCTTGGGCCGGTGTACGGCAAACAGTGGCGTGCGTTTCCGTCTGAACGTGGCACGGTTGACCAGATCGAGCGGCTGATGGCCGACATCAAATCATCGCCTGACAGCCGCCGTTTGATCGTGTCTGCGTGGAACCCGGGCGAGATAGCAGAGATGGCGTTGCCGCCCTGTCACACCATGTGGCAGGTGAAAATCATCGGCAAAAAGATGCATTTGCAACTGTATCAACGCTCTGCTGATATGTTCTTGGGCGTGCCATTTAACATCGGATCCTATGCGCTGCTGCTGCAAATGCTGGCGCATGTGACGGGTTACGAGGCGGGCGATTTCATCCACACGCTGGGCGACGCGCACATCTATTCCAACCACATGGATCAGGTGCAACTACAGCTGTCGCGCACTCCAAAACCATTGCCGACAATGCGGATCAAACGAAAGGTCAGTTCGATTTTTGATTTTACCTATGACGATTTTGAGATCACCGGATACGACCCCGACGCAGGCATCAAAGCACCGGTGGCAGTATGATTACGCTGATCGTCGCGCGCGCCCGTGGAAATGTGATCGGCAAAGACGGCGATATGCCGTGGCATCTGCCCGAGGATTTGAAATATTTCATGCGCGAAACCATGGGGGGCGCGATTATTATGGGGCGCAACACATGGGACAGCCTGCCGTCCGCGCCGCTAAAAAACCGTCTGAATATCGTGGTGACGTCCAAGGGATGCGCGGCGGAACATTGCGTTACTTCGGTTGATGACGCGATTTCGCTGGCGACGTCGCTTGGCTATCACCGGATTTACGGCGTTGGTGGTGCAGGGATTTACGCCGCGATGTTGCCCATGGCGGATCGACTGTGCCTGACAGAGGTCAATTTGGACGTCGAGGACGCCGACACGTTTTTCCCCTCGTTCGACGGGGCCGAATGGCGGATCAACACGCAGACCGAGATCAGAACCGAAGAACCGCGCTGCATTGCAGGGGAGTGGGTGCGGGTTTGAGCCAAATATCCAAATGGCACCACTATGTTCCACAAGGTGTATTATCCAAATTCTGTTATTCAGGCTCAAAGTTTTACTATTTTTCGAAAGACCGCTCTGCGGAAGGAGTCGCAAGTCGAGATATCGAGAAGAAATTTAGAAAGCGCCACTATTATTCCTTTACTACAGTTAATGGTCAAAAATCAGATGCTTTAGAGCGAAATTTTTTGCAAATTCTAGACTCTCGTTTTGTTGAATTCACGACTGCTTTTGCGAATAGTATAAGTGCGGGGAAGGCACGAAAGGTTGATCATGATACTCGAGAATTTCTTCAGAAGTTTTTTTACTATCACTCAATTCGAAACCCTGATTTCTCTGCGCACTTCGACATTTATCAAGACCCCAAATCGGAGATCAAAGCTGCAATCGAAATATATGAACAGTCATTTGGTTGCCTTGATCCTACAAGAGTCACAGAACTGCTAGAGCCAAAAAAAATAGAGGAGTTGGTTCGTTTTGCTCGGGTGCACTCGCTGGCTAATCCTTCTCCAATGATAAATGAATTGCTTTCAAAAATGAATTTGCACTTTGCGATTGCTCCGGCTGGAAAACAATTTCTTATTGGCAGTAACCCGGTGGTAAGGTTTGCAAACAAAAAAGGCTCGCTTCTTGGTGATGGCAATGTTGAACTTTGGACTGCAATAACACCTTCAATTGCTATGGGTTTTGCTGGCCCAAACAAGAACCATGTTGAAATATTGAATATTGACCACAAAGAAGTTAGAAAGTTCAACCTAGAACTCTTTCGTCAAAGCACAGAAGTCGCTGGTGCCAGTAAGGCTTTGGTAACGTCTGTAATTGGTAACAGATAAAATGCTAACCCTCTCATCCCTCCCATCCGATTTCCACGAAAACCCATTCCAATATTACGACCAGCTCCTGAAACACGCGCCGGTTCACCCACAACCCGATGGCTCATTTATCCTGTCAAAACACAGTGATCTGGAACGGGTGTATAAAGACACAGCGACGTTTACGTCTGACAAACGGGCGGCCTTTGCGCCAAAATTTGGGGTCGGTTCGCCCTTGTTCGAACATCACACAACGTCTTTGGTGTTCAACGATCCGCCGCTACACACGCGTGTGCGCCGCATCATGGCAGGCGCGTTGGCCCCGCGTGCAATTGCTCGGATGGAGGCCGGATTGATCGAAACGGTGGACCATCTGCTGGCCAAAATGCCCCCCGAACCGGACTTGATCGAGGATTTTGCCAGCACCATTCCGATCCAAATTATTGGCAACCTGCTGGATATTCCGAATGATGAACGTGCCCCTTTGCGCGATTGGTCGCTGGCGATTTTAGGCGCGTTGGAACCCGTGTTAAGTGACGCGCAATTGCAGCGCGGCCATGCAGCAGTCAGTGCTTTTAAATCGTACCTCACGGACCTGATTGCGCGGCGCAAAGCCACGCCGGGAGATCCCGAAACTGACGTTCTGACCCGTCTGATTATTGGCGATACGCAGGGGCAGCTTAGCGAAATTGAATTGATCCAGAACTGCATTTTCATCCTGAATGCAGGCCACGAAACCACCACCAATCTTATCGGAAACGGGCTGGCGTTGCTGCACGATCACCCCGACCAACGCGCTTTGGCGCTGAATGATCCCGGCCTTATGGCGGGTGTGGTCGAAGAGGTGCTGCGCATGGCGTCGCCCAACCAATTCGGCAATCGCGAGACGGCGCGCGAGGTTGAAATCGGCGGTGTGACCATCCCCAAAGGCACGAACCTGCACCTGTGTATTGGTGCTGCGAACCGTGATCCTGACGTGTTCCACAACCCTGAGCAGTTTGACATTACGCGCAAACCCAATCGGCATCTGGCCTTTGCCGGCGGGCCGCACGTGTGTGTGGGTCTGACCCTTGCCCGCATGGAGGGGCGCATCGCACTGCACCGGTTTTTGCAGGCGTTCCCCGATTACGCGATCACGCAGCGCAGCAATGGCGGGCGCGTTCGGTTTCGTGGCTATTCTACCTTGGGTGCAAAGCTGGTGGCGGACCTTTAAAGTTCAGAAAAGGCTAGACTTTTGCCTCTGTTTTCAGGCACATTAAGCATATATTTAGTGGCATGTTCGATAGATGAGGGAAGATATGCGTATCAAAACAGTACTGACAGCCGGATTTGGCCTGATGATGATGGGCGCAGCACCCGCATTTGCAGAGGCAAAAATCTATCCATATCACGGCGAAAACTTTTGCCCGGCAGGCTACCAGCCAATCACCATTTCAGGTGTGATTTGCTGTGGTCAACCGAACCAGGCAATCTCGTATCAGCAGGCAAAAATGACGCCGGCACCGCGCAAAGTGATCAAACGTCACGTGCACCGTGTGCGCGCGCAATCTAACTGCGAAGTCGGCACCAAAGGCTGCACATTCGACTAAGAATTTTGATTGAAGTCAGGGCAGGCGACCTCGTCTGACTTAACTCAGCTCACAAAAAAACCGGCGCTCGGGAAACCAAGCGCCGGTTTTTGTATTCTGCGTCGGTCTGCTGGCTAAAGCAGTTGGAGGTCACCCGCCATTTCGCGTCCATCGCGTCCTTCGCTTAGGTCGTAACTGATTTTTTGGTTGTCTGTCAGTCCAGTTAGACCCGAACGTTCGACGGCCGAAATGTGCACAAACACATCGTTACCCCCGTCATCAGGTGCGATAAAGCCGTAGCCTTTTGTGGTGTTAAACCATTTCACGGTACCGTTAGGCATATTCCGTGCCTCCTTTTGCCTTGCATACAAACCGGCGTATAATTCACGCGCCGGTGCCTTTGACTGGACAACACCCACCGGATTTGGTGTGTGAGGACCAATACATGACCAACAAGATTGACCGCTGCGGCGAAAAATCAAGAAATTGGCGCGAAAAAGTTAACACCGGCGCGCTAAATACCTGAAAGAGATAGGGAAAATTATGAAAATTTATGGTCTCAAAAATTGCGATACCTGTCGCAAAGCGGTCAAAGCCTTGGTGGGGTCCGAATTGATTGATGTGCGTGCTGACGGGATCCCGTCGGATGTGATAAGTGCAGCTTTTGCGCAGTTCGAAACACAGCTTTTGAACACCCGATCAACCACATGGCGGGGGCTAAGCGAAGACGAGCGCGCAGGTGCGCCATTGGATTTGATCGCGGCCCATCCAGCATTGATGAAACGCCCACTGATCATTGCAGGCGACAAAATGTATCTGGGATGGACCAAGGACACCCAGGCCGCGTTAGGCGTTTAGGCGGTTTTCATGGGGGCCAACGCGCGGTCAAATGACAGCGGTCCGGCCCCTTTGATGACCAAGATCAAAAGCAACATAACCCAGAACGCGCGTTGATCCAAAATCAGCGCGCCGGATGCGCGATCAAACCACGTTCCGATGTCTTTGGCAGCGACCCCATGGCCCAAAATATCGACCACGGATTGCACAACGATAAAGCCGATCATCCCAAGTGCGGACAATCGTGTCAAAATTCCCAACACGATAAACAGCGGCAAAATGAATTCAGCCCACGTGCCGATCAACGCGATCATCCGGTGCCAAATCGACAATTGCGAGGTGTCATATCCCAGCGCTTCGACTGCTTTGGGGAACATCTGGATGTAGGCGCTGTCAGACAGAAACACGATCCCTTGCAGCCCATCGCCCAGTTTCGTGAGGCCGGAAATCCAGAAATACATCAGTAAAGTCGCTGCAAAAATCAGGCGCGCCAAGGTCGGTAATAGCCACTCGGCACGATCAAATTGCGCAACGGTCGCACTGTAAAATCTCATCATTGGCGTCGTCCTTTGGTCGGTGGGGTGGTCAGCGCGTTGGTGCGCAGCAGTAACAACAGCAGCGGTGTCAGATCAAATGCTGCGTCAATCTGTAGGGCATTTGCGTGTGCGGTGCCCAAGGTTTCGCCGTTTTGAACCGTCACAGCCCAAGCATATTCGGCGGGCGTCAGAGCATGTGGTTCGGGGTCAAACTGGGTCCGTGTAATCAGGACCGATTGCGCGATGGCTTGGGGTGCTGGTGCGTCGTTTTGGGTATTAAAACGCCAGATATCGAACAGTGGCCAATCGGATTGGATCAGCGCAGTTGCAGGCGCAAAGGTTAACGTGACCTGTGCCAATGCCGCGTCATCCAAGGCGAGCGAAGTGGGATCAATCGGGTCCGCATCTGCGGCGTGGTAACTGCGGCGCAGGGCCAATTCCAACTCAGCGACATCCGCCAAATAACCGATGTCCTTTAACGGGGCCAAATTCGCAATCAAGTCAGGCATGTGATTGCCATAAAACATCATCATCGCGGTGCGCGGCAGGTGTTTGTGCAAATATACGTCGGCCAATGGTTCAAAAACATCTGGCCCTAACAGCTTGTTCAGGATCGGAAAATTCGCGCGCAATGCATCTTGCAACGCCACTACAACGTTGTTGCGATAGACGTCATAGCGCGCGTTTGCAGGTTTGCCATTGCCGTCCAACACCCCGCGTGGGGCATCCTGCGCGGCATCCAAAAGGGCGGATCTGAACTGTGAAATTGCGCTCATGATTGCGCCGCGGCGGTCAGGGCGCGATCTGCCAAACAGGCCTCTGCGTGCAGCACATCCCAATCCGGAACATCGTTATCCCATTCCACCAGCAGTGGTTTTGGGCCCGATTTCGTTAACGTATAGGCCAACAAATCCCAAACTTCGGATGACGTTGCCGCCCCGTGGGTGTCGATCAGCAATGGCGTGCCGTGGTCGTCGTGATCCAAAACATGCCCGCCGACGTGAATTTCTTTGACCGCAGCTGTCGGGTACGCGTCGATGTAGCCCTGCGGTGTAAACGACAGGTTTGTCGCCGAAATGAACACGTTATTGACGTCCAGCAACAACCCACAACCCGTGCGTTCGACCAGCTCTGTCAGGAATTGCACTTCGCTGTATGTCGAGGTTTCGAAAGCCAGATAGCTCGATGGGTTCTCGAGCAACATTTGCCGCCCCAGCGTGGTTTGAACATGATCGATATGTTCGGACACGGTGCGCAATGTGGCGGCAGTGTAGGGCAGGGGTAGCAGGTCGTTCAGGAATTCACCGCCATGACTGGACCACGCCAGATGTTCGGAAAAACTTGCCGGGTTCAGCCAGTCGACCAGATGTTTGACGCGGTGCAAATGTTCTGCGTCCAGCGGCCCCTCGCCCCCGATTGACAGGCCGACACCATGCACGGAAATTGCGAATTGTTCGGACAGGGTGCGCAGTTGCGCAATCGGGCGCCCACCTTGGCCCATGCAGTTTTCTGCGTGTACCTCTAGCCACTTAACAGGGCCGGGCGTCGCTATAATGTCATCAAAATGCTGAGGTTTGTAGCCGACGCCAACTGCGTCGGGCAAAGGGTCGTAGACTGGCGTGTCGTCGCGCATTGCGTTCCTTTATGCGGGCAAATCACGGGCCTGTGGCGTGAGTGAGCCGCTGCGTTTTGTACCGTTTGCCATGTTCGGCAAATCGATACTGGCGCATGTGCCTGCGTTCACAAGCGTCCATGCATTGCCTTGATAATTCATAACCGATGACCCTGCACATGTGGTGCCAGCGCCGGCTGCACAGTCGTTTTGACCTGCCAGTGAAACGCCATAGCATTTTTCCTTGGTCGCGGCGTAGGCTGGGCTGGATTGCGCGGCAACAAAGGCCGTCAGCGCGCCTGCAACAGCACCCGCAAGGGCAATGGATTTTGCGTTGGAATTGATCGTTTCAGACATGAGCACGTTCCTTCTAAACCTAATATGGTTAAATTTTCTTGAGCCTAAAATACGCGTTGTCAGCAACTATACCAGTCACGTGCCTGTGTGTCACATACCCGTTATGCGATGTGTGGTCTTGGGCCGAAAAAGTCCAATAATCACACGAATTGTGTCAGCCGGACCACCTTTGCAGTCCGGCGTTGTAATATTTAGCGCAAGTCGGGTGGTGTTGCATCAAGGTTCAGGCCTGCGATCACGTCATCCAATGCCTGAACCGAGGTCTGCTTTTCACCCAAACGGCGCACTGTCACGGTGCGTTCTTCGACTTCGCGTGCACCAACGGCCAAGATAACCGGAACTTTGCCAACCGAATGTTCGCGCACCTTGTAGTTGATCTTTTCGTTGCGAATGTCGGCTTCGGCGCGCACGCCTGCTGCGACAAGGGCTGCGACGACTTCTTGCACATAATCATCCGCATCCGAGATGATCGAGGCGACAACAACCTGACGCGGGGCCAGCCAGAATGGCAATTTTCCGGCGTGTTCTTCGATCAAAATGCCGATGAAACGTTCGAATGATCCCAAGGTTGCGCGGTGCAACATGACGGGGCGATGTTTGTCGCCGTCTGATCCCACGTAGGTCGCGTCCAACCGTTCGGGCAGCACAAAATCGACTTGGTGTGTGCCGCATTGCCAGTCACGGCCGATGGCGTCGGTCAAAACAAATTCCAGTTTCGGGCCGTAAAACGCGCCTTCGCCGGGGTTCATTTCAGGTTCAATTCCTGCAGCGCGGGTGGCGGCCAACAATGCGCTTTCGGCTTTGTCCCAGACATCGTCCGATCCAGACCGTGTTTCCGGTCGATCCGAGAATTTGACGCGGAAGTTTTCAAACCCGAGGTCTTTGTAGATCGAGGTCAGGAATTCGATGTAAACAGCGGTTTCGGATTCAATCTGGTCTTCACGGCAGAAAATATGCCCATCGTCTTGGGTAAATCCACGCACACGCATGATGCCGTGCAATGCGCCTGACGGCTCGTACCGGTTGCATGATCCGAATTCGGCCATGCGCAATGGCAGGTCGCGGTAGGATTTCATGCCTTGGTTAAAGATTTGCACGTGGCAGGGGCAGTTCATCGGCTTTAGCGCGTTGACGGCTTTTTCGCGTGCGTGTTCCTCGTCGACCTCAACGATAAACATGTTCTCTTGGTATTTTTCCCAGTGGCCGGATTGTTCCCACAATTTGCGGTCGACAACTTGCGGTGTGTTCACCTCGACGTAGCCACCTGCGCGTTGTTTGCGGCGCATGTAATCTTGTAGTTCGGTGTAGATCAGCCAGCCGTTCGGATGCCAGAAAATTTGGCCCGGGGCCTCTTCTTGCATGTGGAACAGGTCCATCTCGCGACCCAGTTTACGGTGGTCGCGTTTGGCCGCTTCTTCCAGCATATGCAGGTGGGCCTTTAGTTTTTCTTTGCCGGTGAACGCGACGCCGTAGATGCGTTGTAGCATGGCGCGATCACTGTCGCCGCGCCAATAGGCCCCCGCGATGGACATCAATTTGAACGAGTCACCGGGCACTTGACCTGTGTGTTGCAAGTGCGGACCACGGCACAAATCCTGCCATTCGCCGTGCCAATACATGCGCAGGGGTTCATCGCCTGGAATGCTCTCGATCAGCTCGACTTTGTACGGTTCACCCAAGGCCTCGTAATGCGCAATCGCACGGGCGCGTTCCCAGATTTCGGTGCGCACAGGTTCGCGTTTGTTGATGATCTCGCGCATTTTCTTTTCAATCACGCCAAGGTCTTCGGGAGTGAATGATTCCTTGCGATCAAAGTCATAGTACCAGCCGTCTTTGATGACAGGACCGATGGTGACCTTGGTGTCTGGCCAGATTTCCTGAACCGCGCGGGCCATGATGTGGGCCAGATCGTGACGCACCAATTCGTTGGCCTGATCGTCGTCTGCCATGGTGTGCAGCGCGACAGTTGCATCGCCGTCAATCGGCCACTGCATGTCCCAGTGTTCGCCGTTCACGGTCGCGCTGATCGCTTTTTTGGCGAGCGATTTAGAAATGCTTTCGGCGACCTGCGCGGGGGTGATCCCTGCGTCATAGTCACGTGCATTGCCGTCGGGAAAAGTAAGTGAGATTTGGGCCATCAAAGGGCTCCTCGTCAGTTTGGCGCCTACGAAACGCCCGGTTGCGGGTTATGTTGTTCGAACCCTATTTCGCAACCTAACCGGAATCCGTCAAGTGCCTGTGAGGGGTTTGGGTGGAAAGCGCGCGGACAGTATCAAATTGGCCAAGGCAAATGACGCGCAAATTGCCGCCGCAATACCCAATCCTTGGATGCCAAAGCGTGCAATTACCAGCGCCCCAATCGCTGATCCAATCGCTGCCCCAATGTAAATGCACGCCGCCGTCAGGGCCAGAACCACAGGGGCCATTGGCCCCGCCAACCCAATCAATCGCATCTGCTGACCGGCCATAAATGACCAACCCGCGATCGACCACGCGACGGTCAGAACAACAAATCCGGGGATCGCCAGCGGCAAGAATGAATAGATCGGCATCAAAATCATCTGCGCGCAGCACAGGATAATCAGGGTTTTATACCACCCCAAACGATCTGCCATGATCCCACCAATGATGTTACCCGCAACAGCACCAATGCCTGACAACACAAGGATGAACGTGATCCCGTCGCGCCCCATGCCCATCATCTGGCTTAGCATCGGGGTGAAATACGTGTACAAAACATAGATCGCGCCCAGAAACAGGCCGGTAAATCCAATGGCCAACATCATACGCCCATTGCCAAGGATACTGCGCAAATCGCCCAAACTGACCGGTTGGAATTTGAGGCCCGCAGGCACAAACGTCCAGATCAGGAAAATGCAGGGCAGGTTCAGAATGACAACGCCCCAGAACGCAAAACGCCAGCCGAATGTATAAGCGACCCAACTGCCCGCAGGCACGCCTAGAACCTGTGCCAGCGTGAATCCAAACATCGCGGCGGCTAATACTCGGGCGCGCTGATCTTCGGGGAACAGACCTGCGACAACGGCGGCACCAACGGGCGTGAACATGCCCGCACCTGCGGCTGCAAAAACGCGCGCGACCGCCAGCATCGGTAGGGACGTCGCCATGGCCGATAAAATGGCTGAGAACAAAAACACCACCAACCCGAACGTCATCACGCGCCGGCGTCCGATATGCCCCGTCAGGCTAACCAAAACCGGCGATAAAACGGCATAGGCCAAAGCGTAGACCGTCATCAAAATGCCCGCGCGTTCCGGCGCGACGCCAAGGGACGCACCAAGCGGTTCCAGCACGCCGATGATGACAAATGCACCAACGCCGATCAGAAAATTACAGGTGGAAATGACAGGTAGGATGAATTTTGGCGTGCTGCTCATGGATCGTGATTACGGGAGGGCGCGTATCGATTTCAAGCACAGCGTTACGTCGTTTTGGACCTATGGTGCGCACCAGTAGGCAACAAATTTTCACAGGGGTAAAAAGCGACAATATGACCACAATTTACGACACATTCCGCTGGACTCTGCCCCGCAGGATCGTCAAAAGTTTCGCATAAGAAACACAGCCCGAAAGAGGATCTTATGCCAGGTTACAACACACAGTTTGAACTTTCTGTAGACGACCTCGACTTGATTGAAACGGCCCTGATGCGCAACAAATTGGCGCTGACCCAAGAGAGCCTCAAGAAAACGCCGGATGTCGCGCCACAAGGCGAAGACGTGCGTCAAATTCACGAATTGCTCGGGCGGCTTCACAATCAAAAAGCGTTCTACCGTCCACGTACGGGTGCCTACATCAGCGGCTAATTCTGCGTTTGCGGATTGCGTGCGCCCTGCCGCCTCGCCATTGTGTTGGTAACAACGCGAAAGGGGCGACATGGCCGATGCACAAAACGATCCGCAGTTTTTGGACACACCTCAAGGCCGCCGCATTGCCTATCACCGTCACGCGGGGCAAGGCCCGTGGCTGGTGTTTTTGGGTGGCTTAAAATCCGACATGGACGGCACCAAAGCGGTGCATCTAGAGGCCGTGGCACGCGCGCGTGGTCAGTCGTTTTTACGTTTTGACTACTCCGGTCACGGGCGCAGTTCCGGCACCTTTGAAGAGGGGTGCATCGGCGATTGGGCCGAAGACACCGCCGCCGCAATTGGCGCATTAACAGATGGCAAAATCATTCTTGTCGGGTCGTCCATGGGCGGGTGGCAATCGCTGATATTTGCCCGTGATCATGCGGATCGAATGGCAGGTTTGGTCACAATCGCCGCCGCACCTGATTTCACCGAAGATGGCTATTGGGCCTCCTTTAGTGACGATCAAAAAGCGGCGTTAGACCGTGATGGCCAGATCGAAATGCCGTCAGATTACATGGACCCGTTTGTCATCACGAAACGGATGATCGACGATGGACGTGACCAATTGGTGTTGCGCAGTCCGCTGAATTTGCCGTTTCCTGTGCGAATGTTGCAAGGCACCGCGGACACTGCCGTTTCGACCGACCGCGCGACGTTGTTGCTGGATCACGCGACCAGCCCCGACATGCGCCTGACCTTGGTCAAAGACGCTGATCACAGGTTTTCTGACGGGCCGTGTTTGGGCATGATTGAAACCGCAATTTCACAGGTGATGGACACATGAGGACCTTTGGAAAATGGCTGGGACGTGTCCTGCTGATGATTGTGGTTTTGGGTGTCGGGCTGTGGGTAGTCGGACCCTACGAGCCAGTCGATGTTAACACTAAATTTGACCAAACCCAGCTTTCAGATGGGGTTCAGGCATATTTTGATCAATCAGAAGCTGCGTTTCCCGACATCCGGCCTGACAGCAATAAGCGCGTGATTTGGGCGAACGAACCTGAGGTCAAAACGCCACTGTCGATCGTATATTTCCATGGCTTTTCAGCGAGTTCCGAAGAAATTCGCCCCGTGCCAGACAACGTGGCTGCAGCACTTGGCGCAAATCTGGTCTACACGCGGTTTCAGGGGCATGGACGTGACGGCGACGCGATGGCCGAGGCGACAGCCAGCAATTGGATGAACGACGCGGTCGAAGCCTTGGCCGTGGCGCGCGCGGTGGGCGACAAAGTCATCATCCTGACGACATCAACAGGGGGCACAATCGCGGCCCTGGCCTTGCACGAACCGGAACTGCAAAACGATGTGGCGGGGGTGGTTTTTGTATCGCCAAACTTTGGCATCAACAATCCGGCGGCGGGCGTTTTGACACTGCCTGCTGCGCGATATTGGGTGCCTTTGGTTGCCGGTGAAACGCGCAAATTTGATCCGCTCAATGACGGGCAGGCCGCCCATTGGACCACGACGTACCCGACAGTTGCGACGTTGCCGATGGCCGCCGCAGTCAAGGCCGCCGTGGCGCGCGATTATTCCGAAGTTCGCGTTCCGGCGCTGTTTCACTACGCGCAAAACGACCGCGTTGTTGTCGCGCAGGCCACGGATCGCATCGCCGCGCAGTGGGGTGGTCCCGTCACAATTGTGCGCCCGCAACTGGATGACGGCGACGACCCGTTTTTCCATGTTATTGCTGGCGATATCATGTCACCGGGCCAAACTGCGCGATCGTCGGCTGCGATTTTCGAATGGGCAAAGAGGTTATAGAAATGCAACAACGGGTCAGTTTAATCACTTTGGGCGCGCGCGATGTAGCATCACTTGCCGCGTTTTATGACGCCCTTGGATGGTCACGGGTCGACAGCCCTGATGGCGTTGTCGCGTATGATTTGATCGGCCAAACGCTGGGCTTGTACCCGTTGGATGCATTGGCAAAAGACATTGGAATTTCGATCGCGGAACTGGGCAACGGGCGCATGACCTTGGGCCATAATGTGAGCGCAAAAGAAGATGTGGAATCCCTGATTGCTAAGGCCAAAGCCGCCGGTGCCACAGTTTTGAAACCTGCACAGGACGTGTTTTGGGGGGGGCATCACGGCTATTTCGCGGACCCCGAAGGTCACATCTGGGAAATCGCTCATAATCCGTTTAGCCCGCTTGGATCCAACGGTGAATTTCAATGGAACGGCGTCGCCTGATGCGCGCCCCCCGCAGCATGTGGAGCCTTGAGACCTTTGGGCGCACACGTCTGTCCAAACATTTCTTCATGCGCGATTTCATGTACTCGGAAATCGGTGGGTTTCACGGGGTGCCGAATCTGCCGACCGATCCTGATTTGACGATCAAAAACGGGCGCGCGTTCTGCACGACATTGCTGGACCCGCTAGAGGAAACATTCGGGCGCATCGGTGTGCGGTCGGGGTATCGTTCACCAGAATTGAACAAATTTGGTAATGATAACAAGCTGAACTGCGCCGCCAACGACAACCCGATGGAATGCCATATCTGGGATTGGTTTGCAGATGATCAGGCCGTAGCGGGTGCAACTATTGTGATCCCGTGGTTTGCCGATCAATATGATCAGGGCCGCGATTGGCGCGATTTGGCGTGGTGGATGCACGACCATTTACCGTATTCTGAAATCTGGTTTTTTCCAAAATTGGCGGCCTTCAATCTGGTGTGGCGGGCGGTGCCACAGCGCACGATTTCCAGCTATATTGCACCGCGCGGCATGTTGTTAAGAACCGGCAACGCGCCCTCAGAACCGATCGATCAACGCCAAGGCCGCTATGCCGATTTTCCACCCTTTCGGGGAATTGAGTATCCCTAAGGCAGTTTGGCCAAAAACCTTATATGTTTAGCCACAATATTTCGTTTTCACGTTGACGTAACTACACTAAATAAGGGACATTCCCCGATTAAATGCATCTGGGGGATGACTTATGAAACGATTCTTGACCGCTGCAGCTTTGATGCTGTCGGCATACGCCGTTCCGGTGGCCGCGCAGACCTGTGGCGGCGATTACACGATCAAACGCGGTGATAGCCTGTCGCTGATTGCCGACAAACAGTACAAAGACGTGGCCAAGTGGACCGCAATCCATTCCGGCAACATTTCCCTGATCGGCGAAAACCCCAACGCGATCCGTGTGGGCATGAAATTGCGCCTATCGTGTATTGATGGGCTGCCAACCGGTTTGACGGGCGGCACATCGGCGATCCAAACGGCTGCGGCTGCTGCGCCGACGCGGGTGGTGGCACGGTCCGGTCGCAAGCTTGAGCAGACGATCAATCTGGTCACAGCTGGTGATTACGCGCCGTTCACGGACCAAAATTTGGAAAATGACGGGCTGATTACCGAAGTTGTGAATGCTGCGATGACCGCGGTTCAGGGCCCGACCGAATACAAGGTTCACTGGGTGAATGATTGGTCGTCGCATCTGGATCCGTTGATGACAAACGCGATGATGGACATGGCGTTTCCGTGGTATCAGCCCGATTGCAAAGGGTCGCCAAACAATTTCCGCTGTCAGAATTTCCATTTTTCAGACCCGATGTTTGAAATGCTGATTTTGCTGTTTGTCGACAAGTCGCGGCCTATCGCATTTTCGCAGGATTCCGATATCGAAGGGCGCACGCTGTGCCGTCCTGCGGGATATTTTACGCACGATTTGGACCGCGCGGATCGCCGTTGGATCAGTGATGAAAAGATCGTGCTCAAGCAGCCGGTGACGATGAAGGAATGCTTTGAAATGCTGACCAGCGGTGCGGTTGATGCCGTGGCCGTGAATGAATTTACAGGTCGCTCGACGATCAAAACGCTTGGTCTCAAGGATCAAATCGAAGTCGTCCAAGGGCGCCCTGTTTCGATCGAAGGGTTGCACGTTTTGGTCCACAAAGAGCACCCGAATGCGGCAGATTTGATCGCGACGATCAATGACGGGCTGACGGCAATCAAGACCAGCGGTGAATACCAGCGTGTGATTGACAGCCATCTCACAAAAATCTGGGCTGACTTTTAAGCAATTGAATTGAAAAGGATAACGCTATGTTGCGTCATACACTCCTTGGGTTAACTGCTGCTGTCAGTTTTGGCGGGGCGGCACAGGCCTGCCAGTCGACGTACACTGTTGTCGAAGGCGATACGCTGTTCACAATTGCTGAGGATCAGATTGGTGACCTGACCAAATGGTCGCTGATTTTTTACAACAATCCGGCCTTGCAAGGCGGCAGTTTACTAGAGGTTCCGGTCGGTTCGGTTTTGGATATTCCGTGTCCCGAAGGCAGTGTGCAAACCGCGCCTGATCCGACACCTTTGCAGCAAGCGGACGCAGAATTGACGTTGGTGACTGCATCGAATTATGCGCCATTCACGGACTGGAATTGGCCGGGACACGGTATGGTTACCGAACTGGTGAACGCCGCCCTAGAGGAAAGCCCGTCGCCAGTTCCATACGCTATCGTATGGGAGGATAACTGGTCTAAACACCTGCATCCGATGCTGGATGAAAAGCAGGTTGATATGGGTTTTCCGTGGTTTCGCCCCGATTGCGAAAACAATCCGACACATGCACGCTGCGTGGATTTCCACTTTTCTGATCCACTGGTTGATCTGGTAATTTTGCTGTTCGCGCGCACGGATGGATCGATGACATTTGAATCCGATGCAGATGTTATCGGCAAAACCCTGTGTCGTCCTGCAGGGTATTTTACCCATGATTTGGACACGCCGGATCGCCAATGGTTATCGAAGGGGCTGATTACTTTTGTGCAGCCTGATACGCCTGATGATTGCTTTAATATGCTGGCGACGGGGCAGGTTGATGCGGTGGCTGTGAACGAATTTCTGGGCGTCGAAAAGATGTTTGAGTTGGGGTTGTCCGAACGGATCGCAGCACTACAACGGCCCTTGTCTATCCAAGGTATGCACGTGATCATTTCAAAGAAACATTGGCGTGGAACGACACATTTGTACCGTTTGAATGCAGGTTTGGCGACACTGAAACAATCGGATCGATACAATGAAATCGTCAGCCGGCATTTGGCGCATTTCTGGACAAAGGTTAAGGGCTGAAAACTGCCTGCGATCGCTTGCTCATCCCGCTGGATAGCGCCATTGTGCGCGCTAAAGGGTGCTGTAAATGAGCCCCTGATATGATTTCAACACCATCGAAAAGGCGCAAAATTCCGATGCAAAAAACAGCGCAAGTACACCGTGCCTGAACCTATTGTTTTCCTCCCTGGGATGATGTGCGACGCCCGTCTGTTTGGGCCGCAAATAGCTGAATTGTCATCAGAATATTGCGTGACGGTAGCGCCCGTTACCCAAGGCGAACGGATTGAAGAAGTTGCATCCGCATTGCTGGATCAACTGCCGGCAAGGTTTGCGTTAGCTGGGCTGAGCATGGGTGGAATCGTGGCAATGGAATTGCTGCGTCGCGCGCCTGACCGGATCACGCGCTTGGCTTTGATGGATACAAATCCGCTGGCAGAAACCCCGCAAGTGGCGGCCGCGCGCGAACCACAGATCATTGGTGCCCGCACGGGGCGATTGTTCGAGGTGATGCGCGATGAGATGAAGCCGCATTATCTGGCGCCGGGCCCACATCGCGGGGCTGTGCTTGAACTGGTGATGGATATGGCCGAGGCCTTGGGGCCAGACGTGTTTGTACGCCAATCACGTGCGTTGCAGCGGCGGCGTGATCAGCAGGGCACCTTGCGCAAATGTAAGGTACCAACGTTGATTTTATGCGGGGCGCATGATGCGCTGTGTCCGATCAAACGTCACACGTTCATGGCGGAATTGATCCCGTACGCGCAACTGAAAGTGATCGAAAACGCGGGGCATTTGCCGACGCTAGAGGCGCCAGAAGAAACGACATTGGCGCTGCGTGATTGGCTAAAGCAGCCGATGGTTTTGCAATAATGTCTTGTCGGTAACGGTGGGTCGAAACCCACCTTACAACAGCAGCTATCTGCGAAATCGATACACCAGCGTGTCGACCCACCCTACCAATTATGCTTGGTAAGGTGGATCTTGATCCACCTTATGCGGCGGCGTTTTTATTAGCGGGCTTCTTTGCTTTTGGCGCAGCCGGATCGCTGTTGGCGGTGATGAAATCCAAGACCAACGGGCGAATATTGTTGCGCCATGCTTTGCCCGCAAAGATACCGTAGTGTCCGGCGTCGGGTGCGACGTAGCTTGCCTTTTTGGAATCATCCAAGCCGGTGCAAAGCGCGAGTGCTGCGATGCATTGGCCAGGTGCGGAAATATCGTCCGCTTCGCCTTCAACTGTTTTCACAGCGACGGTGGTGATTTTGCCAATATCGACCTGTTTACCATTCACGACAAACTGGTTCTTGGCGATTTCACCTTTCTTAAAAATGCGATCAACGGTCGACAAATAGAACTCTGCCGTCATGTCCATGACTGCTAAATATTCGTCATAGAATTTATTGTGCTTGTCGTGATCTGACGTTTCGCCTTTGGCGGCGCGCTGGATTTGATCGGTGAATGCTGTTGAGTGCTTGTCACTGTTCATCGAGATGAAGGACGCCAATTGCAACAAGCCCGGGTACACTTTGCGCCCAACGCCTTTGTGGCTGAAGCCAACGCGTTGGATCATCGTTTCTTCGAGCTGGCCCATTGTCATGCGGTGCCCGAAATCGGTCACATCGGTTGGGTTGGCATCTGGGTCAATTGGTCCGCCAATCAGGGTCAGCGAGCGAGGCTGCGCGTCTGGGTCTTCTTCGGCCAAATAGGCAGTCGCGGCGAGGGTCAGTGGCGCGGGCTGGCACACTGCAATGACGTGGGTGTTTGGGCCCAAGTGGCGCATGTAATCGACCAAACGCAAAGTGTAATCTTCGACGTCGAATTTACCGGCGCTGACAGGAATGTCGCGCGCGTTGTGCCAATCGGTCACGAACAATTCGCAATCAGGCAACAGCGAATGCACGGTTGAACGCAGCAGCGTCGCGTAGTGGCCCGACATCGGGGCGACCAACAAAACGCGCGGTTTTTTCGACGTGCGTGCCGCCACTTTGAAATGGATCAGGTCGCCAAATGCGCCCTCGAGTTCTTTTTCGACGGTGACAATGCGGTCTTTACCGGACGCGCCAACAATCGTCGGGATGTTCCAATCCGGTTTGACGCCCATGCGCTGAAACGTACGTTCCGTCACTTCGCCCCAAGCACGCATCATATCCAGCGCGGGGTTGGGCATAAAGGAAAAGGCAGGGTATGATCCCAGAGCGAGAGCCGAAGCGCCCAGCCACTGATTCGTGTTTCTGAAAGTCTCCATCAGATCGTAAGTGGCCATATACCGCATGCGGAACTCCTAAATAACTGCCCGGTGGGTGCGACTATGCGTCGTTTGTCCCATATTCGCCCGGTCAAAAAATGCTGCGCATGCGCAAAAATGCTGCATGTGCAAACAAACGATACGAGGGAAACATTAATATGACAACCAAAGACACCGATAATTCGGGGATCTCTGGCGCAAACCTCGAGAAACTTAACGAAAACCTACGTAAAGTAGAGGCCCTGTCCGAGAGATTGAGCCGCGTTATGTCCAATCGTAGTACTCATCAGTCCAGTTTGGATGGACCGGATCAAGCATTATTCACCCAAGCGACCACTGCATATTGGGCCGAAGCGATGCAGAATCCTGCCAAGGTGATCGAACACCAACTGGATTTCTGGTCGAAATCGGTCACGCATTTTGTCGAAGCGCAGCAGGCCTTGTCGCACGGAAAACTGCAGGCCCCTGAGGATCCCGGTCCCAAAGATCGCCGTTTTGCCAATCCGATGTGGGACACAAACCCGTATTTCAACTTTATCAAACAGCAATATCAACTGAACTCTGCTGCGCTGCAGCAGGCGGTCGAAGACGTGTCGGATATGGAGCCGCTTGAAAAACAGCGCCTGAACTATTTTTCGAACCAGATTATCGACATGATGAGCCCGACAAACTTTCTGGCGACCAATCCGGATGCCTTGGAAAAAGCAGTCGCGACCGAGGGTCAAAGCCTGGTGGACGGACTGGAAAATCTGATTTCTGATCTGGAGGCCAACAACGGTGAATTGGTGGTCAAACTGGCCGACGATTCTGCGTTTGAAATTGGCCGCAACATCGCAACCACGCCGGGCAAGGTCGTCTTTCGCAACAAGATGATGGAGCTGATCCAGTACGAGCCGACAACCGAAACCGTGCATGCGATCCCGCTGATTATCTTTCCGCCTTGGATCAACAAATACTACATTCTTGATCTCAAAGAACAGAATTCCATGGTCAAATGGCTAACCGATCAGGGTTACACGCTGTTTATTGTGTCATGGATCAATCCGGATGCGACCTATCATGACATCGGAATGGAAGACTATATAACCGACGGATATTTGACCGCCTTTGAAGAAGTCAAAGCAATCACCGGCCAAAAACAGGTTAACGTCGTGGGCTATTGTATCGCTGGCACAACGCTGTCGCTGACCCTGTCGTTAATGAAACAGCGTGGCGACACGTCGGTTAAATCTGCCACTTTGTTTACGGCCCTGACTGATTTTGGCGATCAGGGCGAATTCACTCCGTTCCTGCAAAATGATTTTATTGACGGGATCGAAGCCGAAATTGCCGATAAAGGCATCCTGCCGTCTATTGTTATGGCGCGCACGTTCTCGTTTTTGCGCAGCAATGATCTGGTCTATACCCCTGCAATCAAAAGCTACATGTTGGGCGAAACGCCCCCCGCGTTTGATCTGCTGTATTGGAACGGGGATGGCGCGAACCTGCCGGGTAAAATGGCGAACCAATATTTGCGCGGTTTGTGCCAACGCAACGAACTGGCAACTGTCGGTTTTGATCTGATGGGCCACCATTTGGTGTTGGACGAGGTCGACGTGCCGATCTGCGCGATTGCCTGCGAAACCGATCACATCGCCCCATGGAAAGACAGCTATCGCGGTGTTCAGAAAATGGGCAGCACAGACAAGACGTTTATCATGACGCAGTCCGGTCATATCGCCGGTATCGTTAATCCGCCCAGCAAAAAGAAATACGGGCACTATACGAATGACGACCTGAACCTTGATCACGCGGACTGGTTGGCGGGTGCAAAATTTCACGAAGGATCGTGGTGGCCAAGGTGGCATGCGTGGTTGGAAAAGCAGTCAGGCAAGCAAGTAAAAGCACGCATTCCGGGTGATTCTACACATGCTGTGCTGTGTGATGCGCCGGGAACTTACGTCATTGTTAAGTCAAGTGACTGTAAGTAAACGATAATCATTTATGCTGCGGTGCAGCAATAATCCTTGCAATGCCGCGCTGCAGCATCTATATAGTTTGCAGACGCAGCAATAACGGTTCCTCCCAACCGCGCTGCACAGCACATAGAACAAGGATTAAACCAATGACAAAGACACCAGATTTCACAGCGATGTTCAAAGACGTTATGGGTTCATTCCCGGTCGACACATCCGCAATGGACGGCGCATTCAAATCCACATCGGCTTTGAACGAAAAACTGTCCTCAGTTGCTTTGACAGCTGCTGAAAAATCAGCCGCAGTTTCCAGCAAATGGACACAAGACACATTGGCAAAATTGGCCGACATGTCCAAAGCCAAAGCTGAGCCACAAGATTACGCAAAAGCAATGTCAGATTTCGCATCTGCCTCTGCTGAGGTTGCTGCAGAAAACATGGCGACATTCGCTGACATCGCGAAAAAAGTCCAAATGGAAACCATGGAATTGTTCATGGCTGCCGGCAAAGACATGGGCGAAGAAGCTCAAGCCGCAGTGAACAAAGCGACAAAAGACGTAACAGCAGCTGCCAAGAAAACTGCTGCTAAATAAGCCTTTGAGTTAAGTATTCAGTTTGCGCACATGTTGTGTGCCAAGATCGGCGGGTCCCACAATGGGGTCCGCCTTTTTGCTGTTCAGGAAT
The DNA here is from genome assembly GCA_047626725.1 of Ascidiaceihabitans sp. Lineage (GTDB taxonomy): Bacteria > Pseudomonadota > Alphaproteobacteria > Rhodobacterales > Rhodobacteraceae > Ascidiaceihabitans. The sequence goes on from JBLHSG010000012.1 coordinate 29,208, forward strand.
AGGCGGTTCATCCAGCCTGCAGCGCAAAATGAGGTTTTGCAGGCCCACCGCGCAATATCCTTTCATTTCCGAATGGCTTTGCCTAAGCTGCAATGCAGCACTGCGGTACAAAACAGCAGTCTGGGGGAGAATTTTCGTGGCCAACACATCATCACCATTGTTGATCAAACGGTACGCCAGCCGCAGGCTCTATAACACTGAGACCAGCGACTACGTCACACTCGAAGACATCGCCGGTTTCATTCGTGACGGGCGCGAGGTGCAGATCATTGATCTTAAGTCTGGTGATGACCTGACCCGCCAGTATCTCCTTCAAATCATTGCAGAACACGAAAGCCGCGGCGAAAGCGTTTTGCCCGTTGATGTGCTGAATGATCTGGTGCGTAGCTATATGTCACCCGGTGTTTCGGTGGTTCCAGAGTTTTTGAAATCGTCGTTTGATATGCTGCGCGATGGCCAAAGCAAGGTGATCGGCAACCTAAGTTCGATGAATCCTCTGACAAAAATGCCCGGTTTCGAAGCAATGCAAGCGCAGCAAGAAGCATTTATGAAAGCGATGACTGGCGGCATGGGGGCAGGGTGGACAGCCCCGACCGATGATACCGAAGCCAAGGCCGCGACACCCGAAACCAAAGACGATCTTGATGCGATCAAGCAGCAGTTGGCTGACCTTCAGGAAAAGCTATCAAAGCTTAGCTAAGCGTAAACATCTGAGTAAGGCGCGCATGTTGCGCCCCTTTTTAGATCTACGTGCCGTATTTTGAATTTGGCGCAACCGCATCAATCGCGCTTAACAATACATCTACAATTGCATCCAGTTCGTTAGGCTTTAGCCGGACGGGCAACCGAACATCACACGCCCGCATCAACATTGCGCGGGTCTGGGGCAGTTCGGGTAAATCGGGCACAAACTGCCAGTTCCAAAACGCCCGGGCATTGTCTGAATTCATGCCAAACACCTGCACCTTTACGCCCGCATCACTGGCTGCGCTTGCAAAACCGCGAACCTGGTCGTCGCTTAATCCTTGCAGGTTAAACTGGATTGAATCCGGTGCGCGTTCTTCGCCGGTCAAGGCCTCGGGAACGTCCAGATACAGGGACGCGTTCAAGCGCGCGGCCACATAATCATGATTACGTCGCCCGTCTGCGACCCGCTGCGCAAGATGCGGCAATTGTGGGCGGATCACAGCTGCTGACAGGTTGGACATCCGCAAATTATACAGCGGCAGTTGGTTTTGCCATTTGGCAAATGCGTCCTGTAAAACGGGATGTTTCTTCCAATTATGTTCGTAAGCGCCTGACATAATGATCGCTTTGGCCACCAAATCGGCATCATCTGTGATCAAAATTCCACCTTCACCGGCGTTGATCATCTTGTAGGACTGAAATGAAAAACAGCCCACCGCGCCAATCGTTCCGATTTTGCGCCCGCGCCACGTTGTGCCCAGCGAATGTGCGGCGTCTTCAATCATCGGAATGCTATTCTCCGCGCACATTTGGGCGATCGCATCCATGTCGGACGTATGCCCGCGCATGTGGCTGATGATCACCGCCTGAACAGTCGGTAGTTTCGCAGCAAAGTCTTTTAGATCAACGCGGTAGTTGTCGCCCACCTCGCATAAAACAGGCAGGCAATCGGCATGCAAAACCGCTGATGGCACCGCCGCAAACGTAAACCCGGGGATCAAAACACGTGCATCGCGGGGCAGGCCTAGCGCCTTGAGTGATAGGAACAACGCGGCCGAACATGACGACACGGCCAGTGCATATTTGGCCCCCAGTAATTCGGCAAATTCAGCCTCAAGCAGGGTAACGGGCGCATCTTTGGCGGCGGTATAGCGAAACAAATCGCCAGTTTGCATCAATCGGTCAATCTCTGCGCGCGCCGCCTCGGGGATCGGCTCTGCGTCGTGCATGTTTGGCAAAGTCATATTTCGATTCCCTTATTATTAGATTTCAAATTAGTAAATCAAATCGAAAGAATACCCAAATGGTTTGTGACCCTCACAGGTCACATCACGAAAACTTGCCAAGTGTTTGGATTAGAACCGCCGGCTAAAGCCCCAACCGGTCACGCATCGCGTACCATGTCATCGCAAGGCTCAGCAGGGGCGTGCGGACCGATGCACCACCCGGAAACGGAGTGTTCGGGATGCGGGCCATCGTGTCAAAACCGTCCGTTTCGCCAACGATTGCTTGCGCCATCAATTGTCCCGCATGTGTCGCGGTTCCGACGCCGTGACCCGAATAGCCCGACGCGCTGAGCACATTCGGGGCCACGCGGCTAAGGTAGGGGAGGCGTTTCATCGTGATCGCCAATGTGCCGCCCCACGCATAGTCGATTTTGACGTCTTTGAGGTGCGGGAATATCTGCGTCATTGGCTTGCGAACTTTGGCCGCAATGTCGCTTGGGAATTTGTAGCCATAGCTTTCGCCGCCGCCAAACAACAATCGCCCATCATGGCTCAGGCGGAAATAATTCACCACAAACCGGCTGTCTGCGACGGCCACATCACGTGCCAAAACACGGACAGCATCCGCGCCTAACGGTTCTGTGGCGGCGATGAAATTGTTGATCGGCATGACCCGTCCGGCCACTCGTTTATCGAGATCACCCAAATATCCATTGCCTGCTATGACGATGTGATCTGCGGCGATCTCGCCGTGATCCGTGTGCACGGTGGGGTTTGTGCCGTGTTCAATGCGTTGTGCGCGCGTGCCTTCGAATATCCGAACACCGGCGGTTTGCGCAGCTTTGGCCAACCCCATTGTCAGGCGCAAAGGATGTAAATGCGCCGCTCCCATATCCAGGATGCCACCCTTGTAATCAGGCGATGGACAAATGGCTGAAAAACTTGCGCCGCCCATTTTTTCTAGCGTGTAATCATAGTGTTGGTGCATGTGGTCCGCGTATTTATGCAGATCATCAACGTCCCCTTTTGAGGATGCAGACCATGCCACACCGGGGCGCAAATAGCAGTCGATGCCATGCTGCGCGATCAAGTTTTTCACAAGCGATTTGGAGTCTTGACCCAGAGCCCACAGTTTTTGCGCGTCGTCTTTTCCGACCATCTTTTCCAGCGATGGCTGTTCGACGCGTTGCCCTGATCCCAACTGCCCGCCATTGCGCCCGGATGCCCCAAAGCCCACGCGCTGCGCATCGATCAAGACAACATCGCGTCCCGCTTGCGCCAAATGCAACGCCGCAGACAGGCCCGTGAACCCAGCACCAATCACGCACACATCCGCGCGCGTATTGCCGTTTAACGGGGCAAAAGGCGGCAGCGCGTTGGCCGTGGCCGCGTACCAACTGTCGGGATAGGTGCCTGCAACGTCATTAGCATCCAGCAAATTCATCGTGTTGATCCTATACGTTCATCAGCAGGTGTTCCCGCTCCCATGGGGAAATGACTTGTAGGAATTCATCGTATTCAGCGCGTTTGACGATGGCGTAAACCCGTCCGAATTCGGTACCCAAAACGTCTTGCAGCGCGTCGGCGTCGTTGAAAATGTCCAACGCTTCGCCCAATGTTCGAGGGATATCGCCGTCACCGGCATAGGCGTCGCCTTTGAATTCTGGTTGGGGCTGTTCTTTTTCCATCAAGCCCAAATAGCCGCAGGCCAGCGATGCCGCGATTCCTAGATAGGGGTTGCAGTCCATGCCAGCGATGCGGTTTTCGACCCGGCGTGCGTTGGGGTCGGACAGGGGAATTCGGATGCCGGTTGTACGATTGTCGCGGCCCCATTCCAGATTGATCGGGGCGGCGTGGTCTTTGACGTAGCGCCGGTAGCTGTTCACATACGGTGCCATGACGGCCATTGCGTTGGGCAGGTGGTTTTGCAAGCCCGCGATAAAGTGGAAAAACGCTTCGGTTTCGCCGCCCTTTGCGTCAGAAAATATGTTCTGACCGGTTTTGATATCCAGAATTGAATGGTGGATGTGCATGGCCGAACCGGGCTCGTCAGCGATGGGTTTTGCCATAAAGGTCGCAAAGCAATCGTGACGCAACGCCGCTTCTCGGATCAGGCGTTTGAAATAGAACACTTCGTCAGCCAGCTTGACCGGATCGCCGTGCAGCAAGTTGATTTCCAACTGGCCTGCGCCGCCTTCTTGGGTGATGCCGTCGATTTCAAAACCCTGCGCTTCGGCAAAGTCATAAATGTCGTCGATCACGGGGCCAAATTCGTCCACGGCGGTCATTGAATAGGCCTGACGTGCTGCCGCAGGGCGACCTGATCGGCCCATCATCGGCTTGATTTCTTGTGCCGGATCGATGTTGCGCGCAACGAGGAAAAATTCCATTTCGGGGGCGACGATCGGTTCCCAGCCTTTGTCGTGATACATTTTTACGACGCGTTTTAGCACGTTGCGGGGCGAAAACGGCACTGGTTCGCCGTTGCGATCAAACGCGTCGTGGATCACTTGTAAGGTCCAGTCGCCTGTCCATGGGGCCGCAGTTGCGGTGTCCATATCGGGGCGCAGGATCATGTCTTTTTCAGTGAACCCTTCGTCGCCGGCGGCTTCGCCCCAGTCGCCTGTAATCGTTTGATAAAAGATGCTGTCAGGCAGGTGAAAGTATTCTTGGTTCATGAATTTTTTGGCAGGCACCGCCTTGCCACGGGCAATGCCAGGCAGGTCTGAAATGATGCATTCGACTTCGTCCAATCGGCGCCCTTCAAGGTAATCGAGGGCAGCTTGCGGCAGGTTTTCTGTCCGATCGTTCATAATGTGCGCTCCTTTTTGAAAAACGCGGCCATGTGCTGGCCAATGTTCGGGCTGTCGATTGGGTCGTTCAAAACGTCGGTGGCGGCTGTCAATTGATTGTCGGGCACAACGCCGGGTCCGCGCGTCGTGATCAGGCCGTGTACGACCGCTGGGCCAAATTCAGGGTGTGGTTGGATTGTCCAAATTTGATCGTCATAAACCAACGCCGCGTTCTCGCAAAAATCAGAAGACGCCAAGACTTTGGCCCCCTCGGGACGTTTAACAACCTGATCCTGATGCCATGCATTAACCGCCACAGTGTCGTCGCCCATGCGGTATTCTGTGCGTCCAATCGACCAGCCGCCGTCGAATTTTTCGACCTTGCCGCCCAACGCTTGTGCAATAATCTGATGTCCGAAACAGACGCCAATCATTGGTTTGCCCGAGGTTTTGACCTTGCGAATTAGATCTTCAAGCGGGGGGATGAACGCGTGGTCCTCGTAGGCGCCGTGTTTGGATCCGGTGATCAACCAACCGTCGGCCAGATCGATGCTATCGGGAAACTGCATATCTACGACATCAAAGGTTTCAAATTCGAACCCGTGCCCGCCCAACAGCTTGTGAAACATGGCATCATAGTCGCCCAATGTTTCAATGAGCGCTTCGGGCGCGTGCCCAGCCTGTAGAATACCGATTTTCATTAATCACCTGTTTTAAAGCACCCTAGCCAAGCGGCTCGGGGCAAGCAAGCTAGACCCGCTCAAGCCAGGCTTGCCAGTGCAATTCATCAGGAATGGCTAAAAATTTGGCAATTTCCTGACGTTTGGTGCGACACAGACAATCGATCAACAGCGGATCAAAGATACGGGCAATGAACGGATCGGTTTCAAAGGCGGCAACGGCGTCGGTCAGATTGGCGGCCAGCGACGGCAAATTTGTTTTCTCATAGGCGTTACCGACAACAGGATCGGACGGTTGCATCTGGTCTTCGATGCCGATCATCGCGGTACCCAGAACGGCGCTTAGCAACAGATAGGGGTTAATGTCACCGCCAGCGGTGCGGTGTTCGATCCGGCGCGCGGCTGTCGCACCACTTGGAATTCGGATCGCAACGGTGCGGTTTTCATAGCCCCACGCAGCGCCCGTGGGTGCGTGCGCGCCATCAACCAGACGGTCATATGAATTGTTGTGAGGGGCAAATATCAGGCTGCTGCCCGGCATTGCCGCGAGGCATCCCGCAACTGCATTTCGCAAAATATCGGTGCCATCGTGGCTGCCGTTGTCGAAAATATTGTTGCCGTCTCTGTCCAACACCGAAAAATGCACGTGCATGCCATTGCCGCTGTCGTGCGCATAGGGTTTCGCCATGAACGTCGCGGCCATGCCATGCTGGCGGGCCAATCCGCGCACGAGAGTTTTGAAAAGCCACGCATTGTCTGCCATTTCCAACGCAGGACCATGGCGCAACGTGACCTCGAATTGGCCGACGCCTGCCTCACTGATTGCGGTTTCTGCGGGGATTCCCATTGCGGCGGCACCGGCGTATAGATCATCAAAAAACGGGGCAAAGGCATCCATCTGCGCCATCGACAACACCGATGATCCATCAAGCGGGCGGCCATTGCGCGGATTTAGCGGTGCTTGCACCTTTTCCGCGCTGTCATCGATCAGCGTAAATTCCATTTCAGTCGCAGCGACAACCTGCCAACCACGGGCCGTGAATTTGTCTAAAACATTGGCCAAAGCCGCACGCGGATCAGCGCCAAATGGCGTTCCGTCATCCGTGTGCAACGTCATCGGGACCAGCGCAGAGGCACCCGTTAACCACGGCACAGGCATCGGCGCGCGATCTGTCGGCAGCATAATTCCGTCGGCATCACCGGTTTCAAACACCAGCGGGCTGTCTTCGATATCGGTGCCCCACAGATCGACATTCACGACAGAAAGCGGCATGCGCACAGCGCCGGTTGCCAGTTTGTCAGCGTAATACCCAGGGACAACTTTGCCCCGCATTTGCCCATTCAAATCACACGACACGACGCGAAAAGTCTGTAACGCTTTCAAATCCATGACTGGTTCTTCTTTCATGTTGCAAAAGACCTTTGCCAAAGGTGTATTTGACGACGCGCATTACCGGATCAGGTTTAGTCGTATTTTGGTTTTCTGGCGCGTGTTGCTGGGCAGGTGACGGTTCAGGCGACGATTGATCAAGCCAAAAATGCCCACAATTATCAATGTCAGCAAGATGAAATACCCCGCCAAAATCGGATAGGGGATAAACGGGTTGAACGTTTTGTCGGCAAAGTAACTGGCGTAATACAACGCATCGCCGCGTTGTTGCCATGCGGGAAAACCACTGAAAAACACCAGCGTTGTGGCGTGAAACAAAAAGATCGCCTCGTTGGTATAGGCAGGCCACGCAAGGCGCAGCATCGTGGGCCAGATCACGTTCTTGAACCGTGGCCAACCGGACAGGCCGTAGGCATCTGCGGCTTCGACGTCACCCTTGGGAATGGACTGCAACGCGCCGTAGAAAATCTCGGCTGAATAGGCGGCGGTATTCAAAAACAGCACGACCAATGCGCCCAGCCATGCGGCGGTGAAGGGGGCAAAAATCGGAAAGATTTGCTTGAGTTCCAGGAACAAAAAGTAGCCAAAGAAGAACTGGATAAACAGCGGCGAGCCACGGAACAAAAAGATGAACCATTCGGCCGGTTTGCGGGTCCATGGGCTGGACGATGCTTTGCCGACGGCCAAAAGCGTCGCGAACAAAAAGCCGGTCAGCAATGCCAGCACACCAAAATACACGTTCCAGATCATGCCGGACCCGATCAACGTGAACTGTTGGCACAGCGTAAAATCATCGCGCGGCAGCAGGCGTTCACCGTATCCGATGGCGCGCAGGCCGTAGTCCATGATGGTCTGGGTACACGACATCAGGCGGCCTTTCTTTGGGCTTCGCCGGCGGTGGTTGCCTGTCCGCGTGTCAGGCGGGTCATCAATCGGGCCAGTACAATTTCAGAAAGACGGGTAAAGATCAGGTAGAACACCAGCAGCGCCAGAAAATACTGCATGCGCCAATCGCCATGCGGATAATCAGTAAATCGCGAGGTTTTCAGACCACCCAATTCACGCGCCCAATACACGATGTCTTCGATGCCAAGGAGGAACAACAGCGGAGTCGCCTTGATCAGAACCATCCACAGATTGGACAGACCGGGCAGCGCATAAACCCACATTTGCGGCACTAAAACCCGCCAGAATGTTTGACGCGGCGACATGCCATAGCTTTCGGCGGTTTCAAGTTGCGCACGCGGTACAGCACGCATCGCACCAAATAAAACATTGGCAGCAAACGCCCCGAACACGATGGCGAAAGTAAAGATCGCGATGCTAAACCCATAGGCCTCGTGCACCCATTGCGGGGCCGTTCCCAACGGCATCTTTGCAGCAGAACATACAATGAAATCATTGCCTTGGCGAATTGGATCGGTCCATTCAGGACATAGAATTTTGTGACGCGACCATTCGATCATCTGGTCCAACGCGATGACAAAAAACAGGAAAAACGCGATGTCCGGCACGCCGCGCACGATGGCCACGTACCCACGACCCAACCACGACAACGGCGCGATACGGCTGCGCGCAGCAGAGGCACCGGCAAATCCAAACGCCAATGCGGTGGGGGCTGTGATCGCCAATAACGACAGAACCGTCAGCACCGACCAATAAATTGACATGTGTTTGCCGGTGGTCAGATAGCAGGCCATCCATTGCCAATCAGGCAAGAGGCTAGGGTCTGTGCAAAATTCGAAAATGAGGTGTCTCTATTCGGGCGTTTGAAATGCGTGCATTTCTATTCAGAACAATTGGGGGGCTGGCGTGATGCACAGCCCCCCGTTTGGTCGATGGTTTAATCGAGGCTTAGAACGAGCCGCCGATTTCCCATTTGGTCAACAACGCGTTCAACGTGCCGTCAGTCTTCATCGAAGCGATTGCTGCGTCGAATTTGTCTTTCAGTTCATCGTCGCTTTCGCGCAATGCCATGCCAACGCCGCCGCCAATCATTTCTTCTTGGGCCAACAGCATCATGTCGGTTTTCTCATCTGCGATCGGGGACAAGAATGCTTTGTCGGCCAGAACCGCGTCTGCTTCGCCGTTTGCAACTGCTGCGATGGTTTCTTCTGGTGTTGCGAATTCAACCAAAGTTGCGCCGCTTTCAGCGATAAACGCTGCTTGGATTGTGTTGGTTTGTGCTGCGATCACGCCGCCTTTGATGTCTGCATCTGCGGACATGGCTAGATATGCGGATGGATCAGGCAATGTGTAGTTCTGTGTGAAATCAACAACTTCATCGCGTTCTGCCGTGATCGACATGCCTGCGATGATGGTGTCGTAGTTGCCGGATACGAGGTTCGGGATGATGCTGTCCCACTCGTTTGTGACCCATTCACAGGTCAGTTCTGCGCGTTTGCACAGCTCGTCGCCCAGCTCGCGTTCAAAGCCGTCAACGTCGCCCGCATCGTTGATAAAGTTATACGGAGGGTACGCGCCCTCGGTGCCCATGCGCACAACAGAATGGCCATCGGCGAATGCCATTGAAGAAGTAATCGCCAGTGCGGCAGTGCTAAGTAGGATCTTTTTCATGTGTCGTCTCCCGGTTTGTTTTTTAGTTTGGTTGGTGATGTACGATCGCGGATCAATGTGGCTGTGTCGCCGACAAAAAACCGCGCAGTCGTTCGGATTTGGGCGCGCCAAACAACGCATCAGGCGGCCCTTGTTCTTCGATCAGCCCTTGATGCAGGAACACGGTGTGATCCGAAACATCTGCGGCCAGTTTCATGTCGTGCGTCACGATCAGCATGGTGCGCCCTTCGGCGGCCAAGTCTTTGATCACGCGAATAACTTCTTGTTCCAGTTCCGGGTCCAGCGCGCTGGTTGGTTCGTCAAACAGCAGGGCTTCGGGTTCCATGCACAGTGCGCGCGCGATGGCGGCGCGTTGTTGTTGGCCACCGGACAATTGGGCTGGAAACACGTCGCATTTGTCGCCAATGCCAACCTTGTCCAGATAGGCGCGCGCGGATGCTTCGACCTCGGCGCGGTCCCGTTTCAAGACGGTCAGGGGGGCTTCCATGACGTTTTGTAAAATCGACATGTGCGCCCACAAATTGAACTGCTGGAACACCATCGAAAGGTTCGTGCGAATGCGCAGCACTTGTTTGCCATTGGCGGGGCGGCGGTTGTGACCATTGCCGCGCCATGTGACAGGTTCGCCCTTGAACAAAACCTCGCCTTGCTGGCTGTCTTCTAGCAGATTGCAGCAACGCAGCAGCGTCGATTTGCCAGATCCCGAAGACCCGATCAGCGACACAACATCGCCGCGATGGGCGGAAATATCGACGCCTTTCAAAACCTCCAGCGAACCGTAGGCTTTGTGCAAGTTGTTGATTTCGATCACGGGGGTGGTGCTGGCTGTCACTAGGTCTCGCATTTGCGTGGTCTGGCACGCATTTTGGAATTCATCCGTAATAAGGTGGCAAATTTGCAGTCTTGGCAACGCCCAAATGACGTAAAAACGCAGTTTTAGGTATTAAACGCACAAATTCGGTGCGCCTTTAGCCACCCATGCGTTGACGGGCCAATGCGCTGTCGCGGTCGGTCACACCCAAAAGGTTGGCCACCAAACGCAAAACTGCGTCTTCTTCGTCTGTGCGAATTCCATCGGCCAAAGCAACTTGCCACAAGGCTTCGATCACACCCAAACGGTTTTCGTAATCCACGACGTCTTTGATCGCGCGGGTAAACCGCACGGTGTCGGGGGCTTCGGATTCCAACTGCTCGGCGTCGGTGCGCAAGGCCGTCACATTCGCAGGATCAAGGCCGTAGCGATGGGCCGTGATCGCATCAATGCGCGCCTTTTCAGCAGCATCATAGCTGCCATCGGTTTTGGCGACACGCACCAGCAACGCCGTCAGCGCAAGACGCGCGTCAGTGTCGGGCAACGGTTCGGGGGCGGGGGCCGTCAGGCGCTTTAGGAAATCTGCAAACATGATTGGAATATATGCCGGGTTTTGGAAAAGACCAGTGTGATCAGACGCCTGTTGCGTCCGCTTGCATTTCGGCGCTGTCTTCGGGTGTGATCCCTAATGCGCCTTCGATTTGGTGCAGCATGCTTTCTTCGATGTCGCGGCGTTTGCCATCGGCCAATACGACCTTCCACATTGCTTCGGCTAGGTCATGGCGGTGCTGGTAGTCCAGTTCGACCCGCAAGATATCGGCAAATTCTGGCGTGCCTGGTGCATCGCGTTCCAGCGCCTCGCAGGTCGCGCGCAACTTTGCAGCATCCAGCGGTTTCATATCAAACATCGCGGTCAGAATGCGATCAATCTGCGCAACTTCTTCGGCGTTGTATTCACGATCCGCCAAGGCCACGCGCACCAACAGCGCCCCCAATGCCAATTGCGCATCAGGTTCAGGAAGTTTCGGGGATTCGGGTGCACGGCGGGGGAAAAGGCGTTCAAACATGCAGATGTCTTAACCTATGTTAACCGACGCGCCAAAGCGAAAATAATGCGCCCTTAGGTCAGCTTAGATGCGCTGGCGGCCCAAAACGCAGGTTGTCGATGGCCAGCCCCTGTGGGTCGACGTTCATCAATACAAAACCCGCGATGTCTGAAACGCCGTCTTTGCGTTTGAAACCAACGGCATATTCGCTGACTTGGCGCACCGAAAGCTGGCTGATAATACTGCCGTCGCGACGCAAAAACTGGACCTGCGCCAAACCACCTTCACCGCCGCGCAGATCAAACGCGAGGGCAGGCTGGTCGGCATCAAACATCACTGAAATGGCCCCTTCACCTTGGCCGGTGCGGCGGGGAAATGCAGCAGGGCCGTAGCCGTTCAGCACGTTGTTTTGGCCCATCATCACCAACGACATCGTCTGACCGGGGCGTCCAGCCAAAGGGGTGAGCGGCGCGCTGGCAGCCCCATAAACCGAATCGTGATCACCGATAAAATCTATCGACTGCCCGTGAAACCGTTCGGCAAACACGGCACCCGGCAGCACAAGCACATCATTGATCAATCGACCGGGGCCCATTGTGGCGCGCTGGTCTTCAAATGTGATGGTGCGGGTCAGGGCCAAACCGTTCGGATCAACCTGACATATCGGGGCATCGCAGGCCCACATCACCTGTGGGACTGACATTAAAATTGCTGCAAAAATCCATTTCATAAAAGAAACGGTAGCACATTTAGCCCTCGTAACCCTCAACAATGATCAAATGGCCGTCAGCCACTGCGTCGCGCAGGGATTTTGCGGCTTGGTAGCCTTTGCTTTCGTAGCAGGCGATTGCGTCCGCATAGCTGGCAAATTCGATCACAACAGTGCGGTTGTTCCATGACCCTTCGCGCAATTCTTGTGTGCCACCCCGGACCAGAAATTTGGCACCATATTCAGCCAAAGGGGCCGCGTTCGCCGCGCGGTATTTGTCGTATGCGTCAGCGTCGTGAACAACGTTGTGCGCGATCCAATATCCCTTGGCAGCCATGGTGTATCCTTTCAGAGGTCTTTGAAAATGTTGGCAATTCTTTTGGCTTCGTCGTCGGCCCCAAAGGGCGCATTCAGGATAAACATACCCGAACCAACCATGCCATGACCGGCGCGCGCAGGATTAAATCGGACTTCGTGGCGTAAGGCGTCTGGATGATCCTCGCTGAGCGTTTTGACCATCTCGGTATGGGCGAAATTGGTCAGGATCGGATACCACAATGCGATAATGCCGACGTTCCACGCGCGCGTGTATTTTCGAACATCCCGAGGGATGGTTTCGTAGTCGATTTTGATCTCGTAACTGGGGTCAATCAACATCAAGCCGCGCCGTGGTGTGGGCGGAATAAGCGAATGGGCCATGGCGAATCCATCGGTCAAATAGCAATTGACCGGATAGGGCGACATGGCAAAATCTAGGGCGGCGTGTTCGGCAGGATGTAATTCAGCCAGATGGATTTTGTCGGTCGGGCGCAACAAATGCGCGGCAATCATCGGCGACCCCGGGTAGGCATTTGTGCCATTTTCGGCCTTGGTGTGGGCCAATGTTTCGCCGTAGGGATGATCCGCAAACCGGCTTTCGAGGCGGGCAATTCCCTGCGCCGCTTCGCCGGTTTTTAACGCGTAATCGTCCTGCAAATCATACACCGCACGCCCCGCATGGGTTTCGATGTAGGTCAGCGGTTTGTCCTTGGCGGTCAAATAGCGCAGCATCCACGCCAGCAGCGCGTGCTTGTGAACGTCGGCCAGATTTCCGGCATGATAAATATGTTGGTAACTAAGCATGGGGCGATATGGCGGTAAATGGGGGCGGCGCGCAATACGAATTTACGGGGCCAGTTTCCCAAGGCTCGGTTCACGCAGGCTGGTGATGTAACGGGTGCCATCGCGCGCTTCGATCAGGCCGGTGGTAAAGGCGAAATCACCCGCCGGATCCTGAAGTGTTTCCAGCACTTTACCCGTCTCATCAATGCGTACGACCAGCCCATAACGGGTCGCGGCAGGGCGCATCGAGGCGGGCAAACGCATCACCAATTTGCGAAAAAACGGTGTGGGGGCCATTTTGTCAGCGTCCGGGGATCGTGGACTGACACAGCCAAACCAGAATGTGCCGTCTTTGGCGCGTGCGATATTGTCGGGAAAACAGGGCGTGTTTTCGACAATCGCAGTTGGGTTTGACCCATCCAATGCAACCCGTGAAATCGTGTAACTGCCGGTTTCGACCACCAGAAAATGCGTACCCGCAGCGTTGATGGTCAAGCCATTGGCGAAATTCAGACCGTCCAAAATCAGGCTGGTGGTGTTGGTTGCGGGATCAAACTTTAGCACCCGCCCGTGGCTGCCATGTTCCATCAAATCCAAGAACGAGGCCGGAAATGTACCGCCAAATTCCACCGCGCCAAATTTAACCGAGGCGTCCGTAAAATAGATTGACCCGTCTGGTGCGATGTCCAAATCGTCGGCGTAATTGATCGCGCTGCCGTCGGGGGCCGTGTTGGTCAGGACGGAAACAACGCCGCTTGGGGAAATCGACAACAACCCTTTTGCCGCGTCCGCGATGATCAATGTGCCGTCACCAAGCACCGAGATGCCCAAAGGCAAACCGCCGGTGTCCGCAAATTGGCTGACCACTTTTGTCGCTGGATCATAGGCAAGGATTTTGCCCGCATGCGACGCCATGAAAATGCGCCCATCGGGGCCTTCTGCCGCGTCCTCGGGTCCGGTTTCGCCATTCAAATCAATGCGTTCAAGGGATTTCAGCGCAAGGTTAGGGAAATACGGACCGGTGTAGCCTTTGCTCTCGGGGGCCTCCCAGGCGACAGGCGTGATCGGCACGGGCCACAACAGTAAATAGGCCACGGCCAACACCACAACCAGCCGAAGCAGTTTTAGAAATTTACGAAACATGCGGGACCTCGATCAATTGACGCAGTATTTTACGCCAGCTTAGCTGGTTGATCCGCAATTGCACGTTGTTTGCACGCGCCCGTTACACGAGGCGCGAGTTTTCCTTTGCCGCGCGCACAAAATCTTTGAACAAGGGGTGCGGATCAAACGGTTTTGATTTCAGTTCTGGATGGAACTGCACGCCGATAAACCATGGATGATCGGGCCATTCGACGATCTCTGGCAGTGTTCCGTCTGGTGACATTCCCGAGAACACCAGCCCGACGTCTTCGAGCTGTTTGCGGTAGGCTGTGTCGACTTCGTAGCGGTGGCGATGGCGTTCATCAATTGACGTCGAGCCGTAGATTTCAGCGACTTTTGTGCCTTCGGTCAGGGTTGCGTCATAGGCACCAAGGCGCATTGTGCCGCCTTTGTCATCGCCAACTTTACGGCTGACTTTGGCATTGCCCTGCACCCATTCTTTCAGGTGGTAAACCACGGGTTCAAAACGTTTTTTGCCGGCTTCGTGGTCAAATTCTTCGGACCCGGCCATGCTGATACCAGCCACGTTACGCGCCGCTTCGATGACGGCCATTTGCATGCCCAAACAGATGCCCAGGTAGGGCACTTTTTTCTCGCGGGCGAACTGTGCGGCTTTGATTTTGCCCTCGGTTCCGCGTTCGCCAAATCCACCTGGGACCAGGATCGCGTGGAACCCGTCTAGGGCAGGGGCCACATCATCGGCGCTGTCAAAAACTTCGGCGTCGACCCATTTGACGTTAACCTTGACCCGGTTGGCCATGCCGCCGTGGGTGAGGGCCTCTTTGATGGATTTATAGGCGTCTTCGAGTTGGGTGTATTTGCCCACAATCGCGACGTTCACTTCGCCTTCGGGGTTGTTTACGCGGTCAGAAACATCGTTCCAAACGGTCAAATCAGGCTTGGGCGCGGGGGAAATCTGGAAAGCATCCAGCACGGCTTGATCCAGCCCTTGGGCGTGATAGGCGAGCGGCGCGTCGTAGATTGTGTCCAGATCGTAAGCCGCAATTACGGCGTCTTTGCGTACGTTGCAGAACAGGGCGATTTTTTCGCGTTCTTTGTCGGGAATCGGGTGTTCGGAACGGCAAACCAGAATGTCAGGCGCGATGCCGATGGATTGTAGTTCTTTGACCGAGTGTTGCGTCGGTTTTGTCTTCAGCTCTCCACTTGCGGCCAAATAGGGCAGCAATGTCAGGTGCATAAAGATCGACTGACCACGTGGCAGATCGTGGTTAAATTGGCGGATCGCTTCAAAGAACGGCAACCCTTCGATGTCGCCAACCGTGCCGCCGATTTCGCACAGCATAAAGTCAACTTCGTCGCTGCCCACATGCAAGAAATCTTTGATTTCGTTGGTGACGTGTGGGACCACTTGGATGGTTTTGCCAAGGTAGTCGCCGCGGCGTTCTTTTTCCAAAACGGTAGAATAAATCCGCCCTGAACTGACAGAATCCGTGTTGCGCGCGGGCACGCCGGTGAACCGTTCGTAGTGGCCCAGATCAAGGTCGGTTTCCGCGCCATCATCGGTCACGAACACTTCACCATGTTCAAACGGTGACATCGTTCCGGGATCGACGTTCAGGTAGGGATCCAGTTTGCGAAGACGTACAGAAAACCCGCGCGCTTGCAGCAATGCGCCCAACGCAGCAGAGGCCAAACCCTTGCCCAAGGACGACACAACGCCACCGGTGATAAAGATATAGCGCGCCATAATAAGAGGTCTCCCGCCGTCTAAAATTAGTCGAAATAGGTGTTCATAGACCACCAGTTTCGGCTGTGAAACTCACAGCACCACGGGATTTAAGTCTAGTAGGATTCGGGTGGGTTTGGCAAGCCAGACGCAACATTGTGTTGCGAAATTCTGGCTTACCTCAAGTTATGCCCTAAGGCGTGGATCAGTCAGCTGACGGAACCAAAGGCGCATTTTCATCCGCAGATGGTGGCAGTAGGCTGTCGATTGCGCCAGGCAATGCCGGATCAGCAGGCTGCGAGGCACTGGATGATCCACCACCAACACGGTCCAGAACCGACGTTCCGGCAGATTTATCAGCTGCGATAATGGTCAATGTGATCGAGGTCGCGATGAACCCGATGGCCAGTACCCAGGTCACTTTGCCCAGTGCTGTGGCCGGTGGGCGCCCACTGTTGGCACCACCGCCGCCGCCGCCGCCAATACCTAGGCCACCCCCTTCGGAACGCTGCATCAGCACAACGGCGATCAGCCCCAGAGCGAGGAGAAGGTGGACGGTAATAACGACTTGTTCCATAAGGACCTGCAAGGCTAGGGCGGGCATGAGCGCTTCGCGGGGTATCTATGCAAGTTTGTGGCGCGGGGCAAGGGCGCGGATCAGCAAATCGAACTAGACATTTGGATGCCGTGCGCGTCATGATTGCGCCATGCCCCATGATCATGAACATCCGCACTCCCTTTTGCCGCCCGAGCCTGCCTTGCGCGTCAAAGCCCTTGAAACGATTCTAACGCAAAAAGGTCTGGTTGATCCTGCTGCGCTGGATGAAATTATCGACATTTACGAGACAAAGATCGGCCCGCGCAATGGCGCGCGTGTGGTCGCAAAGGCGTGGATGGACCCCGGTTTCAAAGCGGCCCTTTTGGCTGACGCGACAGCTGTGGTGTCCGAGCTGGGCTATTACGGACGTCAGGGCGAACACATGGTGGCCGTCGAAAACACTGATGATGTGCACAACATGGTCGTGTGTACCTTGTGCAGTTGTTATCCGTGGCCGCTGCTGGGCATTCCGCCGACGTGGTATAAATCTGACGCGTATCGGGCGCGATCTGTGCGTGAACCGCGCAAGGTTCTGGCCGACTTTGGCGTTGAATTGCCGGCCGACACTGCTGTGCGCGTTTGGGATTCGACGGCTGAAATCCGGTACTTGGTGATCCCGCAACGTCCCGCAGGCACCGATGGCATGGACGAGGCCGCATTGATGGCCCTGATCACCCGCGACAGCATGATCGGCACCGGATTGGCGATCGCACCATGAGCCGCGTTCACGACATGGGCGGGCGGTTTGGCGATGGCGCTGTGGTGCCAGAAGCAGAAACCGATCCGATTTTTCACGAGGCGTGGCACGCACGCGCGCTGGCCTTGGTTTTGTCCACGGGTGCGTGGGGGCAATGGAACATCGATATCAGTCGCCATGCCCGCGAATGCCTGTCACCGCAGGATTATATGGCGATGTCATATTATGAAAAATGGCTGGCGGGGGCCGCGGCCTTGTGTGTTGAAAATGACATTCTGACACGTGATGAATTGGCATCGGGCCAAGCAAACGGCACCAGCGTTCTGGCAGCCAAAGCACTGAAATCCGAAAATGTGGCCCCGATGTTGGCCGCAGGTGGCCCTGCAAACCGGCCCAGCGAAATCGCGATCAACTTCAAAGTCGGGCAGGCGGTTAAAACCCGAAAAATCGCCTCGAACCAAATGGTTGATGGTGGGCATACCCGATTGCCAAATTACGCAGCAGGCGCACAGGGGCGGATTATTTTGATCCACGGCACCCATATTTTGCCCGACAGCAGCGCACATCGTTTGGGCGAAGGCAGCGAACCATTGTATGCCGTCGCGATCCCGGCCAGCGAACTTTGGGCGCAACCTGAACATCCAAAAGACGAGGTCATCCTTGATCTGTGGCAAAGCTATCTGGAGCCCGCATAATGGACGCGCCTGAACCCGCATTCGAAGCGCCGTGGCACGCGCAGGTTTTTGCGCTGACCGTACATTTGAACGAATCGGGGCATTTCGCTTGGCCCGATTGGGCGACGCGGTTTGGGGCCACGTTAAAACGGCACGGGCTTAGCAAAGAATTGAACGGTGGCGATGATTATTTCACCGCGTGGCTGGAAACACTGGAAACGTTCCTGTCGGAAACCGGCAATGCACCGACGGATGACGTGAATAACGCGCGGGATGCGTGGGAACAGGCATATCTGACGACCCCGCACGGTGCGCCGGTTTCGATCTAGGTACAGTCCGCCAACAGCAAAATCGTGCGATTATTCGTCAACATCGTCCATATCGGCCTGTCCGGATAGGGCGCGGCGCACGTGGCTCCAGCTTAGGCCGACCCCCAGAACAATCGACAGTGCCAATAGGCCAAGCCACGTATTCAGGTTCGAATTCTGCACATCCAACACGCCCAAATCATACAGAACCCACAAAATCGCACCAACCAGCGCCAAAACCAGCACCACGCCAATGCCGCCGATGGATCGCAATGTGGCCCGTAAATAAATGATGTAGCCAATCAACAGCAACAATCCGGCCAAAACCATCAACGACAAGGCACCGTTCTGTTGGCCCATGACCCAGCTGACATAGCTGTAGGGCGTTGGATTATAGGTCGTAGCAAGCAAAATGAATGCCGCCAACCAGCGCGTGATGAAGGTCATGAAGTTTCCTCGAACCAGTAGAATTGCACGCAACATCCTAATAGCGCGCTAAAATGTCCAGCATTCGCTGATCAAATGGCCCCCTGCGACGAAACGCACGCAATGTTTGTGTCGGTTTATGACGAATAGGGTTTCGCCCGACCAGACCGCTGGCTATAGGGATACGGGTTTGACCAAAAACTTGAAATGAAAGAGGACCAGTCTATGGCCAATGTTGTTGTTGTCGGCGCTCAATGGGGTGACGAAGGAAAAGGCAAGATTGTCGACTGGCTCTCTGAACGCGCTGATGTGATCGCGCGCTTTCAGGGCGGGCACAATGCAGGCCACACGCTGGTCATCGACGGCGAAGTGTTCAAGCTGAACGCGTTGCCATCGGGTGTTGTGCGCGGCGGCAAGCTGTCAGTTATCGGCAATGGTGTGGTTCTGGATCCTTGGCATTTGCTGAATGAAATCAACGGCATCCGCAAACAAGGCGTCGAAATCACGCCGGAAACATTGATGATCGCGGAAAATACACCGCTGATCCTGCCGATCCACGGTGAACTGGATCGTGCCCGCGAAGAAGCATCTTCAAAGGGCACAAAAATCGGCACAACGGGGCGCGGCATTGGCCCAGCCTATGAGGATAAAGTCGGACGTCGTTCTGTGCGCGTTGCTGATTTGGCCGACCTTGCCACGCTTGAGGCCCGCGTTGATCGTGCGTTGCAACACCACGATCCGCTGCGCAAAGGTCTGGGAATTGAACCTATCGATCGTGATGCGCTGGTTGCGCAATTGCGTGAAATCGCACCTGCGATTCTCGAATATGCGGCACCGGTTTGGAAAGTGCTGTCCGAAAAACGCAAAGCCGGCAAACGCATTTTGTTTGAAGGGGCGCAAGGCGCGCTGCTCGACATCGACTTTGGAACCTACCCGTTTGTGACTTCGTCCAACGTAATTGCAGGGCAGGCGGCAACAGGCGTTGGCCTTGGCCCGACGTCCATCGATTTTGTCCTTGGCATCGTCAAAGCCTACACAACACGCGTGGGCGAAGGACCGTTTCCAACCGAACTTGATGATGCAGATGGTCAACGTCTGGGCGAACGCGGCCGTGAATTCGGCACAGTCACAGGGCGCAAACGCCGGTGTGGTTGGTTCGATGCCTGCCTTGTACGCCAAACCTGCGCGACGTCCGGTGTGTCCGGTATCTCGTTGACAAAGCTGGATGTTTTGGACGGTTTTGAAACGTTGAAAATCTGCACAGGCTACATGCTAGACGGCAAAACGCTGGATTATTTGCCAACAGCGGCAGACCAGCAGGCGCGTTGCACACCAGTGTACGAAGAAATGCCAGGCTGGTCAGAAAGCACCGAAGGCGCGCGGTCTTGGGCAGAATTGCCAGCCGAAGCGATCAAATATGTGCGTCGGATCGAAGAGTTGATCAGCTGCCCAGTCGCGATGCTGTCTACCTCGCCAGAACGCGAAGACACGATCCTTGTCACTGACCCGTTTGCCGACTGATGGCCCTGTCGTACAAAGCCCGTCGTCGCTGGTCCTTGGTTATTTTGCTGATCGGTTTGCCGCTATATATCGGCGTTGCCGTTTGGGTGGTCAGCCTGTTTGAACGTCCGGCGCTGTGGCTCGAATTTCTGATTTACATCAGTTTGGGCATCCTTTGGGCGATCCCTTTCAAGTTTATCTTTAAGGGTATCGGTCAAGCAGATCCGGATCAGCGCGACTAATTTTGAACGGTTTCAGCGTGGCGCGTCTGCGGCTCTGAAACCGGTTTCAATCGCTCGCCAACCTAAATATCCCAAGACAACAGCGCCTGCTGAGGCCACGAAAAACGGTAGGCTTAACGCGTCGGCACGGCCTAAAATCGGTTCTGTAAACCGCACGACCAAACCCGATAAAATCAACCCGACAGGGATCAATCCCCACGCCAACATGCGGTACAGGCTGTTGACGCGTCCCAACAATGCATCCGGAATTTTCCGCTGGCGATACGATACTGACACGGTGTTCCAGATCAATCCAGCAAATTCAAAGATCAAAATGGTCGCGGCCAAGGCCCACCAGTTTGGCGCATAGGCCATCGCCAAAAAACATGGGGCAGAGACGGACAACGCCAATTGCGCGGTGCGTTTTGGGCCAATCGCTGCGATGATCTTTTCGCTCATCAATCCCGCTGCGATGCCGCCAAACGCACCTGCTGCCAACAGTGCGCCATAGGCTGTCGCGCCCAGCCCAAGGTTTTCCTGAACATGCAAAACCAATGCAATCGCGCTCATCTGGAACAATAAATTCCACGCACCCGTGATCCAGGCAAGGGCGCGTAACAACGGTTCTGACCGCAGGAAATCAAAGCCTTCTTTCAGTTCGACACGCCAATTTGACACAGCCGCTTGCGCGGGTTTGAACGATCCACGCAACTGGTACACCAACACGATCGCAATCGCATAACTGATCGCGTTTAACCCGAATGGGGCGGCTGCGTATGTGGCAATCAAAAACGCGCCCAACGCTGGGCCAACCAGTGAATTACCGATCAGCTCCACGCTCCATAACCGCCCGTTCGCGCCCTCTAGCTGACTGTGATCCACAAGGCTGGGCAACATGGTTTGCGCCGCATTGTCACGAAACACTTCGGCTGTGCCAGCGCCAAGCGCGGTCATCATCAGGGCGTAAAACAACCATGGTTGCGTCAAACCGGTATCGGGGGGCGGGGCCAATGGCATGGAAAAAGCAATCGCCAATGCCGCCGCACTAAAGGCCAGCGCGCGCGCCACATCCATCGCTAGAATCAAACGCCGCCGATCCATCCGGTCTGTGACAATCCCGGCAGGCAAGGCAAACACAAACCACGGCAGGCGCAACGCGACAGGCATCATCGCAATCAACAATGGGTCACGAGTAAGCAACGATGCCATCCACGCCCAGGCCACGGTCGCGATCCCATCAGCAAGGTTCGTGAGGCCAGATGCGGCAACGAATCGGGAAAAGGCTGGGTTGGACATCGGCGCGCTCCTGCGGGTTCTCAACTGCAAGGTGAAGGCTCAACTACTGTTGAGGTCAAGGCGAAACCTGCAGCGGACACCAAACTTGCCAAACCGTCGATTTGTAATTGATCAATGCGTTGTTTTGTCGGGCTGAATTGTTGGGGCGTGGGCATTTCAAAAGCAAAAGGGCGACGTCCTTGCAGACATCGCCCAATCAGATTGTATCGTTTGTTTTGTTAGCCTGCGGCGCGGGCATCCGGGCGGAACCCGATATCGCCAGTCACAGCAAAACGGCCGCCTTTTAGTTTCTCGATCTTACCGGCACGTAGCAATTTACCGAAAGACCGCAGCCCGTCTTCGCGGCTGAAGTCTTCTTTTTCGACTTGGCGCACTTTGGTCATCAACTGAGGGCGCGAGAACTGTTCACGACCTTCAACAAAGGACATGTACGCAGCCGCAGCCTCTAGCAGATCAGAGAGGTTTGTGGCCCCCATGTCGTCCGCAAATTCAGCAAAACTGCCGGCGTCATCTACCGACTGAGCGGCGTCTTGAACGGCAGCCACACGGCGTGGACGCACAGGGCCGGTTGCGATTGTGGATGCGTCAACGCGTTGTTCGGCAACCAACTTTAGCGGTGCTGGGCGTGGCGTCGGGTCTGGACGTACAGAACGTTCACCGTCAGCAGAAGGCCGGCGGGGTTTTACGACAGTCGCTAGATCATCGCGGTACGCGCCTTCTTCTTTTTCCGGGTCGGTTTCACCCAAACCTGTGTCGGCTTTTTTGGCGGCGACGGCTGCGCGCAAATGTGCGAATGCGTCACGGCGTTGTGCGCCTTCTGCGTCGTCCATGTGTTCGTCAGCTTGAGCCATCAAACGGGACACGTCGTCGCCGGTGTTTTCGTCGATTGACGGCAATGCGTCGATCCCCGGCAAGGCGTGTGCTGACATGTCAGCAACGTCTGTTTTAGGTTTGATTTCTGCACTTACCTCGGCCAATTCGCGGGCCAATTCTGCTTCGTCATCATCTGACAATGAACTGGCGACATCGCTGTCCTCATCATCGTCGATTTCTTCTAGATCGCCTTGGGCAATCGCAGCTTCGAGGTCGGCGCGTTTCACTTTGATCACGCGGGCAACACGACGCGGCACGTCGTTGGGGGCAGGTGCTGCCACAACTTCGGCTTCGATTTTTGTGTCTTCGGTTTTTGCGTCCTGGCTGTCATCAAACAAGTTCGCGTCAGGCATCGCATCGCCGTCATCCGCATCATCATCATCCGTGAGGGACGCGAGGATTGATGCAATGTCATCGTCGTCTTGATCTTCGGTGACAGGTTCAACAGGCGCTTCGGCGATATCATCGGCGGCAAGTGCGGCTTCGATGTCGGCCAGTGCGTTTGCAGCAACCGAATCGTCTGCGGCTGTTTCCACAACATCTGCGGGCTGGGCTGCGTATTCTTCGGCATGCTCGTCTTCGCTGTAGTCGTCGTCATCGTCTGATGCATTGTCCGCTTGGGACACAACGGCGCGAATACGGTCAAGTTTTGCGGCAATGCTGTCTGCTGGTGCGTCATCTGCAACAACAAGCTCTGCTTCGTCTTCGATGTCGTCGTCGCCCGCGTCACCGGCAAAGAATGCCTCGGCTTGTGGCAGTTCAGCAGCCAAATCGCGTGGGTTGCGTGGGGCGTCTGATGCAGCGGCGTGGGCGATCAGAGCGGACAGGCCCAGATCAGCGTCATCGTCGTCGGATGCGGCGTTTTCGGCTTTAATGTCGGCTTCAACTTTGGCAGCTTTTGCAGCTTCAAGTGCACGGGCGGCTTCTGCTTCTGCTTTAGCTTCTGCTGCGGCTTTGTCTGCTGCGGCCTGTGCTTGTGCAGCTGCAATCGCGTCGCGCTCGGCTTTTGCGTCTGCTTCGGCTTGAACACGTTGTTGTTCTGCCAATGCTTCGGCTGCGGCCTTTTCGGCTCTTTCAGCTTCGGCATGATCTGCTTTGGCGCGTGCGGCGGCGGCCAGTGCGGCGTCATCAACCGCTGGCGCGGTGTCAGCCACGGCGTCGTCATCTGATTCTGCCGCACTCAGGTAAATCTTACCTTCGTGATGGCGTGCTTCGACCCGGCGCGAAATCTCGCGTTCAGCAATGCGTTGCAGCATTTCTGCATCGGGTTGCGGGGGTTCCGCCCCGAAATATCGGTCATCTGATGCCAGATCGCGGAAATACTCGGCGATCGCCTTCATGGTGCCGAATGAATCGTCGAATCCTTCCAACGTGCACGAGAAAGTGCCGTAGGATACTGTTAAAATCTTGTTGTTACTTATCATAGGATGCTCGTCCTCTGCGGTGGTGCAGTCATCTGTTTACCTTGTTAGGAGGGGCAAAAGCTGTCCGAATCTGTGCCCATGACGGTATCATTTCACGGCGAGAATGTGGCCAGTTTCCTAAATTGGGGTTAAATACACGATAATGAAAGCGATTGTTCACAGTTTAGAACCAATCACGCTGGTTGGCGGCGGTCCCGTGGCATCAGCCGATTTGACCGAGGCATTAACTATAGCACATTTGTGTGTTGCTGCCGATGGGGGCGCGCAGGCGGCATTAATAAACGGTGTAATGCCTGACGCTGTGATAGGCGATTTTGATTCAATTACGCCTGATGTGCTGGCAAAAATCCCGTCTGACCGGCTGCACAAGATACCAGAGCAAAACAGCACCGACTTTGACAAAGCCTTGCGGCACATTTCGGCCCCCGTGGTTATTGCGGTCGGGTTTGCAGGTGGGCGCGTTGATCATCAATTGGCCGCGTTTCACACCTTGCTGCGGCATGCGGATCGACACTGTATTATAGTAGGGGCCGAAGAAATCGTGTTTCACTGTCCTGCGCACATCGCGGTGCCCTTGGAAAAAGATCAAATCGTGTCGTTGTTTCCCATGGGTCCGGTGACGGGGCGTTCGACGGGATTGCAATGGCCGATTGATGGCTTGGAATTTGCGCCTGCAACGTTTGTGGGCACGTCAAATCGCAGCATTGGTCCTATCGAACTGTGGATGGACATGCCGGGAATGCTGTGCATTTTGCCGCGCGATAGTCTGGCTGCCGTTACGCGTGCTCTGGCACAATTGGTGGATTAAGGCGTTCTTCGCGCGCAGTTTGGCGTTCGCGCAGGATCACATACAGACCAGCCCCGATTGTGATCAGAATACCGACCGCCGCCAATCCGTTTGGCAAATCCTGAAACACCAGAAATCCGATGATCGTCGCAATCGGGATTTCCAGATATTGCATCGGGGCCAAAGTTGCCGATGGCGCATAGCGCAGCGACCACGTCATTAACAAATGCGCGACGCTGCCCAAAACACCGATGCTGAGTAACAGCTGCCATTCAAACGCGGTCGGTGCGACCAGCTGCATCATCGGAATATCGCGGCCATAGGCGAATGCAAACATCGGCAACATGATCGCCATGGCAATAACGCCGCTGACAGCCTGTAGGGCAATGGGGTCGGTTTCCTTTGCGATCTGGCGCGTGACCAACATAAAGACCGAGAAATTCACCGCGACCCCCAAAGGCAACAATGCAGGCCAGCCAACTTCGACAAAGCTGGGCTGAACAACCAGTAGCGTGCCGGCAAACCCAACCAGACAGGCAATCAGACGGCGCGGGCCCACAACTTCGTTCAGGACATATTTGCCCAGCAACAACATCAGGAACGGCATCACAAACGCGATGGCCACAGCGTCAGCCAGCGGCAAGTATTGCAGGGCCGTAAACATCATGCCGATGCCAATGATATGCAGTATAGTGCGCGCAATAACCAAATGCAGAATACGCCCCGACGTGCGCCACGCACGTTTGGTCAGCCACACAACCGGAATCAGAACAATCGCCTGCACGGCAAAGCGCACCAGCAGCAGTTCGCCCAAAGGCACGGATTGCCCAAGAATCTTTGCAATCGCGTCGCCCATCGGGGCAACCACGCAAAAGCCAAGCATCAAAAAGACACCGAGGAGAGGTTTATCTTGGGTCATTGTGGATACGCTAGGCGCGGACATTCACAATTGCAATTGGCGGATTACGGCCAATCCTTGTGCTGTTTGGCAACAACTTTGACGCGAATTGGCGTCAGCCTTGATCTGGATGTAAATGCGTCTGTCGTTCGCGGGCCAAAACATACAATCCTGCGCCCACAATGATCGCCACGCCCAGAAATGTCAGGGGTCCCGGCACGTCGGCAAAAACCAGATAGCCAAGGGCGGTCGCTGCGACAATTTCCAAGTATTGTAAGGGGGCGAGGGTGCTTGCCGGTGCGCGCGCCAAGGCGAAACTGATCAGCAGATGTGCGATGGTCGCCATAACCCCGACGCCCAGCATCATCCACAGGCCAAACTGCGAGGGCCACACAGGGTCAAGGCTGGCAATGTTGGTGCCGTTCGCCAGCGCCAAAACCGGCAAGGCAATCACGATGGCAGCCAGCGCGGTGTAGGCCTGCATGGTTACGGGGTGCATGCGCTGGGCCATCTGGCGGGTCAGCACCATGTAAACTGCGAACGTCGCGGCAGTGCCCAACGGCAAAAACGCCACCGGTCCGATTTCGGCAAAACTGGGCTGGATCACCAACAGCGCGCCACCAAACCCGACAAAACACGCCATGATGCGGCGCATGCCGATCTGTTCCTTTAGGATCCACGCGCCCAACAGGGTCAAAAAGAACGGTTCGACAAAAAAGATCGCGATGGCATCGGCAATGGGCATGGCCCGCAGCGCCGTAAAGAAAAGCCCCGTCGCGATCATAATCAGCGCGGCGCGGGCCAAATGCAGTCCGACCTCGCGCATGTCAGGGCGATGCAGCGCGCCCAGCACAATCGCGATGGGCAACAACAGCGACGCTTGAACAATAAACCGCCCCGCTGTGACCTGCCCAACGGGGATGTCATTTGGCACCAGTTTGGCAAACACATCAATGCCGGGGGCAAGGGACGCGCCCAGTGCCATCAACACAACGCCGCCAATAACCGAGGGCTGTTTGTTCATAAAATCAGCAATTGGGCACGTTCACGGCCAATCCACCCAGGCTGGTTTCTTTGTATTTCTCGGACATATCGACACCGGTTTGGCGCATGGTTTCGATACAAGCATCCAGCGGCACCAAATGCGTGCCATCCCCGCGCAGGGCCAATGACGCGGCCGACACTGCCTTGATTGCGCCTAGGCCGTTGCGTTCGATGCAGGGCACCTGAACCAGACCACGCACCGGATCGCAGGTCATGCCAAGGTGGTGTTCCAGCGCGATTTCAGCGGCGTTTTCGACCTGCTGTGGTGTGCCGCCCATGACGGCGCATAAGGCGGCGGCTGACATTGCAGCGGCTGATCCGACCTCGGCTTGGCACCCTGCTTCGGCCCCGGAAATCGATGCGTTGTATTTGACCAACCCACCAATCGCGGCGGCGGTCAGCAGGAAATCTTCGACATGGGTTTCGGACGCACCCGGCACGTGATCGAGATAATAGCGCAAAGTCGCTGGCAACACGCCCGCCGCGCCATTGGTGGGCGCAGTCACGACCTGACCACCAGCGGCGTTTTCTTCGTTCACGGCCATCGCGTACATGCTCATCCAGTCGTTGATGGTGTGGGGTGCGGATTGGTTCAAGCCACGTTCGGCCTGCAACGCGTCGTGAATGCCTTTGGCGCGGCGGCGCACGAACAATCCACCGGGCAAAATGCCGTCGGTTTCCATGCCGCGATTGATGCAATCGTTCATGACTTGCCACAGACGGGCCGTGCCTTTTTTCAGGCTTTCGTCACAGCCGCGCGAAATTTCATTGGCGCGTTTCATCTGGGCGATGGTTTTGCCCGAGGCGACGGACATTTCTAACATCTCTGCCGCGGATTTGAACGGGAACGGGATAGGCGCGCCTTCGTCCGTGGCTTTGCCTGCGGCCAATTCCGCCTCGGTCATCACAAATCCGCCGCCGATAGAATAGTAGACCTCGCGTAGGATCACATCACCTTGGGCATCGGTCGCCATCAGGATCATGCCATTGGCGTGGCCGTCCAGTTTGGTGTCGTAGTCAAAAATCAGATCGACCTTTGGATCGAATTTTAGCGGGGCCAAATCAGGGGGCGTCAGGGTGTTCGTTTCGGTCATCGCTGCCAATGCGGCCTCGGCTTTTTCCGCATCGTAAGTGTCTGGCGAAAACCCGGCCAATCCTAAAATCGTCGCGCGGTCGGTGGCGTGACCCACACCAGTAAACGCAAGCGATCCGTGCAATGACGCGCGCACACCGGCAAATTCAAATGGGGACGCGCGCATGGTGTCCAAGAACCGCGCGGCTGCCACCATGGGGCCCATCGTATGTGATGATGACGGGCCGATGCCGACCTTGAACATTTCGAAAACTGACAGGAACATTTATGTGGCACTTCCGCATGATGGGGTGGCAGGGGCAGGGGTGGTAAAGGGATGTTTGCCCAAGCCGTCGAGCGTTTGCAAGCACGCGCACACCGGCAGGGTTTCGACATGGGCGCATAGATCGGACAGGGCAGGGTAGTTGGTCAAATCAAACCAACTGCGGTCCTGATCTGCCGGATAAATCGCAGGCCACCGCAGCAACCCGCACAGGTAAAAATCAAACACCGAAGGGCGCAGGTTTGCAGCCCACGTCGGGCGCTGGCACAGCAGTTCATTCAAAATGTTAAAATGACCGTGCAGCGCCTTTTGCACCCCATGTCGCAAAGCGGCTTGGTGTGCTGTGTCGTCGCCGATATATTGGTCAGGATAAAACATCATGCGCTGGGCGGGGTGCACGGTGTTGGACAAAAAGAACACCCATTTCAGGAAATCAGCGCGCGCGGGGTCATCAGGCGCTGGGCCGACACCGCCGTGCGTATCCGCCAGCCACAATAAAATCGCACCGGTTTCAAAGATCGCACCCTGCGGTGTTTCCAGCGTCGGGATCAGCCCATTGGGGTTCAGCGCGCGGTATCCAGCGCTTGATTGTTCCTGCGCGCCGCGATCCACCAGAACGGTGTCATAGGCCACATCCAACTGCTCTAACGCCAATCGAATGATCAGCGAGGCGTTGTCCGGCGCATAGTGCAACACATAAGTCATACGGTCTGTGATAACCGTGTCGACGCCCGCAAGAGTGCTGCAAAGCGACCCGATGATGTGCAAATCAGACTGGGACGCGCACTGGCGATCAGGCTGGCTTGTGAATTTCGAAATACGCGCAGGGTTCGTCGTAATGTGTTTGCACGCCGACGTACCGCATGCCCAACCGTTTCATCACGTTCTGCGAGGCGGTGTTGTCAGGGTTTGCAACGGCGCAAATGTAATCCGTGCCCACACGGTCAAACCCGAAATCCATCGCGGCCTGACCTGCCTCTGTGGCATAGCCTTTGCCGTGATACGCCGTCATCAGGCGCCAGCCGATCTCGAGCGGGGCGGATTTGATGTGCGCCAGGTTCTGCACGCAGGCCGATCCAATCAGGGTATCGCTGTCTTTTAGAAAAATGCTCCACCACCCATAGCCGTTGGTTGCCCAACGGTCTTGCACGCGCGTGATGCTGTCCAACACGTCAGCGCGCGATTGTGGTGGCCCTAGATAGCGCATGACGTCGGGATCGGAATTCATCGCAAACAGCCCGTCCGCATGGGCGTTTGCAAATGGCTCCATGTACAGCCGTTCGGTGGTGATGGTGTGATCATAACTCATACGGGATGTTTAAACCTGTTTGTGCACAAGGTCCACGCCGTCTGGCCTGTGACGTTTGCGCAGCACCGGATTTGGCGGTCCTGATTGCGAAACGACCTTTATACTCGCACCCATGCGCACTCTTTCCTATAAGAGCTAAACACCAGGGGGAGTCGTTGTCATGTCCGGAGAATTGTCACCAATCGACAAGGCGAAATTTGTCGCGGCAAAGCGCGCGGCCGACTTTGTCGAGGACGGCATGCGTGTCGGGCTGGGAACCGGATCAACTGCGGCATGGTTGGTGCGATGCTTGGGCGAACAGGTCCGCAACGACGGGCTGCGGATCAAAGGTGTTCCGACATCGACCCGCACCGCGCAATTGGCCCGCGAGGTCGGGATCGAAGTGATCTCTCTTGATGAGGCAAAGTGGCTGGATGTGACCATCGACGGCGCTGACGAATTTGACGGCGATCTGAACCTGATCAAAGGCGGCGGTGGTGCGTTGTTGCAAGAAAAGATCGTGGCGACCGCGTCTGATCAAATGGTGGTGATCGCGGACATCGGCAAAGAGGTCGAAACCCTCGGGGCGTTTCCACTGCCGATCGAAGTCATTCCGTTTGGCTGGCAAACCACCCAAGCGCTGATCGAAGAAACCCTGATTTCTATGGACGTCCTTGGGCGCCAAGCCACCCTGCGCATGAATGGTGACCGCCCGTTTATCACGGACGAAGGCAACCATATCATGGACCTGCATTTGAAACGTATCGGCAACCCGCGCCAGTTGGCATTGATCATCAACCAAATGCCGGGGGTGGTTGAAAACGGGCTGTTCATTGATATCTGTGACGCTGTGGTCATTGGCTACGGCGATGGCCGGGTCGAGGTCCGCGATATCAACGAAGGGACGGTCGAAACCGATCGTCTTGATTTTGTCGAGACAGACAATTTGTTCACCGATCTAGCGGAGTAGGCATGAAGCTTAAGCGATCCGGAATGCAGACAGCCCTGGTGGCGTTGAACCTTGTTTTGGTCAGCGCTGTGGCCGCCCTATACGTGACCGATGCGTTGGACATGGGTGGCGCGTTCAACTGGGGCGCGTCGATTATATTGTCGGGGTGGGCCACGTTTATCATGCTGAACCTGCTGCGCCGATCGGTCTATGCCGAAATCGAAGACGACGGGCTTACGATCCACCGGGTTTTGACGTCGGTTTACATCCCTTGGGGTCAAATGCAGTGGGTCAATATTGTGCCCGACAGCCGCATCAGCCTGATCGCCTATCGCCGCCGTGATTCCAGCGTGGAATCTTATGCCGGCCTGTCCAATCGCCTGACAGGTGATGACGGCAAGGCGGCGTTGTTGGCGGCCATTCAAAACGCGCGACCTGACATTCCGACACGGTCGCCAAACGACACAGCAATACCTGAATAAACGGAGCCTTAATAATGGCATTTGACTATGATCTATTCGTAATCGGCGGGGGCTCTGGTGGGGTTCGGGCCGCACGTGTGGCCGCTGGTGATAACGGTGCGCGCGTCGCATTGGCCGAAGAAAGCCGCTATGGCGGCACCTGCGTAATCCGTGGCTGTGTTCCTAAAAAACTGATGGTGTTCGCATCCGGTTACGCCAATGTCGAAGCCGAGGCAGGGGCCTATGGTTGGGATCTGACGTTGGGCAATTTCGACTGGTCCCGTTTCAAAGGCACATTGCACGCCGAACTGGACCGTCTTGAGGCAATCTATCGCCGCCTGTTGGCCAACGCCGGTGTTGAAACATTCGACGCCCGCGCCACGGTCAAAGACGCGCACACGGTTGTGTTGTCCACTGGCGAAGAAAAAACCGCCAAGCATATTCTGGTCGCAACCGGTGGTCGCCCGACACGTCCCGACATCGCAAACGCCGATCTGGGCATTGTGTCTGACGACCTGTTTGATTTGCCCGCATTGCCCAAATCCATGCTGATTGTTGGCGGCGGTTACATCGCGTCCGAATTTGCCGGTGTGATGAACGGTCTGGGCGTCAAGGTCACGCAATTCTATCGCGGCGAACAAATCCTACGCGGTTTTGACAACGAAGCCCGCACGCTGGTTGCCGAACAGATGGTCGAAAAAGGCATCGATCTACAATTGAACACCAACATCGCCGAGATGGAAAAACGGGATGGCGGCATCTGGGTGAAATCGACAAACGGCGATGAAACCGTATTTGACCAAGTGCTGTTCGCCACGGGCCGCAAACCCAACACCGATGATTTGGGACTGGAACAGGCCGGCGTCAAACTGGACCGTGCCAGCGCCGTCGAGGTGACCGAATTTAGCCAAACCGCTGTGCCATCAATCTATGCGATCGGCGATGTGACCAACCGCGTGAACCTGACGCCTGTCGCAATTCGCGAAGCCATGGCGTTTGTCGAAACGGTATTCAAAGCCAATCCGACCCCTGTGGATCACGACCTGATTCCATCGGCGATTTTCACGCAGCCGGAAATGGGCACTGTGGGTTTGGGCGAAGAAGACGCGCGTGCGCAGGAACCGATCGAAGTCTACGCCACCACGTTCAAACCGATGCAGTCGTCCTTTGCGGGGCAGCCGGATCGTGTGCTGATGAAACTGATTGTGTCCCAAGCCACGCGCAAGGTACTTGGGTGCCATATCGTCGCACCGGCCGCGGGTGAAATGATCCAATTGGCCGGAATTGCTGTGAAAATGGGCGCAACCAAAGAAGATTTCGACGCGACAGTGGCGGTTCACCCGACCATGTCCGAAGAAATGGTTACAATGAAAATGCCCGTGCGAACTTCGTGACGCGGAACGCTTGAAATTTGTGGTTTAGGGCACAGGTATTATAGCAACATAGATAGACAAAAACTGTTACACCAATGCGAACGGTAATTTAAGGGAAGTACACACATATGGCTGGCAACACAGGCGGCCCCTGGGGGGGCGGTGGTAATTCCGGGGGCAATTCCGGCGGCAACAACGGCTCAAACGGCGGTTCCAACGGGAACGGTTCGAACGGCGACGGCAATCGTGGCAACAATGGCGGCGGACGACGCCCCGATGGCGAAGGCTCGCAAATTCCGGAAATCGACGAACTGGTGAAAAAAGGCCAAGAGCAACTGCGCGTCCTGATGGGCGGTCGTGGTGGCAAAGGCGGCTCCGGTGGCGGACAGGGCGGCGGCGCAGGCCCCGCATTTACCCGTGGCACCGTGGGCCTTGGCATTGCAGCGGCCGTCGTTTTGTGGGGACTGGCCAGCTTTTATACCGTCAAACCCGAAGAACAATCTGTTGAACTGTTCCTTGGCGAATTCTCAGGTATCGGCGAGCAAGGCTTGAACTTTGCCCCTTGGCCATTGGTCAAAGCCGAAGTGTTTGCTGTGACAACCAACCAAACCGAATCCATCGGTGAAGGTCGTGGATCTGCGGGCAACGAAGGTTTGATGCTGACGACGGACGAAAACATCGTCGACATTGATTTCGAAGTTGTTTGGAACATCAAAAACGCCAAAGACTACAAATTCAGTCTGAAAGAACCGCAAGCCGCAGTTATTGCGATTTCCGAGGCGGCGATGCGCGAGATTATCTCGCAATCCGAACTGGCCCCGATCCTGTCACGTGACCGTGGTCTTGTTGAACAAAGCGTTCAGGAACTGATCCAGCGCACATTGGACAACCGTAAAACCGGTATCAACATCCTGCGTGTGAACGTCAAAAAAGTTGAGCCACCCAGCCAGGTTGTCCGCATGGTCAACGCCGATGGCAGCGTCGAAGATGTGTCTGTTGTTGACGCCTTTCTTGACGTGCAAGCGGCCGAACAGGAACGCGACCGTCTAGAACGCCAAGCGGATGCCTATGCAAACCGTAAAGCTGCCGAGGCACGTGGTGAATCTGCACAATTGCTCGAGGCCGCCGAAGGCTACCGCGCGCGTCTTGTGAACGGATCAATCGGTGAGGCCAGCGCGTTTTTGGCCGTTTTGGCAGAATACAAAGCTGCACCAGAAGTGACCCGCAAACGTCTGTATCTAGAGACGATGGAAAAAGTTCTGGGCGACGTCGACAAGATCATTCTTGAAAACAACGAAAACGGCCAAGGCGTGGTGCCATACCTGCCCTTGAACGAATTGCGTAAAAACGGAGGATCAAACTAATGCGGTCCATTAACTATCTGATCCCCGTCGTTGTTATTCTGGTTGCGGGCGTGTTGTCCTCGATCTTTATTGTGGACGAACGTGAAAAGGCGCTGGTTCTGCGTCTGGGGCAAATCAAACAAGAGATCACTGATCCCGGTTTGGCCTTTAAAATTCCATTGCTGGACGAAGTTGTCCGCTACGAAGACCGTATCCTGACGCTGGAAACCGACCTGATTCAGGTCACGCCAGATGACCAACGTCGCTTGGACGTGGATGCGTTTGTTTTGTACCGCATCGCGGACATCAAACAGTTCCGTCAGGCCACCGGTGTGGGCGGCGAAGCTGAGGCGCGTGCGCAGTTAAAAGGTATCTTGAACAGCCAAATTCGTGCTGTTTTAGGTGGCCGTGGCGTGACGTCGAACACGATCTTGTCGCCAGAACGTGCGGCATTGATGCAAAGCATTCGCCAACAGGCTGACAACCGTGCCTCTGCTTTGGGCCTGTCGATTGTTGATGTGCGTTTGCGTCAAACCAACCTGCCAAAGCAAAACTTCTCTGCGACTTTGCAGCGGATGATTGCGGAGCGGGATCGTGAAGCCACAGATGAACGCGCCCGTGGTCGTGAAGCGGCGCAACGTGTGACGGCGCAAGCGGACAGAACCTACGAAGAAATCCTGTCAGAAGCCCGTCGTGATGCACGTATCATCGAAGGTGAAGCAGACGCGGAACGCAACGGTATCTTTGCCGAAGCCTATGGCCAAGACATTGAATTCTTTGAATTCTACCGCTCTTTGTCTGCATACGAACTTGCGCTTCAGGGCAAGAATTCAACCATGGTGATGTCACCGGACAGCGAATTCTTTAACTACCTGAAAAGCGACGGAGGCTCAGCAGCATCCAACTGATTGCGCTGACCTTACTGGCCTTCGGGTTGGTCATGATAATCGAGGGGCTGGCATACGTGCTGGCCCCTCAGCTTATTGAACGTGTGCTCGAGGTGTTGCGCAGCCTGCCGATCGCGTCGCGCCGCCAAATGGGCGCACTGGTTGCCGTGACAGGATTGATCTGCATCTGGGCGGCATTCCAATTTGGCCTATCGCTCTGACGCCACAGCGCAGGGCCGGGTTTTTCGGCAAATATCCGATCAAATGTTACAGAAATTGGTTAATTCGCAGTCTGTGTTCACGGTTTAGTAACATCCGATTGAAAGGCTGCTTAGACATTCCAAGTTTCATATTGCAGTCTCGTACACCTACATGCAGGCTGTTCGGTAACGTGCATGCCGCAGTTTTATCATGTGCGACACGGCCCAGAACGGCCTGATTAATCAACGACTGGAGACGATGAATGCAGCCCCAAGCGGTAGCCCTCTCGAAACAAATCCAACCTTTAACGCAGACACGCGCCTTTTGGCTAACGCTGCTGGCAACGGCCTTTGTGCTGATGCAATCGATGGCCGCATTTGCGCGACCAGAAAGCCTCGCGCCTTTGGCTGAAAAAATTAGCCCGGCCGTGGTTAACATCACCACATCCACCGTGGTCGAACGCCCGACTGGCCCCCAAGGCATCGCGCCCGAAGGGTCCCCGTTCGAGGATTTCTTTAACGACCGCCAGCGTGACGATGGCAACGGGCAACGCCCACGCCGGTCTTCTGCACTTGGCTCTGGTTTCGTGATTTCCGAAGACGGATATGTCGTGACCAACAACCACGTGATTGAAGGCGCGGATGAAATCCTGATCGAATTCTTTCCAGGTGAAGGTCAGCCATTAATCGAATTGCCAGCCAAAGTTATCGGAACTGACCCGAAAACCGACATCGCCTTGCTGAAGGTCGAAGCCGCACAACCGCTAAAATTTGTGTCCTTTGGCGATTCAGACAAAAGCCGCGTTGGCGATTGGGTCATCGCGATGGGCAACCCATTGGGCCAAGGGTTCTCGGTCTCGGCTGGTATCGTATCCGCGCGCAATCGCGCCTTGTCCGGAAGCTATGACGACTACATTCAGACGGACGCAGCGATCAACCGCGGCAACTCCGGTGGGCCATTGTTCAACATGGATGGTGCCGTGATTGGCGTGAACACCGCGATTTTGTCACCAAACGGCGGATCAATTGGCATCGGCTTTTCCATGGCATCCAACGTGGTGACACGTGTTGTCGGCCAGTTGCGTGAATTCGGCGAAACCCGACGCGGTTGGTTGGGCGTGAAAATCCAAGATGTGACACCTGATATCGCCGAAGCCATGGGCCTAAAAGGCAACGACGGCGCGTTGGTTAACTCGGTCCAAGAAGGGCCTGCCAAACTGGGCGGCATGCTGGACGGCGACGTGATTGTTTCGTTCGCAGGCAAACCGGTCACTGACACGAGATCACTGGTGCGCCGCGTCGCGAATAGCCCCGTTGGCGAAACCGTCCGTGTGGTGGTGATGCGCGAAGGCAAAACTGTGACCCTCAAAGTCAAGTTGGGCCGTCGTGAAGAAGCCGAAGGCGTTGTTGAAACCGCAGCACCGGACCCATCCGAAGAAGACGTCGCACCGGAAACCAAATCGGTTCTGGGCCTCACGCTCAGCGCGCTGAACGACGAATTGCGCACTGAACTTGGCGTGGCAGACGACCTCGAAGGATTGGCGATCACCGAAGTTGATGAAACATCAGAAGCGTTCGAAAAAGGCCTGCGGGCTGGCGACGTTATCACCGAAGCGGGTCAGCAAAAGATCACCAGCATCAGTGAATTGGAAACGCGCCTGGAAGAACGCAAAGACGCAGGGCGCAAGTCGTTCTTGTTGTTGGTGCGCCGTGCAGGCGACCCTCGTTTTGTGGCGCTTAGCCTGAAATAAGGTTCTGAAAATGCAAATAAAAAGGCGTGCTTTCGAGTGCGCCTTTTTTGTGTCTACGGATCAGGGTGTGCGCGGCACAGCCACCAAGCCAAGCTTGCGGGCCGCCGCGACGCTTAGGATTTCGTTGCTAAATCCGTCCACCGCCTGAAATTTGCGGATGCCGGTAAATGTGCGCGTGTCCATCAGGCCGGTGACAGGGCCGCGATAAAACCCGCGTATGGCCAGTGCGCGTTGTAGGCTGGCAGTGAATTCCTCGGTCAATTGCGTGACGCAAACGATCTCGGTCCAGTTGACCTCGCGCTCTTGCACGATTTCTTGGCGCGCTTCTTTTTTGTAAACCGCAGGCTGTTGGATACGACCGTCCGATGACACCTGCGCTGGCTGCACCAGAATTTCGCGGGTCACAGTTTCGATGATCGCGGCCGTTTCCGCCTTGCCCCAACATGTTCCCGTCGCTGCGCCGTCTGGGGCGTCCTGAACGACCTTGAATTTGCCCTGTTTGGTGGTGCCGTTTTTGCCTAAAGGCGGCAGATCACAGGCGCTTAGAGCAAAGCTGATGACACCCAAAAGGGCGAGGGAATGGATGCGCATGATGGTCGGCCTGTTTGCTCTATTTTCGTCAAACTACGCCGTTTTATCCGATCTGCCAACAGGTGCTAAACGGGCCGTATCCCGTCAGGATTAACCAGTTCGTCCAAAAGATACGAGATGTCCTCGATTTGTTGGGCCAACACGTGCGTCACGTCATGGGCGCGCTGTAATTGCCCTGTGACCCGCAGCATCCGCCCCGAAATCACGGCGCGCCGAAAACGTTCGTACATGTGGCGCCACACGATGATGTTCACGACGCCGGTTTCGTCCTCAAGAGTGATGAAAATCACGCCTTTGGCCGTACCGGGGCGTTGCCGTAAAATCACCAAACCCGCGACCGCGATGCGCGCGTTGATTGGCGGCAAATGCAACTGGTTCGCGGTCAGGCACGACGGCGGGCGCGGCCATGTGGTTTGAATTGATCGGGGCAGGGGCGCGAACACTTTCATGGGAACATAAGTAGAACATTGTTTGCGCATG
This sequence comes from Ascidiaceihabitans sp., assembly GCA_047626725.1. Classification (GTDB taxonomy): domain Bacteria; phylum Pseudomonadota; class Alphaproteobacteria; order Rhodobacterales; family Rhodobacteraceae; genus Ascidiaceihabitans. The sequence goes on from JBLHSG010000012.1 coordinate 66,502, forward strand.
GCAAACAGAAATTTGATGCGTTGCAAAAGGGGGTGGCATTGCCCAAATGGCCTCGCTAGACAGGTTTAACAGTTATAAAAGGGGGCTTTGAGATGGCCAAAATCACTTATATCGAGCACGGCGGCAAAGAACATGTCGTTGACGTCGCCAATGGCATGACCGTTATGGAAGGCGCGCGCGACAACAACATTCCAGGTATAGAAGCGGACTGTGGCGGTGCCTGCGCCTGTTCAACCTGCCACGTTTATGTGGACGCGGGATGGGTCGAAAAGATACCGGCAAAGGACGACATGGAAACTGACATGTTGGATTTCGCCTATGAACCTGACGAGACGCGCTCGCGATTGACCTGCCAGCTCAAGGTGACGGATGCGTTGGACGGTTTGATCGTGCAAATGCCAGAGAAACAAATTTGATGACCACAAAGGCGCGGCGTCCGCTGTCGCGCCTATTGTACCGTTTCATGCGCCGCGCAGCGCTGATGGCGTGTGTGATGCAGCCGTCGCTGGCCGGCGCGCAAGGTGTTCTGGCCGCGATCTATACTGACCCCACAACGCGCTATACCCATGGCATTCTTGGTGACGCAATCGAACATGGCACGTTGCGACTGGAGACAAATGACGGGCGCACGCTGAATATCACACTGCCCGAAAGTGATGTGTTTGAAGACACAGAACCGCGCGTGGTTGATCTGGACGGCGATGGCCAAAACGAAGTTATTGTTGTGCAAAGCAATGATCGGCTTGGCGCGAAACTGGCGATTTATGGGACCGACGGGCTTGTTGCCCAAACGCCAAATATCGGGCGTTCGAACCGTTGGCTTGCGCCGCTAGGGGCCGCTGATCTGGACCAGAATGGCACTATGGATGTGGCCTATATTGATCGTCCGCATCTGGCGAAAACCTTGCGCATCTGGCGGTTTGAAAGCGGTGCGTTGGTCCACAGTGCTGATTTGGTGGGCTACACAAATCACCGGATCGGGGAACGTGACATTGCTGGTGGAATCCGCACCTGTAACGGAATCCCTGAAATGGTTGTGGCCACGAGCGACTGGAATCGCCTTGTGGCGATCACGTTCGACGGCGCGGATTTCAAGGTTGAGGCGCTTGGGCGTGATACAACGCGGCCCGCTTTTGCCCGTGCTATGGCGTGCAAAATTTAAAGCGACGGATTGATTAATCCAGCGCGCGCCAGCCAATGTCACGGCGGCAAAACCCTTCGGGCCAATCAATGCGGTCGACCATATCGTAGGCGCGCGCGCGTGCCTCGGCCAAGCTATCGCCACGGGCTGTCACGCTAAGAACGCGGCCGCCAACAGCGACAATTCCACCGTCACGCGCGGCAGTTCCTGCATGAAACACCATGTTCGAACTGTCTGCCGCGATATCGTCCAAGTCGTTGATATACGACCCTTTTTCGTAAGATCCTGGATACCCGTTTGCCGCCATAACCACGGTGATCGCATGGTCATCTGCCCAGTTGACGCGAACCCCGTCCAAGCGCCCCAAGGCCGCGGCGTGCAGCAAATCAAACGCTTGCCCACCAAGGCGCATCATCAGCACCTGACATTCCGGATCACCAAAGCGCGCGTTATATTCAACCAAACGCGGCTGGCCATTTTCAATCATCAACCCGACGTACAGCACACCTTGATAGGGCATTCCGCGCTTGGTCATTTCTGCCATTGTCGGGCGTACAATCTGGGCCAAAGCCAGTTCTGCAATGTCGTCGCTAAGCACTGGAGCGGGGGAATAGGCCCCCATGCCGCCGGTGTTTGGGCCGGTGTCGCCGTCGCCAACGCGCTTGTGATCTTGGGCCGTTCCGATGGGCAGCACGTTTTCGCCGTCGCACAGCACAAAGAACGATGCTTCTTCGCCGGTCATGAATTCTTCGATCACGACTTCGGCGCCGGCATCCCCGAACGAGCCGTCGAACATGTCGTCAATCGCGGCCTCTGCTTGGGCCACTGTTTCGGCGATAATCACGCCTTTGCCTGCGGCCAATCCGTCAGCTTTGACCACAATTGGCGCGCCGGTTTTGCGAACGTATTCTTTGGCCGCAACCGCGTCGGTGAAATGGCCATAGGCGGCTGTCGGCGCATCACATGCCACGCAAATTTCTTTGGTGAACGCCTTTGATGCCTCAAGGGCGGCTGCCGCTTGTGACGGGCCAAACACCAAAAATCCTGATGCGCGCAATTGGTCTGCAACGCCTGCGGCCAAGGGTGCCTCTGGTCCGATAATCACAAAATCAATCGCGTTTTCTTCGGCAAAGCTGGCGACAGTTGTGCCATCCATAATGTCGAAATCCGCACATTCGGCGATGGCCGCGATTCCCGCATTGCCGGGTGCCACGATCAAGCGGTCACATTTTGGATTTTGCAGCGTCGCCCAAGCAAGTGAATGTTCACGCCCGCCGCTGCCAAGGATAAGAATGTTCATGGATGTGCCCCTGATCTGCTTGGCCTTAGTGTTGAGGCGTTCTAAGCTGTGCGAAAGCCGAGGTAAAGAACTAGAGATGATGGACCTGATTGATGACCCCGCAGAAGGGGCAAATGCGCCGGAATTCAGCGTCACCGAACTGTCGAGCGCGATCAAACGTGTGATCGAGGGCGAATTTGGCAACGTGCGGATCAAAGGCGAGGTCGGGCGCGTGTCGCGGCCACGGTCCGGGCACATTTATCTGGACCTCAAAGACGACAAATCAGTGATCAACGGCGTGATTTGGAAAGGCGTGTCAGCGCGCCTGCAAACCCAGCCCGAAGAAGGCATGGAGGTCGTCGCGACAGGCCGCATCACCACGTTTGGCGGGCAATCCAAATATCAGATCGTAATCGAAGACATCAAACCGGCGGGCATGGGCGCGTTGATGGCGCTGCTGGAAAAACGCAAAACGATGCTCAGCGCGGAGGGATTGTTTGATGTCTCGCGCAAACGTGCATTGCCGTATTTGCCGGATGTGATCGGCGTTGTGACCTCACCTTCGGGTGCTGTTATTCGCGATATTTTGCACCGCCTGCGTGATCGTTTTCCGCGCAAGGTTTTGATCTGGCCTGTCGCAGTCCAAGGGGCCAAATGTGCATCCGAAGTGGCGCGCGCGATCGAAGGGTTCAACGCGATGCAACCGGGCGGCGCGATGCCACGGCCAGACCTGTTGATCGTGGCGCGCGGCGGTGGTTCGGTCGAGGACCTTTGGGGCTTTAACGAAGAAATCGTGGCCCGCGCGGCGGCGGCGTCAAACATCCCGTTAATCTCGGCTGTGGGGCACGAAACCGACACCACGTTGATTGATTTCGTGTCGGACAAACGCGCACCAACCCCGACAGCGGCAGCCGAATTGGCGGTGCCTGTGCGCCACGAATTGCTGGCCTGGATCGAACAGCAAGGCGCGCGAATGACCGCAGCCTTAAGCGGTGGTTTGCAACGTCGCGATCAACGCCTGCGCGATTTATCCCGTGCGTTGCCGCGCCCCGACACGCTTTTGGACGGGCCGCGCCAGCGCCTAGATACAAGTACCGCGCGTCTTGGCCCTGCATTGATGGGCGGCGTGCAAAAACGCAAAATTCGCCTGTCCGAAGCCGCCGGTGGTCTACGTCCTGCTGCCTTGTCGCGGATGATCGCAAACGAGCGGCGGAGTTTGGACAAACTAACAGCGCGTCTTGGCCCTGCCTTGGGGCGTGCTGTGGCGACAAAATCGGATCGTTTTACTGCGCGGGCAGGGCGGTTTGATCCCTTGGCACTTGGCATTCAAATCGCTGAACGGCGTACAAAGTTTGACGCGACCGTGCAGCGCATTTCTGAAGCAGGACATCGCCGGATCGCAGGGCTTCGCCAAGACATTGATGCGATGGATCGCTTGCGCGAAACGCTGAGTTATAAGGCGACTTTGGCACGTGGTTACGCCGTTGTGCGTGGCGATGGTGATGTCGTGACGTCCAAGGCCGCGGCGGGTAAAGCAGGCGTGCTAGAGATCGAATTCAGCGATGGGCGTCTTTCGCTAAACGGCAAACCGTCCGCGCGTAAGGCGGCTGACAAGCCGACAGACCAAGGGTCATTATTCTAGAAAAACTGTTTTGGTAAGGTGCGCGTGTCGCGCACCCGGCCTGTGTTAGCCCACGTGAAATAGCGTATCGAACATCCGTGGATCAATGCTGTCGGCGGCAAACGTGTTGCCTTCGGTCAGGACCGAAACGGCGTCGTGGCTGTGCAGGCTTTCTTGATGGCTGGCGACCACCCGAAAATCTGCGATCCGAACATCGGCCAGCAATTGTTCACAAAACAGACGTGCGGCGTCTTCGACAAAGATCGGATTGGCCGCGTTCAATTCTGCAAACGCTTGTTCATCTTCGCGCTTGACCATGACTTGCGTTTCCGTGGGCACTGCGCGGCGGCACGCCTCGACCATGTCCTCGAACCACAACACGTCCGCGTCTTTTTCGATTTCGACCGAAATTCGCGCGACGGAACGTTGGGAATGAGGCGTTGCCAGCTGACCACGGGTTGCGCGCGCATGCTCGGACAATTCCAATGAACACGGGCAGGTCGACGCGTAAACATAGTCGATGTGCATCATCTTTTTACGCACACCAGCCTTTTCAACCAGCTCCAGCGCGATGTCATAATATTGATAGCCAGACAGACCAGAACGCAGGCTTTGCACCTTCATCGGATAGCTGAACCGCATCTGAATGCGGGCATCAAAACTTTCCAGATCACTGATGTAATCATCAAGCGCGGCTTCGATCACATCAAAGCTAAACGCAGTGTCCGCATGCTTGTAAAACGACCGCATGATGCGGGACATGTTGATGCCCTTTTTGTCCGCCTCAAGGCTCACGGAACCGGTCACAGAGGTTTCCAGCATCATGTCAGCGCCATTGCGGGTCTTGAACCGGATCGGCAAGCGAAAGTTGGAAATGCCCACATGTTGGATCTGCTGTTTGGATCCACGGATCAGGCTGGAGGGTCCGTTTTGCAAATCGGGCAGGGTCGCGATGTAATCTGCATCCGCTGAAAAATCCGTAGGATATGTGCGTGAAAACGCCGGGTACTCAACAGCATCTGATCCGGGAATCAGTTTTGCGATTGACGGATCAAGCTCCAGAATTTCGGCTTGGCTTGCGCCTTTGGCCCACTGGCGCAGGACATTTAGCGCATCTTCGGCATCTTTGCGTTCGGGTATTGATCGTAATTCGGGCGAATGAACATTCATTAAGTAGCCCCCCTTTTTCAGCTTTTGTTACATCTAACTTAAGATGTATGTAGCCGCTTTGCCAATCTCGACAAGGTATGCGCGCAAAACGGCCGATCGGGTCACATAGATGTGTGAGTGCAAAATCGTCTGCACTCACACGTCCAAGGGTCTATTTTGCCACGTCCAGCGCCTGCACGATGTCGTCAATCACGTCATCGGTGTCTTCGATTCCGACGGAAATCCGTACCAAACCATCTGTTATCCCCAGATAATCCTTTTGATCCTGGCTAAGACGCTGATGGGTTGTGGTCGCGGGATGGGTCATGATTGTTTTGGCATCGCCCAAGTTATTCGAGATAATCCCGATCTTGATGGCGTTCAGAAACTTAAATGCCGCAGCGCGCCCGCCTTTGACATCAATGGCCAACATCGTGCCGCCTTTGCCCATTTGCGCCTGCACCAATGCGTGCTGTGGATGGTCCGGTAAACCGGGGTAAATCACCCGTTCTAATGCTGCGTGACCTTGCAAGGCTTCGGCCAGTTTTTGCGCGGTATCGGTCTGCGCGCGTACCCGCAAATCGAGGGTTTCAAGCCCCTTTAGATGGGTCCACGCCGTGAACGGTGACATGGAACCGCCGGTGTGTTTCATGTAGGGTTCAACGGTTTTGCGGATATAGTCACGACTGCCCAAGATGATGCCGCCCAACGCGCGACCTTGGCCGTCGATGTGTTTGGTGGTGGAATACACGATGACGTCCGCGCCTTGTTCGAACGCGCGTGAATAGACCGGCGTGGCGAACACATTGTCGATCACGACCTTTGCCCCGTGCACATGCGCGATTTCGCAAACTGATTTAATATCAATGACTTCGAGTGTCGGGTTCGACATGGATTCGAAAAACACGACCTTGGTGTCAGGGCGCACTGCGGCGCGCCACTGGTCCAGATCGGTGCCGTCCACAAACGTAACCTCGACCCCGTAGCGCGACAGGATATCCTCAAGCACGTACAGACAGGACCCGAACAATGCCTTGGCTGACACCACGTGATCGCCAGCGCGCAGCATCGATGTGAGCGCGCCAGAAACGGCCGCCATGCCTGATGCCGTCGCAAACCCGTCTTCCGCGCCTTCTAATGCGGCAATCCGGTCTTCGAACATTTTGACGGTGGGGTTGCCATAGCGGGCGTAGATGAATTCGTCGGGGCCACATTCTTCAAACCGTGCGGCGGCGTCTTCGGCTGTGTCATAGACAAAACCTTGGGTCAGGAAAATCGCCTCTGACACCTCGCCGTATTGGCTGCGCCGCGTGCCTGAATGCACTGCTTTGGTGCGTGGGTTCCAAGTATCGCTCATGTCGTCTCTCTCCACGGGCTGTAAAAGGGGCCAGCCACAAAAAAACCCCCGAACGCTCTGGTCAAGCGAAGGGGGGCTTCATCCTGACCTTTTAGCGGAATTATTTAACGTGGCCCGCAATCCGGTAACAAATCGCCACAAAGTTGATTTACGCCTCTGGCGTGTCGGGGTCAACAGGTGTGTCAGCCGGGTCGTCGTCTTCGATCGCGTACTCTTGAAACAGTTTGCCTTGGGTCATGAAAAACCCGAACAGCGCGGCACTTAGGCCAAATGTTTTGAAATACACCCAAGTTTCGGTGGCGGTCGAACGCCAAACCAGTTCATTCAAAACCGCAAGAGCAAAGAAAAACCACATGGCGCGTCGTGTCAGAATGATCCAGCCTGCGTCTTTTAGCGGCATCATTTCTTCCATCAGGCTTTGCAAATACGAGGTGCCGCGCATCAGGCCAAAGCCAAGGATGCCGCCAAACAGCAGGTAAATCATCGTCGGTTTCATCTTGAAAAACCGGTCATCATTCAGCCAGACCGACAGCCCGCCAAAGACAATGACCAACACCAGCGTTGCGATTTGCATTTTCGACAGTTTGCCGGTCAGCCACCACAGCGCGCCGGTGCTGGCAATCAACAGCGGAATGAACGCGGCGGTGACCACGATAAACCCTTCGTATTCGGCGCCACCAATGGTGAAAATACGGTCTTTCAGGCGTAGGTACGCCACGAAAAAGATCAGGATCGGGCCCAGTTCTAGCGCCGATTTAAGGAACGGATTTACTTCTTTTTGTGCCATAATTTTACCACGCACGGGCGCGCGCTCCTGTTTCGGGTTTAGCCCGCCATCTCGACGATAACTGCACCTATCGCGATCAAGGCCATCAGCGCAATGCGCCTTGGACCCACGGTTTCTTTCAGCACCAACCAGCCGATGAGGGCGGCAAACACAGTCGAGGTTTCGCGCAAGACCGCCGCTTCGCCCACGTTGCTAAGACGTGTCGCCATCATGATGGCGCCGAAACTGGCAAATGCAACCAATCCGCCAAACACGCCACGCCGCATAAGGGGGGCAATTGCCGGGCGATCTGCCATTTTTCGCCAGCGCAAATACGCGATCGGCGGCATCGATATTCCGTCGATCAAAAAGAACCACGCCAAAAACGTAAACGGGTTGGCCGTTGCGCGAATGCCGTAGGCGTCGTAGGTCGTGTACAGTGCCACAAACAACCCCGTGCAAACCGCAAGGCCCAAGGCCAGTGGCAGCGTGTCGCGCTCTGCCTCGAGGTACAGCATATTGTAAAGCGCGAGGCCAAAAATACCGCACAACAGGACGGCAACGCCAACCCATTGCAGCGCTGAAAATGTTTCGGAAAATAGCCAATAGGCCCCGATCACCGCAAACAACGGCCCCGTGCCACGCACCACTGGATAGACGACAGTATAGGCCCCTTTGGTATAGGCCCACGCCTGCAACAGCTTGTAAACAAAGTGAATTGCCCATGCACCTGCAAAAATCGGCCACATGTGCGGTTCGGGCCATGGCACCACAAACAGGGCAAACGGCGCGGCCATCAGCCCGTAACTGGCATCAATAGCACCGCGCGTCAGCCACGGATCGTGACGCCCTTTTTGCAAGGCCCCGAACACCGCGTGCAAAAACGCCGCCATGATGGCAAGGATCAGCGCCAGCTGGTGGCCGGTTTCGGTACCTTCAATGCTGATCAGCCATTGGGTCACATTGATTTACTCGGCACCGGTCAGTGCTTTTGCGAAATCTTCGGGGTCGAACGCATCCAGATCGTCGATCTGCTCACCTACCCCAATCGCATGAATGGGCAGACCGAATTTATCAGCCAACGCGACCAGAACGCCGCCTTTTGCAGTGCCGTCCAGCTTTGTCATAACAAGGCCGGACACGTCCGACACCTCTTGGAAAATCTTGACCTGATTGATGGCGTTTTGACCTGTTGTCGCGTCCAGAACCAGCAGCGTGTTGTGCGGCGCGGTTTCGTCTTTTTTGCGGATCACACGCACGATTTTCGCCAGCTCTTCCATCAGGTCGGACCGGTTTTGCAAACGTCCCGCTGTGTCGATCAGCAACAAATCTGCACCGTCCTCTTGGGCTTTGGTCATGGCGTCATAGGCCAGACTGGCGGGATCTGACCCTTCGGGCGCGGTCAGCACGGGCACGCCTGCGCGCTCGCCCCAGACTTGCAACTGTTCGACGGCAGCCGCGCGGAACGTATCACCGGCAGCAATCACGACCTGTTTTCCAGCGGCGCGGAATTGGCTGGCCAATTTACCGATCGTCGTGGTTTTGCCAGACCCGTTCACGCCAACGACCAACACGACTTGGGGCGTTCTGGGATACAACGGTAGGGGCCGCGCGACAGGTTCCATAATGCGTGCGATTTCATTGGCCAACAGCGTCTTGATTTCGTTCACCGACAAACGCTTGCCCATGCGCCCTTCGGCCATGTTTGCCGTGACGCGCAGCGCGGTGTCGACACCCATGTCAGTGGAAATCAGCAACTCTTCGAGCTGTTCCAGCATGTCGTCATCAAGCGTGCGGCGGACAACGGTTTTTGCTTCGGTGCGCCCAAAAATGCGGCCCAAAAGGTTTGGTTTTGCAGCCGTCGGCGTCGGCGCAGGCGTAGGTAAGGCTTGCGTTGCAACGGGTGTCGGAGTTTTCTCTGGCTCTGGCTCTGGCTCTGGCTCTGGCTCTGGCTCTGGCTCTGGCTCTGGCTCTGGCTCTGGCTCTGGCTCTGGCTCTGGCTCTGGCTCTGGCTCTGGCTCTGGCTCGGCTTCTCGCATCGGCTGGTCTTCAGGTTCAGCTGTGACCGCTGGGGCTGGCTCAGGGTCCGCGACAGGCTCTGGTGTCACAGGAACAACCGGCGCAACATTCTGCGGTTCTACGGCGTCAATCGCCTCTTTTACGCCGCCGTCATCAACAATCGCTTCCAGCCCTTCATCGATTTTCGACGAAGATTTGAACAAACGGTCCTTGAGTTTCTTGAAAAATGCCATGATGCCTCGATGGTTGGTTAGAACATGACCTAATACGGGCGCACGGCTATGAAAAGAGAGCAGTTGATTTTGGCGGTGATGCTGAGTGCGTTGATTGGCGCTGTGCAACCGGCGTTCGCCCAGTCGCAGGCGGGCACGCCGGGCACGATGTGTTCACTGCGCGCAGCCGGGGCGGTGGATTGTATCCGGCCAGAACATTTTGCGTTCGACACCTGCCAGCAAATCGAAAACACCGCGCGCCGATATGGTTTAGACGCCGGATTTTTTGCACGCCTTTTGTGGCAAGAAAGCAGATTTGATGCCAACGCATTATCGCCTGCCGGTGCGCAAGGGATCGCGCAATTCATGCCCCAAACCGCCAAATTGCGTAATCTGCCTGATAGCTATAATCCTGCGCAAGCCATTGAAAGATCAGCTCAATATTTGGGCGTGATGCAACGCACCTATGGCAATGCAGGGCTGGCGGCTGTGGCGTACAATGGCGGTGAAGGGCGCGCAGACGGGTTCACCAAGGACGGCAAGGGCCTTGCGCGCGAAACCGTAAATTACGTGCAAATCATCACCGGTTTGACGGCAGAACAGTGGCGCGATGACCCACCAAAGGCCCATGATTTTCGTCTGAACGGAGACCAACCGTTTTTACCTGCCTGCCTGCGCATGGCGAAAAACCGCAAGCTGACCAAACTGGGGCCGCCGCCATCGCGCTATAAACCTTGGGGTGTTCAGATCGGATTTGGGCGCACAAAAAAGGTGGCAAAAGTTAACGTTGCGCGTTTGACGCAGCGCTGTTCCAGGGATGTGGGGCGTGAAAAGGTCGATTATATCTCGGTGAAATCACGGGTTCGCACGCAGCCGAACTATTTTATGGGCAGAATTGGCCGCACGACCCGTGATGGCGCGGACAAACTATGCCGAAAGCTCAAGAACAGCGGCTGTATTTGTCGGGTCTATCGCAACAAGGAATAGGGGGTGATCGTACAACTACAATTAAACATAAGTCATGATTGCAATAAGTTATTTCCGAAAATGGGACTGCAAAATTTGAAGCAGTTCAATCGCGGCTTTTTCGTCCAGTTGAAGGGTTTGGCTTAGTTTACCGGGAAACTCCCGATCATTTGATCCATAAGTATTTAGTTGTATAACTTTCTGATCCCCGGTCTCAGCAACTAAGTACTTGCAGACCACTTTGGTAGGATGGATCGATTTGATTTCCCGAGTGTCTTTTTCGAATTTAACAATTAACGCCATTAGATTTCGTCCGCAAAATGCTGCATCGTCAGCTTGATCGGGTTTGGTGCGGCTTGACCCAGACCACAAATGCTGGCGTCTGACATCGCTGTGCACAATTCGCCAAGCAGTCCTTGATCCCACGTGTCAGCCTGCATCAGTTGGACCGCTTTTCCACAGCCAACACGACACGGGGTGCATTGCCCACAGCTTTCGTCCTCAAAGAACCGCAGCATGTTCAGGGCCGCATCACGGGCGCGATCATTTTGCGACAGAACCACAACTGCGGCAGACCCGATAAACGTGCCGTGCGGTTGCAACGTGTCAAAATCCAGCGGGATGTCGTGCATGCTGGCCGGCAACAAACCCGAGGACGGGCCGCCCGGTTGGTACGCTTTGAATTCGTGACCGTCCGCCATCCCGCCGCAAGCTGCGATGATGTCGGTGATCGTTGAACCCGCTGGCAACAAATAGACGCCCGGTTTGGCAACGCGGCCCGAAACCGAATAGCTGCGCAAACCTTTGCGGCCGTTCAATTCGGTTGAATTCAGGCACTCCGGACCTTCGCGGCAGATGCGCGCGATCCAGTGTAATGTTTCGACGTTGTGGACCAATGTTGGTTGGCCAAAAATGCCGACTTGGGCCACAAACGGTGGGCGGTGGCGTGGCATGCCGCGTTTGCCTTCGATGCTTTCAATCATCGCGGATTCTTCGCCGCAAATGTAGGCACCAGCGCCGCGTCGCAGATCAATGTACCCTGCTTCGACAAGGCCCGCATCCTCTAGGGATTTGATTTCACGCGCTAAAATTTCCAAAACTGCTGGGTATTCATCGCGCATGTAGATGTAGGCGCGATCTGCTTCGACGGCCCATGCGGCGATCAACATGCCTTCTAGGAACAGGTGCGGCGTGCGTTCCAAATAGTAGCGGTCTTTGAATGTGCCTGGTTCGCCTTCGTCCCCGTTGACGGCGATGTAACGTGGGCCTGCGTTGGCGCGCACAAAGCCCCATTTGGTGCCAGACGGGAAACCCGCGCCGCCAAGGCCGCGCAGTCCGCTTTCCTTGATAGTCGCTTGCACGTCATCCCATTTGCCGTTTTCGCGCAGCTTGACCAATGCGTCGTAGCCACCTGTTGCGACGTAATCGGCGTAGGTTTCGTAAGCCGGCACATGAACGTGCGTGTCGTCTGCTGCGATCGCGGCCTCGACCTTTTCCAAGGTTGCGTGATCGATGTGGTTGTGCCCGATTTCCAAAACCGGCGCTGTGTCGCAACGGCCCATGCACGGCGCGCGCAAAACGCGGACGTCTTCGGGGTTTAATCCATCCTCTAGTGCGGCCTTTAACGCCTGCGCGCCGGCCAGTTCACAGGACAAAGAATCACACACACGGATCGTCAGGGCAGGGGGCGGCGCGTCGTCTTCTTTGACCACATCAAAGTGGGCGTAAAAAGTTGCGACTTCGTAAACTTCGGCCATCGACAGGCGCATTTCTTCGGCCAAGGCCCGCAGGTGGGCGGCAGACAAATGCCCATAAGTGTCCTGAATTTTATGCAAATTTTCGATCAAAAGATCGGCGCGGCGTGGCGTATCACCCAACAGCGCACGAACGTCATCCCAGGATTCGTCGGTCAGCTGACGGCCTTTTGTGTGGCGACGTCCCTTACCTTTGCCGGATTTCCAGACACCATCACCATGCTTTGGGGCACCATGTTTTTTATCATTATCGAGGGCCATCTGTCGTCTCCGCGTGAACTTACAATTTTGTGTAATCTAGCAAAGTTGTCCCAAGGTACTGACCTCAAAAGCGACAGGTTAGGGCGATTTTCGGATCAACGACGTCACTCAACGCCGCAGAGATTTCCGATAGGCGCCGCGAAATGGGCAAATTTCCCCGTTAAGAGACTCGTTAATCGGATGCTGGTATACGGTGACGAGGTAGGAGCGATTCTTTTCGATGCGTAGTTTGTTTGTATTTGCGAGTGCCAGTTTGGCACCAGCGGCCTGTTTGGTTGCGGCCTGCCTTTGGGGTGGGATTTGGCCAGTGGTGTCTGTGTTCAGCATCACGGTTATGGTTTTTGTCCTTGATAAATTGACCGGCGATGATTGGTCGGTGTCTGACGACTTTAACGGCCATGCGCTGTCGACGCTGATCGGTTTGGCACATTTTGGTGTGCTGGGGGTGTGCGTTTGGGCGCTTGGCACTGGTGAATATCTGTCGGTGGTTGATAAAATCCTGATCTTTACCGCCGCCGGCCTTTGGATGGGGCAAGTGTCAAATTCGAATGCGCACGAATTGATCCACCGCGCCGCGCGCGGGCCACGTCGCCTTGGTGTTGCAGTCTACACATCCTTGTTGTTCGGGCATCATGCCAGCGCGCATCCAAAGGTACATCACGTTCACGCAGCCACGGACAAAGACCCGAATTCAGCGCGCCTGGGCGAAGGGGTTTACCGATTTATGTGGCGTGCTTGGACAGGTGGATTCGCCGCAGGATACCGCGCTGAAAACATGACGCGTGCGCGGGCAGCTACGCCAAAATCAACCCTCTCGCATCCCTATTTGGGGTACACTGTGGGGGCTGTTGCTAGCATTATCGCGGCCTTTTCTATTGCACAATTTGCTGGCGTTTTGGCGTTGATTGGCATCGCGGCTTACGCACAGATCCAGTTGTTTTTGTCTGACTATGTTCAGCACTACGGGCTGCGCCGCCAGATTCTGGCTGATGGACGGGCAGAGCCCATTGGCCCGCGCCATTCGTGGAACGCGCCGCACTGGTATTCGAGCGCGATGATGTTAAATGCGCCGCGCCATTCCGATCATCACATGCATCCGTCGCGCAGTTTTTCTGATCTTGAATTGCGGGCCGACACGATGCCGATGCTGCCACATTCAGTGCCGGTGATGGCCTGTGTTGCCTTGGTGCCGCCGGTCTGGAAACAGGTGATGAACCCGCGTGTCGCTGAATGGATGCCAAGCACAAAAACCACCAGCGCCCGCGATATTTCGCCCGCTGTTTTGGCGGCTGCACGGCAGGGTGGTCTTGACGGGCGCGACGTGCCAGTCTGGGCGCATGATAAAATATATGACGACCCTAATGCTGTGCGCGACCCTGTGGGCAGCGACCAGCGTTCAAACAACCGCAGATCCGATGAGCGCGGCTGAATTCGACGCCTACACCCTTGGAAAAACGTTGTTTTATGGCCGCGACGGGCGTGCCTACGGGGCAGAAACGTATCTTGCAGATCGCCGTGTGCGCTGGTCGTTTCTTGATGGGCAGTGCAAGGATGGCATTTGGTACGAAGAGGCGGGCGAAATCTGTTTCGTCTACGAAGATCGCCCAGAACCGCAGTGCTGGTCCTTTGAGGCAGGCAGCGGTGGGTTGATCGCGAAATTCGAAAGTGATCCAGCCGCAATTGATCTGTACGAAGCACAGGACGTTGACCAAGAGATGATCTGCCTCGGCCCAAAGATCGGCGTCTAAGCCACCCAAGCGCCACAAGAAAAGCCGCTATGCGTTTTCAGCATTGGTGGTCTCTCGCGCGCACTGGTAGTCATAAAAACAGGGAGGAACCTAATCACTTAAAAGGGTTCCAAAAATGGCACTTACGTCTACCAATACAACTTTTGTTTCTTCATTTTCGACTGTCTTGAACCGCGTTGGAAATGGCATCTTGAACGTCTTGGTCCGCATCGCGGCCTCTAGCACGATGGCCCACGCAGCCGAAGCACGCGCATGCCAAATCAGAACCTTGAATGCAAAATCCGACGCTGAATTGGCCGCGATGAACTTGCGCCGTGATCACATCGCAGCCTACGTATTTCGCGACCTGATGTTTGCCTAAATTCGCAGGCACGACACTGGCGCTTGGCCTCTATTCGTCTTGACACCGACCATGCCGCGCGCCAACGCTGCGATCATGTTCGATTTACGGCCCGTAGGATATGTCATTGGCCTTTTGGTCACCGTTCTGGGCGTAGCGATGCTGCTGCCCATGCTGGTGGATATTGGCGAAGGCACGGGGCATTGGACCGTGTTTGCCGAGGCGATGTTGATCACCGTTGTCACTGGCGCAATGATCGCGCTGGCCTGTGCAAATGGCGTTCGCGAAGGTCTGACAATCCAGCAAACCTTTTTGCTGACCACCGGCGTTTGGGTGGCTTTGCCGCTGTTTGGCGCGCTGCCGTTTATGTTTGGTGACACCGAAGCGCGCTTTGTTGATGCGTTTTTCGAGGCAATGTCGGGACTGACCACAACCGGATCTACCGTGTTTTCAGGCTTGGATACGTTGCCCAAAGGTCTGCTTTTGTGGCGCGGTATTCTGCAATGGCTGGGCGGCATCGGCATTATTGTTGTGGCCATGGTGTTCCTGCCTGAATTACGGGTTGGGGGCATGCAAATTTTCCGCTCCGAAGGGTTTGATACGCTTGGTAAAATCCTGCCGCGCGCCACTGAAATTGCCAGCCGGATTTCTGTTATTTACGTGGCGCTGACGTTGGCCTGTGCGCTCAGTTACATCGCCTTTGGGATGAACGCGTTTGACGCTACTTTGCATGCGCTGACCACCGTTTCGACGGGTGGGTTTTCATCTTATGACGCATCGTTCGGGACGTTTTCGGGCCCGCTCGAATACGTCGCTGTGGTCTTTATGATCCTCGCCGCGCTGCCATTTGTGCGCTACGTCCAGTTGATCAACGGCAACGTCACACCCATGTGGCGCGACCCGCAAATCCGCGGATTTATGGCCGTTATCGCCGTCGCAGTCACGGTTGTGGCAATCACGCTGACAACCATTTTCCCGCACCACCCAGAACAAGCGTTTCGCGAGGCATTGTTCAATATCGTGTCGATCATTTCAGGCACCGGTTTTGCCAGTGTGGATTACATGGGGTGGGGCCCGTTTCTGATTTCCGTGTTCTTTTTCATCGGGTTGGTGGGGGGATGTGCGGGATCAACCGCCTGCTCGATCAAGATTTTCCGCTATCAGCTTTTGTTTGCCTCGATCAGATCACAATTGCGCAAAACCCGCAGCCCGCACGGTGTTTTCACGCCGCGATACGCGGGGCGGCCGGTGGATGATGATGTGCTTAGTTCGGTCATGTCGTTTTTCACATTCTTCGTGGTGACGCTGGGTGTTTTGTCTGTGGCGCTTGGTTTGACGGGCCTCGATCTGGTCACGTCGGTGTCTGGCGCGGCCACAGCATTGGCCAATATTGGCCCCGGTTTGGGCGATCAAATTGGGCCTGCTGGCAATTTCGCGAATTTAAATGACACGGCAAAATGGCTTTTGGCCATCGCGATGTTGGTTGGGCGACTGGAATTGATGGTCGTCTATGCAATTCTCACAATCGGATTCTGGAGAGCGTAAGTGACGCAAAATACCCCTGATCAAGTGCGCCCGCTGGGTGCGCAAATTTCCCACATGCTCAAGGCGCGTGGGGTCGATACGATCTTTGGCATTCCCGGTGTGCACAATCAGGAAATGTACCGTGGGATCGAAGAGGCAGGCATCACACATGTGCTTGCCCGCCACGAACAGGGCGCTGGTTTCATGGCTGACGGTTACGCGCGTGCGACCGGTAAACCGGGGGTCGCCTACGTGATCACGGGGCCGGGGGTTTGCAATATCATGACGCCGATGGGGCAGGCGTATACCGACAGTGTGCCGATGTTGGTGCTGTCGTCGTGTCTGGATGAAACCGCAGCGCGCAAAGGCCAATTGCACCAGATGAAAGATCAACGCGCCGCTGCCGACACGGTCTGTGATTGGTCACACGAGGCGCGCACGGCCGATGCCGCCTATGGTTTGATTGATCGCGCATTTGCAGAATTCCAGACGCAAAGCCCGTCGCCAAAACATATTCAGGTGCCGATCGCGCAGCTTGTTGCTGACGCACACGCAGGCCCTGCGCCACGTCAGGCCCCGCATTTGCCGCGCGTCCAATCCCAAGATGTCCAAGACGCGGCGGCCAAGATCAAAGCCGCGCGGCGACCTGTGTTTATCTTTGGTGGGGGTGCCGCAAAAGCCGGCGGGCCAAACAGTCCGGCACGTGCTGTCTTGGCGGCATCTGGCGCGGCGTCGTTCACGACTTATGCAGGACGCGGAATTGTTTCGCCCGATGATCCGCTTAGCTTTGGGGCTGTTCTGGCGCGTCCCGGCAGCGCCGAAGTCATTGCAAAGGCTGACTTACTTGTGTGCATCGGCACCGACCTTGCCGAGGTTGATTTGTGGCGCGCGCACCCGGGCCACACCTGCGCGGCAATTCACGTCAACATCGATGTCGCGGTTCTGGCAGGTGCTGCACCTGCGGATGAAGTGCACAAAGCAGACGCCGCAAGTTGGCTAGCTGAGCTGGCCACAGCGCTTGACGGCAATGATGCCCAAACCGATTGGACCCCCGAAGAGGTCAGTGATCTGCGTGCCCGCTGGCATGCCGAAGTCAGCGCCGAGCGACCCGGCATTGTGCCGATTGTTGACGCCTTGCGCGCATGCTTGCCTGAGCAGACGATGATTTATTCAGACATGACCCAATTCGCCTACGTCGCCAAAGAAGTCTGGGACATGGATCGCCCCGGCCACTGGCACCACCCGTATGGATTTGGCACGCTTGGGTATGCCACGCCTGCTGCAATTGGTGGGGCCGTGGCGCGCAAAGGCAAACCAACGCTGGCGATCATTGGGGACTATGGGTTTCACTACACGATGGCGGAACTGGGCGTGGCGGTCGAACTGGGTCTAAGCCTGCCGATTATCCTGTGGGACAATGGCAAGTTGAAAGAGATCGAAGACAGCATGATCGGGGCCCAAATCGCGCCCAACGCCGTGATCGCGCGCAATCCGGATTTCTGTAAATTGGCAGATGCGTTCGGGGCCAATAGTGCTGCGCCGCAGACCTTGGCGCAGATGCAAGAGGCGGTGGTTCAAGCCTTTGAGGCAGACGGACCAACGCTGATCTACGTCACACCTGACATCATCAAATAAGCCTAGGTGCGGGTCGGCCGCACCTTAGCAATCCACTTTAGTTTGAGATTTTCGGCGTAAGGTGCGCGTGTCGCGCACCTGTTGTTATTCCCAGCAACTGACCAAAACGGTCATGCCACGTGCAGCCACTGCGATGTCTTGGGCAGGCAATGCGGCTGTCGCGCGCGACAGGGATCCATTGCGCCCCGCATTGCTCAACGCGGCTTGGACGCTTTTGCGATCCAAGGCAAAGCTGACGTCGTCAGGCAATTGTTGCCCACCGGCAGTTTTGGGCAATAGCATTCCCATTACGCCACCGCTGGCATCCAAAACCGGACCGCCTGCATCACCGGACAAGGCCGCGAGCGCCAGACGGCTTAGGTTTTCCTCGCCGCGCAATCCACGGACATCCGACAGTGTTCCGAACGTCATGGACGGTGATCCCAAAACGCCTTCGTAGCTGTAACCGGCCACCGCAACTTCGCTTTGCAGACGTGGTGTTTGTGCGCTGAAGGCGGCGATATTCAAGGGGGCCAAGGTGTCTTTGGGGGCCAAAACCGCCACGCCATTTGCGCTATCGTCCAGTAACACGTCAGCCTCGTATTCTTCGTCTAATGTGATGCGCGAACAGCTTTGGACCGCATCCGAGGTCGTGACGACAGTGCCGCGTGCGTCCACATAAAAGCCCGAGCGTGACAGGCGTGGTTTGCGAATTTCCAGACCAGCAACCAGATCGACGGCCTGTGCGTCGTTTGACCCTGCGGCTGGATCCAATGCGCCGTCCAAGCGCACGAAGCTGTTTTGCATCAAGGTCAGCATACGACGGCGGCGTTCTTCGTCGCCCGCAGGCCACAGCAGGGTAAAGCCTTTGATTTCGCCGCTTTTCAAACTGACGCGGGTTTCTGACACTAATCCGGCGCTTTCGCCGATCAGAATAAAGCTGTTGCTTTTGCGTTCGCGTGGGCCGTCCAGCGGCACAATTTCCAGCGTTTGCATGATGTCGTACAGGCCAAACAGGGTGCCTTGATCGCCGGCCTGGCTGATCAACAGCACCTTGGCGTCGATGTCACCGGTGCTGGTGTATTGTGCAAACGGGCTTTCGTATTTTTCAAACTTGACCACGTCCATTGGCAACTGCATTTCGATGCCTGCGGCCTCGTCGCGCACCAATCGCAGGCCCAAACCATTCAGCACGGCGTTGTACTGTTTTAGCAGCATCGCGCGCTGCTGGGTGGTCATGATGCCGGTCTGTTCGAAATTATTCGCAGCCTGCCATGAGGCCATTGAATTGCGCGTGCCACGGCCAAATGATCCGTCAATGGCGGCGCTGTAGTAGCCCGCCCATTTCAACATTGACTGCAGTTCTTGTTTCTCGGCGCGCGACAGGGCGCGTTCGCTGCGTTGGGCTTCGGCCGGGGTTTCATCGGTGGGTTCCGTGATGATTTCGGCAACAACAGGATCGGTTGCAGGTTCTGCCACAACGGTGTCTGTCGCGGTTGCGGCCGGTGCATCAATCACGCCGCGTGACAACACGTTTGCGCCAACGGGGTAAAACTGCTGACGAAACGATGCTGACAGGGCGATAAATGCATCCCGGGGAATAAGGCGTTCTTGACGATAGGTGCGCAAAACCGCTTCGGCGTCCGAGCGGCGATAGGGGCCAAGCGCTATACCGTACCAGCCGCCGCCCAGCGAAAACCCGTTCACATCCTCAAGTTGCGAGGCGTAATTTTGCGCGCTGCTGGTGGCTGTTCGCAAACTGGGTTGCGCCTCGATTTGGATCCAAACCACATCGTTTGCTGATTGCGCTATTGCCGCGTTCATCCAAACAAAACAGACCAAAACGGCCGCCACAAACCTGTGCATCATTGCGCTCAAACACCCTTGAATCAACATTTTGCGTAAGTAAGCAGGAAACCGCCACGAACACCATGGGGGAAAACCTCCATTTACCTTCGTGCAAAAGAAAGTGATCGACTTTGTCGTGGCTATGCGACGTCATGTTGACGCCTGCCCATGCCCCGCATAGGAAAGGTTTCAAACCGCGCCCCGTTTTGTCGCGAAAACGCAAGGTACAGCAATGAGCACATCAACACCCCGTTCGTTTCAGGACATTATCCTGCGTCTTCAGGCCTATTGGGCCGCCAAAGGCTGCGCGATTTTGCAACCCTATGACATGGAAGTCGGGGCAGGAACGTTCCACCCGGCCACCGCACTTCGCAGTCTTGGATCGACCCCCTGGGCGGCCGCCTATGTGCAGCCATCGCGCCGTCCAACTGATGGGCGTTACGGCGATAACCCCAACCGTCTCCAGCATTTTTACCAGTATCAAGTGTTGATCAAACCCAGCCCGCCCGATTTGCAGGCGCTGTATCTTGGCTCCCTTGAGGCCATCGGCGTCGACATGGATTTGCACGACATTCGCTTTGTCGAGGACGACTGGGAAAGCCCGACATTGGGCGCATGGGGACTAGGCTGGGAAGTCTGGTGTGACGGCATGGAAGTGTCGCAGTTCACCTATTTCCAACAGGTCGGCGGCCACGATTGCACACCGGTTTCCGGCGAATTGACCTACGGCCTTGAACGCCTCGCGATGTATGTTCTGGAATGCGACCACGTTATGGACATGCCGTTTAATGACCCCGACGCGCCGATCCCGTTGAAATACGGCGATATCTTTAAACAAACCGAAGAAGAATACGCGCGCTGGAACTTTGATGTGGCCAACACCGACGTGCTGCTGCGCCAATTTGAGGAAGCAGAGGCGGAATGCAAAACCATTCTGGACCAAGCATTTGACGACCCCAAAACCGGCAAACGCATCGTGATGGCGCACCCTGCGTATGACCAAGCGATCAAAGCCAGCCACATCTTTAACCTGCTTGATGCACGCGGCGTAATTTCTGTGACCGAACGCCAAGCCTACATTGGACGTGTGCGGGCGTTGTCAAAACAATGCGCGGATGCATTTGTGCAAACCACTGCTGGTGGCTACATCGAGGCGGCGGAATAATGGGAAAGTTTTTAGCAGTGTTACTCGTCTCAAGCGCCATTATCGCCGGTTTTTCAATGTATTACCTGCAAGTTCACGCCTTTTATGAAGAGGTCGAAGACGGCGAAGTCCGTCTGGTGTCTGTGGTATCGGACGAACCCGAAGTCATCGTTTTTGACAACTTTCAAGGCATCGATGCAACCAGTTCACCGATCCGCTATCGCGCCTGTTTCACCACAGACATGAGCCTGTCATTGTTGACCGAAACCTACGTCGGTCTGGAAAAAGCCATCCCGCGCAATGCGCCTGACTGGTTTGATTGCTTTGACGCGGCGGCCCTTGGCGCTGAATTGAACGCGGGTACAGCGCTGCCATTTCTAAGCCAAAAGAACGTCGAATTTGGCGTCGACCGCATCGTGGCCATCACCGAAGACGGGCGCGGCTACGTCTGGCACGAACTGAATGAATGCGGGGACAAAGCCTACGATGGCACAATTGTCGGCGAAGAATGCCCCAAAAGAGAGCTGAACTGATGCCTGACCTTCTGATCGAACTGTTCTCCGAAGAAATCCCTGCGCGCATGCAAACGCGTGCTGCCAATGATCTGAAAAAACTGGTCACCGATGGTATGGTCGAGGCGGGTTTGACCTATGCCTCTGCGGCTGCATTTTCGACGCCGCGCCGTTTGACCTTGACGATTGACGGCACGCTTGCGGCGTCCCCGACCACGGTCGAAGAACGCAAAGGCCCCAAAGCTGACGCGCCTGAAAAAGCGATCGAAGGGTTCCTGCGCGTTGCCGGTTTGACCCGTGATGATCTGATCGAACGCGAGACGCCAAAGGGCAACATTCTGTTCGCAAAGATCACCAAGCCGGGCCGTCCTGCTGCGGATATTGTCGCCGAAGTGCTGGAAAACGCGATCCGCAATTTCCCTTGGCCAAAATCAATGCGCTGGGGCTCAGGCTCGCTCAAGTGGGTGCGCCCGCTGCATTCCATCCTCGCGATCCTTGTGGCCGAAGACGGTGCGCAAATCGTGCCGATGGACGTCGACGGCATCACATCCGGTGACACAACCGAAGGGCACCGTTTCATGGCCCCGGGCCGTTTTCCGGTCACCTCGTTTGAGGATTACAGCTCCAAACTGAAACGCGCAAACGTGGTGCTGGACGCCACCGAACGCAGCGATGCGATCTGGAATGACGCGACAAATCAAGCGTTCGCGCTGGGTTTAGAAGTTGTCGAAGACAAGGGTTTGCTGGCCGAAGTTGCCGGTTTGGTTGAATGGCCTGTCGTGCTGCTGGGCCAGATTGATGACGATTTTCTGGGCCTGCCACCAGAGGTGCTGCAAACCTCTATGCGCGAACACCAGAAATTCTTTTCCGTGCGCAATCCGAAAACCGGCCGGATCGAACGGTTTATCACCGTCGCAAACCGCGAAACTGCCGACAACGGCGCGACAATTTTGGCCGGCAATCAAAAGGTGCTGAGCGCGCGTTTGGCTGACGCTAAATTCTTTTGGGAAAACGATTTGCGGGTGGCAAAGTCGGACATGAGCGTCTGGCTGAAATCCCTCGAAAACGTGACGTTCCACAACAAACTGGGCACCCAAGCCGAGCTGGTCAACCGCATGGCCGCCCTTGCGCGCGAACTGGCCCCCGCTGTTGGTGCTGATCCCGATATGGCCGAACGCGCCGCGCGTCTGGCCAAAGCTGATCTGAGTTCCGAAATGGTCTATGAGTTCCCCGAACTTCAAGGACTTATGGGGCGCTATTACATCGAAGCCTCAGGCGAAGACGCAGCCGTTGCCGCCGCCGCCGAAGAGCACTATGCGCCGCTTGGCCCATCAGACGACGTGCCAACCGCGCCTGTGTCTGTGGCAGTTTCGCTGGCTGAGAAGATCGATAAGCTGACAGGGTTCTGGGCGATTGATGAAAAGCCAACAGGGTCGAAAGACCCGTTCGCTCTGCGTAGGGCAGCGTTAGGCACGATCAGAATTTTGCTGGAAAATGATATCAGTGGAGGGTTATTTGAGATGATCCGGCCATCTGTTGTTATGACAGTCGCTGCGTTAAAGTTATCGGGCGACACAGCGATTTCAACCGACCTCCTCGCCTTCATCCACGACCGCCTAAAGGTCTACCTCAAGGACCAAGGCATTCGTCATGACATCATCGACGCCTGCATCGCGATGGATGGCAATGATGACATCAATCTGCTCGTCAAACGCGCGCGCGCCCTCAGCGAAACGTTAAAAACCGAAGACGGCAAAAATCTGATCCAAGGCTTTAAACGCGCCAACAATATCCTGTCGCAAGCCGAGACCGCAGATGGCGTCGAATATTCCTACGGGGCCGACGTGAAATTCGCCGAAACGGACGAAGAACGTGCGCTGTTCGCCGCCCTCGACACCAACGAACCGACGATCACCAAAGCCATGGCCGAGCAAGATTTCACCACAGCCATGTCCGCGATGGCATCGTTGCGCGCGCCAATTGATGCGTTTTTTGACGCCACACAAATCAACGCGGACAACGACACCGTGCGGCGCAACCGTCTGAACCTGCTGAGCCGTATTCGCACAATCTGTTCGTCGGTGGCTGATCTGACCAAAATCGACGGTTAAAAACCGCCGTCAGTTTTGCGGACAAAACCTTTGGGGGGCCACGTGCTAGTTGGACCAAAGCCCCCCAAATCGGCGCTTAACACTGCGCCACAAGCCCCTTGTCTCAAACAGTTTACTGCGTATGCTGCACTCAACCCACATAGGTGCTGCAGTGCAGAATAATCCACATACCACGCTCGTGACGCAAACCGCGAATATGGCGGCGAACACCCACGGCGGGCGGGCAAAATGCTTGCAACGGCTGGTGCGTCTTGACCTGCCTGTGCCCACGACTGTCGCGCTTAGCTTTACCGCGGTCAAGAAAATCGCCCAAGGTGAATTGCCTGATATTGATGCGGTTTTGGGCCAGTTTCCCGACGATGCATTGCTGTGCGTGCGCCCCAGTTCCGAAGATCCCGATTGGGGGGGGCCAGGTGCCGTTTTGAACATCGGCATGAACCAAATCCGCTATGAACAGCTGCGCGAACGCTTGGGCGAACAGGCCGCGACGCATCTGTATACCCGATTTGTGCAGTCCTATTCGGTGCATGTGGCGCGCCTGGACCCCGATATGTTTGACGATGTTGTCGGGGGTGGGCGTGACGCGTTGGAACAGTCCTTGCGTGCCTACGCCGTTGAAACCGAAGAAGAATTCCCGGCCGAACGATCCGTGCAACTGGCAGCCGTTTTGAAATCGATGGCGCGTGCATGGGATGGCACATCGGCGCGTTTGTTGCGTCAGGCCAAGGGGGCCCCAACCGAGGCGGGCTTGGGTTTGGTTGTGCAGCAAATGGCGTTTGGTTTGGGCCAAGGGCATTCGGGTGCAGGCGTGTTGCAACTGGTCGACCAATCCACAGGCCAGCCACAAATCACCGGTCGTTACATGCACCAAAGCCAAGGGCGCGATGCGCTGTCAGCCGAGGCAAAATCAATCTACCTCACACGTGATCCGCGCGGTGCCTCGCTTGAGGAACTGCAGCCGAAACTGTTTGAGGCGCTCAAAACCCACGCGGCCCTGATGCGGGTGCGCCTGCGCGAAGAAATGCAAATCGAGTTCACCATCGACGACGGTGTCTTGCATATTCTGGACGGTGTTCGGGTCACGCGGTCGTCGCGTGCGACCGTCCGGATCGCGGTTGCCTTGGCCAATGATGGCGTGATCCCGCGCCAAGAAGCCTTGATGCGGGTCGAACCGCGTACGTTGACCGAATTGCTGCACCGTCAAATTGATGCGACCGCAAAACGTGACGTGATCGGGCACGGTATTGCCGCCAGTCCGGGTGCGGCGACAGGCAAGATCGTATTCACGGCGGAAGACGCGCAGGCCGCGGATTCGCGTGGCGAAGATTGCATTCTGGTACGTCGAGAGACCTCGCCCGAGGACATTCGTGGCATGCATGCCGCCCGCGCGGTTTTGACGGAACGCGGCGGTATTACCAGCCACGCGGCTGTGATCGGACGCGGTATGGGGCTGCCATGTGTGGTTGGCGTGTCCGATATCCGGTTTCAAACGGTCAAACAGCAACTGATTTTGCGCGATGGGCGGGTGGTCACCGCTGGCGACGTGATTACAGTTGATGGCACAAGCGGTCAGGTGCTTTTGGGCGCAGTCGAGATGCAAGAAGCCGCCCTTGATGATGCGTTCCAGACCTTGATGGAATGGGCGGATGATGAACGCGACATCGGTATTCGGGCCAACGCGGACACACCTGCAGACGCCCAAACCGCGCGCAATTTCAACGCCCAAGGTATCGGGCTGTGCCGCACGGAACACATGTTTTTCGAGGCCGGGCGCCTGACTGTCATGCGCGAGATGATCTTTGCCGAAGGGACTCAGGATCGTTGGGCCGCTTTGGAACGATTACTGCCGATGCAGCGCGACGATTTCACCCAACTGTTTCGCATTATGGAAGGGCGACCTGTCTGTATTCGCCTGCTTGATCCGCCGCTGCACGAATTCTTGCCCGCCGATCGCCATGGGCAGCGCGAACTGGCCGAAGCACTGGATCTGCCGTTGTCCGATGTGACCCGCCGGATTGAATCGATGATGGAATACAACCCGATGTTGGGTCTGCGCGGTGTGCGCCTTGGCATCACGGTTCCTGAGATTTACGAAATGCAGGCCCGCGCGATTTTCGAAGCGACGGTCGAAGCCAGCCGTGATGGCACGCCGGTCGTTCCCGAAATCATGATCCCGCTGGTCAGTGCCAAACGCGAAGTCGAACTGGTCAAGGCGCGTGTCGACGCGATGGCCGCCACCGTGCGCATCCAGATGGAGGCCGATTTTGACTATCGCCTCGGCGTCATGGTGGAAACGCCGCGCGCTGCGTTGCGCGCCGGTGATCTTGCGCCGCACTGTGCGTTCCTGAGTTTCGGGACCAACGATCTGACGCAAATGACCTACGGCCTGAGCCGCGATGATGCCGGGCGTTTCATGTCCGATTACGTGCAGCAACAGGTCTACGCCGAAGACCCGTTTCACGTTCTGGATGTCGAAGGTGTGGGCGAACTGCTGCAACTAGGTGCGGCGCGCGCGCGCGAATCGAATCCTGGTCTGACGCTGTCGATTTGTGGTGAACATGGCGGTAACCCTGATTCGATTGCCTTCTGTCGGGACGCCGGTTTTGACTATGTTTCGTGTTCGCCGTTCCGTGTTCCGGTTGCGCGTCTTGCCGCAGCCCAATTGGCGATAAAACACAAAACTCAGTAGGGAGGGCGCGTGTTTCCGCTATATTCTGCGAAAGCGTGTAGGAATGGTCGTGTTGCCAGGTGGGCAAAACCGGTCACAGTTTGCTGCGTTCATGCTAGCAAACTAGACGTTAACCGTCAAACTAGCTAAGTGGCGCACAGAGAAACTGCTCCGGAAGCCCACATGCGATCTTTGTCTGCCACGATCATTGCTGCTGTTTTGCTGCTGACCCAAACGGCCAGCGCTAACGAAATCCAAGCCAAAGCGCTTGCGCGGACCGAAGCAAAAGGGCTGTCATCGATCACGGCGCCACGCCTGAAAAACATGACCGAAACGCCGGTGTCGTCAAAATCGGGCATCCAGTTTTCGAAATCATGGTTAGATGCACAACCCAAAGCCAAGGGTAACGCGCAATGGAAATGCCTGTCCGAGGCGCTGTATTTCGAGGCGCGTGGCGAAACCGTCAAAGGCCAATTTGCCGTCGCCGAAGTGATTTTGAACCGTGTGAAAAGCACGCGGTTTCCATCCTCGCTGTGCGGTGTGATTAACCAAGGGACAGGGCGCAAATATCAGTGTCAGTTCACCTATACATGCGACGGTCAGGCCGAAAATATCCACAATCCAGCAGCCTACGTGCGTGTATCTAAAGTTGCGCGCGCAATCATGGACGGTAAATCGCCGGTGCTGACCAACGGCGCGACGCACTATCACACCACAGCCGTGCGCCCGCGTTGGGCCAAAGTTTACACCAAAACAGCCCGCATCGGTGTCCATATTTTCTATCGACACACGTATCGCTCTGCCTCAAATTGACCCCGTCGCGCGGCACCCTTTGGGAACGCCGCATTTGAGAGCTAGCCTGACGCTTAACGCGCAGGTATAGACGCGCAGGACGGTTAAAATCCGGCCAATTGTCACTTGCGCCCGAGGGTCCGACCAATGAGCACCGAAGTTCGCCTTGCCTTTGCGCATCCCTCCGAGAGGGCAAAAGCCACCGAAACAGATGGCCCGTTGGACCGCATTTCCGTGCGTGATCACACGGTGGAAGTTGAAATTGGCGCGTTTCAGGCCGAACGCGGCGTCACCCAGCGCATTTGTTTTAACATCGCGGTCGAAGTCGTGCCGCTGACCGGACCCATCGATGACGATGTTGACCGGATCTTAAGTTACGACAAAGTCACCGAAGCGATCACATTCGAATTGGCGGACGAACGCCTGAACCTTTTGGAAACGCTGGCAGAACGAGTTGCGGAACGTATTTTGCTGGAACCTCAGGCGATGCGCACGTTTGTACGGATCGAAAAACTAGACCGCGGACCCGGCGCATTGGGCGTCGAAATCGTGCGCGCACGCGGCGGTGGGGTCGAACAGGTCGAGGCCGAAGAGGCCGCGCATCCCGAACTTGTCTTTTTTTCGAACGCGGCGATCGCCTCGGCCCATTTGGGGACATGGATCGACCAAGCACAAAGCAAAGGTCGCCCATTGGTTCTTTGTGTCGGGGCAGGTGACATTGCCGCCCCTCAAACCGGCCACAAAATGACGCAACGCCGCGTTGACCTGTTGGCAATCGAACAAAATGCATGGGTTTTGGCAGCCCGCGATGACCGGTTTGTGGTTGTCGAAACCCGCACCGAATTGGAATGGGGCATGCGCAACGGTCAAATTTGCGTCTGGGCCCCTTCGAAAATTGTGTTGGATGCGGTCGATGGCCCATCTGCACAACCCAGCGATGCCGTGGCCTTGGCCGCATGGTTTGCCGCGACGTTCGACGCCCAAGAAATGATCGTAATCGGGGCTGATTTACCTGCAGATTGCGCGGTGCCTTTGCGCGCGGTGCCGGCAGATCAAGCAACGCTGTGATGCAACGCTACATTCGACCGCTTGTGCAAATGGGACAGGCCCGTCCGGCTGAAGCGGTGCGCCTTGCAGGTGGGCAGGGGTGGTTCACACATGTTGAAATTTTGCATCGTGATTTCCCGCCCGAAGTACACCCGGCAAATGTACTGACGAGCGCCGAACGTCATGCGTTGATCGTGCCGCGTGAACCTATTTCTGGCTTGGATTTTGCGGAACCTGTGCTCATGGGCATCGTGAATGTGACGCCTGACAGTTTCTCTGATGGGGGGCGTCATAATGATCTGTCCGGCGCGACAACTGCGGCCCAAAATTTGGTTACTCAGGGGGCTCATCTGATTGATATCGGTGGGGAATCTACGCGCCCCGGCGCTGCATTTGTTCCCGAAGATCAGGAAATTGACCGCACCGCACCTGTGATTTCTGCGTTGCGCAAAGCGGGCGTAAAAGTCCCGATTTCAATCGATACGCGCAAGGCAAAGGTCGCGGACGCCGCGCTGGATGCTGGCGCGAATATCGTAAATGATGTGTCGGGGTTTGGCTTTGATCCCGATCTTGCGCCCCTGTGTGCAAACCGCGGTGCCCCTGTTTGTGTGATGCACGCCCAAGGCGATCCGGCAACGATGCAGGATGATCCACAGTACGGTGACGTTTTGCTGGATGTTTACGACTACCTGCAGCAACGGATCGAGGCCCTTGTTGGTCTTGGAATTGCACGCAGCCAAATCATTGCGGATCCTGGAATTGGGTTCGGTAAAAAGCTGCCGCATAATTTGAAAATCCTGAACCGGATTAGCCTGTTTCACAGTCTTGGGGTTCCAATTTTGCTGGGTGCATCGCGTAAACGGTTCATCGGCACAATCGCAAGCGTAAGCGAGGCTGACCAACGCGGACCGGGGTCTGTTGGTGTTGCAATTGGCGCAATCAGCCAAGGAATTCAGATCATCCGTGCGCACGATGTGGCCGAACATACACAAGCCATTGCGCTGTGGCGCGCTGGCATGGCACAAGGAAATTATGACTAAATTATTTGGTACCGATGGCGTGCGTGGCACTGCCAATATGCATCCTATGACCGCCGAAATGGCCCTTCGTATTGGGGCGGCTGTTGGGCGATATTTTAAACGTGATGGCAGCGGTGTGCGCCGTGTTGTGATTGGCAAAGACACCCGTCTTTCTGGCTACATGTTTGAAAATGCACTGACTGCCGGGCTGACCAGCACGGGCATGAATGTGCTGCTGCTTGGGCCGGTTCCGACCCCCGCTGTTGGGCTGTTGACGCGGTCCATGCGCGCGGACCTTGGTGTGATGATTTCCGCCAGCCACAATCAAGCAATCGACAACGGGATCAAGTTTTTTGGGCCTGACGGATTTAAACTGTCAGACGCAGTCGAGGCAGAGATCGAGGCGTTGGTTGCGTCGGGGGTTGAGCCGATTGAGTCCTCGCAAATCGGGCGTGCAAAGCGGATTGACGACAGTCGGTTTCGCTATATCGAACGGGTAAAATCATCGTTTCCGCGCCAAATGCGGCTTGATGGCATGAAGATCGTGATCGATTGTGCAAACGGCGCAGCGCACCACGTCGCACCGATGACGCTTTGGGAACTTGGTGCGACGGTCATTCCTGTCGGCACCGACCCGAACGGCCACAACATCAACAAGGACTGTGGGTCTACATATCCGCAAACTGCAGCAGAGGCTGTCGTTGCACACGGTGCCGACGTTGGCATCTGTTTGGACGGCGATGCGGACCGCGTGATCTTGTTGGATGAAAACGGCAAAGTCGGTGATGGCGATCAATTTATGGCGCTGATGGCGGCGCGTTGGGGGGCCGAAGGGCGGCTTAACGGCAATGCATTGGTGGCGACTGTTATGTCGAACCTTGGCCTTGAAAGGTATCTTGATAACAAAGGGTTGCGTCTGGAACGGACCTCTGTTGGTGACCGTTATGTGGTTGAACGGATGCGCAGTGGTGGCTTTAATCTAGGTGGTGAACAGTCCGGTCATATCGTGATGACGGACTATGCGACAACTGGCGATGGATTGATGGCAGGGCTGCAATTTTTGGCTGAAATGCTCCGCTCTGAAAAACCGGCAAGCGCGCTTCTTGATGCTTTTGAACCGGTCCCGCAGTTATTGAAAAACGTTCGGTTTTCGGCAGATCAAACGCCGCTTGATGATGCATCTGTTAAGGGTGCAAT
The DNA here is from genome assembly GCA_047626725.1 of Ascidiaceihabitans sp. Lineage (GTDB taxonomy): Bacteria > Pseudomonadota > Alphaproteobacteria > Rhodobacterales > Rhodobacteraceae > Ascidiaceihabitans. The sequence continues at coordinate 96,591 of JBLHSG010000012.1, forward strand.
TGCGCAGGCCGAAGCAGATTTGAACGGCAACGGGCGCTTGTTGATCCGTAAATCGGGCACCGAACCGTTGATCCGTGTCATGGCCGAAAGCGAAAACGAAGGCATTTTGAACGCGTCCGTGGACAGCATCGTTAGCGCGGTCGAGGCAGCAGTCGCGTCTTGATTTTAGCGTAAACTTCGGCCAACCTGTGGATGTATCTTTTAGTTTATAGGTGTTTCCACATGAAAATCTTCGCTTCTGTACTCGCACTTCTTCTTGTCGCCGCGTCGCCATCCGTCGCCGACATGAAGGCCGCCGTTTCCGCACCTTGGAATGGTAAAAAAGTTCCCGCTGGCCAGCAATGCACATTGCATGGTGGTAACGGCAAAACGCCCCCTTTTCAGGTGACTGGTATTCCAGCCGGAACTGTCATGTTGGTCGTTGAATACAATGACAAAAGCTATTCCAAACTGTCCTCAAAAGGGGGGCATGGCACGATCGGATATCCCGTCAAAGGCGCCAGCGCAAAATTCCCTGCAGTCCCTGGGCTATCGGCCAAATTACCGGCCGGCATTCGCGTGATCAAAAAGGCGCGCAGCACAGGTGATTATGCTTCGGCAGGCTATTTGCCACCTTGTTCTGGCGGTAAAGGCAACAAATATCAGGCGGACGTCAAAGCGATAAACGCCGGGGGTAAAGTGTTGGCTAAAACCAAAATGGACCTTGGACGCTACTAAAACCGCCCCTCGCGTTTGGGGTAGGATGGGCCCGGGGCAAGCCTCGGGTCATTAACCGCCAAACAATCGTTTGATTGCGCCATATTGGCTAAGGCCGACGCCTGCCAAAATCAAAATCATTGCCCACAACAGTGAGGCGGGCAGGGGTTCACCCAAGAACAGCGCGCCCAAAACCACGGACCAAATAGGCACCTGATAGTTGGTCAAAGACATAAAAACCGGCCCTGCTGTTCGTATGACATAGGTCCGCAAGAAATTGGCCGCAGCCGTTGGGATCAGGCCTAAAAATGCGATCACCAGCAGCGTTTTTGTTTCGGGCATTGGCGGTAATCCTTCGATCAAAAGCGCGGCTGGAACGGTGATCAGCATTGCCATCAGGATCATCACAGTCGACAAACCAATGGTATCGACGGCAGGTAATCGGCGCATCAAAATGGAATTGATGCCGTAACACATCGCCGCGGCCAGGCAAGCCATGCGCCCCCATGTTTCCATGTTTGATCCAGAGGTTTCAAAGGCTTGCGCCCCAACCAGAACCACGACACCGATAAATCCGATCACGAACCCAACTGATTTGCGCCATGTCATTTGTTCGTTCGGGACCAGGAAATGTGCCATCGGCAAAACCATCAACGCAACCGCTGCCATCGAAACACCCGCAAAGCCGCCAGTGACAAATTGTTGCCCCCAAGCAAGCAGCATGAATGGAATTGCGGAACTTAACGCGCCGCTGATCAACAACAGGTTTTTTGCTTCGCGATTGGGCGGGGCCACAAACAGTTTGGCACCGCGCGGCAACCAGATTGCACTCATCAATAGGGCGGCGAATGTGATGCGCCCCGCAGCCAGCCAAAACGGTGTGATTCCTTCCAAAGCGACTTCGGTCACAAGGAACGTACCACCCCAAGTCAGGCCAAGGATCGCGACCATAAGCCAGCTGTGCCACGTGATATTGCTTGCATCTGACATGTGCCGTTAACCTATTTTGGGAATGAAATTCGCTAAGAAACAAGTGTGCTGGTTGTCGCCGCCAACAAAAAAGGCCCGGCCGTTGTCGACCGGGCCTTTCAGATTTGTGTGAACCTAAATTAGTTCTTGGCTTTGTCGACCATTTTGCCTGCAGAAATCCAAGGCATCATGTCGCGCAATTTACCGCCAACAACTTCGATTTGGTGCTCGTCGTTTGACCGACGGGACGCTTTGATTGTTGGCTGACCAACAGCGTTTTCAAGCATAAAGTCGCGTACAAATTTGCCGGACTGAATGTCGCTCAACACTGCTTTCATGCGTGCCTTTGTCTCGTCGTATGGCAAGATGCGTGGGCCGGACACGTATTGGCCGAATTCCGCAGTGTTCGAGATCGAGTAATCCATGTTGGCGATGCCGCCTTCATAGATCAGGTCGACGATCAATTTTGTTTCGTGCAGGCATTCGAAATACGCCATTTCTGGTTCGTAACCGGCTTCGACCAATGTCTCGAAACCCATGCGGATCAATTCAACGATACCGCCACACAGAACGGCTTGTTCGCCGAACAGGTCGGTTTCGCATTCTTCGCGGAAATCAGTTTCGATGATGCCGGAACGACCGCCACCGATGGCTGAACAATATGACAGACCGATTTCCAGTGCTTTGCCGGATGCGTCTTTGTCGACCGCAACAAGGCACGGCACGCCGCCGCCTTTGGTGTATTCGCCGCGCACAGTGTGGCCCGGACCTTTTGGCGCCATCATGATGACGTCGATGCCTTCTTTTGGTTCGATCAGGCCAAAGTGAACGTTCAAACCATGGGCAAATGCGATAGCGGCACCTGGACGAATGTTGTCACGCACGTATTTTTTGTACGTTTCGGCCTGCAGTTCGTCGGGCATTGTGAACATGATCAGGTCAGCCCAAGCAGCAGCTTCGGCGATTTCCATCGTTTTCAGGCCTTCGCCTTCGGCTTTTGCGATCGAAGCAGAACCTTCGCGCAAAGCAACAACAACGTTTTTCGCGCCTGAATCGCGCAAGTTCAACGCGTGTGCGTGGCCTTGGGATCCGTAGCCCAAAATCGCTACGTTCATTTCTTTGATCAGGTTAACATCGCAATCGCGATCGTAATATACGCGCATGGTTTTCTCTCCAGAGTTTGATTTCTAGACTGACTTATAAGCAGTGTTTTGGCCCGATGCACCGTTGGTTCTTGAGTATTTTTGATCAAAATTGTAAAGTTCAATTCGTGAAAATTGGAATAGATGGATAAATCATGCTCGATGATCTGGATCGGCGAATATTACGTCAATGGCAGGCAGATCCAAGCCTAAGTCCAAGCGACCTCGCGGATCGGTGCGGTGTGACTGTTGCCAAACTAGCCCGCCGCCAAGCGAAATTGCAAGACGATGGAATTGTGAAAGGCGTGCAAGCAACCGTCGATTGGGCCGCTTTGGGGTACGCCGTCGAGGTGTCGTTGCGCGTGACGTTGGACAAAACTGTCGGGCGCGCCTTTGAGGACTTTTTTGTGGCGGCGCGCGGCGTTCCGGAGGTCATCGAAATTCAAACATTTCTGGGCCGCGTTGACGTGCGTCTGTCCGTCATTGCGCGCGATATGGGGCACTACCAACACATCTATCGCGACCGGATTTTAACGTTGCCCAACATCGCGGACATCGAGGCGTTGATGCAAGTCGCGCTGATTAAATCCAATGAAAGCATACCGTTATGATCGAAGTTGATACAATAGATCACGCCATTCTGCGCGCGCTGCAACGTGATGCGACACAAAGCGCGGGGGCGTTGGGCCGGCAAGTCGGGCTGTCACAACCGGCAGCGTGGCGGCGCATCAAACGGCTTCAAGAGGCCGGCGTGATCACGGGGCGGCGCCTAGATTTGGATGCAGAGGCATTGGGGTTTGGGGTCACGGTTTTTCTAGGTGTCAAACTGGCCACAAAGGGGCGCGTGAGCCTGGAAGATTTCGAACGCGCCGTCAGCGCAATTCCCGAAGTACAGCGCGTCGAACACGTGCTTGGCCTGTATGATTATCGACTGCGCGTGGTCGCGCGTGATCTGTCTGATTTTGAACGTGTGCTGCGCCGCAGGATCATGACATTGCCCGGCGCAGGCGAAGTCGAGGCGAATGTTCTACTTAGCGAAGAACGACTGCCCGGCCCCCTAGACACCCCCAGCGCGTAACATCGGTCACGACAATTTCCGATGCGCGTCATGCAACTGCGCGCCGGTGCAAATGTATACCCAAGTAGACTTTGCCATGTGCGCCGTCCGTCCGTAATTTGGTGTAAATCAAATAGGGAATTTCGCCATGGCCGCATTGCTCGACACCGTTGACCCACAAGGGCTCGAAGAATTTTCAGTTGTGTTCACGGACCGATCCCTGAACCACATGAGCGCGGTTTTCCAAGGCGTGATGAACGATATCTCTGGCATGTTAAAAGACGTCTACAAGGCGGACGCGGTTGTGATCGTGCCCGGCGGCGGAACCTTCGGAATGGAGGCAGTCGCCCGCCAGTTTGCCAAAGGCGCAAACGTGCTGGTCGTGCGCAATGGATGGTTCAGCTATCGCTGGAGCCAGATCATCGAAACCGGTGATTTAACGGCCAGCACGACGGTTCTGAAAGCCCGCCAAAACGGCAATGCCAGCACGTCGCCCTTTGCACCGGCCCCGATCGAAGAGGTCGTCGAGGCGATCAAAACCCAAAAACCCGACGTGGTATTCGCACCGCACGTCGAAACCTCGGCCGGGGTAATTTTACCTGACGATTATGTGGCGGCGATGGCGACGGCGGCCCACGAGGTTGGCGCGTTGCTGGTGCTGGATTGCATCGCGTCGGGCTGCGCGTGGATCGATATGCGCGCAAGTGGCGTTGACGTGTTGATTTCAGCCCCACAAAAAGGGTGGAGCGCGTCACCCTGCGCGGGCTTAGTGATGTTGTCAGAGCGTGCAGTGACGCGGATGGGCGAAACCCAATCCGACAGTTATGCCATCGATCTGGGCAAATGGCACAGCATCATGCAGGCCTACGAAAACGGTGGGCACGCCTATCACGCGACGATGCCGACAGACGCGTTACGCGAATTTCGCGATACAATGGTGGAAACGCGTGATTACGGGTTTGAAAATCTAAAAGATGCACAGTGGGAATTGGGCACGTCTGTGCGGGCGTTGTTGGCCAGCAAAGGTGTCGTGTCTGTTGCCGCTGACGGGTTTGGCGCGCCGGGGGTGGTGGTCAGCTATACCGCCGATCCCGATGTACAAACGGGCAAAGTGTTCGCGGCCCAAGGCATGCAAATCGCCGCCGGTGTGCCGTTGCAATGTGATGAACCGGCTGATTTCCGGACATTCCGAATTGGTCTGTTTGGACTAGACAAACTGTACGATGTGGCGGGCACCGTCGCGCGGCTGGAACGTGTGATCGACAAAGTTCTGTGAGTGAGGCGGCGGGTGCGGGCCACCCGCACCTTACGATTTCATGCCTAAACCCATTTGCATCAACGTCTTACGCACTGGCCCCATAGAATATAGTGCGGACAGCCCCATGGCGCGCGCGTCCCTTAGGGTTGGATGCGTGGCTTGGCTTGCGCGGTTGAGCAGATCAATTCCGGCAACGCGAATTTTAATATCGCGCATCCGTGCGCTGTCGTAGGCGTCTAGCATTTCGGCGTCGCCCAAATGGTCGGGTCGTGCCTGCGCAAGAGCCAGCAGTACGCTTGTGTCCTGCAAACTCATGTTCAAACCTTGGGCCCCGATGGGTGGTACAACATGCGCGGCCTCTGCGATCAAGGCGAGGCGTTGTCCGCTTAACCGGTCAGCGGTTTGGCTGATAATCGGCCAAATTGTGCGACGCGAGGCAAGCGTAAGGGGCCCGAACAGATGACAACTGCGCGCCGACATTTCATCCTCAAAGGCCGCGACATCCAGATCAAAGCGGGCCTGAGACAGCGGCCCATCATCCATCCAAACGACGGCAGAGGATGGCATTCCGTTGAAATCCGGCAAGGGAACCAGCGTAAATGGGCCACCCGTGCGGTGTACTTCGGTCGAGACATTGTCGTGTGGGATCGGGTGCGTGACGGCAAAGGCCAACGCCTTTTGACCGTAGCGTTTGGTTTTGACGTCAATGCCAGCGGCGGTGCGCATCGGCGATCCACGCCCGTCGGCCGCAATGACCAATTTTGCCTGAACACGCGTGCCATCTGACAGGCCAACGCGCGCCATTTGTGATCTGGTAAACAGGCTGCTTGTGCCTGTGCCGGGCCTGAAATCGACGTTTGGCAAGGTGTTCAGGCGGGCCAACATTTCGCGGCGCAGTACATAGTTGGGAAAGTTCCACCCGAACGGTTGGTCCGAAATGTCGGATGCGTCAAAGTCTTTTACGATGCGGGGTTCGGCCTCTGCGCCGCCGGCGTCGACGATGCGCATGATCTGCAAAGGGGCCGCGTGAGGGGCAAGGTGATCCCAAATTCCGGCGGCCTCGAGCACACCGCGCGCGGGCTGCAACATCGCGGTTGATCGCATGTCGGCGCCATCAGCCTCGCGGTCGATCACGGGGGGGGCAGGGTCCACGCACATCACATCAAATCCCGCGGTGCCAAACGCGGCGGCGGCGGCAAGGCCAGCAATGCCGCCGCCAGATATCAGAATGTCACAGGTTTGATCGGCCATCATGATCCTCCATTTGATATAGATGTAGGGCGGCGGGGCGGCTTTGACCAAGCGGCATCCTGTCCTACCCCCTATTTATGGCCCAGAATTTGCTCCAAAAAGCCGTTCAAATCATCGGTGTGAAAATCGACGTAATGCAAATCTTGAGGTGCGGGGGCGACGTGAACGGTGCGCATGCCCATCGAAAATGGCACGGCCAAATTGCGCGCCTCGTCCTCGAACATGGCAGCGACGCCACCTTGTAAATTATCAGTGCCAAAGACCCGATCGTAGGCACCTTGTTCAGGTTTCGGCAGGTAACCTGCGTGTTCAACCCCATAGATTTCGTCAAAAATACCGCTAAGTCCACGGGCGGACAGCACCTGTTTGGCGTAGGGCCGCGTGCCGTTGGTATAGACAATACGCCGTCCAGGAAGGGCGCGGATCAGACTGGCCAAATGCGGGTCAGGTTGCAGGTTTTCGAATGAAATGTCGTGCACAGCGTCCAAAAACGGATCCGGATCAATCTGATGTTCGCGCATCAAACCGGCCAACGTGGTGCCGTAGGTTTCCCAATAATGCCTGCGCAAATGGTTCGCTTGCGCATCGCTGACGTTCAAAACCTGTACCAAATAGGCCCGCATCCGGTCCTCAATCTGATCAAACAGATGCACGGACGGCGGATACAGGGTGTTGTCCAGATCGAACACCCAATGGGTCACATGTGAAAAAGCATCGCGTGGCATAAGAGATGACTTAGCAGGCCAGGCCACAGGCGCAAGTGACGCGATGGGTTGCGTGTAAATACGAGCACGCTAAGCTGTTCCTAACCGAATGGAACTGGACCCGAACTGATGAAATCGCAACAAACGGACGCGTACTCTTTGATCCTCGAAGCGATTGACGTCGGCACGTTCAAACCGGGCGATCGGTTGGTCGAAAGTGAGCTGGCGGAACGGTTCGGGGTGTCGCGCACGCCGATCCGCGAGGCATTGCAACGTCTTGAAACGCAATCGCTTTTGGCGCGTGACGGGCGCAGTTTAATTGTTGCGTCGTTGGGCCATAACCAGATGGCTGAATTATACGTTGTGCGCCGCGAACTCGAAGGGCTGGCAGCCTCGCTTGCCGCCCGTCATGCGACGGATGAAGAAGTGCGTATTTTGCGTGAAATGGTCGAAGAAGATAACGCGCTGATGGAAAACCCGTCGGCTTTGGCGCGTGCAAATCGTCGGTTTCACAAACAGGTGCATCTGGCCTCGCATAACCGGTATTTGGTGCAGCAACTTGATCTGGTGCACCGCACAATGGCGTTGATGGCGACCACGTCGCTGGCGGCTGTTGGGCGTGGTGCGATTGCGCAGGCAGAACACGATCTGATCGTGCGCGCGATTGAGGAAAAGGACGAGGCCGCGGCCGGTGCTGCCCTGCGCGATCACATCTCTGTCGCGTTTATGACCCGTCTGAAACAGGATGCATCACGGCGCCAAGAAGAAGGTTAATCCGTGCGTTTGGTGACGCCGTGTTCGGTCTTGTCCCAGTAGAATGGCATTACGATCATCTCGTAAAGGGCCTTGTAACTGGCGAGCGCACCCATGGTGAAATAGACGGGCATCAACAGAACCCATGGCACAAGATGGCGATGATTTTTGCCCGAAACAGCGACCACGCCCATGGTGATGCTGAGGATTTCTGACAGCACAAACAGCGACACGATTACAAAAACCGCACCGGCCCCAAGCGTGGTCGCGACAGGATGCGTTCCGCCCATCAGCGTCACCCAAAATGACCAGAGCAGCGGCGCAAAGGCGAATTGCGAAAAGGTCGCGAGAAAGATCATTTGCAGACCCATAAATCGCGCAAATCCAAGATCTTTGATCAATTGGCGCGGGTTTCGCATGTGCACAAAATAGGTGATCATAAAGCCCTTGAGCCAGCGCGAGCGTTGACGCACCCATGGCCACGCCCGGCAATTTGCCTCCTCGTGCGTTACAGTCGGCAGCAATTCTGTGACATAGCCGTGACGCGCCAATCGTACGCCCAAATCAGCATCTTCGGTGACGTTATGGGCATCCCACCCGCCAAGTTTCTCAAGAATATCACGTTTGAAAAACAGCGTTGTGCCACCCAATGGAATGACAAATCCCAGCTTAGCGATGCCCGGCAGAACCAACCGCCACCACGTTGCATATTCTATTGTAAAACAACGCGATAGCCAGTTCGTGCGGGCGTTGTAATAGTCCAGGATACCTTGCAGACACGCGACATTTGCGGGGGCCTGTTGGAAGCGCATCACGACTTTTTCGATCTGATCGGGGGCAGGGGAATCTTCGGCGTCCCACACCCCGATGATACGTCCCGGGCAGAAATCGAGCGCGTAGTTTAGCGCGCGTGGTTTGGTTGTCGGGCCTTCGCTGTCGGGGACTTCGATGACGCTGATCCAGTCGGGCATTTTGGTGCGCGCAATCGTGTCGCGGGTGATCGTGTCATTGGCCTCTAGAACCAAAACAACGTTCAGCAATGACTTTGGATAGGTCAGACGGGACAATCGTTTGATCAAGGCCCCGGCGATTTCATTTTCACGCAAAAGCGGGACCATGACAGACACGCGCGGCAGGCGGAATTGCGCAGTGTCAAAATGCGATGGCAGTTCTGTGTCGGGCGCTTTGTGCAGGATTTGGGCGAAAAACGCCGCACCTTTCATGCCCGTGGTCAGGGCCAAAGTCAGCACCGCCCAGATGACGCCAATCGTGATTGTCCAATGTGGAAACAGAAACAGAACCGTGACAAGGAACGCTAAAACCGAAAACGCCAGCGTGCTGCGACCCGACAATTGACGCCCCCAACTGCGACAACTTTCGCTGGCAGGAACGCGGGTTAACGCCTTTTGCGCCAGCTGATGCCCGTACGACCGGTTCAATTGCGCCTGAATTTGCAAGGGTGACGCGATGACCGGCAAAACCGAAAATCCGGCAGGGCCAAGACAGGCGCGCAAGTGATCAAACGTCGCCGGTTGACTGGTCGCGACCAGCAATGTGCGCCCGACCCAAAGCCAAGGCACGACACCGTTTTGCAGGCACAATGCCGCAGGCAGGGCATCGGCCATATTCAGGCGCGGCGGCGTTTCTTGCAGATCGATACGCTGCGCATTGTGTTGAATTGACAGTGCATCGAGCACGTCATCGGCCGTCACCAGCCCTTCGGATTGCAGGATATCACCCAATTGCGCGTCCACGCGGCGTTGCAGGCCAAGCGCGTTGATCAGATCGGCCTGCGTGATTAATCCGGATTCGACAAGCAAACGACCAAGCGGACGCACAACGGCGTCGACCTCAACACTCTGAGGGTTGTCAAAAGCCAGTCTTGGGTCACTCACAACGGGTCCTCGGTACTACTTTGCTAGCACTCTACCCGTGACGTAAACCGGTTAACGATCCGTTAACTTTGGACGGTTTGGTAAGGAAATATTAAGCAGCACGGTCCTGCATTGCCTTGGCAAAGCGTTCAAACAGGTAAAAACTGTCCTGTGGGCCCGGGCTTGCCTCTGGGTGGTGTTGCACAGAATACACTGGGCGATCGGCAATTCGGATGCCACAATTGGAACCGTCAAACAGCGATGTGTGGGTTTCAACAACGCCTTCGGGCAGGGATTGTGCATCAACCGCAAAGCCGTGGTTCATCGAGGTGATCTCGACTTTGCCGGTTTCGTGGTCTTTGACAGGGTGGTTCGCGCCGTGATGACCGTGGTTCATTTTGACGGTTTTTGCACCCAAGGCCAATGCCAGCATTTGGTGCCCCAGGCAGATGCCAAAGACGGGTAAATCGGTTTGATCAAGGATACCTTTGATCATCGGCACCGCGTAGGCACCCGTGGCCGCAGGGTCGCCGGGACCGTTTGACAGGAACACGCCGTCAGGATTGTGGGCCAAAACGTCAGCGGTTGTTGCGGATGCCGGCAGCACGGTGACGTCACAGCCCACAGAGGCCAAGCAGCGCAGAATGTTGCGTTTTGCACCGTAGTCGATTGCGACAACTTTGAATTTTGGATCGCTTAGGCGTTTGTAACCTTCGGGCCAAGCCCACCGCATTTCATCCCAACGATAGGATTGTGCGCAGGTGACGTCTTTGGCCAAATCCATGCCTTCAAGGCCAGCAAAGCCACGGGCGGCGGCCACGAGGGCTTCGATATCAAAATTGCCATCGGGATCGTGCGCGAGGGCGACGTGCGGCGCGCCTGCTTGGCGGATCGCGCGGGTCAAACGGCGGGTGTCGATACCACCGATAGCGATGCGTCCGCGTGTGGCCAGCCAGTCGCCCAATTCACCTGCACTGCGCCAGTTTGACGGGGTGGTGGGCATCCATTTCACAACCATACCTGCGGCGACGGGGTCTGCGGCTTCATCGTCTTCGGGTGTGATGCCGGTGTTGCCGATGTGCGGGAAAGTGAATGTCACAACCTGACCTGCATAGGATGGGTCGGTCATGATTTCCTGATAGCCGGTCATTGCGGTGTTAAAGCAAAGCTCGGCGACGGTTTGACCCGTGGCGCCAAAGCCGATGCCGTAAAACAACGTCCCGTCCGCCAGAGCTAAACAAGCGGTAGGGCGGGTCGGTGCGTGCTTGGTCATGGGCAGGCCTATATGTTTGGGTTCATTGCCAAGAGGTGCAGGATTCTGGCAAATTTGTCGGAACTTAATGCGCGGTCACACTTGGGTCAAGGGCGAATGGAATTTTGTGAAACTGTTTTAATTCAATGGGTTAATGATAATGTGTGTGGTTGCGCGGCTTGCTTGGTTTGAGTATGTTCACAGGCTCAGAAACAACTCCGTGGGGATGGAGACGCACCAATGGACTTACGTGAGCGAATTACGAGCGCGATGAAACAAGCGATGCGCGACAAAGCGGTGAACCGCCTGTCAACGCTACGCCTGATCAACGCGGCGATCAAAGACAAAGACATTGATGCCCGTGCCAAGGGCATTGACGAGGGGGTTGATGACGGCGAAGTGCTTGCGATCCTTGGCAAAATGTCAAAGCAACGTATGGAAAGCGCGCGGGCCTACGAAGAGGGCAGCCGCCTGGATCTGGCCGAACGCGAGCGCGAAGAAATCGTTGTGATCGAAGAATTTTTGCCCCGTCAACTGAGTGCGGCTGAAGCTGCAGCGGCTGTTGATGCGGCGATTGGCGAAGTCGGCGCAGACAGTATTCGTGACATGGGCAAGGTCATGGGGATTCTAAAAGGCAAGTACACTGGCCAGATGGATTTCGGGGCTGTTGGCCCAGTGGTCAAAGACCGGTTGTGTTCTTCTTAACGCGGGATGGTGCGCGACACGCGCACCTTACAGGGCGCGCGGGCCCGATCAGATGATGCGGGTAAGGCGGGGTTAAGCCCGCCTTTTTCATGTCTGACGTTTGAGGGCGCGTTGCAGATCGTCGAACAGGTTAATGCGTTCTTCTTCGCTCAGGAAGGCTCCGATTTCGACCTCGCGGCCCATGCCCCGAAGGGTCACATACTGCGGCACTGGTCCCGATTTTTCGTGTTTGGTGACTTGGGTCCAGTAGCGATTGCACTCCCAAACTTGCGTATCGCCCTTGGGGTTGGTGCGGACAAGGTGGGTGGTTTCGGCATCCAGCGTGAGGATTTCGCTGATCAGGCGGGATTTGTAATTCTGCTGTAACGCGAAAAAGACCCCCCAGACTGCAAGCATCAGAAACGGCAGCAATCCCCACAGAACGGGGGAGCCGAGCATCGCGAGGGCAGGGATCAGGATCAGCGTAAAGGTGGACAGCACAAAGGCGGCCATCCCGCGGGCGGGTAGGCTTTGGTGCGGGTGCAGTTCCATCGTTTCGATGGCGGCCCCTTGGGGGGAGGTCCATTTATAGGGCATGCTGCGCCTTTGATCAGGGTTTGATCGAATGCTAGCCTATCGAATTTAAGGATCAAATGCGACACGCTGATGCGGGCAACTGCCGCGGTAGTGTTCAGGGCGAACTGCGTGTCGTTTTGTATGATGAAATCAACATATTATGAAGAGAAACACAGATCAGCGGTCTGCGTAACAGGGTTTGGTAGAAATGTGTTGGCACGGCGGTTTTGTCCGCCGCCATGCCAGTCACTTAGATTTGGCCAGTAAAATCGCCTGCAACGCCACGATCAATTGTGGCCTGATTTAACGGAAATTCTGTGCATTGCTTTTTGCGGGCCGCCGCATCGGGGAAGCGTGCAGCAACGCTTGAGTCTACCGATGTAAACTGAGCACGGATTTTGCTCTCGGCTTCGGCTGACACGGGCCGCTGTGCTTTCATCGTTTGCACAAAGCTGTCACGGTATTCAGTAATCCGTTTGCCGCCACACATCTTTGCAAATCCGGAAACCACTGCCGCACCTGCTGTTTTTGTATTCAAATCCCGGTCGTATCCGCCCGTTTGGGAGGGTGCGCTGCAGGCCCCGAGGGCAGTTGCTGTAATAATCGCCAGTATCGTTAAACGCATTGATAAAACTTTCTTTGTGTTGGTTTGAAAAAAAGGGCCCCAACCGCCGTTGGAGCCCTTCGTTTTTTATAATCGCTTCAAGTTACTTCGGTTCGTATTGAGCATCTCTTGGATGATCATTCCCGGCCCATTCTTCGATTGAGTCCGGATACCGGTGCGACTTGTCCCAGTCTTCCTGCTTTGGCAGGATTTCAAAGGTATGCTCTGGCGGTGGGGATGGCAGTGTCCACTCCAGCGTATCGGCATATTCGTTCCATGGGTTGTTTTCTGTAACCCGTGCGCCGCGCAGCAGCGAATAGGCAACGATACCAAAGAAGAACAAGAACGATGCAAAGCTAAGGAACGCGCCCCATGATGACCATTCGTTCCAGTATGCGAACTGCTCCGGATAGTCGATGTAGCGACGTGGCATGCCTTGGCGACCCAAGAAGTGCTGTGGGAAGAACGTCAGGTTTGCCCCGATGAACATCGCCCAGAAGTGCAGTTTGCCAGCCCATTCAGGATACATACGGCCCGTCATTTTCGGGAAGTAGAAGTAGATACCCGCAAAGATCGCGAACACCGCACCCAAGGACATAACGTAGTGGAAGTGCGCCACAACATAGTAGGTGTCGTGATAATAACGGTCCACGGCTGCTTGGGACAGAACGATGCCGGTAACGCCGCCAACGGTGAACAGGAACAAGAAACCAAAGGCCCAAAGCATAGGCGTTTTGAATTCAATGGATCCGCCCCACATGGTCGCGATCCAGCTAAAGACCTTGACCCCTGTGGGCACCGCAATGACCATCGTCGCAAGCATAAAGTACGCTTGTTGGTTCAGTGACATACCAACCGTGTACATGTGGTGCGCCCAGACAACAAAGCCCAGAACACCAATCGCGATGATCGCCCAAACCATTGGCAGGTAGCCAAAGATCGGCTTGCGGGCAAAGGTCGAGATGACGTGGGAAATGATACCAAAGCCCGGCAGAATGATGATGTACACTTCGGGGTGACCAAAGAACCACAAGATGTGTTGGTACAGCACCGGATCGCCGCCGCCTGCAGGATCAAAGAAGGCAAAGCCAAAGTTACGATCCATCAGCAACATGGTGATCGCGCCCGCCAAAACTGGCAAAGACAACAGGATCAACCACGAGGTTACAAAGATCGACCACGAGAACAACGGCACTTTGAACAGGGTCATGCCAGGGGCACGCATGTTCAGGAACGTTGTGATCATGTTGATCGCGCCAAGGATCGACGAGGCACCAGAGACGTGAACCGCGAAGATCGCGAGGTCCATGGAGAAGCCGCCTTCTTTTACTGACAGCGGCGGGTACAGGACCCAACCAACGCCAGAACCAAGCTGACCGTTACCGCCCGGGGACAGTACAGAACAGATCGCCAGCGTCGTACCAGCAACATACATCCAGAAGGACAAGTTGTTCATACGCGGGAACGCCATGTCAGGCGCGCCGATTTGCAATGGCATAAAGTAGTTACCAAAGCCGCCAAAGAGCGCAGGGATAACCACGAAGAACATCATCAAGATGCCATGCGCGGTGATCAGAACATTCCAAAGGTGACCGTTTGGCGTACAAAGTTCGCTGGATGCAAACATACGTGCGCCTTCGAGACACATGTACTGGACACCTGGGTCCATCAGTTCAAGCCGCATGTAAACGGTGAACGCGACCGAAACAAACCCGACGAGGGCTGAAACGATCAGATACAAAATGCCGATATCTTTGTGGTTCGTGGACATAAACCAGCGTGTAAAGAACCCACGCTCGTCGTGATGGTCGTGCCCGTGAATGGCTGCGTCTGCCATGCGGTGCCTCCTGATTTTATGATTTGGCCTTACGACGGATGTGTGCCGCAAGTGGATTCCTTGTCGTTCTACTGGACCAATCGTTACTGAGCAATGTCTGAGATGGGCTTTATCTGGGCAAAATCGTCGCGCTTGCAGTGGGTTGTCAGAATTCCAAGGGGTTACACTTGATACCTGCGACGTTGTGACGTGTATCGAAGGGACACAAAGTCGAAAGATGCAGATGCGCGGCTTGGCTCAAGATAATACCTAGGATTGTCTAAGTCGTGTTAATCATCGCCCGATACACAGTCGAATTGCGATCTAGGCGTGTATCAGATACACTCTATGCTAGAGATTCTGCAAACTGCCCCCCAAATTCACAGTGATTCTAGGCCGCTTCTGCCCGTGTGCCTTGTTTTTGCCGCAAGCATCTTAAAATTGATCCGTTCGCGGCGGATTTTGACCACGAAGTCGAATTATTCCCATCCTGCGGGCCAATAGGTCCGCGTACCGTACACTTAGTGCAATTGGTGAGATTTTTATGTCAACGAATGATAACACAAACCCGGCCACGCAAGGTGATCAGACGCTGACAGGCTCTGCTGGCGACGACACGCTCACAGGCGGGTTTGGCAATGACACAATCACCGGAACAGGCGGCAACGATGTCTTGGCAGGCGACGGGCCGGTTGATGGCGCGTGGCATTTTGAGACATTCGACTACGACTTTACCTCTGCCGCAGGGCAAGCCTTTGATATGGAGGACGGGGCGCGCACGGGATCGGGCTACGTCACCGACTTTAACGAAGGTGGGCTAACCAATTCGGTCCGCGGCGATTCGGCTGCGACCAATGCGGAAAACTTTGGCGTCGTTTACACCAGCACACTTAATACCACAGCAGGCGGGACCTACCGCTTGGCCACGCGTTCAGATGACGGATCCACGATCCAGATATTTGATTCCGCAGGCAACCCTGTTCAGTTCGCCAACCAGACCGGCGGCACGCTGGACTATATGAACAACGATTTCCACCAAGGTTCGACCACGCGTTATGGCGATGCGATCTTGGACCCGAACGAAACATACACGATCCAGATCCGCTATTGGGAAAACCAGGGCGGCGACACATTGTCGGCCACGATTTCCGGGCCTGACACGGGCGGCGCGACTGAAAACCTGCTGACCACTGACATGATTGGCCTGCCACCTGGCCCTGAATATTCGATCACGGGTGTTCCTGCGGGCGTTGAGGGCGACGATTCGATCGACGGCGGCGCTGGCAACGACACGATTATGGGCAACGGCGGCGCTGACACGCTGAACGGCGGCGCTGACAACGACAGCGTTGATGGCGGCACTGGCGATGACAGTCTTTCAGGCGATGCGGGCAACGACACACTCGAAGGTGGCGCAGGGTCCGATGAACTGCTTGGCGGCGCTGGCGACGACAGTCTGGTCGGCGATGACGGCGACGACATCACCACAATCTACGACAATGATTTTTCTGACAACGCGGATGGCTGGACCAACGCGACCACCGAAAATGACCCGCTTTTGGGCGACATTCTGGGCCGCTTTTCTGGCGCGGATGGCACGATTGCCACCGAAAACACGTTTCAGGTCGGGTCCGATGCGGATCAGGTTGTCATCGAATTTGATGCACTGTTGTTGGACAGCTGGAACACCGGCGAAGAATTCATCATCACCGTCAACGGCGAAGAGGTGCGTATCACCCACGTCGAGGGCGACACCGGATCACCCGCCAGCCAGACGGTTGTCGGGGCTGATGGCGCAACCTACACCTTTGATTTCACGAACACAGCCACAGGCAGCCTAGGTGGTTCCACAGCGACCCAAGACACCATCATGGGTGTCGTTCTAACCATCGATAATCCGCCAACCGCCGTAACGCTTGGCTTTGGCAGCAACCTGAACAGCACATTGGCCAACGAAAGCTTTGCCATCGACAACTTGTCGGTCGTCAGCGTCGAGGCCAGCGACGACACGCTTACAGGCGGCACTGGAAACGACACCCTGACCGGTGGCGCAGGCGACGATGTGTTCGTCTATTCCATGGGCGACGGCGACGACACGATCACGGATTTCAACGCTGGCAACAGCGGCGTGTTGAATGACAACGATCAAACAAACAACGATTTCATTGATCTGAATGACTACTACACGAACATCTTTGAATTGCGCGCTGACCTTGATGACGATGGCATCCTGAACCAATCGGCCAACGACACGGCGGACGATACGCTTTTGGGCGGCTCGATCGTGATGACAGGCGTCGCGTCAGGCGATCTGACTTTTGATAACACCAACGTTGCCTGTTTCACCCAAGGCACGATGATCGAAACCGATCAGGGGCCGATTGCCGTTGAAAACCTGACAACAGACATGCGTCTGCGCACGCTTGATAGCGGGTTCCAACCTGTGCGCGCGCTGATGTCGCGTGTTGTGGCGGGGGACAGTCGATTTGCCCCGGTTGTGATTTCCAAAGGGGCGCTGGGCAATACACGTCAATTGATCGTGTCACCCGCGCACCGGATGTTGATCACCGATTGGCGGGCCGATTTCTTGTTTGGCATTGACGAAGCATTGGCAACGGCCATCACACTTTGCAACGGCGATACGATCTATCGCGCCCGCGTCGAAAAGGTCACGTATTTCCACATTTTGCTGGATCAACACAGGATCATCTTTGCCGAAGGGGCAGCGACAGAAAGCTACCATTTGGACAGTGAATCGACACAGGACGACGAAGTGTCGGCAGAAATTCAAGAGCTGTTCCCAGAGTTGCTGGACTGTGCAAGCCCTGCGGCGCGCCCGACATTGCGTGGTTTCGAAGTTGAAACACTAAAGGCGACGGCGGCTTAACCCCTTAGGGTTGGCCAAACACCACATCAAAGCTGCGCTTTAGCGCGACGTCGACGTCATCCATGCTCACGGGCAATCCTAAATCGACCAATGACGTCACGCCATGTTGCGTGATGCCACAAGGCACGATGCCGTCAAAATGGCTCAGGTCCGGTTCGACGTTGATCGAAATGCCGTGAAAACTGATCCATTTGCGCAATCTAATCCCGATCGCCGCGATTTTGTCTTCGGCGATTGACCCATCTGCCATCAATGGCTTGTCCGGCCGATCGACCCACACACCAACACGCCCGTCACGGATTGCACCAACGACGTTAAAATCCGACAGCGCCGTGATCACCCAGTTTTCGAGTTGCTCAACAAACTTGCGCACATCGCGCCCACGCTTTGACACGTCCAAAAGGGTGTAGGCAACGCGCTGACCGGGGCCGTGATAGGTGTATTGCCCGCCGCGTTTTGTGGTGTGGACAGGAAAACGGTTGGGGTCCGTCAGATCCTTGTCCTTGGCGGATGTGCCGGCCGTATACAGCGGGGGGTGTTCAACCAGCCAAATACATTCCGCAGCGTCACCCGCCGCAATCGCAGCGGCGCGGTTTTCCATCCAGATTTCGGCCTCGCGAAAGTCGGTTAAACCGTCCGAGGTGATCCATTCAACCACTAGACAGGTTCGCCCTGAAGCTCTTGTGCGGTCTTGGTTAACAACTGCGCGTAATTATCCGCACCCTGCGCCCCGGTTACCAGATATTTGCCTGCAAAGATCATTGACGGAACGCCTGAAATGCCACGTTCTGTCCAGAATTGCTGCTTTTCACGCACGTTTTGCGCCAAACTGCCGTCCACGAGGACTTTCTGCGCATCCTCGGCGTTCAGGCCAACTTCGGTTGCGACCTCGATCAAAACATCTGTTTTCGACACATCGCGCCCGTGGGTGAAATGCGCGTCAAACAACGCCATCTTCAACGGATGCTGCTTGCCTTGGCTTAGCGCAAAGTCGAGCAATTGATGTGCGGCAAACGTGTTTACGATGCGGCTTTCGGGGCTGAACTGGAAATCGATGCCCAGTTGCGTGCCCAGCGACTGCATTTGCGCGCGGTTTTGTGCGGATTGTTCCGGCGTGCTGCCGTATTTTTCCTGAATATGTTCGCTCAGGTTTTGACCCTCGGGTGGCATGGCGGGGTTCAGTTCAAACGGATGCCAACGAATGCGCGCGCCCATGCCGGTTTGGCCCAAAGCCTGTTCAAGCTGGCGATACCCGACGATGCACCACGGGCACATGACGTCAGAAACAATATCAACGTCGATCACAGGACCTGGTTGATCCGCGCCGGTTTTCATTGTGTTTTCCATTGATCTCACCTTGCGTGTTTCAGAGTTGTTAAAATCAGGCCTTGGATCGCGGATTGCAAGCCTTTGGCGTGACAAACCTGCGTGAAGCCCTGCGCGGGCAGGGGCAAAAACTGGCCCAAACCGCCGTGCTGCGTCAGTCATAATCGGGATTTGGACAGGGAATGGCGCACTATATCAAATTCATCTGGCTTGTGATCACTTTTCGACTTCACTTTGGGCGCAGTAAGGGCTAGATCAGCCCGACCATCCATCGGTGCGGCCGTGGCGGAATGGTAGACGCGCAGCGTTGAGGTCGCTGTGGGGTAACACCCGTGGAAGTTCGAGTCTTCTCGGCCGCACCAAATTAAGCCCTTGTGTCCTTGATCTAATAGACATCTTGGAACGGGCTTTA
>JBLHSG010000013.1:0-114959 GCA_047626725.1 Ascidiaceihabitans sp.
GTTGTTGCCCATCGATGTGCTGCCGGAACCCTATTATACCGCCAGTCTGGACGAGACTCTGACCGATGAAGAACGCGAAAAGTTCCTTGCCAATCGTGTGAACTGGTCGCGCGGCGTTGCGGGGATCGGGTATCATGCAAATTCCAGTTATTGGGATGGGATCACCAATATGATCACCATTTGGGAACGCATGGGTTTTGTCGTCAGGATGCCGTCACCACAGGGCGATGTCTTTGTTGAAATGCAACATGCCGACAATATGGAAACCCGGTTCGAATGGACGCCAAGTCAGGGAATGCTGCCGAATTGAGGTATCCAGTTGCCGTTCTAGGCGGCGGGATCGCGGGGGCTGCAGCTGCTTTGCGTTTGGCGCAAAGTGGGCTGCGTCCCGTCTGGATTGCGGCGGACCGTCGCGATACGTTCAAGCCCGGCGAGCATCTTAGCGCTGCTGCGATCCCGTTGCTCAAGACCCTGAACTCGGACGCGATGCTGCGGTCCGAAGTGCACCGCCACGCCCATACCACCTATTCGGCGTGGGGCAGCGACACCTTGGCTGTGCGTCACGCAATTGCACAAAT
The DNA here is from genome assembly GCA_047626725.1 of Ascidiaceihabitans sp. GTDB lineage: Bacteria > Pseudomonadota > Alphaproteobacteria > Rhodobacterales > Rhodobacteraceae > Ascidiaceihabitans. The sequence goes on from JBLHSG010000013.1 coordinate 579, forward strand.
CGAAGGGCCCCCGATCGTTCTTGATCGCGGGGCCTTTGAGGATGTTCTGAGTGCGCAAGCGATCACCGCTGGTGCCGAGAGGATCGAATGTGATGTCACGGACGTGCGTATCACCGACGGGCATTGGCAACTGGACACTGCAAATGGGTGTATCACAGCCGATTTTGTCTTTGATGCAACGGGGCGAAAAGCCATTGTTGCCTCAAAATTCTCGCCCCGGTTTCAGGCGGACAAATTGTGCTGCCAGTATGCTGTTTACACCAGTTCAGACCGCCAAGAACCCGTTCCCGTCACCCTGATCGAAGCAGAAGAACACGGCTGGTGGTACATGTCTGTGCTGGCGAATCAGCGTGTTGTCGTGAATTACTATTCAGACGCGGACCTGGCCGGGTTTGACACATCTGAACTGGACGCAAAGGCCCGCAAAACCAAGGCAATATCTGCGTTTTTATCCGACTACGGCTATGATCATTTCGACCATTTATCACGCATGACGACAAACAGCAGCTGGATCGCTCCGGCCATTGGTGCCGGTTGGGTGGCCATCGGTGATGCATCCGCCGCCTTCGACCCCCTGTCATCACATGGCATGACAACGGCACTTTGGTCCGCCATCCAAGCCACGGACGCGTTTGTCGCCCAAGACCGCCAGAAAATGCAGGCTTATGCCAGCGATATCGCCAAGGGGGTGCAGGACTATTTGACAGCGCGCAACCGTGTCTACAGCAGTGAAAAACGATGGGCGGACAGCCCGTTTTGGGCGCGCAGGCATGCAGATTTTTGATAGGTACCTAACGTTTCTGGCTGACGGCTAATCGGTGAGCAGGGTCTGATTTTGGAATAGAGCTCATGAACACGTCATCTTCTTTGACATTCGGATGGGCCATTGCGCGACACGTCTAGTGTGTTCATGTCGTTTAACGTCGGTGCGGATTTGGACGGTCCATGGTCCATACTTGACCAATCTTATTCAGGCTGGAAAACCGCAATCGGTGACGTCGAACAAGCCATTCAAAATTTGATCCCCAAGGCAACGGATCAACAACACTGCAATTGACCCATGATCAGGTTCGAATTCTCGAGTCTACGATGAATGGGCCGCACATTCTAAATAGCGAACAGTCGTTTAGGACTTAAAATCGCGTACACCCTGCCTGCGCAAAGCAAACCCTACGTTTACCGCGCGGGATCGAACGTATCACCTTGACTAACCGCCATTTGACGACAAACTGCGCCTTTAATCTTTTGTTAAGGACATTTTGAACATGGGCAGTTTCACAACCACGCATTCAATCACATATGATATCGGCGATGGATCAGGATCAGGCGGTGGTTTCAGCCCGACGCCCGGTTCGCCAAGCACGCAGACCGTTGCCGACACGGTAACAGATGGTGACGCGGATACGACGTTTGAAACAGGCGATACGGGCACGATTTCCGGTCAGGCAATTACGTATGTCGGGACCATGGTTGTCGACGGTGTGACCTGGCCTGTCTTTTCCTTTGATGCATTTCCAGATTTCATTTCGGTGCTTTTGGATCAAGCGCCCCTCACAGAACCGGCCACACCTACTGTCAGTACAGGTGCCACGTTCAACAACGCATGTTTTGCCGTTGATACCATGATCGCCACGCCAAACGGCGAACGCTTGGTTCAGGAATTGAGCATCGGTGATACGATCATGACGGCACAGGGCTACAGCGTTGCGGTCAAATGGATCGGTCGCACACGTCACACCACTGCGATTTCTAGAAACGTGCAGCCTGTGCGTATTTCAGCCGGAGCATTTGGCGACACCCTGCCCCACCACGATCTGACGGTCACAGCGGATCACGGCATTATCCTAAATGATCTGGTCATTAACGCGTCTGCCTTGGTGAATGGAACGACGATCAATCTGGTGCCGCGCGCCGCACTGCCCCAGCACGTCACGTATTTTCACATCGAAACTGAAACCCACGACGTGATCATCGCGAATGGCGTTTTGGCCGAGACATTTGTCGACGCCGCAGATCGTGTGACCTTTGACAACTACGACGAATACCTCAGTCTTTATGGGATTGAACGGATCATTCCTGAGATGGATCGCATGCGTATTTCGTCACAGCGTTTGTTGCCGGAAACGATCAAAGCGCGTCTGGGGATCACGAATACCTCTGATGTTTTTGCTGATACGCTTACCGCCTGAGGCATCTGGGTTAGATGTGATGACATAGGTCATCGCGATTATCGAAATTGAGGTGACAGGCCTTTGTTCTGTCACCTCGATCGACAAACGCCGCCACAATCCCATCGTTTCGGATCACGTGTTTGGCACTGTTCGCCCACCGAAAATTGTTTTGATAGTCGCTGGATTTGGGCCTTTAAGGTTGTCGTTGTGAAGGACCCCATGGTTGAGGTAACACGATACCAACAACGGGCTGATCCTGCGCCTGTGAATTAGAAAGTCCACGCATCTGATGTCTGAACCGCGCATGAAAATGGTATTGGTGACGCCTGAAATTCCCTACAATACCGGTGCAATCGGGCGGACCTGTGTGGCGTTGGAACTGGAACTGATCCTGATCAAACCCTACGGATTTTCCATCGAGGAAAAAGCCGTGCGACGGGCCGGTATGGATTACTGGAAACATGTTCAGCTCAGCCAATTTGACAGCTGGCAGGCGTTTCTGGACGATAGAAAACCGCAGCGCGATCACATGTATTTCTTTGAAGAACATGGCGCACAAAGCGTGTTTGAACCCGAATTTCAAAAAGATGCATATCTGGTTTTTGGATGTGAATCCAAAGGGCTACCGGCAACCGTTCTCGACGGAATGGACGATCGCGTGTTCAACCTACCGATGCGCAGCCCGCTGGTTCGATCCCTGAATTTGGCCAACGTCGCCACGGCAGTTGTGTATCAAGCCATGCGAACGCAATTGGGCGGCTAAACCTGACTTGATCATCGAAACCGGCATCACTGTCGAGATCGACAAAGACGTAGCAGGCAAGCTGTTGATCACCGTGGCACATGACGGATTCCTGAAACGTTTGAAGCAATCAAAGCTCGCGCTGAAAGCTTTTGGCGCGATGCTTGGCCGCGGTCAGAATGGTGTTCTCTGATCCTTGCCTCGCAGACAGCCGAAAACTGCGCAGATGGTTTTGCACGCGCACGAGGCGTTCTTTCACGCTGCGCCTTGATGGCAATGGCCCCTGCCGCGCGGCGATAAGGTCCGATTGCGTGTTGGTTTAGATCGGGGTTTTTACGCGCCGATCTCGGAATGTATCGATACCAGCAAAGATAGTCTGGCTTCAGGTTTTCAAGCCTATGATTTCGGCGCAACGTTTCCACCGTAGAAAAATCACCCACGGGAACGAACCGGCATGAGCCAGCACATCATTGATAGTGTCAGGAACCGCGCCAAAATTGGCCAGCCGTACGCGCCCTTGACCCAGCTCAAGCCATCAGGCGAATGCGTTTCCAGCAACTGACGCGAATAGCCGAATTGTTTTGGCAGCATTCCGTCATCATCAATTTCGAGGGCGCCCCGAAAAGAGTGGCGCAAGTACTGGCACCGCTTTCGGGCCGGAATAACGATGCGGACCTTCTAGATGCCAACTTTATAAACCGTGCACAAAATTGTGGTGACTTACGCCATTTCGCCCAAATCTGCTAGAAATTGGAGGATCATGTCGCGCAAAGTGTCATATTTTTCAGGATTTTGTCGTTCAGGCGTGACCAATTATCACCAAAATCTATTTAGATTTCAATGACGTGTCGGCCCAGCTTTTGCGAAACCCGGACGGCGATTGACCAAAGCGTTTCCTGAATCTTTGCGAAAACTGCGTCGCGCTGCTGAACCCTGTGGCGGTCGCGATTTGCGCAACGGTCATGTTCGTTTCGTTCAACAGCGCATGCCCACGGGCGATACGCAGTTGGATAAAATATTGCGCCGGCGACACCCCAACGTATTGCTTGAACAGGCGTTCCAACTGCCGCCTCGATAATTTTACGCGATCGGCGATATCGGTAATATCCAGCGGTTCTTCGATAGATTTATCCATCCATTGCATTGCGCTGGTCAGATGCTGGTTGCGACTGCTTAACGCGACGGAATACGCAGATTTCTGCGGGGTTTGACGATTATTCGATCGAAAATGAATACACATATCGGCCACAATCACGGCCAAATCCTTGCCGTGATCCGTTTCGATCATGTCCAGCATCATGTCAGTTGCTGCACTGCCCCCGCCACAGGTCATCAGCGTTCCGTCTATCTCGTATAGGTTTTTTGTAGGCTCCAGATCGTAGAAATGTTCGAAAAATGCCGGTAGGTTTTCCCAGTGCAAGGTGAAGGTTTTTCCCTCAAGAATTCCGGCCTTGGCAAGCGCGAACGCACCCGTACAAATACCCCCAAAATTGCACCCAAACGCGCGTTGCCGCCTGATCCAAGCCAGCACATTTGCGCTGGTTGTGTGCGCCGGTTCGATCCCCGAGCAGACAAAAACCATCGCGTCCCGCCGCAAATTTTCGAGGCCCGCATTCGGGGTGATTTCAATGCCGTTCGAACAGCACACAGGCGCGCCGTCCTCGGACATCAAAAACCAGCGATACAGTTCTTTGTTCGTGACCTGATTGGCGACCCTCAGCACCTCAACCGCAGAGGCAAACGCCAGCATCGTCAGCTTTGGCAACAACAAGAAATGCAAATCCTTGGCTGGCCCCTCATGATCGACATGAAAGCTCGCAGCGCCTTTGGGAACAAAGTTGTTTAAGTCCATCGGTCTGCCCTAGAAATTACGTTTATACGCTAAAATATACGCGCCAATATTCGGCTGACATCGTGAACACGGGTGCGCCATTTCTCAACCTCAATTTGCGTCGTTTTTCGGGTTCAAACAAGGGGCCGGTAAATTCCAAACACGCACCCACACGCATAGGTTTAATTTTCTGCAAATTTGCATAGCACGCAACCGAACGGCTATAATTGGTTTTTGAAACGATAGCTTTGCATGAAAAAAGGACCGGCGTTTGAGCAGACCCAACTTTGACGATCTTCAGGACGTCCGCCAATTGCAAAACCTGTCCACGCCGGTTTGGATATTTGATGTTGATCGCAACAGCCTGTGGTGGGCAAATGATCAGGGTCTGGCGTTTTGGAAATCGGCAACTGTCAGTGACCTAAGACAACGTGATTTTTCAACTGACAGCGCGTCTGTTCAAAAGCGCTTGCGCCAGATTGTGGACCTCGCGACTGACAACACAAAACTGGTCGACACCTGGACACTATACCCCTCTGACGAACCGCAAACGGTAATCCTGTCGTTTCAATCCGTCACGATAGAACACAAATATAAGGCGATCATGATCGAACTTGTGCGTATCCTGAACCGGGATGCCGATGATGATACATGGCGCCTGCTAGAGGCTGCGCGCGCGACGTCCTTAATGGTGTCAACGTTTTCGACAGACGGGAAACTGTTGGCTCAAAACCCCGCGTCCCTCGCCTGTTATGGCAAGGACGACAGCGCTGATATCAACGCATCCGACCTAGGCAACAGGCTGGAATCCAAAGACGTCGCGGCACATATTTTAACCACCATCGCCACAAACGAAGCCACCACATTTGAAGCAAACGTCATCACATCACAGGGCCCACGCGCGCATTCAATAACAGCGCGCAAAGGGCGTGATCCTGTCACCGGCAACTTTGTCGTATTCCTCAGCGAAGAAGACGTCACCGAACGCAGCAGATTAAGATCGTTGCAAGAGATCGAGAAAATCGCCCTCAAGACCGAAATTGCAACATCGGACAGCAAGCTGCGGGAATCCCGGGAACGCTACGAATTGGCGGTGGAAACGGCATCAATTTGGGACTGGGACGTTCAGACAGACACGTTGATCATGTCGCCGAAATTCATCAATTTACTTGGCTACACCGACGCGGAATTTGCAGACATTCTGGCCAGCAAAGGGTTCATCGGGTTCCTGCATCCCGAAGAAATCGACACGTACAAATCGATCATCAAACAACACTTTAGAACGCCTGAACGCGCACTTTCTTTTGAGGCGCGTTTTCACAATAAATCCGGCGATATCCTTTGGTTTCATTTTCAGGGCAAATGCATTTCCGGCGCACACGGCAAGGTCGTTCGGTCCGTCGGATTGCTGACCGATGTGAGTGAACGAAAGAAACTGGAATCCAACATTCTGATCTCGCAACGGCTAGAGGCGGTTGGACAATTGACCGGCGGCATCGCGCATGATTTCAACAATCTACTGACGGTTATTCTGGGCAACGCTGAACTGCTGGCTGAACTTGAAACCAAACATACCGAACTAACATCAGAGATCATAAATGCGGTCAAACGCGGTGCTGATCTGACGCGTCATTTGTTAGCATTTGCCAAACAACAAATACTTATCCCACGCGCCATTGATCTGAACCAACTTATTCCAGAGATGGAAAATACGTTCCTGCGCGCGCTGGGTGACATGACAACCGTGACGTTTGACGCACCCGATGATCTTTGGAATGCGCACGCCGATCAAACCATGCTTCAGTCTGCGATTTTGAATTTGGCGTTGAATGCGCGCGCGGCAATGCCATCAGGTGGTACGCTTACGATATCTTGCAAAAACAAGACATTAGAAGACATTGCTGATCACGAAAAACTTGAACTGGACGGCACGGACTACGTCGAAATATCGGTCCAAGACACTGGGCAAGGTATGGCCGCAGACACGCTTGCGAAATCGTTTGAACCCTTTTTCACGACCAAAGGCGTCGGCCAAGGCAGCGGTTTAGGTCTGTCTATGGTGCTTGGGTTTTCGCGCCAATCGCACGGTGATGTCAGCATCAAAAGCGCCATCAATGAAGGTACCAAAGTGTCGATGTACCTGCCCCGATCAAGCGCGGCGTCGACGCAGATTGCCCCTGACGTCACGCAGAAAAACATGCTTGGCAGCCACGAACACATCCACATTCTCGAAGACAACCACAACGTACAGCAAGTGGTTTCAAAGATGGTGACGTCGCTGGGATACAAGGTGACGACGTCCGATACTGTCGCGCAGGCGCTCGACTGGGTGTCCATAAATGCCAGCGCCGATCTGTATTTGGTCGATATTTTATTACCCGGTGGCAAGAACGGTGTGGAATTTGTCGAACATCTGAAAATCATCCATCCCGATGCCAAGGTGATCTTTATGTCCGGCTATTCTGCTGACCGATTATCGCTAAGCACGGGTTTGGATTCTGATGCTGCGTTCATTTCTAAACCATTCAAAAAAGGCCCCCTTTCGGCGAACATCAGGTCGGTTTTAGGGACCACACCCTAGGCTGGCCGCGCGCGTTCAATATCCTTCGCTAGAAACGCATGGCTGATGCACCAAATTAGCCTTACAAGGGTGGTAACACATCGCAGTCGCGCCAAATGGCACCTTGCGAAACAGGAGTTGCGCCCATGGTAGAGCCAGAAACATTCACGTTCCTCACGGACCTTGCAGCGAACAATCGCAAGGCGTGGCTGGACGAAAATCGCGAAGACCGTGACGATGCAATGCGCAATTTTACCGGCATCGCGATGACCCTGCACGACTACGCCGACCGCTTTGATCACACTGTAGCCGACGCCGGAATTAAACCAAAGCAAAGCTATACCAAGTTCTTTCAAGAACCCCGTGATCGCGTTGGGCGTGCCCTGTATCGAACCGGTATCGATGTCTTTGCAAATGCCGGTCAACCTACAGAAGATGTTGGATATTACCTACATATTGAACCGGGAAATTGCCATGCGGGTGCGGGATTGTTCCAGCCCTCAAAAGAAGCGTTAGCACGTCTGCGCGCGCGTCTGGTTGATGATCCCGATGGCCTAAAATCCGTGCTGGACGATGCCGATTTTATGGCTGTATTTCCTGATGGATTGGTAACGCGAAAAGAATTGAACGTGGTGCCTGACGGTTTTGACGAAAAACACTCTGCCGCGCCTTATTTGAAAATGGTCGGGCTTGGCTGTCGCAAGGATATCACTGACGAAATGCTGTTGGATGACGAAGTGATCGATGTGCTGATCGAGATTTTTCGCCCTGCCCGTCAACTGGTGCGTTACTTCGACTAATCGCTCTCAAAACCGTATAGGGAAATTCAAGTTCTGATCCTGACCAGTCAGAGTGTTAACAGGCGCATCCTCTGACGAAACCCACCTTCGACGTGTACCCCACTCAAGCCCCACAATTCCAAAAATATCGACAAACACACCTTAATCGGGTATTAAACTCGCATTTAAGTTGAAATAATTGTTCGAGGTATTGGGATGCCACAAAATTCAAAACCAAAGCTCAGCAAGAACCTCAAGTTCTTGAGCAAGACCCACAAAGCCGTTCGTGACCATCTGTCCGCCTCGGTAGAGCTGCCCGTTTTTCTGGCAACCGCTGGCACCCTTTCACTGGATGATCGCAGGCGGTTGGTAGATCAAGCGCTTGTTCTGCTTGAAGAAAACTTTGTCCACTTGCCCCTAAAACGCGCGATGCACGGGGTCGATCCGATCCAACGGCTGAAACTGTTAGAACATCGCCTGCAGCACACCAGCACCGCAACCATGGGGTCCGAATTTGCATTCCATCGCGAGATGATCGACATTTTCACCTCCGTACGTGACCTGCACACGAACTACATGCTGCCCGAACCGTTCAAGGGCAGATCCGCGTTCCTGCCATTTGATGTCGAAGAATATTTCGAGGCAGATGGCACATCGCGGTTCATGGCCAGCCATTTTGTTCAGGGGTTCAGCCATGCGCATTTCAAAAGCGGGGTCGAAATAACCAGTTGGAACGGTGTTCCGATTTCCCGCGCGATCGAGGTTTCGGCCGCCTTGCATGCGGGCAGTAATACTGACGCGCGTCGTGTGCGCGGTGTTGACGGGCTGACCATTCGTGGACTTACGCGCGCAATGCCACCGGATGAAATCTGGGTTGATGTCGGTTATTCAGATCACAACGGGCGCCAGCGCGAGACACGGCAGGAATGGATTGTGTCGCCCGCGCTGCCGTCGCGCAATGGCGTTGATCCAAACGTTGCAACCGAAAATGCGGCCAGTTTGGGTTTGGATATCGAAGCAGACGCAGTTCAACGCACCAAAATGATGTTGTTCGCACCTAAGGTTCTGGCAAAGCAGTCAAAATCCACCAAGGACTTGTCGAAAAAAGCGGCTGAAGGCGCTGATATTCCAACCCGAATGTCAGGTGTGTTTCGCGCCCGCAGCGTGACAACATCGTCGGGGGAATTTGGCTACATCCGGATATTTACCTTTAACGTCGATGACCCCGGGCAGTTCATTGATGAATTTACCCGACTGGCTGGGCTGTTGCCGCAAAACGGTCTGATCCTTGATGTGCGCGGCAATGGCGGCGGGCATATTCACGCCAGCGAAGGTCTGCTGCAAATTCTGACCCCACGCGAGATCACGCCCGAACCGACGCAGTTTATCAGCACGCCGCTGAATACAAAAATTTGTGCGCGTCACGCCGGCAACCCTGTGGGGATCGAACTGGGTCCGTGGCTGGCGTCGTTGCAGGAATCCGTCACGACCGGCGCCGTCTATTCGCGCGGGTATCCGATCACGCCGCACGCGTTTGCGAATGCGCGCGGTCAACGCTATCACGGGCCTGCCCTGCTGATCACCGATGCGCGTTGCTATAGTGCGACGGATATTTTTGCCGCCGGTTTTCAAGACCACAATATCGGACATATTCTGGGTGTCGACGGCAACACCGGCGCTGGCGGCGCAAATGTTTGGACCCACGGATTGCTCAAGCAACTTTTGGAGGTGCCGCATCCCGCAGATTCCGAAACGCCGTTCAAGGATCTGCCAAATTCCGCCGGACTGCGCGTGGCGATCAGGCGCACCCTTAGGGTCGGTCCGCAGACTGGAATTCCGCTTGAGGATCTGGGTGTTACACCGGATTCAAGGCACGCAATGACACACGATGATTTGCTGAACGGCAATGTCGACTTGATCAACCGCGCCGGTGAAATTCTAAAAACCCAAGAGATTTACAAGCTAGATGCATCGGTGAATTCAAATCGCGTAACAGCGACAACGCTTGGCTTGGACCGGTTGGACATTTACATTGATAACCGCCCCATCAGCAGCCACGATATCACCGATGGCACCACAATAATTGACAGTGCGCTGGCGGGCACAGTGCTGCGGTTGGACGGGTTTTCCAACACCTTGCTCGCGGCATCGCTGCGGATAGATTTATGAAACAGCACGCATTGAAAGCGACAAAAATGGGATATGATCCAGACTTTATTTCCGGCCACACGATTCCGCTGCCCGTGCCCGGCGCGCGGGTTTTGCGCACGGCATTTCAGGGCGGTGACTACATTCATCATTCCAGATATTCGCTGATTTTCAATCAGGATCGCGGGTTTGCCACCTGCACCGCGCATAACATCGAAGGCGATAGCCTTTCTCGGAAACAGTACAAATCGCGCAGTTTTAAATTTGATCCGCTGATAAAACCTAACCGCCTGCAAGTGGACAAGGATCGTGGGTATCGGAACAATCCATGGGATCAGGGCCATATTGCCCGCCGCAAAAGCATGTCGTGGGGCGACCCTGTTGACGCTGCAATCGCCGAACGTGAAAGCGACCATTGGTCAAACATTGCACCGCAGCACGAAACCTTGCACTCAAACGCGTGGGGTTTGATCGAAGACTGGATGCTAAAGCGGGTTGAGGGCGGCAAACATCGCGCCTGCGTTTTTGGCGGTCCTGTGTTTACCGAAGACGACCCGATCCTCCAAAATGCGCCCGACGAAACCCCAATTCAAATTCCCGCAGGGTTTTGGAAAATCATCTCGATCGAACTTGACGGGGCGATGCGGTCTGCTGCGTTTTTGCTGTGGCAACGGGACTACGATCACGCTGAACCATTGCCGTTTGCGCCGGTTTTGGAACAGGTTAGGCTGTCAACAATCGAGGTTTTGACCGGCCTTGGGTTTCCGGCATTACGTACGTTCGATCCGCTGTTGTACGACCGTGATCAGAACCTAAAAGTTGCGAATAAGCGTACTAAGCCGCCAAAACGCGTCACTTTGGCTTGGGATGAATTTCAGGGCATCACCGGATCGAACAAATCAGATTACAAATCGTTGGAACAGTATAAATCAGCCCTGCCTGCAGCGACGGCGATCAGTGATGAAAACGATATCCTGCTGTAAAAACGTGTGGTCCTTATCACCCATTTAAGACCACGATTTCCACGTCCCACCCCATGTCTTTGATCTGTGCGCGAATTTCAGCCTCGTAGTTTGGGTTCATGATAATCACGGTCCCGACCCCACGCCGTTTTGCCGTATCTGGTGACACAATCATCGTTCCGCTTAAGGGCATAAAGCAGTCCTGTTTTGCGACATTCAAATCAATCACGCAGTCAATTTGCGGCGTATCACCGTTGTTAAACAACAACAAAAACGTCACCCCTTTTGAAGACCCACCCCAAAGCGCGACTGGCGCATCGGCTTTTTGCGCATTCGCACAAGTGTCTTTCCGAAAGCACCCCCGTGTTTCTAGGCTCCGGCAAACAGGTCCGTGATTTTATCGATGTCAAAACCGCAGGCGCGAATATTTGCGATGCAGCACTGGGAAACCGCCAAGGTGCGATGAACATCTGCAGTGGTGTTCCCCGATCTGTGCATGATTTTGCAACTGCAATCGCCGACGAATATGGCCGCCGCGATCTTTTGGAATTTGAAACCTTAAAAGACAACCCCAGCGACTGGGACTCCATTGTCAGTGAACCACAACAGTCGGGCTTACGACAAAATTCAGCCCTTAGAACAACGCCAACCAAATTCCGACAAACATCGAAATACCGCCAAAATTGACCCACATGTGCCAAGTCGCAAACCGGAACGCCATGGTTCTGCGCACGTAAAACGCAGTTCCAATAACATAGCAGGCAGCGCCGCCCAAAATGTACCAAAGCGTCTGTGCAGGCACGTCCTGTAAATCAGGCAACGCGCACAATCCGATTGCGCCCAATCCAAGATACGATGCCGTGGACCATTTTGATTTGACGTTACCATCCATGAATTTCTTCCAAATGGCCACGAACGTCAGCCCCCAACACACGCCAAACAAGGTCAGTGTCCAGGTTGTCCCTGCCTGAATGAAAAACGGCGTGAAAGTACCTGTTATGCTTAGATAAATTGCCGCGTGATCCATGCGGCGCAACAGGACGCGCCGATCGTGCCAAGGTGAAAAATGATAGGCCCAAGACGCCAAATTCGAAATCAAAGCACACAAAACATACACCGAAACCGCAAAAACGATTGGGCCATCCGCGCTTTGTGCTGCTTTGATAATCAGCGCTGCACCAGCTGTCAAAATCAACAACAGGCCGATAATATGGACACCCATATCGGCGCGACGTTGGGCTAAAATCTGGCTGGGATAGGTTGTGGTTGTCATTTTATCGCTCGATCACTGGATTGCAGTCCAGTACGAGCGACGGCGTTCAAAGTCCAGATACAACGTGATCACCCTGCGCATCACCCGACGTTACATCACGTTAAAACCCGTGCGCCGCGGCCTGTGGCAACAGATACCAGCCTTTTGCGGGCGGCTGCGTACAGGTGCGCACGCTACATTTATAGGCCTGCGAAATGTTGTCATCGCTCAGCACATCATCCGGGCTGCCTTGTGCGACAATCCTGCCTTCGCTCATTAAAACAATGGTTTGCGCGAACATAGCGCTGAGGTTTAGATCATGCATCACCGCAATCACACCGCCGCCTGCCTGTGCAAACGCATGCGCAATTTGCATAACCATCAACTGATGTCCGATATCCAAGCTAGATACCGGTTCATCCAACAACAGCCATCGCGGCGTGCCGTCCTGAACCGGATGCCAGACCTGACAGAGCACGCGCGCGAGCTGAACACGCTGCTGTTCGCCGCCCGATAATTCTTGGTAAAATCGGTCCTCATAGCCTGCCAAACCCACACGGTGCAGCGCGGTTTGTGCCAAATGATTGGCGGTTTCTGATCCTGTTTGCAGACCTAGGCGCACGACTTCGATCGCTTGAAACGGGAACGACAAAGTTGTGGCTTGCGACAGCACCGCGCGTTGGCTGGCCAAGACCCAAGCAGGCGTTTGCGCGATATCCAAACCGTTCAAATGGATCGTGCCGTCAAACGGTGTTTCCGCCGTCAATGCGCGCAGCAACGTGGTTTTGCCCGATCCGTTTGGCCCGACGATAGCCGTCAATTCACCCGCGCGGGCGGTAAAATCCAAACCATTGATGATGTTTGTGTGGCCATAATTGACGCAAATATTAGTCGCCTGAAGCATGTTACATATCCACCAAGCCGCGTTTGCGCAGCAAAATCCAAAGGAAAACCGGCGCGCCCATCACCGCAGTGATTATGCCGATCGGTAATTCTGCGGGGGCCACGATGACGCGCGCCACCATGTCTGCACCCAACAATAGCGATGCGCCCAAAAGGCCCGAATTGATCAACAAACTGCGGTGGTCAGGCCCTGTCGCCAGCCGCAAAAGATGCGGCACCACTATGCCGATAAACCCGATGCCACCCGAAATCGCCACAGCAGCACCTGTCGCCGCCGCAACTGCAAAAATCGCGGTGTTTTTGATCCGTTCAACAGGCAAACCCATGTGGTGCGCCGTGGCCTCGCCCAAGGCTAAACCGTTTAGCCCGCGCCCCAACATGCACGACAAAATCAACGCACCTAAAATGACCGGACCTGCGACGCTAACCTTGATCCACGATGCGCCAGACAACGACCCAAGTGACCAAAACGTCAATTCGCGCAACTGCAAATCATCCGCGACATAGACCAAAACACCACTTAGCGCGCCGAACAATGCGCTAAGCGCGATGCCCGCCAACAACATCGTCGCAACAGACGTGCGCCCTGCCCGCGTCGATACTTTGTACAGCAAAATCATGCAGCCCCATGCACAGATAAAGGCGGCGATTGGCAGCAATCCATCCCCTGCAATGGCCACGATTCCGGTGGGCAAACTGGCACCCAACACAATAACACCAATCGCCCCAAGGGACGCGCCCGTGCTGACACCCAACAGACCGGGATCAGCCAGCGGGTTGCGAAACAACCCTTGCATCACCGCGCCCGAAACGGCCAAAGCCGCACCAACACACACGCCCATCACCATGCGCGGCGCACGAATATCACGCAGCACGACTTGTTCCGTCAGGGTCAATTCCTGTCCCTGCACCAGTTTCAGCAACGCCCCCCAAAGCGAGGTGCCCGACGCGCCAACCGCAAGGCTGGCAATGCAGGTCACCCCCAGCAAAATCGCCAACCAAACATGAGCACGGCGCGCGACGGCTTGGCGATCAACAAACGGCGCGCCCTGCGTCGACACATCTGCGGCAACCATCAACCTGCCCCATAAATCGCGGTGTTCAACTGCTCAGCGGCTTGTGGCGTGCGCGGTCCAAACCCTAACAACAGCAGCCCGTTCATCTGAACCAAGGCACGGTTCGCGGCCGCTGGCGTTGTGATCAAAGCAGGCATTTTGAACAGGTCATCGGCCGTTGCGGAATGATCCCCGCTCCTGTCCATCATCAAAATAACGTCGGGGGCGGCAGCCGCGATGGCCTCGGCGGTGAGCTGTTTGTACCCTTCAAAACTGGTGATTGCGTTGCGCCCGCCTGCCATTTGGATAATCCCATCCGCTGCCGTACTGGTTCCAGATGCCGTGATCCGGCCCCCATTTGTGCTAAGGATAAACAGCACAGTTTTGGATTTTTCCGACGTTGTTTCAACGCTTGCGCGCACTGCGTTCAAATCCGCATCCACCTGCTGCGCCAAATCGCGGGCTTTTTCAGGCACGCCCAATGCGTCACCAACGGCGATGATTTTTGCCACGATTCCTGCGTGTGAATAGGCGTCAGGAATTGTGATCATCGGGATCGCAGCGCCTTGCAAGACTTCGATTGTTTCGGGTGGGCCTGCGCCGTCTTCGGTGATGATCATCGAGGGCTGAACGCTGAGCACCCCTTCGGACGCGAGGTTGCGAATGTAGCCCACGTCCGGCAAATCAAGTGCGGCGACAGGGAATTTGGACGTGGTATCGCGTGCGACCAAACGATCCTGTTCGCCCAACGCATAGATGATTTCAGTGATAGAACCGCCCACAGAAACGATGCGATCCGTGGGCTGCGCGGCTAAAAATCGCGGCACGCAGGCCAGAACGATCAGAATGGCCAACAGCCAGATTGGTGCGGACCAATGTTGCCCGCGCACGCTGTGAAATTCAGGCAATCTCATTGTGCCGCCTCCAGACTTAGTCCCTCGAGGTTGGCGACAAGGTCGCGCCATTCAGGACGGCTATCGCGCCCTTCTTTGCCGACACCAAAGACTTGGAAAATCAGCATGCCATCTGCGTCAAATGCCTCGACTGACATGACAGGACCGCGCTGGGTCGGTTTATCGACTGCCCAGACTTCGGCCACGTGATCCAATCGCAAATGCAGATTGAACCGCGGGTCCAGCACGTTTTGCCAGGGCCCCATTGATTTCAACGTGGCAAGCGGCCCGGTGTGGATTTGAATGCAGCCTTTGTTGCCAACAAACAGCATGATTTCGATGCCGGCGGTTTGAACCGCGTGCAGCATCTGATCAATCGCGGCAGGAACCAACGGGCGCACAAACGGCGCGCCAGCAATGCGGTATGCCCCCAAACGGTTCATTTTCAATTTTGACGTCAGACGCATGAATTGATGGGTGTCGGTCATGCGCGCCCATTCCTTGCGCAAAATATCAACCTTTGAGGCATCGGCCTTGGCGACTTCGGTCGGAATGCGCGTTTCAACAACAAGCGTTGTGCTTTGATCAGGTAGCGCAATTTCGGCCTTTGCAGTGTCCCATTCGGCGACGTGCGTGTCCCCGCGCATGAACACTTTGTGTACCGCGTCACCCGCGGCATCAAACACTTGCAATGAACGGCGCAGGCCATCGTCGGTTGCCTTTTCCACCATAAATGCGTGGCGCCAATGGCTGGGGAACATGCGCAAATCGATATCTTGGGTCAGGACCATCGCAGCGTGCACACCGGTGTGATAATTTTCGTAGACGCCAATTTTTTCGCTCACGCATGATGCGTTTCGAGTCAGCGCCATAACTTCGCCCAAGGTGGCGGCGGCGTGCATGACTTGATCGGGGTGCGATACAATTTGCGTCGTGCCATGGCCGACATATGCGGCGATCAATTGCGCCTCGCTGATGCCGAGTTTGGTGGCGATATCGCGTTCGCGCATGTTCTTATTATCAGCGTGAAACGTGCGAATGGCGTCTGCAGATGGGACATTGAACTGTGTCATGTCATCCCCTTTTGTTATGATGGCTACCGGAAGAACTGGCTGCATCCACAAAGGGGACGTGGCTGATGGGCGCTGTGTGATTTGCCCGAAAACTATTGTTGACAATTTTAGTATGACTTTCTAAGTGAACGCAAGAGGCAAGCTTCAAACTTTGCCCAAAGTTCTAAAAAATGCCACGCCAGCCTCTTGCAAGCACCGGTTTAAGCCAATGTTTTGCAAGGGGAAAAACGTGTTTTTCAAATCTAAAAAAGCGCAGTTAAGCGCAACGACCGCACTGGTCATGGCCCTATCGCTGGGGTCCGTCGTGCATGCACAAGACGTCAGTGATGACGGTGAAATTCTGGGCACTATCATCTTGGGCGAAAGCAAACGCGACGTCCAAACCGACAGCGCAATCCCGTCTACGATCGTGGATCAGGATGAAATCGAAGACCGTCAGGCCGGGACAATCGCTGAATTGATCGACTCGGTTCCCGGGGTGACTTTGGTGAACGGATCAACAGCGTCGGGTTCAGGCATCAATATCCGCGGCTACGGCGCAAACAGCACATTCGGGACCGACCAAAAGGTGCTGATCCAGATTGATGGGGCCACCAAAGGCAGCGAAGAATTGTACCGCATCGGCACCCAACTTTATACCGACCCATACCTTTACAAACAGGTCGAAGTCCTGCGCGGCACCATCGGATCGTTCGCCTATGGATCCGGCGTTTTTGGCGGCGTTGTGCGCCTTGAGACCATCGATGCCGCAGACATTACCGGCGGCGAGATCGGCTTTGTCGGGCGTCAGACCCTTGAGTTTACATCAAATGGCGGTGGCATTTCCAGCTCGACCACCTTGGCGTGGCAACCAACAACCGACATGGAATTCTTGCTGAATTACACGCGCCGCAGCCTGGGCACCCGCACAGACGGGAACGGCGTTGAAATCAACCCACTGGCCGGTGACATCAATGACCCGTCCTATTTGCTTAAGGCCCGATACACATTTGGCGACAACCGCGATCAAACCCTTAGCTTTAGCTATTCCAACACCACACAAGAACAATTCGACGTGCCCTACGACACATTTGGCACAACCGGATTTGGCAATGTGGACCGCCGGATCGAAAACGAAGTCGCCACGCTGCGCTATAACTTTAACCCCGAAGATCGCAATTGGCTGAACCTGACGGCCGAAATGACCTATTCCGACGAACTGGTCATGAGCGAAGCAATCGCAGGGCCAAGTGGGCTTTTGGACGCAGACAACCGCTATCAAACCACAACGTTGCGCCTGAAAAACACATCGCTGTTCAGCACTGGCGCGATCGATCACGAATTGAGCACTGGCGTCGAATACATCAATCGCGATCGTCAGGATGCGACGGCCGGTTCTGCCCCCGGCGGCACCAAAGAAACCGTTGCGCTGTTTGTTGTGAACGAAATGCAAATCGGTGATCGCTGGACGATTACACCGGCATTGCGTTACGAAAATCAGACGATCACCCAAGATCCGCTGAACGGCAACGCGTCCTTTAAGGCGGACGGATTGATGGGCGGAATTTCTGCGCGCTACGCCTTTGCCCAAGGCTGGTCAGTGTTCGGATCTGCGGCCTACACCGAAAACCTGCCAATCATCGATGACATCGGCAATGCGGTTTTGATCAACCAAACAGAACGCGGGCGCACGTATGAAGTGGGCGTGTCGTTTGACCGAGCAGACGTGTTTGCAAACGGTGATCAATTGGCTGTGAAGCTAAACTATTACAACACCGACCTTTGGGATTTGACCACCTACCGCAGCTTTGCGCCGGGCGGTTCAACCGTGGCTATCGAACGCGAAGGCATCGAATTAGAAGCTGCCTATGGAATGGAAAACGGCTTTTACATCGATGCAAACGCGCATGTTTCCAGTGGGACTTCGACCATCGAAACTGGCGCGACAAGCGATTGGGCGCAAAACCCTGCGGACACAATTCGCCTGACATTGGGTAAAAAATTCGGCGAAGAATTGGACCTAAGCTGGGAAATCGAAGCGGCAAAACGCTACGACGAAACAGCAACTGTGTCAGCGGGCTATGGCGTTCACAACCTGCGCGCGACCTATGCGCCACAATCCGGCGTCTTGCGCGGCACCGAAATCCGCTTTGGCATCGAAAACGCTTTCGACAAAGCCTACCAGCCGCGCCTGTCCACGCGCAGCGCAACCGGACGTAATTTCAAAGTCAGCCTGTCCAAAACATTCTGATGATTTGACGATTAAAAGGAAGGTCACACAATGCAGCTTTTTCGCCACTTGAAATGTGCAGTAACCCTGACCGCAGCGCTTTGGGGCGCTGCGATTTCAGCCCAAGATACGACCGCCAGCAGTGGCATCGCGCTTGAGCTAAATGCAGCGGATTTGATCGGCGAAGCCTGCCGGATCACATTTGTTGCCACCAACCGAATGGACGTTCCAGTCGACAAAACCATCTACGAAACCGTGCTGTTTTCCACGGACGGCCAAGTGTTGATGTTAACCTTGTTCGACTTTGGGGTTTTGCCGCCTTCTGTCCCCCGCGTGCGCCAATTTCAGGTCGCGGACACCGCCTGTTCGCGCATCGGCATGGTCCTGATTAACGGGGCCAACACCTGCACGGTTCAGGGCAAAAATTCACCTGTGTGCACACAAGGTCTGACCACAACCAGCCGCCTTGAAATCAAATTACAGGGATAATCGCCATGTTTAACCTTGATCAAATTTGGGGCGTTTTTGTACTTGGCGGCCCCGTTGTGGCGGTGCTGATCTGCGTGTCTGTGATGACGCTTAGCGTGGTTTTATACAAAATTGTGCAGTTTAGGGCCGCACGTGTCGGGCATCACACAGCAATTCGCGCAGCCCTTTCGCATTGGGATCAAGGCCATGCACAACAGGCCGGTCAGGTCCTTGGCACGTCAAAAAGCTATCTGGCACCCGTGGTGTCGCAGGCCATGCACGCCGCACATCGAACCGATGCCGCCCCCCGTCTTGAGGCCGAAGCTGAGGCAAAATTCCTAAAGCTTGAGCGTGGATTCCGCCTGCTTGATACGGTTGCACAATTGGCCCCGTTACTGGGTTTGTTCGGGACGGTTTTGGGTATGATCGAAGCGTTCCAAGCGTTGCAAGATGCCGGATCATCGGTTGATCCATCCCTGCTGGCTGGCGGTATTTGGGTCGCGTTATTGACCACTGCTGTTGGCTTGGCGGTGGCGATGCCGACCTCGGTTATTTTGTCGTGGTTTGAGGCCCGAATGACTGCCGAGCGGGTGTTCACAGAGCTTGCGTTAACCACGATCTTGTCGCCGGACGTTCAGACATCGCTGCAAAGACCGCAGGCAAATGTCGCTTAATTCTGTGCGCAGACGGCGAAAACTGTCGATGACGTCCTTAATCGACGTTATCTTTTTATTACTGCTATTTTTCATGCTGTCCTCGACTTTTTCGCGCTTTGCCGAAGTCGAATTACAGGCGGCCAACAGTGGCCCGCCCACGACGACAGACACCAAACTGGTTTTTTTGCGCGCAGGTGCCAACGACATGTCATTGAATGGCGTCCCTGTGGTTTTGGCTGACTTAGACACGCGCGTGCGGGCGCTGCATGCCGCCAATCCGATCGTATTATTGGTGAACGTAAATGGCGCGGTCACAGCACAACAAATTACCGACATTCTGGTCGCCGTGCGCAGAATTCCTGACTTGTCAGTCAGCGTCATGGGGGCCTCGTGATGCGCCGACCGACATTGCGAAAGGAACGCGAACCAACAATTGCGCTGATCAATATCGTCTTTTTGATGCTGATATTTTTCATGGTCGCAGGGACGCTGGTTGCGCCGATTGATCCGGATCTAAAGCTGGTCGAAACCAAAGACCTTGATGGCACCGAACCCGCAGATGTCCTGGTTATTATGGCGGATGGGCAGTTGATGAATCGCGGCAAACCGATTGGTGAAATCGCCGACTTTTTGCGCCAAACACAAAACGAAACGGGCACTGCCCGCCTGATGCCCGACCAAAATACTCAGGCTGTGCGCATGATCGAAGTCGCCCGTTTACTGCGTCAAAACGGTGCCAAGCGTGTCGTGATTTTGTCAGAAAAGTTAGCACAATGATCCGGCACCCTTATGTTGTTGCACTGGCGTTGTTCGGGGCATCGTTGGCCGCGCACGGTGCTGTTTTAGGCATCAAAACCCGTCCTGATCCTGCGTCGATTGCAGGTGGTGCTGCGGCAAGTGTCGCAAAGCTTGGCAATAGTTTTCAAGATATGGCGGTTGGTGTCATGACGGCACAACCGACACCCGAAATCACACCAGAAACGCCGGTCGAGGTGCAACGCCACACAGAGCAAACCACGCCTGCAACGCCCACGCAAACGCCTGATATCACGCCGCCTGAGCAGTCTGCCCAAACACCAAATGCCCCCGTGCCAGTCACCCAATCGTCGCAGAGCAATCGCGCGACAACACCGCTCGCGCCTGCCTTGACGGTGACCTCGCCTACACAAATGACGGCAGTTGTTCCGATCATACTTGCCCCATCGCCCGCGTTGATACCGGTCGTGACGCCGAGCGCTGCTGTGCCATTGCAGGCCGCATTACCGGACCCGGTTCAGGAAACTGTGCGGGTTTCGCGCAGACCAGCCGTGCGACCAAAATCACTAGAGGAAAAGGTTGCAACCGCGGCCCCAAAATCTGAAAAACCCCAAAAGACACAGCCTCGCGGCAATGCAAAAAAACAAGCGCGCGCTGGGTCCGCTGATGGCAAAGCCACCGCAAAGGCAAACGTTGCAGCACCACGCAAAGCCGCCGTTTCATCAAAGGCGGCAAACGCAGCAATCAGCAATTATCCAGGCCAAGTCATGCGCCGCCTTGCACGTCAAAAACGGCCCCGCGCCGCATCAAAAGGCACCGCTGTTGTGTCGTTTGCAATCGCTGCGAATGGTGGCGTTTCACGGGTTGGAATTGCAAAAAGCTCAGGATCGGCGCAATTGGACAAAGACGCAGTTGCATTGGTGCGCAGAGCAGGACCATTTCCTGTACCACCCGCTGGCGCGCAGCGATCATTCAAGATCAGGATCAAAGGTCGGTAGCGCGTTTCGGCCTTTTAGCCCGGTGAAATCCGCTGCATCACCGCATCAAATCGCGCCCAACTGACCGACGCCTTGTTGCCTGCGTATCCGTCGTAATGCGATTTTCCTGTTGAATTCGGCAACCCAGCCCAGATTTTCGCCAAATTGTTCATAAACGCCTGGCGTTCTAACACACCTGTGCGAAACCGTTTCAATCCTGCTTCGACCAGTAGAACATCCGCTAATTTATCCTGAATTTTCGGGCTGAATTTGTCAGATGGTTTCACTCCGACCTTGGCCACAACGCGGCGCAAGGTTTGCGGAATAAATTGATAGCGCCCGATTGCGTGTGGCTGCCCCGGCGTATCGTCGATCCATTGAAACACCTCGGCCAGCGTCATGTCTGTTGGCCGCTTGTTTGGCTTGATCCGCGCACCGTGCTGCACTGCGTCGTAGCCATCGCGCCGCGATTCCGCCTCTTGAATGAGGGCGCGAATGACTTGCACGTCTGAACCGCGCAGCCGTTTGTCCAATTTGTCAGCAAACGCCGGATCATGCGCAGGGCGATCCGCAAACAACCCCCGTGCGTCCCGCCCGATAAACAATCCAGCCGAAGGTGCGCGCGCATCCGTCGGCGTGGTGATAAACAGGCTGCCCCCAACCGCTTCGGCGTGGGCGGTCTGAACAAACAGGAACAGGATCAAAACACGCAAAACGACAGGCATTACTTCTCCAACTGCATCAGATTTACAGAGGTTTTGACGTAAAAACATTTCAAATTCGTTCACACTGGGCTGCAAAAGACCACGGACCGTAGAACCAGCAGTCGCCGTGACGGCTTGATTTCCACAGGCCGCGCGTTGATCCGCTGGACTTCGCGCCCTTATCAAGGTTCACTTGCCGCACTCGAGGTGGCGAATGTGGCTTGTCGCGCGGTCGTCATGGCCCCAAACATCGCACACCATAAACCACCTGACCCCTAGGGACGCGCGTTACCAGTGATCACATTTATTCATTCCTCTGATTTGCATCTGGGCAAAGCGTTTGGCCGCTATCCTGACGACGTTCAGGCCCGCCTGCGCCAAGCCCGCGCTGACGTTTTGCCGCGCCTTGCCGCCTTGGCCATGGACCACAATGCCAGCCATATTGTGTTGGCCGGTGATACGTTTGATCAAACCACGCCTGCCCCGTCTGTGATCCGGCAAGCCTTGAATATGATGCGCGCGGCGGATCATGTGACGTGGGTGTTGATGCCCGGCAATCACGATCACGCAAATGCCACGGAACTGTGGCGTCAGGTGGCCCAAGACGCGCCGCCAAATGTAGCCCTCCAGCTCGATCCGCACCCGTTTTTGTTGAACGATACAACCACGTTGCTGCCTGCCCCGCCGGCTGAACGCGCGCCCGGTCGTGATCTGACCGATTGGTTTGACACAGCAGACACTGGTGAAACAGTGCGGATCGGGTTGGCGCACGGGTCTGTCACCGATTTCAACAGCAGTGAAGACGGCACATCATCGGTGATTACACCGGACCGCGCAAAGCGTGCTGGCCTGAAATATCTAGCACTCGGCGACTGGCACGGGCAGCTGCAAATCACGCCTGACACGTGGTATTCTGGTGCGCCAGAGGCGGATGGTTTCAAACACACGCAGACGCCCTCTGCCTTGTTGGTTAAGGTTGCAGGACCAAATGCGCCAGTGACTGTGACCTCGCTGCCTACGGGCACGATCCATTGGCAGCGCGCCACGTTGGACCTGAACAGCCAGGACGCAATTGACGACGTTCACGCAGGCGCATTGCCGCCCCTTGCCGCCCGCGCGCTGACGCTGTTTGATCTGGTTGTCACAGGTTTTTTAAGCCCGCTAGAACGGGTCAAACTGGAACAGAACATTGCCAACGCCGCGCCTGATTTTCTCTGGCACAGGGCAGATTTAAATGCACTGGGAATGACCCATAATACCGACGATCTGGATGCAATTGATCATCAAGGCGCGCTGCGGGCCACCGCCGAAACCCTCGCACGCGAAGCCGCTGATGACAGCCTGCCGCCGGACGTGCGCGAAACGGCCCAAGCCGCCCTGTCCCATCTGTTTTCACTTGCAGTGGAGGCCTAGATGAAACTCCTCGCGCTGCACCTGACGAATGTGCGTAAATTTGCTGGAAAACGCGCCTCCCTTACTGGAATTGGCAGTGGCATCACCGTCGTTTCCGAGGCCAACGAATTCGGGAAATCGACCTTCTTTGATGCAATTCATGCATTGTTTTTCGAAAAATTCAGCTCGTCTGCTAGGTCCGTCAAATCGCTGCAACCCTACGCAGGCGGTGCAGTCGAAGTCGCCGCAGACATCCAAACCGACGCCGGTGATTTCCGTGTTGAAAAGCGGTTCTTGTCGAAAAAATCCGCTAAGGTAACGCGCCTATCCGACGGCGCAATTATCGCCCAAGAAGACGAGGCAGAACGCTGGATTTCGACGCTGTTAGGATCAGGCGGCGAAGGCCCCGCAGGCCTGTTGTGGGTGCGCCAAGGGTTGGTTGGACTGGAACCAGACACCGCCAAAGAAAAAACGCAACTGACGGAAACGCGCCGCGATTTATTGTCGTCTGTTGCAGGCGAAATCGACACCATGACCGGTGGGCGCCGCATGGACAGCGTGATGCGCCGCGTTGGCGAAACTCTTGGTGCCATTGCCACCAAAACTGGGCGCAAAACCGGCCCATGGAAAGACGCCGCTGATCAGGTGACAGACCTGGAGGCCGAGCTGACAATCGTCACCGCCCAAGTGCAAGAACTGGACGCTGCATTGTCAGACCGTCGCTTGGCCGAAGCCGCCCTGAAACGTCTGGACAATGCAGAAGCCATGGCACGGCGCAACGGCGCACTAATAGCTGCAGAGGTCGCGCTGGACGCCGCTAAAACCCACGCAACAAAAGTAGGTTCAGCACGCCAAGATCGCGATTTGGCTGATCTGAAAGCCACAAATGCGCAAGGTGAATTGGATACGTTCCTAAACGCGATCAGCGCACTGGAAATTGCCCAGAAAAACACGGCGGCCAGCGCTGCACTTGCCTCAGACGCAACCGCACATTCGCACCGCTCAAAGGCCGATCTGGAACAGGCGCAAACCGTTCACACAGCCGCGTCCAACGACGTAACACTGGCCCGTCAACGTCTGGATGCCCTGCGCCAACAGATCGCGGCGCGTCGCGCAATGACGCAGGCGACCCAGCTGCAAGCCCAGATTAAAAAGACCGAAACGGCAACGGCCGCGCGCGATGCAGCCCGCGCGATTGCCAAAGCATCGCCCGCGACGCCGCAGTGGTTGCGCGCCGTCGAAACCGCGCAAGATGCCGTTTCGACCCTCGCTGCCGCGGCCAAGGCGCAGGCGACATGTTTAAGTGTGACGTACAACGGCGACGCGCGGATCACACAAGGTGGGCGTGATCTGCCAGCCCAACAAACAATTCATTTGGATGGTGAAACCGAACTGGATCTGCCAGCCATCGGACGCATGACCATTCACGCGCAACCCCTTGGTGACGCTACAAAAGATCAACTGGCACGCGCCAAAGACACTTTGAAAAAAGCCCTATCCGGCACTGATGCCACAACCCTAGAACGCGCGCGTGCATTGGCTGTGACGCGGGCGCAGGCTGATGCGGACACAACGCTTGAGCAGACGCGTTTGGACACGTTAGCCCCTCTGGGTCTTGATGCGTTGCGTGCGGATTTGGCGGATGCGAAATTGGCCGCAACCGGTGCGCATGACCAACAATTGCCTTCGATGTCAGACCTAGAGGCCGAATTGGCCGGCAAGGAGCAAACCGAAAACACCGCGCGCCAAACCCTAAGCCACGCAAATGCAGACCACAGCCAAGCCCGCGAAACAGCGGCAAAACTGCAAGCCGCCGCAACAGCCGCTACAGAAACAGGTGCGCGTGCCGCCGCCCAAGTTGGGTCAATCGACACGCTGGATAATCGGCGTGCTGACCGGTTGCGCACCCAAGCCACGGCGCAAGACGCGCTGGTAAAAGCGGCAGAAAATTTGCAAAATCTGATTGATACGGCACCCGATTTGAATACTGCGCAGGCCGAACTGGACCGTGCCGCTGGTGCCGTGAATTCCGCGCGTCATCAGCGCACGCAAGTCGGCGAAAAACTGGCCGCTTTATCGTCGCAAATTCGCACGATGGCGGGTAACGGGATCGAAGAACATCGCGACACTTTGATCGGTCAATTAGAAGCTGCCCGCGCGACTGAACTGCGTTTTTCGCGTCAGGCCGCCGCTTTGACCCGTTTGCAAACTGCCCTGAACGCTGAACGAAATGCCGCGCGCGACACCTATTTTGGACCCGTCCAAGAAGAACTAAAACCGCTGCTGTCGATCCTGCATGATGATGCGAACCTTAGCTTTGACAGCGACAGTTTGCTGCCGGCTGCCCTAGTGCGCAATCAAACCGAAGAGACGCTGGACGACCTGTCAGGCGGCACGCAGGAACAGATCGCAATCCTGACGCGGCTGGCCTTTGCCCGCCTGTTTGCGCGCCAAGGACGGCACATGCCGATCGTGCTGGATGATGCGCTGGTGTATTCCGATGATGACCGGATCATCAAGATGTTCACGGCCTTGACGCGAGTTGCGCAGGATCAGCAAATCTTGGTGTTTTCGTGCCGCCAATTGGCGTTTCAGGATCTAGGTGGCGCAAAGCCTGTACTTGAAATTACGGACGTTTAGGCCCGACCACAAACAGCCCCGCATTGATCCAGACATCGCGGGTGCCGCCTTTTGAACTCCACGCTGTTCGCACTTGATCCGGTGACGCGCCGGTGTGTGCAGCGATGTTTTCCAAAGCTGTATCAATGGCTTGCCCCTCGCTAAGCATCGTTAGAAACAGATGGTGCGCAGCGCTAAGTGCGATCGTTTGGGTCAGGTAGTTCTTGCGCACCAACGCGACGTTCATCACCTCCATCGGGGGGAAACTGGCAGCGCGTTTGGCCCGTACATCGTGATAATACAGCGCCACAGGAAACCGGTAACGACCAAGCGAAACTGCCGGCTGCAAACGCAAATCGGCATCGGGGGTTTGCGTGGTTGCGTAGCCCGTTGTTTCGGCCCCCGGTGCGTCAAACATCACAAACACTTGGCGTTCAAACTGGGCCAGATCAACGATGAAATCGATCCATGTTTCGCGCGCATCTGCGCTGTCGGGACGGCTGGCTTGCAGGTACGCAGGGAACCGTCGGCCCAGATCATAAAGCGTATAGCTTTCGGGTGGGGCTACCACGATATATTCGGCGACAAAATCATCAAACAACTGTTCGCCTAGCGCATGACACAGGGCGGGAAACTGATCGCGCATGCACGACACAATGCGCAGGAAAAAGCTGCGTTGATAGACCGCCAAACCATCCGCGCCAGAAAATCGTGGCTGCGACACCAGCACATCATTTGCTTGGCCCTCGGGCACTTGCGAGGGGGCATGCAGCGCATTTTGCATCCAGTTTTGCAATTGCGATAGGGTAAATGGCGCGTCGCTCACGTGGCGTCCATCACCACAGATTGCATGACGCTGGGCACCAAATGATCGACAGGGTTAGACACATTTGCCTGCCCGACAGCCCCGTTCATATTGATCATCGAGGGATCAAACGTGCCCTTCATATACGCCTTGGCCTTTAGCAATTCAGTGTGGCAGTCCTCAAAGCTCGGAATGTTGCCGTCCCATTCCAGCAACGTCGACGCACCACCTGTGCGCGCCCACGCCAAACGGTACAGTTCCCAAACGTCGGGACGCACCGGTTGATCATGGGTGTCGATGATATGCGTGCCACAATGTTGATGCCCGGCCAGATGCATTTGCACGACGCGGTCACAGGGGAATTTATCAATATAAGCAACAGGATCCGTGCCTGCATTAAAGCAACTGACATAGACGTTGTTCACGTCCAGCAGCAGCCCACAGCCGGTTTCATCCGTCAAAGCGCGCAGAAAATCCGGCTCGTCCAGCGTGTCTTGGGCAAAGGTCACGTAGGTGCTGGGGTTTTCCAAAATCAGCGGGCGTTCAAGGAAATCCTGCACCTGACGCACGCGATTTGACACATGAGCAAGGGTTTCTTCGGTCAACGGCACGGGCAGCAGATCATGCGAATTCAGGCCCATAATACCGGTCCAACACAGATGATCGCTGATCCATGCAGGTTTAACTTCGTACGCTAGGCCTTTGAGTTTACGCAAGTATTCGAAATCAAGCGGATCGGTACTGCCAATCGACATCGAAACGCCGTGCAACACGACGCGGTAGCGTTCAGCAACTTCACGCATCACTTGGCGCGGTTGACCACCAGAATCCATAAAGTTTTCCGAGATCGCCTCGAACCAATCGACCTCGGGCCAGTGCGTGCGGATGTGTTCAAAATGAACATTGCGCAGGCCCAGCCCAAGGCCAAGTTTTGGCAGCGTATCAAGCGTGTCGCGTGTCACAATCAGCCGCACCCGCCTGCGCCGGATAGGCCACTGGCGCCGCACGACGTCATGTTGCCGCGATGGCTGTTGTCATCGGAAATCCACAAATATGTCGGGCCGGTTCCACTAAAGACTGCGGGCACATCGCCAAGCGTTTCAGGCAGTTTTAGATCGGCAGGAACCGTGCCAGCGGTTTGCTTTGCCAACAGTTCAGTGCGCAGCGCAGGCCAACGTTCTTTCTTGAACACTTCGCGCGCACGCAGCCAAACAGATTTGCCTTTGTTCGGGCCATTGGTGCTGAACCGTTCCGCATTGATCGGCGTCGCACAGGACCCAAGCGAGCGGCAATCATTGGTGCCCGGCTTGTTCATTTCATCGCCGGTTCCATACAGCCCGCAACCTCCCTGATCAGCGCAATTGTTCTGCACGTGGCAGGTGTGATCATTGCTGGTGGCGCAATATCCCTGCCCCGCGCAATCGTTTGGGCCACGCCCATCCACAGGTCCGTGCAGACCGTAACGATCCGCACCCGCGCAGGCATTCAAACCCATACACGCGTGCAGCGGCACCCCTTCTGGGATCACGCCAAGGTCAGGCATTTTGCCGGCTGCGCGTTTTTGTGCAATCTGCGCTTCAGTCAAAAACACCGGCGCTGTTGGCGGCGCAAAAGGATTGGGCGTAGGCACCGGCGTTCCGATGGTCAGTTTTGGTTTTGTCGTCATTTTCACACCTCGTGTGGTCGTTTTCATTCAAAAGGAAATCGGCGATTATTGCCAGTACGCAGACACATCCGGCAGGTGCATCGCGTGCACTTTGCCATCCGGCGTTGTGTCTGTGGCGCAAATCGCGGTCTTCACAATGCTGGCCGTGTAGCTGTCATGCCCAAAGGCGTTCATGACCTTTTCACCCAAGCGCACAAGCGTTCCGAACGCCTGGTCGCGCGACCCAAGATCGTAGTTTTCAAACGTGGGTGCCAAGAACTGCTGCGGGCTAACGCCGTTGTCCAAAGGCAAATTACGCATTTGCAGAATGAGCTTGTCCAACACCCAAATCATCGAACGATGCAGCCCTTCATTAAAGAACTTGCGCTGGATTTTGGACTCTGGCGGCAGTTTGTACATCGTTTCAGTCATGATAAACATGTACGAAAACAAACCGTTACAGAAATCAGACAAGATCGCCTGATTTTCATCCGTGTAATCCGCCGTCTTGGGATTGTCAGGGAAATTCACCAACACGGGGTCCAGATCATCTTGGGTAATTGTCGGCTGAACCTGCGCGGGCGGTTGTGGAAATTGCGCCAGTTTTTCAACGTGATCCGCGTATTGGGCAAACTGCGCCTGCAAGGTCAGGAACTTGAAATAGTGCGATTCTTCTTCATCTGATTGGTCGTCATTTTCACCGTCATCACCGCCAGTTGGCGCAAATCCTTCGCCCTGATCACAGATCGTATCGATCGCAGTCATCGCTTGGATTTTGTTCGAAACCGAAATCAGCGGAGTTTCTTCGATTGCACCGGTTTGCGCGGCAAAACTGTCTTCGGCATTCGGGAAAACCGCAACGGCGGACGCTGATGGCGCATCATTTGCCACCGCCCACACCGGATCATTGGCAGGTGACGCAGGTTTCCACGGGTCAAATTCCTGCGACGGATACACGGTGTCGATGTTGTTGGGCGAATAGTTGAAATGCTGGATTTGGCGCGCGGCATGCCCCACCTGAAAATCACTATCCTTGATCCAGTCAGAACAAATCAAACAGCGAATATACGAATAGAATTGCCCGATGCTGTCCCAATCACGATCTTGGGGCACCGCGTCAAATGTCTCAGGATATTCGATCTGCAAGAAGTGCCACAACTGGTCATAGGTCAGTTTTGACAACGGGATTTGCACGTCGGTTTGACCATGTGGTCCGGGCGGGCCAACCGGATTGTGATAGGGCAATCCTGTCGGGTATGGCCCCGGCGCTTTCATGTATAAAATCGGGTCCTGCCCCAGCGAATATAGAATATTCGAGGACAGCGACATGTGCAGCATTTCCTCAACTGCGACGGACATGATCGTGCCTGCGGCCTTGTTCGCATATAGATCCATCGGGCGAATATTATTGCCCGTTTTTTCAGTACGTTGCAGCGAATAATAGGTGAACAAATAGATCGGAATAGTGGCCAGTTCGATTTCAACAGCCGTCTGCAAATCAGATTTCAGACGCGTTATCGCCTTGGTCCGATCCCATGTTGTGTTGATCTGATCCACCAAAGTCTTCTCGGCTTTGGTCAGCTTTGACAGTGGATCTGCGTCTACAAATTGCGTGCTCATTAATCGTGTTCCTTCCCCGTGGAATGGTCGTTTATTTAGTCAAATTTTGGTCAAAGTGTTGGTCGTGATATGTGGAAAACTGACCAGCCCTGCGCCCGTAATCGGAATATTCATGTAGATCGTCTGGCTGTATTGCAGCTGCGTAAATTCAGACGAATGGCCAAATGCTTCCAGCCAATAACTGGCCTCGTATTCAGTGACATTTGCCCATTTCTGTTCAAAATTGATGTTCGACACTGGATGGTTCGACGTTTTTGTATCCACATTTAATTGGATAAAACTGGTGGCCGGTACTGCCGTTATCGCGTTGATCAATGGCTGGTTCGGGTTGTTGGTAAAGGCCACATTCGGGTTTTGATAATCCGCGGCTGTGCTGGCTTGGGTCGTGTAGGCGGTGGTATCGACCCCCTTTGGCAACACCGGCGTCGAGGCCGGAATAATTGGCGATCCAGCCATTGCGGTTACGCCGCCCACCCCGTTCAGGGCAACATTCCCGGCAGCCAAAATCGAGTTCCCGTGCGGTACCGAGATTTGTTTGACCAAATTGAAAGGTTGTGTGGGCGGCGTAGAGCTGGGCAAGGGCGACGCGCAGTACGGCCCTGCATTCTGTTGGCGATCCGTCAGGAACAGCCATGATCCATTTTCCGCGTGCACAAGGCTGTCTTTGCCCGGCCCTTCGGCGAAATAAACCCGTTGTTCATAAAACAGCGTATTGGCGACTTGTGTGCCGGTGCCACCACGGTTTGGCGCGTTGCCGTGAATGGCGCTGAATGTGATTTCTTCGTAGTAGCTAAAGTTTTTCAGGATGTAGCCCGCAGGTGCCAAATCACCCTGCGGCAACGGCATCACGTTGTATGAATACGGGCTGGTTGGGCCGCCCATGCCGGTGACGGGGTTGTCTTTGTTTGTCCATGTGCCGACC
Organism: Ascidiaceihabitans sp.; assembly: GCA_047626725.1. Lineage (GTDB taxonomy): Bacteria > Pseudomonadota > Alphaproteobacteria > Rhodobacterales > Rhodobacteraceae > Ascidiaceihabitans. The sequence continues at coordinate 31,721 of JBLHSG010000013.1, forward strand.
AAATGTTCGATCGGGCCAAGGGACGATGTCGGGGTTGCGGGGTTGGATTGGGCTGGTTCGTTAATCAAACTGGCCGGAAACACCGGAGCGGAAATGGGGCTCATCTAAAAATCCTAAATGCTGGGCTAAAAATGCCTGGCGGAAACAATTTGGTAAAATAATTCGAAACACTGGAACGCTAAATATGCCCCTGATGCTAGGTTGGGTTAGATCGCAAAACAATAGCTTTTCGTCATATGCGGGAATTTTTTCATCCCGCCGTCAAGCAGGATGAGGATCGTTTTGGTCGCGACAGTTCAGCCGCCACAATGCCGTGTCAGGGATGGTTTGCGCCCGAAACGTAACGACAAACCGCACGTCCTCGCGAAATTCTGACAGCACGCTTTTGCCAAGACCACTGCTAGCATAAGGTGCGTCAGCAAGTTTCAGCAGCGTCGTAATTTTCCTATTAAAACACGGAAGTACAGTTGGGTCGCGCGCTTAGTTCCCCCACAATCCAATCCGACGGTGTCCACGTTTTACATTGGGCGCGACGGCAGCTTTGGCCGTTGTGACTTGCGTACAAGGGTCTTGAGGCAGCGGATCAATTCCAACTGTCGCGAGCACATTATTGACCGATCGCAGCGATCCATTGACCCAACCGTGCATATCCGAAATCGATTCATTACAGAAATGCAGGGTGTCACGCGGCGCGGCCAAATAAGTGCGAACATCGCTGTCTTGAACGTTCAGGCGCCACTGATGGTAGGCAAATTCAAAGTCCTCCTGGCCATCCCACAATCGATAACTGGTCAGCACAGGCGTCGGCACATACGTCACGCCAAACAGCTGGCCGATTTGTGCGCGCGCTTGGTCGACAACGGCCTGCGATGCGCCAAACAAAGTCTGCGGCACCTTGGCGTTTTGAACATCCTGCATGTCGGACGAAAACATTGGCCCGATGTTTTGCAGCCCATGCCAAAAGTTGGTGTTGTTGAAGTCACAATAGATCGTCAACGCCGCCGCCGCATCGCCGCGAATGATGGGGCTGGATTGATCATCAGGTGCGTCACAATTTTCAATCCGCTGTTTTTCAGGCAGCGCGTAAAACGGGTAAATCGAATTGATCGGCAGGCTGGTAAAACTAGGGCCAAATTGCACCGGAGGGCGCTGGGACAGGCTGTTTTCCCACCAAGGACTGTTGAAATACAAATTGATCTTCATCAACTTCATCCCCATCGAGGAATGGATATTGTCCCATAATTTCTGGGCATCCGGGGCTGATCGCATGGCCGGGGACTGCGTGAACAAATCCTCCATCCCCTTTGTTGCCGCAGCAATGACCAGACGTTTTGCGTGAATGGATTTGGCTGTGCCACCGGAAATAACCGGCGATGCGTTTAACTGATCAGGTGCCTCGGTCATCGACAAAAGATACCCATCGGCGTCATCCAACTGGTCCACATTTGTCGACAACATGATGTCGATATTTTCGCCGTGATCCGCCTGCAATCGCTTAACAACGGTATTGGGCAAGGTGCTGAAGCCTTCGGCAAAGGTGAAATACTGCGGATCAATCGGAAAATCAGCAAGGATTTGCAGGGCATCACCCGCGTTTGCCATGGATTTAAACGGGCCGGCAAACCCGATCGTTTCGGTCAGCATCTGGATGCATTCTTCGGAATATCCCATGTCGCGCAGCAATCCCCACAGCTGCCATTGGTTCAAAGTTTTGCCGTTCCACGTGACCTCTTCGCGCACTTTGGTCCAAAATTCCGGCGGCTCACCTGCTTTTTGGGTAATGCCGTTTTCCGTCAAGATCGTGTCAAAGGCGACGGTCACAATCTGGCTTGGGCTTAGGCCTTGTTCTTGGGTTTTCAGATCGTACAAATCGCTCCAGATCATGTTGTCAGAGGCGACGGCGTCCTGAACCGTAAAGTTGTGCCCACGCAGGAAATAGCGGTTGGTATCGTCTGCACTGCTCATCGGAAAGTCGACGATTTTATCGCACAGGCCCATCGCTTTGATCAGGTTCATCAGCTCGTCCATGCCATAGTTGAACCGCATGCCGCCTTCTTCTTCGCGCACCTGAACGCCGTCTTTGAAATCGATAATATCCGTGTCCAAACGCCCGCCTGTGCGGTTCAACCGTTCGACAATTGCAACGTTCAGCGACGGGTCATTTTCCAACATGCGCCACGCGCAATACAGGCCCGAAATACCGGCCCCAATGATAGCAACGTCATAATTTGTTGCATCTTGAATGTCTGAAAATGAAAGTAAGGACATAGGATGTCTCCTGAAAATGGCTTTGGCAAAATGGGGCCCGAACGGATCGGAACATGGTTAAAAAATGTGGCAGCACCCACATGAAAAACATGTAGGAACACGTGCGAATGGCATCATTTTACGCGGATTTGTCTGGATAAGACGTGGCTGAAAAATATGCAGCCAAAGTAAATTTGTGAAATAGTCGAGTGCGTAAAAATCAGGGCGTTTAAATCAGGTCGTTCAAAATAAGTACATCAACTTTAGGTTTAAGGCTTCGACTTGGCAAGAGCGCAAAATTTTCGGCAACACCGCAGCGCCGGATAACCCCAAAACCGCGCTGTTCATAATTTGGTTGCGTCATAGGGCCGGATTGTCGAGAGTCGCGCAGGGACAATTCGCTGGGGGGCGCATGACGTTGCACACAAAACAGCCAGGCGCACTGCGCGGCAATACCGGATTGATTGTGCGGGCAGCGCGGATTTATTCAGGCTTGTTTTTACTCGCCTACGTCACCAGCCATCTGATCAATCTAAGCCTTGGTTTAATATCGATCGACGCGATGGACACCGCCCGCCCCTATCTGACCGGCGTTTGGACGGGGCCGATCACGGGCACGTTATTGTCGCTGTCCTTGATTGTGCATTTCGCGCTGGGGCTATGGGCGATCTATAAACGCCCGACATTGCGCACCAGTTTGCAAGATATTGTGCAACTGATCACCGGTTTGCTGGTGGTGCCGCTGCTGGCCACCCACGCCATCGGAATTGCAATGCTGCATGATTTTGGCGTCGATTTTTCCTACAATCAAAGCATCCGGCTGTTTTGGCTTAGCCAACCAACGCTGGGTTTGGTGCAGGTTGTGATGCTCGCCGTCGTGTGGGTGCATGGGTGTGCAGGGCTGTTTACGTGGCTGCGATCAAAGGAAAGCGCGCGCAATATTCTGGGCTGGTTGTATCCACTTGCGGTTGCTGTGCCGGTGATTGCCATGCTCGGATTCGCAGAGGCCGGTCGCGCCGTTTTGATCGAAGCGCGCACGCCGCAAGTTCAAAACACCTACGAAGCGCCGCGCGAAATCAGCGACGAAACCACCTATGATCAGCCGTCGACGTATGCGGCCACCCCTGCCCCTGTTGTCGATTATACGCTGATCAAACAAGTCACAAAATCGGTGATTTGGGGGTCTATTTTACTAGCAATCCTAACACTGCTGGCGCGTTGGGTGCGCGTGACATTGATTAGGTCAGAAACCGTTATGCTGATGCGTGATCGTGTCGGGCCGATGGCGTCGACCTCTGCTCAGACCATGCTGGACGGGTTTCGCAAAAACAATCAACCCCATGCCCGCCTGTGCGAAGGGCGCGGACGATGTGGCACTTGTGCGGTGCGTATTTTGCGATCTGAATTCCCGTTGCCGCCACCCTCACCACTTGAGGCACGCACGTTGTTGCGGATCAATGCGCCTGACAATGCGCGACTGGCCTGCCAATTGATGCCAGCCGGCGGACGGGTCGAAACCGCGCCGATGTACCCGTCAGATTACAGTTTCCAAGACGACAAACCCGCGGATTTAGAAACCCAATCGGAGGTCGCAACATGACATCCCTGTGGTTCATTTTCCGTCGTTTTGTAATGATCGCTTTGCTGTGCGCGCCTGTGCAGCTTTGGGCTCAAGATAACGATTTAGCCGCGCCCGAACCGCCATCTTCAAACGACTTGCATGAATTCACGCGCCTGCTGGCCGACCAACGTATTCAAACCTGGATCGCCGATCAGGCAAACTCTGCGGATGTTGGAATGGAGTCCCCGACAATTTCCGTGCGCGAGCAATTCGAAATATTTGCCGCAAAAACCGGCCAAAGGGTTCAGGATTTAGGCACCGCTTGGGCCGCTGCTGGAAACGCACCAGCCATGATATCCGAGCGCTGGAACGAACAGGTCACGCCCAACCGCAAGGTACGCAGCCTGACATTTATCATGATCTTTTTGTTTCTTGGGGCCGGTTTGGAATGGCTATTGCGTCAATACGCGAACCCGATCCGCAAACGTCTTGAGCATGGGACTTTTGACACATTAATGCCCCGTGTTTACGCCGCATTTTCACGCGCGGCGCTGTCGCTGTCTGCCTTGTTGGTGTTTGCAGTTGGCAGCATCGGCGCGTTCGGGGCCTTTGACTGGCCGCCGCTATTGTATTCGATGATCCTGAATGCACTGGCGTCGATCGTCGCAATACGGGTTTTTGGAACCGTGCTTATCCTGTTTTTGGCACCCTACGTTCCCGCGCTTAGGTTGGTGCCAATTGATACGTCTTTGGCCCGACAACTAGGCCGCACCTTGTTCATTCTATTCGGGTTTTTCATCGCTTACATCGCTTTGATAGATGTTTTCAAAAGACTGTCCGAAGCTGAAACAGGTATGGCCCAAACGCCAGACACACTGGCGATGTCGGTTGGTTTTGGACTGGTGTTATTGCTGGCCACATTGGTTGCAATTGCTGTCTGTTTTAGGGCTGTCAAACGCAATGCGGGGTCTGTGACACGGGCGCACGGACGGTGGCGCGCCTACGTTAGTTTTCTGGCGTGCATTACATTTGTGCTGTGGCTGTTTGACATGAAAATCGTGATGTGGAACCTTGCCTTGATTGGTGGGTTGATCCCAGTTTTGCGTTTGCTGCGCATGTGGGTCGATGCCGCCTTTGATCGCGCTATTGCCGATAACGCGGCGACGCCCGTGCCAGAAATTATGATGACCGATCCCGATGAAACGGTCGCCGAAGATGCCGAGCCCGAACAGCCAGAAATCATCGATCCATATGAAACCTACCGCCCTATTGCGCAGCGCCTTGTGCGGTTTGCGGCCATTGTCTGTGTGGGGCTTTTGCTGGCGTTGATCTGGAACCTCGGGATATTTGTCACGTCGGATCGCCCCAATGTTGCGCAACAGGTGTTTCGTGTTCTGCTCGACAGTGCGGCGGCGTTATTGATCGCTGATCTGGTTTGGGTTTGGGCAAAAACGGCGATTGATCGACGGCTGTCAGCCTATTCGCCGCCTGTTGATGGATCAGCCCCGGGGCCCGAGGCGCGCATGGCGACGTTGCTGCCTTTGCTGCGGGTCGTGTTGATGGTGACGCTATTGGCCGTCGTCATCATGTCGATTTTATCGTCAATCGGGGTTAACATCGCACCGATCATTGCCGGTGCATCGGTGCTGGGTATTGCCATCGGATTTGGTGCGCAATCGTTGGTAAAAGACGTGGTGTCAGGGATCTTTTTCCTGATTGATGATGCGTTTCGCGTCGGCGAATATGTTGAAATCGATCAACTGCGCGGCACGGTCGAGAAAATCTCGATCCGGTCATTGCAAATTCGCCACCACCGCGGGGCTGTGCACACCCTGCCCTTTGGCGAGTTGAAATCCATGACCAACCATTCGCGCGATTGGGTGATCATGAAACTGGAATTCCGCGTGCCATTCGATACCGATTTGAAGTTGGTCAAAAAGCTGATCAAACAGGTAGGTGCCGAATTGAAAGCCAACGAAACCTATGGCGACAGCATCATCGAGACGTTGAAATCCCAAGGTGTGCGCCGGATGGAAGAATTCAACATGGTTGTCGGTGTCAAATTCATGACCCGTCCGGGCGAGCAATGGTTGGTGCGTCGCGACGCTTATCAAAGCGTGCGCGATATTTTTAACGCAAACGGAATTCGCATGGCAGAACGCAATGTGAAGGTCGAAATCGAAGGTGGCGACGACCTCACACCCAATCAACGACGTGCAGCAACAGCCGCCGCACAAGAGGCCGCACAGAACCAGTTGCCCCCTGGCCCAATTCCGGACGAGCCATAATTACGTTCGACAGCGTCAGTTCTTGAACACAAACTCGTCTTCTCGCAGGAACCCTTCGAGGAAGGTGTCTGAATACTGCGGGTTCGACACCGTGACTCCACTGCTGGCGATCGAATTGCGCAGCCCTTCGGACAAGGCACTTTCAATCATATCGCGCATCCCCCCATCTTTTAGCGCGGCGAGCACCAGATCGCGCATATCGCCCGGGTGCGGGTTCAGAATATTGCGTCGCAGATTGCTTTGTTGCATCGCCTTAACAAACACATCGTGGATCACAGTTGGCGACAGATCATCCTTTTGCAGAAAATCGTGACAGCCCTGACGAAACGCAGAAACCGCGACTTCAGTCTGGCTTTGTCCTGTGACCATGATCGTGGCGGCCGTGCTGTTTGACTTGTGATCCTGAATGACTTTTAGCGCCTCTAGCCCGTTTTCTTCGGCCAGATGATAGTCGATCATGATCACATCAAAGGTGTTTGCGTCCAGCTGGTTGGACATTTCGTTAATAGAACACACCTCTTCCACATCTAACATCAAACCTGCTTTTTCGGTAAAGCGACGGATGCGTTTGCGATCAAACGCGTCGTCATCCAAAAGCAATGTTTTCAATGTGTTAGGCTGACTGCCGATAAATGGAGTCCGCGGATCTCTAATCTCTAACATGGTTTTCCCCCTCACTAATTACTTCGTTATCAAGGAGACTAGCAAGAATAGGTTCGCCATTCGTGACTATTTTGTAGGTTTCTACGGCGCTATTAGTTCAATTTGATGCAATGACGAAACGCGCCTAAAATCCGCACCTTTGGGCGTCTGACCAAAAGTATCAGGTTGGCTTTGGCGACACCAACAATGCTTCGATATCAGGCGTCGAGGCGGCGTTCAGAATATCGCTAAAATCACCATCAGACAAAATCGCCCGCGCCGCGTTGATCAGCGCACCTGTTGTGACACGCGCAAGACCGGACCCAAGCGAAATTCGCGCGACACCCATCGCGCCATATTGCGCCCGCGTGGTTTTGGCAAACTGCCCAACCGCAAGGATATTCACGGGTTTTTCAGTACAATCAATCAGGCGTTGCGCATCCGCCAGCGACGGCGGCATTGGCGCGTACAAACAATCCGCGCCCGCCGCGTCAAAGGCCCGCAAACGGCGCAGGGCTTCGTCCATATCATACACGCCATTCATCATGCCATCAGCCCGCGCGACCAGTACAAAATCATGGGGCAAAGCGCGCGCGGCACCAACTGCGGCCTTGATCCGCTCAACCGTCAGATCAAAGTCATAATATCCGCGATCGGTCATATCAGTGTCTTCGATCGAACACCCGGCCAAACCAATTTCAGCAGACAACCGGATCGTCTGCGCGACAGTTTCCGGGTCATCGCCGTAGCCATTTTCAAAGTCACCTGAGACCGGCAAATGGGTCGCGGCCACGATGTCTTGGGCCTGCGCCATTGCCTCGTCGCGGCTGATGTTGCCCATGTCGCGGCGCCCCAACGTAAAGGCGTGCCCGTTTGATGTGGTGCCAATCGCCTGGGCGCCCAGGGCGGTCAAAACCTTGGTGCTGCCGATGTCATGGGCGTTGGCTAAAACAAACGGATTTCCCCGTTGGTGCAGCCCGCGAAAAACCTCTGCTATGTGCATGATCGTTCCCTTTTACTGTGCCAGACAAACCTCTGCGACGCGGTCATGTGCTGTCAACGACACCAACAGCAAATTTTTAACCCATTTGGATCATACAGCCCCGAAACGAGCGATGAATAACCCTATGGGTGCCCTTTGTGTGCCGCAATTGCACGCCATATTGTGCGCACTAGTAATGCGAAAGAAACCGATGTCCTACTTGCATGACCCGAATAACCCGCGCCACGCGCGCCTGTTTGAGCTGTTATATCAAAGCGATATGGCTGATGTGACAGCTTTGCACGCCCAAAACCTTAAGGTCCGCCCTGTGGACAAGGACGAGCTGGACGTTATCCGGCGTATTGCGGAACGATCAATGACCCGGATGAACTAGGCGCGCCTGTTTGTCGTGACTGCCAAACTGCTACGTCAGCCCTTAAATCCTAGGGCGACCACAAATTTTTCCGAACTGTCGGACCGTGATGATGCAGGTTTGAAATTGTGCACTCTGGTGAACCGCGATTTCAGCACTTTTTGCAGATCGCCTTCGGCCCCACCGGCCAAAACTTTGGCAACAAATGTGCCGCCTTCTTCGAGCACGTCAAACGCGAAATACGCCGCGGCCTCGCACAGTGCCATGATCTTTAGGTGGTCGGTTTTTTTATGTCCAGATGAGGACGCCGCCATGTCTGACATCACTACGTCCGCCTTGCCGCCCAGCCATTCCTTGACCTGATCGTCAGCGCCTTCGTCCATGAAATCAAGCACGTGCAATTCGCAGCCTGCAATCGCTTCCATTTCCTGAAGGTCAACACCAAGGATCGTGCCGATGGCTTTGCCGGATTTTTCGCCTAAAATGTTGGATCGTTTGACCGCGACCTGACACCAGCCCCCTGGCGCTGCACCCAAATCGACGATCCGCGCGCCCGGCACCAAAAACCTGAACTTGTCATCCAGATCCATAATCTTGAACGCCGCGCGCCCGCGATACCCTTCGGCTTTGGCGCGTTTCACATACGGATCGTTCAATTGGCGCAACAGCCAGCGGGTTGACGAATTTGTCCGCCCACGCGCGGTTTTGACCTTAACCTTAAGGTCACGTTGCCCACGTCCGGAGGTATTTTTACCTGTCGGAACTTTGGTTTTGCCGCTCGGCGTTGAGGGCGTTTTTGGGGTGTCTGCCATGTCTACAGTGTTCCGTCTGATAGGACGCCATCGGCGCTCATTTGTGCATATAACAGGCCTTCGCGCAGACCGCGATCCGCAACTGACAATCGATCTGTCGGCCAGCAGCGCATCAAGGCCTGAAGGATTGCAGCCCCCGACATAATCAACGCCTGACGATCCTGCCCGATACGCGGATCAGCCCGCCTGCCACTGGGGCCCATGTCCAGATAGCTTTGGATCACTTTATCGATCTGGGCCGAGGACATCGACAGCCCGTCAACTTTGGTACGATCATAACGGCGCAGGCCCAGATGGCTCGCCGCAACGGTGGTCACTGTACCAGAGGTGCCGACAATCTGAAACCGATCACGGGCTTTGGTGTCATGGTATGGTGAGAAATCGGCGAGGTTTTCTTCGAAAAACCAGCTCATCAGTGCGAAACGCGCCGCGTCGTCTTCGACGTCACTGAATTGATCACGCAGGGTCGCCACCCCCAAAGGCACGCTGATCCAGTCCACAACCCGCGCCGCTGGCAGGTTATCGATGGCTTTGCCAAATCCCGATTGCAGACGCATAACCGATTGCGCGCGCTGCTTTTTCGGCACCCCGCTCATGTCGATCCAGACCAGTTCTGTTGACCCGCCACCAATATCGACCACCAGCAGGTTTTCAGTTTTGGCACTGACCAAAGGCGCGCAGGAAATTGCCGCCAACCGCGCCTCTTCCTCGGTTTCGATGATATCAAGACGCAAACCGGTTTCGCGCTGCACCCGTTTGATAAAATCAGCGGCGTTTAAGGCACGACGGCAGGCTTCGGTTGCAACCAGACGCATCCGTTTTACTTTGTGTTTGCGCAGTTTTTGCTGGCAGATCCGCAGTGCCTGAATGGTACGCGTCATGGATCCGCGCGACAATCGCCCGGTTTTTTCCAGCCCTGCGCCCAATTGGACAGACTTGGAAAAACTATCGACCACATGAAATCCACTGCCCTTGGGCTGTGCAATCAACATGCGGCAACTGTTGGTTCCCAGATCCAGCGCTGCATACAACGTTGAAGGACCGGGTTTGGCCGGTGCAGGGCTCAGAGCCTTACTATGTTCGAGCGCGCCCGCACCATCGGGACGCTTTGGCGCCATTGGTTTGCGCCTTTCATATAGAGTTGTCCCTAGGGTATGTGGTGCAGCCATCCGGCGCAAGGCACTGTCTGCCCCGATTGCCCCCGATTGGCCGCCGATTGGTCACGTACGCGCGTAATTGCCTGTAAACGTCCGCCTCATTATGACCATGAAGATTATGATGCCCCCCGCCACTGGCAGGCCCGCGCGCAACACAATACGTTCGCGGCAGGATCAAAGGTCGTTCCAAGGCTTGTTTCTGTCGAAAACCGGCGTCGTGTTTGGCGTGCGGTGAATTAGATAGGCCAAACAAACGGCCACCAAAGACAGGGGAATCATCACATGCCAGACGTAACAATCGTGTATTGGCGCGACATTCCAGCCCAAGTGATTGTGGGCAAAGGACGTCGCGGATCAAAACGCCAGCTTGAAGAACGGTTCGAGCAAGCGATTGATCGTGCGGCCATGAAGGTGAACGCCAAAGATGCAGACGCGTATCTGGCGGAATGGCGCAAGGCCCCCTCCTATTCTGTTGACGGTGACCCGGACGAGATTGTCCAAGCCGAGGCCGATCGCCTGCACACAGACTATGACCAGGACCGTTTGAAGCAGCTGATTGCCAATGATGGCTGGGCCTAACCATACCCCTTGATCCTAACACCTTGAAAGGAAAGCTGATGGCTTTGCTGAACTTCCGCAAAAAGACCCCTGAAGGTCCGGTTCCCGGCACGTTGAATGCCGATGTCGAAGCCTTCTTGCAGGGCTATTCCATCGAGGTGATGCCCCGCACGGCGTCCAAGGTTGATAATTTCGCTGACATTCTGCCCAAAGGCACCCGCGTTTACGTGGCCCACATCGAAGGCACGCCGATCGAAGACATGGTCGACACCGCCAAGCGTTTGAACGCCGAAGGCTACGATGTCATGCCCCACTTCCCTGCCCGCATCATTGCGGATCAGGCGATGCTGAACGACTGGATCGCGCGCTATGCTGGCGAGGCTGGCGTTGATCAGGCGCTGTTGCTGGCCGGTGGTGTCGACAAACCGCACGGTGCTTTTGACAGCTCAATGCAACTGCTGGACAGCGGCGCGTTCGACAAGGCGGGTTTCAAACGCTTGCACGTCGCAGGCCACCCCGAAGGCAACAAAGACATCGACCCTTCAGGTGGTATGAAAAACGTGGATGACGCGCTGCGTTGGAAGCAGGATTTCTCGAACCGGACGGATGCGAAAATGGCCCTCGCCACGCAATTCGCCTTTGAGGCCGCACCCATCATCGAATGGGCCGACAACCTGAAAGACGCAGGCATCGATCTGCCGATCCACATTGGCATCGCGGGCCCTGCAAAACTGCAAACCATGATCAAATTCGCGATTGCTTGCGGCGTCGGGCCATCTTTGCGCGTGTTGCAACGACGGGCCAAAGACGTGACCAAACTGCTGTTGCCGTTTGAACCCACCGACGTGATCAGCGAACTGGCCGCACACAAGGCCGCCAACCCCGATTTCAACATCGAACAGGTGCATTTCTTCCCCCTCGGCGGCATCAAGACCAACGCCACATGGGCCATCGAACATGGCGGCACAGCTGGCACACCAGCGAACAACGCCTAAACCTCTAAAGGACACCGTTACATGACGCGCACTATTGTCGAATCCAAAACCAAAACCGCCATCATCGGCTTTGACCAGCCATTCTGCGTCATTGGCGAACGCATCAACCCAACCGGGCGGCGCGTGTTGTCCGAAGAATTGGAACGCGGCGATTTTTCCCGCGTCGAAGCAGATGCCGTGGCCCAAGTCATGGCTGGCGCAAACATTCTGGACGTGAATTCCGGCGCGGTGTTTTCGAACAAAATGGCCGAAGATCCACGGTATGCGGACAACAACTTTGTTGAACCGACACTGATGAAGGAACTGATCGAACGCGTTCAGGCCATCGTCGATATCCCGCTGTGCATCGACAGTTCCGTGCCCGGTGCGCTTGAAAACGGCCTTGCCGCCGCCGAAGGTCGCCCCCTGCTGAATTCCGTGACCGGCGAAGAAGACCGCATGGAATTGGTGCTGCCATTGGTCAAAAAATACAATGTGCCGGTTGTGGCGATTTCCAACGATGACACGGGTATTTCCGAAGACCCCGATGTGCGGTTTGCAGTCGCCAAAAAGATCGTCGAACGCGCGGCTGACTTTGGTATTCCTGCGCATGACATCGTGGTTGACCCATTGGTGATGCCGATTGGCGCGATGGGCACGGCCGGTTTGCAGGTCTTTGCCTTGGTGCGTCGTTTGCGCGAAGAATTGGGCGTGAACACGACCTGCGGTGCCTCGAATATCTCGTTTGGATTGCCCAACCGTCACGGCATCAACAACGCGTTTTTGCCAATGGCGATGGCTGCGGGCATGACGTCGGCGATTATGAACCCTGTGGCGTTGCCGATTGGCCCGCTCAAGATTGCTGAAAAACGCGCCGAAGTCGAAGCCGCGGGCATCGTTTTGCCCGACGACATGACCGACGAGGCCTTTGTGCAAATGTTCGGCATGGGATCGACCAAACCGCAGTCCGGCAAGGAAATGGAAGCCATTCGCGCCGCCAACTTCTTGACCGATAACGACCCACACGGGTCCGAATGGATCAAAGCCAACAAGATCGCGCCAAAAGCCGGTCAAGAAGGTCGCGGACGCGCAGGTCGCACAGGCGGTCGTCGTCGGGGCTAAGCCAACCCTCTGCTATTTAGGGTCAATTTGATCCTTTTATCGCTCTTTTAACCTCGTCACTTAACTGTGGCGGGGTTTTTTGGTGTTTTATGGTTAGCCTTTGCCAGCCTGTTTGTAAAAATTCCATCGCGCTCAGGGATTGAGTAACGCGGTCTTAACTCGCCGTCCGCTACATCTGCGTCACTCTCATTCCGAACGAGGAAATATTTGATGCAAAAGACGTCTCTGGGTGCGCGCAGTTGGCCACGACCGGCCGCTGGTGTGCGAAAATGAATGAACCGTACAAACTTTCGCCCCGCCTCGACCTCTCTGCGTCTCAGGGATTGGTGGCCCATTTGTTATCCATTCCCAAAAGCGAACCAACAGTGTTGGACGCCAGCGACGTGACCCATTTGGGCGCGCTGTGTGCGCAGGCATTGATCGCCGCGGGTATCCGCAGCACGGCGGCTGGTGGATCGCTGGATATCATCAACACCAGTGACCGCATTGAAACGCAATTGGACGCAATGGGCATGAATTTGAAATCAATAATGGAGGGTCGGGCATGAGCCTTGAAATTCTCGCGGTCGATGACAGCCGCACAATGCGCGAAATGATCCGGCTAGCCTTGGAACCGGCTGGTTTTACCGTCCATACCGCTGACGATGGCGTGCATGGTGTCGAAGTGCTGGAAGGTTTGCAGCCCGATGCGATCATTACCGATATCAACATGCCGCGAATGGACGGGTTTGGATTTATCAATGCCGTGCGCACACAGGATGACCACCGCGCGACCCCGATTTTGGTCCTAACGACGGAAGCAGCGCCAGAACTAAAGGTCCGCGCACGATCTGCAGGTGCGACGGGCTGGATCGTAAAACCGTTTGATCCCGCGAAACTTATCAAAGCGCTTCAGATGGTTGCAGGCTAGGACACCCCAGAATGACTGATGCTCCAGACCCAATGGCCGAAATCCGCGCCTCGTTCTTCATTGAATGTGAGGAACTACTCGAGGCGATGCAGGACGGCTTGCAAGAGATCGAAAGTGGCGAATCCGACGCGGAAACGATCAACGTCGTGTTTCGCGCCGTCCACTCGATCAAAGGCGGTGCCGGGGCATTTGGCTTGGAAAATTTGGTGCGATTTGCACATCGTTACGAAACGGTCATGGACGCCGTGCGGTCAGGAACTTTGAATGTAGACGACAACATTCTAAAGCTATTCTTTCGCTGTTCGGACCACCTATCTGATTTGGTGCGCTGCAGTCGCGACGAAGACGTATTCCCCGAAGATCAAGGTCGCACACTGATCGAATGTTTGAATTCAACATTGGGCGAAAGCGAGCCTGTTGAGGAGCCTGAGGTCGAGATCGAATTTCAGCCCATGGGGTTGAGCATCGACCTAGACTTGGGCGGTGACGTTTCAGAAATTGCTATGACGCTTGACCTCCCACAGTTTCATATCCATTTCGCGCCGAATGCGGAATTGTTTGATACCGGTAACGAACCATTCATGATCCTGCGCGCTCTTCAAGAACTGGGCCCATGCGAGATTGTCTGCCAAACGGACAAATTGGTCCCGCTCGAACAAATCGTCGCAGAGACCCCGTATTTGTCTTGGGACATCACATTATCCGCCAATGTGGATCAGGCGGAAATTTTGTCTGTTTTCGAATTTGTTGATGGCCTGTGCGATCTAACGGTAACGCGGCACGGGTCTGAAATCCAAACTCCGCCGCTCCCTATACTGGAAATCGAACCACTTCCTGATGCCTCAGTTTCTGAACCCACGTTGGTGATTACCACACCGAAAACCTTAATTCCGACAACCTCAAAACCCCCAGCGAACCCCACAAAGTCAGTGGTCCGTGTGGACCTTGATCGCATTGAGCGCCTTGTAAATCTGGTGGGTGAATTGGTCATCAATCAGGCGATGTTGTCCCAAAGCCTTGAAACAGCTGGTTTATCACCCCACTCGGATGCAATGAACGGCCTTGAGGAATTCCAGCGACTGACACGCGACATCCAGGATAGCGTCATGATGATCCGCGCGCAGCCTGTTAAATCGCTGTTTCAGCGTATGTCCCGAATAGTTCGCGAGTCCTCCGCAGCTGTGAACAAGGATGTTCGCCTCGATACTGAAGGTGAAAACACCGAGGTGGACAAGACCGTGATCGAGCGTCTCGCTGATCCACTCACTCATATGATCCGGAACGCAGTTGATCACGGCTTGGAAACCACAGAAACACGCGAAGCGTCAGGAAAACCGGCTCAGGGGCGCGTGTCTCTGTCTGCGGCGCACCGTTCAGGGCGCGTCATTATTGAAGTGTCGGATGATGGCGCTGGCATCAATCGCACCAAAGTCCGGCAAATTGCTGTAGACAAAGGATTAATTCCCACTGACGCAATTCTGAGTGACGGCGAGATTGACAACCTCTTGTTTTTGCCTGGGTTTTCAACGGCCAGTGAAGTGTCTGATCTGTCTGGCCGCGGCGTCGGTATGGATGTTGTTCGTACCGCAATTCAGGCCCTTGGCGGGCGTATCACAATCACCTCCCTAGAAGGCAAAGGCACGACTTTTTCTATATCCCTGCCCCTTACCTTGGCGGTTTTAGATGGCATGGTGGTTCAGGTCGCAAACGAAACCATGGTTTTGCCTCTGAATGTCGTCATTGAAACCTTAACACTGACAGAAGAAAATCTGGATCAAGTAAGTCCGGGACTAGACGTCGTGCGCGTACGTGGCGAATTCATTCCTCTTTATGATTTAGGCGTTTCGCTGGGTTATCGCGAGGCTTTGGACAGCTACTTGGATGGCGTTGTGCTGTTGATAATGCATGAAGACGACAGCCGATCGGCATTGATCGTCGACGACATTCTGGATCAACGCCAAGTGGTCATCAAAGGGCTAGATGACAGTTTCTACCGCGCACCAGGCGTTGCCGCGGCCACAATTCTAGGTGACGGGCAAATCGCATTGATCCTCGATCCTACCGACATAGTTGACCAGGCCAAAGAACATTCACCAGTAAAGCGAGCATCGTAATATGGAACAGCAGATCATTGATGGCACTGATGTGAGCGCACCGGCCGAGCTTCTTACGTTTCGTATCGGTGACCAGGAATATTCACTGGATATCATGTGCGTTCGCGAAATCAGAGGTTGGACAAAAACAACGCCATTGCCACATGCGCCCGCGCATATGAAAGGCGTTATCAACCTTCGCGGAACTGTCTTGCCGGTTATGGACCTCGCTGAGCGTCTTGGTATGGCAACCCGCGAACATACAAATCGAAATGTAATTATTGTTGTAAAACATAATGGCAGTATGACTGGTCTTTTGGTCGATGCGGTGTCTGACATTATTGCATTGTCTCAAGATGATCTTCGCCCACCGCCAGAAATAGCCGGAAGCACGAGCGCCGGTGTCATCAAAGCACTCACGCTGATCGATGAACGGATGATCCGCGTGCTTGACCTGGCCAATATTCTTGAGTTCGAAATTTTAGATGCCGCTTAACGCCCGCCGAGTTTACTTTTCTTAATGCCTTCGCGAGGCATCCAACAGCTTAGCGGCAACACCATAAACTTTGTGCTGCGAAAGCACTGTACTTAATTTATCTGCGCATAGGCAGACCTACTAAGAAATGGAAAAATAGATGGCTTTGCGCGACCAGATCAGAATTATGGTTGTTGATGATATGTCCACAAGTCGAGGCTTGATTACGCAGGCATTGGACGCATGTGGCGTTCAACATGTTTCAACTGCCGAAGATGGTGCAGATGCATTGCGAATTTTAGCGCGCGCTCCAGTTCACTTGGTCATCTCGGACTACAACATGCCCAACATGGATGGCCTACAATTGCTACATCAACTACGTCACAATGCAAAAACCAAAGGGGTCGGATTTATTCTGATAACCGGTCGCGCAGAGCAACAAATTATTGATCACGGGCGTAAATTGGGAATGAACAATTTTTTGAAAAAACCATTTGCGCCTGCCGCGTTACGCCAATGTATCGAAACTGTAGTTGGACCTCTTTAGAAATGAAAGACGCCGTTTCAATGCGAAAAGATGCTATGATTGAAACAATTCTTAGTCGAATTGCTGATCATATGACGCATCTCGCTGAAACGCTGGCATTAACTGAAACGGCTGTCGCAAAGCACTTTGAAGAAGCGCTGGCGCAAGATGTTGATGCGTTTCAAGACGTGCAAAACCTAGACTATTTGCATCAATCCATGACCGACACCGCAGCTCTTTTAACTTCGCTCAGCCAAGGGCATAGAACCCAAATCGCTCTGGTTGACGAATTGAAACTCGAAACAACACGGGCCCTTGTTCGTGGCGAAATGCCCGATAAAAATCAATGTGATCGTGGCGCAATCGAGCTTTTTTAGAGCACTGCTCAATCAGGAAATCTTCGCTAAGGACACACCAAAACTACAGACCGCGATCAAGACTGCACAATCAGATCTTTGTAAAGTGCGCGAATACGATGGAACACCGGGCCA
Organism: Ascidiaceihabitans sp.; assembly: GCA_047626725.1. Taxonomy (GTDB): domain Bacteria; phylum Pseudomonadota; class Alphaproteobacteria; order Rhodobacterales; family Rhodobacteraceae; genus Ascidiaceihabitans. The sequence continues at coordinate 48,932 of JBLHSG010000013.1, forward strand.
GCAATTTTATCTCCGATTACACGCCCGTCGATTTCGAAAACGGGAGTTTGTGCACCAAACGTACCCGTTAGAAAAACCTCGTCTGCGCTGTACGCATCCACCAAAGAATAATTTCGTTCAAACACTGGGATGTCGTTTGCACGACAAACATCAATGACCTTCTGGCGCGTAATCCCGTTCATGCAATAGTCGCCTGTCGATGTCCAAACCTGTCCCTTTTTGACAATGAAAAAATTACAAGCGTTGGTCGTATTCACGAACCCGAATGGATCAAGCATCAATGCTTCATCTGCGCCTGCACGAATGGCATGGTTCAGCGCAATGATGCAGTTCAATTTAGAATGTGAATTTAGCTTCGCGTCTTGCGTCAGAGGCAACCCGCGATGGTGCGGAACTGTGTGCAGCCGAATGCCTTTGTCTATCACGCTGTCATCCGGTTTTGAATGCTCCGCGATGATCACCACAGTTGAACCAAAGATGCTCAAATGCGGGTGTTGAAAGGGTTTTCGTTTTTTCCCACGCGTGACCATCAACCGGATATGGGCATCTGTTTGCATGGCGTTGGCGGCCAACACGTCATGCACCGCTTTGGTCAGATCAGCACGTGTCATACCAATATCTAAGTCAATATAAAGCGCGGCTTCAAACAGCCGATCCAAGTGTTCATCCATGAACGCGATGTGCCCATCATAAATGCGCATCCCTTCCCAAATCCCATCGCCCAACATAAATCCGCTGTCATAGACCGACACGACAGCCTGTTCTCGAGGCACCAGTTTACCGTCAACGTAGATCAGGATGTCTGCATTGCGCACATCTTCGGGTGCGTCGTGCGTCGAAACATGGGGGACTTCGGTCATTGATTTTCCTATTTTAGTCACGGCAAATTCAACTGTAATGAGCGCAGTTTTGCACATTTGGTCAAGGTGCAAATCACTGGTATCGCCCGCCCTTTTGCTGCAATTATGCACATCATGAACAATTTGATTAAAATATCCCATGGCCCATTCACCGCGCGGCTTTTGCCCATGGGGGCTACGCTAAACAGGTTCACCTACCATGATCGCGACTTGATCTTGGGTTTTGAACAGCCCGACGATCACCTTACAGTACCGATTTACGCCGGCGCAATTGTTGGTCCAATCGCCAACCGGATCGCGCATGGGCAGGTCAAAATTGGCCAGAAATTGCATACCATGCAACGGAATGAAAATGGTGAAACCACTTTGCACTCTGGTGATGATGGCTTGCATGCCCGCATTTGGAGCGTCAAATCGCAGCAATCGGATCGCGTTGTTTTTCAATGCGATTTGCCAAAAGGTGCCTGCGGTTTACCCGGTCAGCGTAGAATTACTACCGAATATCTACTGAACGATACAGGGCTGCAACTGACAATCACCGCAAAAAGTGACGCCACCACACCGATGAATATCGCGCATCACCCGTATTGGGTTTTGGATCAAGATCAGGCCGAAACGACACTTGAAATAGCGGCGCAGCACTATCTGCCAACAGATGCGCGCGGATTGCCAACCGGGGTTGTTCAGCCTGTGGCCGAAACACAATTCGACTATCGTGTTACAAAACCGATCGGGCCATCTTCCACTCTGGATCACAATTTTTGTTTGGCCCAGTCTCGACACCACGATCCACGTTTTGCCGCGCGCTTAATTGCGTCAGATGGACTGACTCTCGTCATTGAAACAACTGAACCTGGTTTGCAGGTTTATGCAGGGTCCGGCCTGCCCGATTTGGTGGAAAACATCACATTTGGTGCAAAATCACACCCAAATGCTGCCATCGCTTTGGAACCGCAAGGATGGCCTGATGCGCCAAACAACACAGATTTTCCAAGCATTTTCATGCAAATAGACGATGTTTACCGACAAGTGACCTGCTACAGGATTTCACAACAATCATGATGCCCCAAATATGCCCCGAACCCGGCATGGTGTCGGCATTCTTGTATGGCCAAATGCCTGTACGGTTTTTGAAATCATTCGGAAATGAGGCACACAATGGCACGCACACAAACGCCACGACACGCATCAACCCAATCTGCGAATACAGTTTCGCGCACACCAACTGCGGCGCAAGTTCCTGTGAAACACGTCCCAATCATCACGGATTACGCCAGCCTTTAAGCCGGCCTACGTTCGTGACAGGCAACCGCAGATTGGTTAACGTCGCCTGATGCTTGCCCCTGTTTCATCCCTGCGTAACCTTGGCCCCATGATGGAGCAAAGCTGTGCAAAAATTGGCATTCATTCGGCCCAAGCGCTGATTGATCTGGGTGCGGATGAAACCTATCGACGTCTGTTGCAGTCAGGAACCAAACCGCATTTTATCGGCTACTATGTGCTGGTTATGGCGCTTCAGGGTCGCCCGTGGAATGACTGTAAGGGCGACGAGAAAAAGCAACTGCGCGTTCAGTTTGACGCAATCAAGGCAGACGCCTTTGATCAGGATCGGTCCGCGTTTGAGCAGATGATGAACCAGATCGGCATTCTTAACAAATAGCCTTGCCTCAATAGAAAAAGGGGCCAGCGCACTGCGCCAGCCCCCCAATCTCAAAATCTATCGCAAGTGGATTAACCCACCAGCTCCAAACCGGAGAAGAAGTACGCGATTTCAATCGCGGCTGTTTCAGGTGCATCTGACCCGTGAACAGAGTTTTCGCCCACGCTTTCAGCAAATTCAGCGCGGATTGTGCCCGGTGCTGCGTCGGATGGGTTTGTTGCGCCCATAACTTCGCGGTTTTTCGCGATTGCGCCTTCGCCTTCCAGAACCTGTACAACAACGGGTTCGGAAATCATGAAGTCACACAATTCGCCAAAGAATGGACGCTCAGAGTGAACGCCGTAGAATTCTTGGGCTTGTGCCAGCGTCATTTGAATACGCTTGGATGCAACGACGCGCAGGCCTGCGTCTTCGAATTTGGCAACGATTTTGCCTGTCAGGTTACGCTTGGTTGCATCTGGTTTGATGATCGAAAAAGTACGCTCTAGCGCCATGGGTTTGCTCCTAATGTTGGCGGGCGGCAGTATCGCGTGGCCCAACCGTAAATCTGAGGCGCGGGTAACACGCGTGGCGTGGTTTGAAAAGAACATTTGCGCCAATGGCCAGCCCCAATTGACAGTGCCGCGCGCCTGCGCCACACCGCGCCCATGTTACGCATCACAGATATCAGCTATTCCGTTTCGGGCCGCCCATTGTTGGCAGGCGCAACCGCAGTTATTCCAGATGGCCACAAGGTCGGTCTGATTGGCGCGAATGGGGCTGGCAAAACCACCCTTTTCAAACTAATCCGGGGCGAATTGGCGCTAGATGCGGGTGAAATCACGCTTCCAAGCAAAGCCAAGATTGGCGGCGTGGCACAAGAAGTTCCCGCCTCCGCGACCTCGCTTTTGGAAACGGTTTTGGCCGCGGATACAGAACGCGCATCGCTGCTGGCCGACGAATCCCAGGACCCGACGCGCATTGCCGAAATCCAAACGCGCCTGACAGACATTGATGCGTGGTCCGCCGAGGCGCGTGCATCGTCTATCTTGAAGGGTCTTGGATTTGACAACGCCGAACAGCACATGCCGTGTTCCGATTTTTCCGGTGGCTGGCGTATGCGCGTTGCATTGGCGGCGGTTTTGTTTGCGCAACCCGATCTGCTTTTGCTGGATGAACCGACCAACTATCTTGACCTTGAAGGGTCGATTTGGCTCGAGGCTTACCTCGCTAAATATCCGCACACTGTCATTATCATTAGCCACGACCGTGGCCTGCTGAACCGCGCTGTTGAGGGCATTTTGCACCTCGAAGAGAAAAACCTGACGTTCTATTCCGGCCCCTATGACCAGTTTGCGCGCCAACGTGCCGAACGCCGTGCCGTACAGGCTGCAATGGCCAAGAAACAGCAAGCGCGCAAAGATCACATGCAGTCGTTTGTGGACCGTTTTAAGGCCAAGGCATCAAAAGCCAAACAAGCGCAGTCACGTCTTAAGATGATCGAAAAGATGGATATGATTGCGGCCCCTGAAGAGGCTGCAAAACGCGTATTCACCTTCCCCGAGCCCGAAGAACTATCCCCCCCGATCATCAATATCGAAGGTGGATCAACAGGTTACGGCGAAACTACCGTCCTGTCGCGTTTGGATTTGCGGATCGACCAAGACGACCGTATCGCGCTGCTTGGCAAAAACGGTCAGGGCAAATCGACACTTTCAAAACTGTTGTCAGACCGCCTGCCCCTGATGTCAGGCCGCATGGGTCGGTCTACGAAATTGCGCATTGGCTATTTTGCACAACACCAAGTTGACGAACTGATCGTGAACGAAACGCCACTGCAACACTTGCAAACCATGCGCCCCGGCGTGTTGGGATCAAAGCTGCGGGCGAAATTGGCGGGCTTTGGCCTTGGCCCCGATCAGGCCGAAACCGAAGTCGGGCGTCTGTCTGGTGGGCAAAAAGCCCGTCTTTCGCTGTTGCTTGCCACGCTTGACGCACCGCACATGTTGATTTTGGACGAACCGACAAACCACCTTGATATCGAAAGCCGCGAGGCGTTGGTCGAAGCGCTGACAAACTACACCGGCGCGGTTATTTTGGTCAGCCACGACATGCACCTTTTGTCGCTGGTTGCCGACCGTTTGTGGCTGGTATCAGATGGCACGGTCAAACCATACGAAGATGATCTGGAAAGCTATCGCAAGATGCTGCTTAATCCGGAAAGGCCTGCCAAGGTCAAAGTCGCCGCGCCAAAAGTGGCAAAGCCAAGCCGCGATGCGATCCTTGCTATGCGATCCGAAGCACGCAAAGCCGAAGCGCGTGTGAAAAAGTTGAACGAGATGCGCGACAAACTGGCCAAAAAATTGGCCGATCCCGCCTTGTACGAAGATTCTAAAGTGGGCGAAGCAGCCGTGTGGCAAAAGAAATACGCCGAAGTCATGGATGCCCTAGACCGCGCCGAAGCGCTTTGGATGCAAGCCCTTGAAAAGCTTGAAAAAGCCGAGGCTGCCTAAACTTTTGAAGACTTGAATTTCGGGGGGCCGGGGTTGCCCCCCGGCGTTACACAGATGCTAGACACGACATTTCTAATCACTGCTTTTGTCACCATGTTTGTGGTCATCGACCCCATCGGTTTGGCCCCGTTGTTCGTGGCATTGACCCAAGGGCGCTCTCCCTCATCACGCCAACGCATCGCCCTTCGGGCCTGCGGAATAGGCATGATCCTGTTGGTTTTATTCGCAATTTTGGGCGAATCTGTTCTGGGCTTTATCGGGATTTCAATGCCAGCCTTTCGCGTGGCTGGAGGTATTTTGTTATTCATCACGGCCCTCGATATGTTGTTTGAACGGCGCACAAAACGGCGCGAAGATCAGGCAGAAGAATCCGAAGAAGACGACAGCGAAGACCCATCGGTTTTTCCCCTCGCGATCCCGTTAATCGCAGGACCGGGTGCGATTGCGTCGATCATTTTGCTAACAGGCCAACGCCCCGGAGCCGAAGGAATGCTGATGGTTTTGGGCATCACCGCTTTGGTTTTGTTGCTGTGCCTTGGCATGTTTTTGGCCAGTTCCTTGCTGGAACGCGCCTTGGGCAAAACCGGAATTACCGTCGTGACGCGCCTGTTGGGCATGTTGTTGGCCGCCTTATCTGTGCAATTTGTGCTGGATGGCCTGTCTGCCTTCGGGTTTGGCCCCGGCGCGGGATGACATTGCGCGCCCTGCCCCTATATTAGGAAAACAACAATAGGGCGGCGGGTTCATGAGCGGTGATATGATTGCAACGGCGGGCTATTTGACCTTGCTTGGTGTGGTGTTGGCCGCAGGGCTTTGGACCCGTGCACGCAACAATTTAAGCCGGACATTACAACACGTTGCGATCTGGTTTTTGATTTTTGTGGGCGCTATCGCCGCCGTTGGTTTGTGGCAGGACATGGAACGCCACATGGGCGGGCAATCCGCAAGTGCCGATGGATCTGGTCAAATCACTGTCCCACGCAGCCGTGATGGCCACTATTATCTGACACTGGAAATCAACGGCGAGAACATGGAATTTGTCGTCGATACCGGTGCAACTGACATCGTTTTGAACCGTGCCGCGGCGGAACGCGCAGGCATTGATACCGACCAATTGGCCTATGTCGGGCGCGCATCAACGGCAAATGGCGTCGTCGAAACCGCATACATCCGGCTGGAAACGATCACTTTGGGTGAAATCACCGACACAAACGTCGCCGCAGTTGTCACCGCAGGCGAAATGCGCGAACCGCTGTTGGGCATGGGGTATTTACAACGCTGGGGGCGGATCGAAATTGCAGGCGATCAACTGACGTTAACGCGTTAAGCACCTCCAATTTCAGCCTTTTTCTCCCAGCGGCCACTTTCTTCGGACCAATATTGCGCGGCGGCCCCTGCGTCTTTTAGGGTTTTCCATTGGCGACGTGCTTGGTTCAATGCCTCGTCATCATTGCCGTCAAACAACACACAAACACGATCAAGTGCTCCGATTTCAGCGGCACTGACGTCAGCACCATCAATGCTCATCACGCATTGCGCCGTGTTCAGATCATCGGATGTGGTTGTCAGTAAAATCGGCTGATCGGCATCTTGGGGACCACCCGCCATTCCGTGTGGTAAAAAGCTGTCCTCGGCCCCCATCCACAGTTTTTCATCCAGCCATGCCATACGCCCGTGATCGGTGCCGCGCACAGCCACGCGCCAACCAGCGCCGCGCGCTTTGCCCAGTAACATCGACAAGGTTACCTCAATCGGGTTTCTGGTCAGGTGATAGAAATACGCAGCGCCCATGATCAGTCCTCGAACATGTCCGAAATCAACCGGTTCAGCGCCATGACGCCCCAGCCTGTCGCACCAGTCGGAGCCAACGCAGTTTCAGATTTAACCGACGCAACCCCAGCAATATCCAGATGGATCCACGGCATGCCGTCTTTGACAAACCGCTGCAAAAACTGCGCGGCAGTGACAGCCCCGGCAGATCGACCACCGATGTTTTTCATGTCGGCAATCCGCGATTTCAGCAGATCATCATAGGCTTGGCCCAATGGCATGCGCCACGCACCTTCGCCTTCGTCTGCGGCGGCCTTAAGAAACGCGTTACACAACGTATCATCATTCGAAAACACGCCGGCATTTTCGTGGCCCAAGCCGACGATAATCGCACCCGTCAGCGTTGCCAAATCAATCATGCCCGCCGGTTTGAACCGTTCCTGCGCGTACCACATGACGTCGCACAAAACCAAACGGCCTTCGGCGTCGGTGTTGATGATTTCGACGGTGTCACCTTTCATCGACGTGACCACATCGCCGGGGCGTGTCGCGTTGCCCGACGGCATGTTTTCAACCAATCCAACCAGGCCCACGACATTTGCCTTGGCGTTGCGCAACGCCAACGACCGCATCACGCCAGCCACAACACCCGCGCCGCCCATGTCCATGGTCATGTCTTCCATACCGCCCGCTGGTTTCAGGCTGATGCCGCCGGTGTCAAACACCACGCCTTTGCCGACCAAGGCCAAGGGTGCCGCGTCTTTGGCCCCACCATTCCAGCGCATCACCACAACTTTGGACGGGCTATCAGACCCTTGACCAACCGACAAAAGCGTTCGCATTCCAAGGGTTGCCAGATCATCCTCGTCTAAAACCTCAACCTCAAGGCCAAGCGACGTCATGTCATCCAACCGGTTAGCAAAGTCAGTTGTGGTTAGAACGTTTGCAGGTTCGTTGATCAGATCACGCGTCATAAACGCGCCTTCGGCAATCGCCAATTTTGGGGCAGCGGCCGTGGACGCAGCAGCCGCGTCATCACACATAACAGTGGCTGTACCGCTTAGCGCGTCGGCCTTGGTTTTGTGATCTACAAATGTGTAATCGCGCATCGCCAGACCCAACGCGATGTCGGCCACATGCGGCGCGTCCCCCGCAGCAATCAACAGATTCGCATCGCCGCGCGTTTTGGCAAGGGTTGCACCCGCAGCGCGCGCCTGTGCAATTGTCGCATCCTTTGGCAAATGGACAATATCAAGCGCATCCGCCGCCATGCCCAACGGCATATTCAATGAATACGATTTGGCGATCGATAATTTTGCAAACGCCGCACTTTTCAAAACCCGCGTCACGCCCGCTTGGGTCAGTGAATTCACCTGTTCTGCAGCACTATTTAACGCAGGTCCTGCGGTCACAAAAATCGCCACCCGCCCGGTGTGGGTCGCCAGTGCGTCCAGATTGACGTCCTCAAAAGTGATTTTTGTCGGTGTGCGCATGAGTTTTCCTTAATGATTCACGTGATTTTGCGCAAACATGCGCGGCTAATTCCAGAGGTAGCGCGGTCTGTGCGAAAAAACCAGATAACAGTTTTCCACAGGCGTCACTTGGTTTAGTATACGAGCAACGAGAAACCACAGAACTTGGGGGAGTGCCGTGGCGAAATTCGACAGATACATGCTGTCGCAACTTCTGGTGCTGTTCGGGTTCTTTTCCCTCGTGCTGGTTGCTGTCTTTTGGATCAACCGTGCGGTTGTGTTGTTTGACCGCCTGATTGGCGATGGTCAGACGGCTTTAGTGTTTCTGGAATTCACTGCGTTGGGCCTGCCAAAACTGATCTCGACCGTGCTGCCATTGGCGACATTTGCGGCGTCGGTTTATGTCACAAATCGGTTGAACAACGAATCTGAATTGACCGTGATGTTGGCGACAGGGTCTGGCCCATGGCGTTTGGCCCGCCCTGTGTTTTTCTATGGGGTGGTTACCGCATTGATGATGACGGCCCTGAGCCACATCCTGGTTCCAACAGCCCAAGCCCAACTAAGTGAACGCGAAACCGAGATTTCCAGCAACGTCACCTCGCGCCTTTTGACCGAGGGTACATTTTTGAATCCGACCAGCGGCGTTACCTTTTACACCCGCGAAATCGGCGAAGACGGTGTGTTGCGTGATGTGTTCCTGTCGGACCGCCGCGACCCGCTCGAAGAAGTCATGTACACCGCCGCGCAGGCCTATCTGGTGCGTAACGGCACGGGCACCACGTTGATCATGGTCGATGGATTGGCCCAACGCCTGAATACACGAACGACGCGCTTGTCGACGGCCAAATTTCAAGATTTCTCGTTTGATATCACAACCTTGGTCAGCTCAGAAAGTACACGCACCGCATCAATTCGCAACATGACGACTTTGACGCTTTTGGGTGATTGGGACCAAATCAGTTCAACAACCGGTGCTCGCAAAGGTGACATCGCCGAAGAATTGCACAGCCGTTTTGCCCAAGCGTTGTTTTGCATTGTGGCCGCCCTCATCGGGTTTTCGACACTGTTGATCGGTGGGTTCTCGCGCTTTGGTGTCTGGCGCGAGGTCGTGATTGCATTTGCCTTGTTGATCTTTGTGGATGGCATCAAAAACACCCTGATCGAACCGGTGCTGAACAACGCCAGCTTGTGGCCGTTGATCTACGTTCCGGTCACGATCGGCACATGCATTGTGTTGGCCATGTTAACCCATGCGTCCGCCCCGAATTGGTGGCGCAGGAGGCGCACAATATGATCCTGCACGTCTATTTTGCCCGTCGTTTTGCCATGTCATTCCTGTTTTTGACGGGCGTATTTTATGCGTTGGTTGTCTTGGTCGACTTGATTGAGCAAACCCGCAAATTTTCTGAATTGGGCGTGCCGTTGCAAAAACGTATTGGCCTGACGTTCTTGAATGCGCCCGATACAATCAATCAAATCCTGCCACTTTTGATGATTTTGGCGACGATCGTTTTGTTTCTGGGTCTGGCACGCACGTCTGAATTGGTGGTCACGCGGGCCTCTGGGCGCTCTGCCTTGCGCTCGCTGATTGCGCCGGTTTTGGTGTCGCTGATCATTGGCGGGTTGGCCGTCAGCATGCTGAACCCGATTGTTGCTGCGACCTCGAAACGCTACGCGATCTTGGCGGAAACCTACCGCACCGGCGGCGCATCAGCGTTGTCAATCAGCTCCGAAGGGTTGTGGTTGCGCCAAGGCAGCACCGATGGGCAAACTGTAATTCGCGCCTCGCGATCCAACGCCGATGCGTCTGTTTTGTACGATGTGACGTTTATCGCCTACGCCCGCCAAGGTGGCCCAGTGCGCCGGATCGAGGCCGCAAGCGCAGCCCTGGGTGATGGCGAATGGTCCCTTAGACAGGCCAAAGTCTGGCCCTTGGTGTCCGGCCTGAACCCCGAAGTAAACGCAGCTGTCCACGATGTTCTAAAAGTCCCGTCGACCCTGACACTGGACAGTATCCGCGAAAGTTTTGGCACACCGTCCAGCATTTCGATCTGGGACATGCCACAATTCATCAACCAACTGGAACAGGCAGGTTTCAGCGCACGCCGTCACAAAGTCTGGTTTCAGGTCGAACTGGCGCGCCCGTTTTTCCTAATGGCGATGGTTCTTGTTGCGAGCGCCTTTACCATGCGCCATACCAGATTTGGGGGCACCGGCACTGCCGTATTGTCCGCCGTTCTAATGGGGTTTGGGTTGTATTTTATCCGCAGTTTTGCACAAATCTTGGGTGAAAACGGGCAAATCCCGATTGCGCTGGCTGCCTGGGCACCGCCGATTGCATCGATTTGTCTGGCTCTTGGCCTGCTTTTGCATGCGGAGGATGGCTGACGTGTTGCGCAAATTAATACTATCCGTCGCAATCTGGGGCATGACGCACGTCGCCGCAGTCGCCCAAGATCAAGTCGCAGCCCCTGCCGTTTTGGTGGCCGATGACGTCAGCGTCAGCGCCGAGCGTGTGTTAACCGCGACAGGAAACGTCGAAGCATTCCAAGGCAAAGTTCGCATGACCGCGCGCAAGATCACGTTTGATCAGCGCACTGGCAAACTGCTTGTTGTTGGGCCGATCACCATCCAAGACGGCACCGAAGTGATCATTCTGGCCGATCAGGCAGAGCTAAGCCGTGATTTGCAAAACGGCCTGCTGACCGGCGCGCGCATGGTTATCAGCCAGCAATTGCAATTGGCTTCGGTCGAAATGAACCGCGTCAACGGGCGCTATACGCAGCTGTATAAAACGGCCGTGACCTCGTGTGATGTGTGCGATGACGGGCGCCCACCGCTTTGGCAAATCCGCGCGCGGCGCGTGATCCATGATCAGGTCGAACAGCAGTTATACTTTGATCAGGCGCAATTTCGCATTCGCAACACACCGGTGTTTTACCTGCCGCGCCTGCGCCTGCCCGACCCTACGCTAAAACGTGCCAACGGATTTTTGATCCCGTCGCTGATGACCACATCGCAGCTTAGCAACGGCATTAAGGTGCCCTATTTTTTCAAACTGGGCGATCATCGCGATCTGACCGTGACGCCGTATTTGTCATCGCGCACCAAGACTGTCGAACTGCGGTATCGTCAGGCGTTTCGCAAAGGTCGCATTAGTTTTGAGGGCGCGATTACCCGTGATGAACTGCGCCCGGGCGAAGTTCGCGGGTATTTGTTCGGGTCTGGAACATTTGATTTGGCGCGCGATTATGTGCTGGAATTCGACATCGAGACGACCTCTGATGATGCGTATCTGACAGAATATGGCTATTCGTCCAAGGATCGGCTCGACAGTGAAATCGCGGTATCACGCACAAAACGCGATAAATATGTACGGCTGTCTTTTGTGAATTTCAAAACTTTGCGCGACGGCGAAGACAATTCGACCCTACCAACAAACGTGATCGGTGCCACCTACGAGCAACGGTTTTTCCCTGTCGCCATCGGCGGAGAATTGCGGTTTAGCGGCAATGCCCACGCACATTTTCGCAGCTCTAATCTGGATATCGACAGCGCAGATGCAGACACAATTGTCGATGGGCGCGATGTTCTGCGCCTAAATCTTGAGGCGGATTGGATCCGTCAGTGGAACACCAATAGCGGCCTGTTAATCCAGACCCAATTGGGGTTTGCTGCGGACGTGTTCCAAGTCAATCAAGACAGCACATTCCCCGATTCAGACGCCGGTGTGTCACCCCGTGCGGCCCTGACGTTGCGCTATCCAATGGCGCGTCAAACGGCACGTGCGCGCCACGTTCTTGAGCCAATCATGCAAGTTGCCTTTACCGGTGGCAGCGATCTGAACGTCCCGATTGATGAAAGCACGCGGATCGAATTTGACGAAGGCAACCTGTTGAGCCTGTCGCGTTTCCCCAGCCCTGATCGCCGTGATCGTGGGCAATCTGCGGTCCTTGGTGTGCAATGGTCACGTTTTGACGCCAAAGGCTGGGATACAAAGCTCACCTTTGGCCAAGTGTTACGCCGCCAAGACGACACAGATTTCAGCACAACATCGGGCCTGTCAGGCACCACATCCGACTTCTTGCTTGCGGGTCAAATTCGCACCGACAGCGGCCTGTCGATCATCGGGCGCACCTTGTTTAACGACAGCTTTGATGTGTCAAAAGCAGAAGTGCGCGGCGACTGGATCGGCAAGCGTGTGCAGATCGGCACCAGCTATATTTGGCTGACAGACGACGTGGCCGAAGACCGCACCGTCCCCGTGTCCGAATTGACCTTTGATGGCACGTATCTGGTGAACAGCAGTTGGACGACCAGCGCCAATGTGCGCTACGATCTAGAAGGCGATCGCGCCGCCAGCGCCGGTGTCGGCTTTGAATACACCAATGAATGTGTTTTGGTCGACCTCACCATCAACCGGCGGTATACATCATCAACAAGTGTTGAGCCTTCGACCAGTTTGGGCTTTAACGTGTCCTTGCGTGGTTTTTCAGCCAACACCGGAACCAAAAAATACGAACGCTCATGCAACAACCACGTAAAATGATGCATGACGCGACACAAAATCACAGACGAGAATTGAGCAGGACCGGAATGATACAACGAATTGCACTCGCCGCCGTCATCGCAACCAGCATGGTTTTGCCAGCTGCCGCACAAAACCTGTTTGCGCCGGTCGCAAAGGTAAATGACTCGGTCATCACCGAATACGAAGTCGGGCAACGCACCCGTTTCTTGCAGCTTTTGAATGCACCCGGCGCCACACGCAGCGCGTCAATCGATGCGCTGATCGATGATCGCTTGCGCCAACAAGCCGCACGTCGCGCTGGTCTTGAACTGACCAACGAAGGGTTGAACGCGGCCCTGACCGAATTCGCAGGACGCGCAAATCTGGATCAAGAACAATTTGTCAAAGCCTTGGCACAGTCCGGTGTTTCAGTCGAAACATTCCGCGATTTTGTCGGTGTCAGCGTTTTGTGGCGCGACCTGATCCGCGGACGTTACGGCAACCGCGTACAAATTTCCGAAGCCGAAATTGACCGCGCCTTGGCTGCGTCAGGCAGTTCCAGCAGCATCCGCGTTTTGCTGTCCGAAATCATCATCCCTGCCCCGCCCCCACAAGCCGCCAGCGCCCAGGCCAAAGCTGAACAAGCCGCAAGCGCCACAACGATTGCTGAATTCTCGTCCTATGCGCGCCGTTTTTCTGCAACGGCTACACGTGGCCGCGGTGGTCGTCTGGAATGGGTGCCGTTGAACAATCTGCCACCACAATTGCGCGGTGTTATCTTGGGTCTTGGGATCGGCGAAGTATCTGATCCGCTGCCAATTCCCGGTGCGATTGCGTTGTTTCAACTGCGCGACATCGAAGAATCCGATGCACCAGAACAAGATTATTCAGCTATCGAATACGCCGCCTACTACATGGCCGGTGGACGCAGCGCTGAAACACTGGCCGCTGCAGAACGTCTGAAAAACGATGTTGACGTGTGTGATGATTTGTACGGTTTTGCCAAAGGCCAGCCCGAAGCCGCGCTCGATCGCGGCGCGCTGCCACCTGCCGAAATCCCGCAAGACATCGCGATTGAACTGGCCAAACTGGACACCGGCGAAGTGTCGACAAACCTGACCCGCAACAATGGTCAAAGCCTGGTGTTTTTGATGCTCTGTGGTCGCACGGCAGCCCTGAACGAAGACGTCGGTCGTGACGCTGTCGCAAACCAATTGCGTCAACAGCGCCTGTCGGGTTTTGCCGATAGCCTGCTGGAACAATTGCGCGCGGATTCCCGTATTTCACGGAAATGAGCCGCGCCGCAAACGCGCCTATCGTTATCAGTTGCGGCGAACCGGCTGGCGTCGGTCCAGAGGTCGCGGCCAAAGCGTTTGCCGCACTAAAGGGTGACATTGCGATGGCCTATTTGGGCGATCCCAGACACCTGCCTACAGGCACGCCTGTGGCCTTGATCAACGATTTGACTGAGGCTGCAAATGCCGCGCGCCATGGCCTGCCCGTTCTGGCGCACGCATTTGATGGTGACGCACGTGCCGGACATCCTGATCCCAAAAACGCACAGGGCGTCATCGACGTGATCGCTGCCTGTGTTAATCTGGTAAAAAGCGGCGGCGCGTCAGCCCTATGCACTGCACCAATCCACAAAAAGGCCCTAAAAGACGGCGCAAACTTTGCCTACCCCGGACACACGGAATACCTAGAGGCACTGGCCGGCAGCGGCCAAGCTGTGATGATGTTGGCCTGCGATGAATTGCGCGTGGTGCCGACCACAATTCACATCGCTTTGGATCAAGTCGCGCAAACGCTAACGCCCGAATTGTTGCGTCGCACCATTGAAATTACCAACGGTGATTTGATCGCCCGTTTTCATATTCCCAAACCGCGCATTGCCGTGGCCGGATTGAACCCGCACGCAGGCGAAGGCGGCGCGATGGGCAAACAAGAAGGCGACTGGATCAACGGTTTGGTGACAAAAATGCAAAGCGAAGGCTTTGATTTAACTGGACCTTTGCCTGCCGATACGATGTTTCATGCCCGTGCGCGGCAACGCTATGATGTAGCCGTTTGCATGTATCATGATCAGGCTTTGATACCGATAAAAACACTGGATTTTGACCGCGGCGTGAACGTGACACTGGGCTTGCCGTTCATTCGCACCTCCCCCGATCACGGCACCGCATTTGATATCGCCGGCCAAGGGATCGCAAACCCGACCAGCATGATCGAGGCTCTGAAATTGGCACATAAAATGGCGGAACACACCTCATGAGTGGGATTGACGATCTACCATCATTGGCCAGCGTGATCGAAACGCACGGCCTAAGTGCGCGTAAATCATTGGGGCAGAATTTTCTGCTCGACCTGAATCTAACGGCAAAAATTGCGCGCCAAGCAGGTGATTTGACGGGCCACGATGTATTGGAAATCGGGCCTGGTCCTGGCGGTTTGACACGTGGGCTGCTGGCCTCTGGTGCCCGCCATGTTCTGGCTATTGAAAAAGACGCGCGGTGCCTGCCTGCATTGGCCGAAATCGCACAGGCTTATCCGGGAAAACTGACTGTCATCGAAGGTGACGCGCTGGCGATTGATCCGCTCGAACATCTGACGCCGCCAATCCGTGTTGCCGCCAATCTGCCCTATAATGTGGGTACAGAACTGTTGATCCGCTGGCTAACGCCGAAACAATGGCCGCCCTATTGGCAAAGCCTGACGCTGATGTTCCAGCGCGAGGTTGCACAACGCATTGTCGCAGAACCCGGATCAAAGGCGTATGGGCGTTTGGCCCTGTTGGCGCAGTGGCGCGCGGATGCACGGATCGTGATCAATTTGCCGCCCGAGGCGTTCACGCCGCCGCCAAAAGTATCAAGCGCCGTGGTGCATTTTACCGCCCTGCCTGAACCGCGGTTTCCAGCCGATCCTGCAACGTTGTCGCGCATTGTCGCTGCCGGATTTAACCAGCGTCGCAAGATGCTGCGGTCGTCGCTAAAAGGCATCGCGCCTGATATCGAGGATCGCCTGATTGCGTCGGGAATTAAGCCGACAGAACGCGCAGAACAGGTCAGTCTGGAACAGTTTTGCGCATTGGCGCGTGCTGTCGCGCAATAACCGACGACCGTTTCGTCAGAAACGCAAAAGACCTAGAGCCTGCCTGCGCAACACTGCGCTTAGGCTAACTCTAGGTCGATCATTGAATTCGTAAATTAGTCAGGCAAGAAGGCGCGGATTACTCCGCAGCTTCGGGGGCTTCTGGCGCAGTGGTTGTCTCTGCGGCAGGCTCCGGTTTTGGCTTTGGCTTGCGCGGCGCACGGGTGCGTGGTTTCGGCTTGGGCTTTGGTTGGCTTTCTGGCGTTTCGACCAGACCGCTTTCTTGGGCCGCGGGTGCTTCAACCACATCAGGCTGCGGCGCTTCGGCCGGATCAGCAGAAGGCTGCACCGGCGCAGGGGCTGTGTTTGCCGCATGCCGTTCTTGGCGCTCGGCGCGTTCACGTTGTTCACGATCCCGCTCAATTTGGCGCTCACGATTCTGGCGTTCTTGTTCTTCGCGGCGCTGGTCCATTTCACGCTGCGCTTCGGCCAACAAACGCAAATAATGTTCGGCGTGTTGTTGGAAATTTTCTACGGCGACACGGTCGTTTGACAGATGTGCGTCACGCGCGAGTTGGTTGTATTTGTCGATAATTTGCTGCGGCGTACCGCGCACTTTACCTTCGGGGCCCGAACTGTCGAACACCTTGTTAACGACGTTGCCACCGCTGTTGTTGTTATTGGGACTGCGGTTGCGACTATTTTTAGAACGCGAGCGAGATCTAGACGATTTCATAAATACAATTCAGCCTTCGTGCCATCCGTGGTGATTACGTTTCGCTTGATTACCGAATGCGCCCTTTGGGTCAAAAAAATCGGATCAGCGACTGTTGGGCATAAAGCCGCGCGGGACCGATCAGTTGACCATCCACCGCTGCAACAAGATTGAATAAGCACGCAAATCATGGCTGAGCAAGTGAAAATACCGATCAATTTGCAAATTATCACTTTAATAGGTGCATAATTGCTTAATCAGGGCCGGCTGGTCGGTTTTTCTGCGCAAATCACGCGATCGCGGCCGTCTAAATCCTGCAACAGGCGCGGGTTGTCCCAGCCTGCTTTGACAAATAATGCCATCACATCACGGCCTTGGGACGCGCCGATTTCAGCCAACAGTCGCCCCTCGACCTCAAGATAGCCCTGCCCCAAGCTGGCCAAAATCCGGTATCCGGTCAGCCCGTCAGCATCATCAGTCAGCGCCATGCGCGGTTCGTGATCGCGCAATTCTGGTGCGACGTCATCCATTTCTTCGATCGCCAGATAGGGTGGATTGCTGACAATCAAATCATAGCGTCCCTGCACCGATCCAAACCAGTCGGATTGGTGAATGTCGGCGCGCGCCTGAACATTTAATGCCACCGCGTTGGCCGAGGCTTGTAAACACGCCGCTTCGCTTAGGTCGGTGCCGGTGCCAACGGCGCTGGTGCGTTCCGCCAACAACGTCACCAGAATGCAGCCAGATCCGGTTCCGATATCCAGGACTGACGCGAATGGTTCCGCCAATGCGGCCTCGATCAAGGTTTCGGTTTCAGGGCGTGGATCTAAAACATCGCGGCTGACGGCAAAACGGCGTCCGTAAAATTCGCGCTCACCAATCAGATGCGACACAGGCACCCGCACAGCGCGCAATGCGATCAGTTTTTCGTAGCGTTCGGCGATGTCTGGCGCGATGTCTTCGGGTGCAATCAGGGTCACGCGCGCGGCGTCGACTTGTGCTGCGTGGGCCAATAAAATGCGCGCATCACGGGCCGGATCAGGCACGCCAGCCGCACGAAGCCGCGCTGTGGCCGCCACCATTGCTTGGGCCGCGGTGCTCATAACCCGGGTCTCATGTGCCCATCTCGGCCATCATGCGCGCTTGACCATCTGCGGTTAAGGCGTCGACGATTTCGTCCAGATCACCACCCAGAACGGCGTCCAGTTTATAAAGCGTCAGGTTGATCCGGTGATCCGTCATGCGCCCTTGCGGGAAATTATAGGTGCGAATGCGTTCGGAGCGATCCCCCGACCCGACTTGGCTGGCGCGATCGGCACTGCGTTCATCATCAATGCGCGTGCGTTCCATATCGTACAGCCGCGCGCGCATCACTTGCATCGCGATCTCGCGGTTGCGGTGCTGGGATTTTTCCGAGCTGGTGACCATCAAACCGGTGGGCAAGTGGGTGATCCGCACAGCAGAATCCGTGGTGTTCACGTGCTGTCCACCCGACCCTGACGCGCGCATCGTATCAATGCGCAAATCGCCGGGATCGATTTTGATATCAACATCCTCGGCTTCGGGCAGCACGGCGACAGTCGCAGCAGACGTGTGAATACGCCCCTGGCTTTCCGTGCTCGGCACACGTTGCACACGGTGCACGCCGCTTTCGTATTTCAGACGCGCAAACACATTCACGCCTTTGACGTGTGCGACGATTTCCTTAAGACCACCAAGTTCGGTAATCTGTTCCTCGATAATCTCGACTTTCCAACCACGCGCCTCGGCGTAGCGCTGGTACATGCGGAACAAATCAGCAGCAAATAACGCCGCCTCGTCCCCACCTGTTCCGGGGCGAATTTCCAGCATCGCGGGCTTGGCGTCTGCCGCATCTTTGGGCAATAACGCCAGTTGCAGCGCGGCCTCGGCCTCGGGCAGCATGGCTTTTAGACGGGGCAATTCCTCGCGCGCGAGTTCGGCCATATCGGAATCAGCCAACATTTCCTCGGCCTCTGACATGTCAGAGAGAATCTGGCGATAGGCATGAATTTGATCCACGACTGGCTTTAGATCGGAATATTCCTTTGCCAAAGCCGCAATATCAGCCCCCGCAGCGCCACCCGCCATCGAGGCCTCAAGAAACTGAAAGCGCTGGTTTATCTGTTCTAATCTATCGCGTGGGATCATGGGTTTGGGTGTGCGGTATTGGAACGGTTTGGTCAAGGGAAACAGCTGTGCTAAGCTGACACAATGAAACCGATCATCCTAAGCCTTAGCCTGATTGCAGCGCCCGCGTTTGCAGATGTTGCCGCCCCCGGTGGGAAAACTATCGACTGTTATTGCACGGATCGTTCCGGCCTAAGGATCGAATTGGGCGAAACCATTTGTTTGCAGGTCGACGGGCGCATGTTTATGGCGCAATGCCAGATGTCCCTGAACGTGCCGATGTGGCGCGAAGTGCAGACAGGATGCCTGTCCAGTTCACTCCAGCGCCAGAATCAATTGCCGCAATCGCGCGCTGTTGACGCCCATATCACTGCGCCCAAAACGTAACCGCGCAATCATTCGCAGCGTTTCGCCGTCTTGTTCCAGTGTGGTGTAATCGGGAAATCCGATGATCTTTGTGCGGGTTATGTAGGTCACGCGCCCTTCGGCAACTGACCCTGCCAACACCGTGGTGCGCGGCATCGTTTGTGCAATTGCATCCGCACGTGCCAAACCGTCAGGACCGGCGGCAATAACACGCACCGCACCGCCAGCCATATCCTTGTCAGAGGTCGCAGCGACGGGTTGATGCCAACGCATAGGATCACTCGGGGCCAGCCGAATGTAGGCGAACATGCCCACCACAACGATCACCAAAATCCATAACATCATTTGCATCATTCCATTCTTCATTTTGCCACATAAACCTTGGCCCTTAGGCCGCTTTTAACGCACCACGACCCCGGGCAAAACGCACAGCATTTCGTACAGGATATTGGCCCCCGTCAGCGCCGTGTTGCCGCTGGTATCATAGGGCGGCGAAACTTCAACCAAATCACAGCCAACAATGTTCAGCCCCCGCAACGCGCGGATCAATTGCAAGGCTTGCGGCGTGGTCAGCCCACCAATTTCAGGCGTGCCCGTGCCCGGCGCATAGGCCGGATCAAGGCTGTCGATATCATAGGTCACATAGGTCGGCAATTTCCCGATATCACGGCGGATTTCCGCACCCAACGCATCAAGCGGTTTGTGCCACAGTTCGTGACTGGGAAATTGCTGAAAACCCCAATCCGCGGCTTCTTTGAAATCACTGGCGGCGTACCCTGTGCCGCGCAGGCCAATTTGGTAGGTTTTTGAAGGGTTTATCAGCCCTTCTTCGTACGCGCGGCGAAACACGGTGCCATGGGTTTCACGTTCGCCAAACATCTCGTCATTCACGTCCGCATGCGCGTCCACATGCACCAAGGCAACAGGCCCGTGGCGTTTGGCAATTGCGCGCAGAATTGGCAGCGTGATGGAATGGTCACCCCCAATCGCCATGGGCATGATGTCGTAGTTGAGGATCGCGTCGTAACTCTCTGCAATGATACGCAAACTATCCTTTAGGGAGAACGTATTTATCGCCAGATCACCAATGTCCGCGACCTGCAAACTGTCAAAAGGGGCCGCACCTGTTTGCAAGTTATAGGGCCGGATCATAGCCGATTCAGCGCGGACTTCTTTGGGCCCGAACCGCGTGCCTGACCGCCACGATGTTCCGATATCCATCGGCACGCCTAAAACGGCAACATCAAGGCCCTTTAGGTCCGTCGCACTGGGCAATCGCATGAACGTATTGGGGCCGGAAAACCGCGCTAAATCATTGCCGCTGATGGGTTGGTTTTTAGCGCTCATTGCGCATCCTCCACCCCAGCAAACAACACAGTTCAACGGCCACATGCGCGCCCGCAATCGCCGTGGCACCGGTGGTATCAAAGGGCGGCGACACCTCGACCACGTCCCCACCAACGATGTTGATACCAGCCAACTGGCGCAGCAAAACCGCGGCCTGAGCAGAGCTAAGCCCACCCCAAACCGGCGTGCCAGTTCCCGGTGCAAACGCCGGATCAAGCCCGTCAATATCAAACGTCAAATAGGTCGGATGATCGCCAACAATCTCTCGGGCACGTCGCGCGACCTCAACCGGACCGATCTCGTGAACCTCGCGCGCATCGATGATATTTACGCCCAGCGTGTCTTCATTTGTGGTCCGGATACCGATCTGAACTGAGCGCGCGGGATCAACGATGCCCATCTTGACCGCCTTGTAAAACATTGTGCCATGATCGACGCGGTCCATGTTGTCATCGGGCCACGTATCGGTGTGCGCATCCACTTGGATCAACGAAATCGGACCATATTTTTCGGCATACGCCTTGAGGATCGGGAACGTGATGTAATGATCACCGCCCAAGGCCACAGACGCCGCGCCACCCGCCAAAATCCCGTCAATATGCGCCTTTAGCGCGCCGGGAAATTCCGGAATGTTGGCATAATCAAACGCCAGATCACCGTAATCAATGATGGCCATTTCGCTCAGCACATCAAAGGGCCAGCCATAAGGCGCATCGGGCGATTGCAGGCTGGACGCCTCGCGAATTGCACGGGGGCCCAGACGCGTTCCGGGACGGTTTGTCACCGCTTGATCAAACGGGATTCCGGTGACGGCAATATCGACGCCGCGCAGGTCTTTGGTGTAGCGGCGGCGCAAAAATGACATCGCACCGCCAAAGGTATTTTCGTTGCTTAAACCGCGCAATTGCGCGCGGGTAAACGCATGATCGACCTGTTCTTTTGCATCTTCTAAGCCCACGTCAGGTTCCTTTATTTGGTCAGCGGTTGCGCAGTTTCGACAAGCCGCGCAAAAAACGAAGCCCCGACAGGCGCGACATCGTCGTTAAAATTATACTCCGGATGGTGCAAACCGGCACTTGGGCCCTGCCCCATAAACAAATACGCGCCCGGACGGCTTTCTAACATATAGGCGAAATCTTCGGCGCCCATAACCGGATCAACATCGTCTTGAACCGCGTCTTTGCCAACCACGTCGCTGGCGGCGCGCACGGCCAAATTGACGCCCTGCTGCGTGTTCACAGTTGAGGGATAGCCGCGCACAAATTCGCACACCGCCTCGCAGCCGAAACTGGCGGCTTGGCCTGCCACGATTTCCTTCAAACGCCGTTCCGCCATGTCGCGCACGTCGGCATCGAATGTGCGCACTGTGCCGTTCAAATACGCGGTTTCAGGAATGACGTTTTCGACCGATCCGGTGTGAATTTGCGTGACCGAAATGACCAGCTTTTTGGCGATGTCCAAGTTTCGGCTGATGATCGTCTGGATCGCTTGGGTGATGGAACAGGCCGCGATCACCGGATCGATGGAATCCTGCGGATTAGCCCCATGCCCGCCGCGTCCTTTGACCGTGATGTGAAAAGTATCAGCGGCCGCCATCAAGGGGCCCGATGTCGTGAAAAACCCGCCCACAGGCAGGTCAGGTGCGTTGTGAATGCCGTAGACCTGGGCGATGTCAAAGGTGTCCATGATCCCTTCTTGTACCATGACTTCGGCGCCGCCTGTGGCCTCTTCGTCCGGTTGAAAGATCAGCGCGACACGGCCCGAAAAATTGCGGGTTTCGGCCAGATATTTCGCCGCCCCCAGCAACATCGTTGTGTGCCCATCATGGCCACAAGCATGCATGCGACCTTCGTGGGTGGAAGCGTACTCAAGCCCCGTTGCCTCGTCTATTGGCAGCCCGTCCATGTCAGCGCGCAGACCGATTGTGGGCCCGTCACCCTTGCCGTTGATGATTGCGACAATACCGGTTGTCGCAAACCCTGTCTGGATCTCGTCCACGCCGAATTCGCGCAATTTCGCCTCGACAAAAGCTGCGGTTTTGTGACATTCGCGGCCCAATTCAGGGATCGTGTGCAGGTGCCTGCGCCACTCAGTCATTTCTGGCGCGTAGGCGGCGATACGATTGACGATGGCCATAGGGTGGACTCCTTTGCGTGATCCGATGTTTGGTGCATCTAGGCACACAACGCGCGAGGGCTGCAATGGGCGAAACACGAATACACGACAGTGACGCAGGGATCGAACGGCTGTTGGAAATCATGCGCCGCTTGCGTGACCCTGACACCGGCTGCCCGTGGGACATCGAGCAGACATTCGACACCATCGCACCCTACACGATCGAAGAAGCCTACGAGGTTGCTGACGCGATCGAGCGGCAAGATTGGGCCGAACTAGAGGGCGAATTGGGCGATTTACTGCTGCAATCGGTCTATCACACAGCCATTGGCGAAGAGTTGGGGCATTTTTCGTTCCAATCCGTCGTGCGCAATATTTCCGACAAAATGGTGGCGCGCCATCCGCATGTGTTTGGCGATGAATCCCGTGAAAAATCGGCGGAACAGCAGACCGCTGATTGGGAATCGATCAAGGCGGCCGAGCGCGCAGGCAAAGCCCAAGGGGGCGCGCTGGATGGTGTGGCTGTTGGCCTGCCGGCGTTACTGCGTGCCTTCAAATTGCAAAAACGCGCGGCGCGTGTCGGGTTTGATTGGCCCAGCACTGACCAGGTTATCGACAAAATCCAAGAAGAAGCCGCAGAATTGGTTGAAGCCCGCGATACCTTGACCCACGCAGATATGACCGAAGAATATGGTGACCTGATGTTTGTCATGGCCAATCTGGGGCGTCATTTGGGGATCGAACCAGAGGCGGCCTTGCGCGCTGCAAACGCCAAATTCACCCGCCGGTTTGAGGCAGTCGAAGCCGCGCTGACCAAGATGGGTAAAACCCCGGAACAAAGCGATCTAGCCGAAATGGATGCCATCTGGGATCAGGTCAAAATTGTCGAAAAGGCCGCAAAATCTAGCGAATAAATCTAATGCCCTTTAGGGCGCCCAGACTGTCGCAATCCCTGTCGAACAAATCACGCAGGTGTTGTTTTTGATCCGGTTCGAATTCGGCAAATCCGGTGGATACTTTGGTGTCCGCGTTGTCGGTGATGATCTGCTGCCATTCTGTGCGGGTCAATGTATCGCCCGCCTTATAGTGCGCTTGCAACACATCCATCGCGGTGTCGGTGGCGGACACATTCAGCTGTTTCACAGGTTCAATCAGGTTGTCTTGCGCCAGTTCAGGCACCAGATATTTGATGATATTGCGATTATCCCCCCGCGCCGACATGGTCATCACAACCGTGTCTTCGGCCTGCAGGGTGTCACGCATTGACGCGATAAATTCTGGCCAGCCGCGGTTCATTTTCATCAATGCGGCGCGGAATTTTGTGAACGGTTCAACCGCGGTGTCCTCGGCCCGTTTTCGAAACGCCGACACATATAGCGCATCATAGGGGCGCACGATAAACAGCACCCGCTTTAGCGGTCCGCCTAATCCACCGCGCAACGCCTTCATGCGCGCCTCGGCGGTTGGGTAAAATTCAGACCCGAAGAAATGGATCATCCGACCGGGAATGTTTTCCTCGGACAAGATCGTTGCGCGGGTCCGATCGGGGCTGTTGGCGCGGATTTCACGACGTACTTTGCGAACAAACCGGTGCTGCAAGGTGTCGCCATGCCGCAAGCTGGGCAAACGCAGCCCCAATTTACCACTGGGGATACCGTCACGCCCAGGGTAAACTGCATCGTAGCCTTGGCTGTTAATCTCGGCCAGGTTGTCATGCAAAAACATCTGCACCGAGGACGTCCCCGTCCGGTGCCCCCCTGCGTGAATGTAAAACGCTTTTTCAACCGCCATGTTCGTCCCAACTGTGAATCACGAAACCCAAAAGGGTCGCGTTAACCTATACAATATCACTGGCACGACGACGCGGTGAATAATCAGAAAACAATCGCCTATGTGACGTCGCCCGTCTGGACATCTTCCCCAGCCCTTGCGAGGGTCGCCCCGATATTGCAAAAGACACCGCAAACCACACCAAATATCACATCCAACATGACAGGTTTTTATATGGCATCCGCCGCGCGCAAAATCATTATTGATACCGACCCAGGTCAGGACGATGCCGTTGCGATCCTGCTGGCGCTTGCCAGTCCCGAAGACATTGACGTGCTTGGCATTACGGCTGTTGCCGGCAATGTGCCGCTGGATTTGACCCAGAAAAACGCACGCATCATTTGCGAATTGGCCGGTAAAACGGATGTAAAAGTCTATGCTGGTTGTGATCGCCCATTGGGTCGCCCGCTGGTTACGGCCGAACATGTGCATGGCAAAAGCGGGCTGGATGGCCCCGACTTGCCCGACCCGACGATGCCGTTGCAAGACCAACATGCCGTCGATTACATCATCGAAACACTGCGCGCAGAACCCAGTGGCACCGTGACTTTGTGTCCTTTGGGTCCGCTGACAAACATCGCGACTGCCTTGCAAAAAGCGCCTGATATCGCCCAGCGCATCCAGCAGATTGTGCTGATGGGGGGTGCCTATTTCGAGGTCGGCAACATCACACCAACCGCAGAATTCAACATCTACGTCGACCCAGAAGCCGCTGATATTACATTCAAAAGCGGGATCGACATTGTCGTGATGCCGCTGGATGTCACGCACAAGGCCCTCGTGACCCGTGCGCGCAATGACGCCTTTCGTGACCTTGGCACGCCTGCGGGGTTGGCCGTGGCGCAAATGACCGATTTCTTTGAACGCTTCGACAAGGAAAAATACGGATCAGCCGGCGCACCTTTGCACGACCCATGTGTCACGGCGTATCTGATCAAACCCGAACTGTTCTCGGGCCGTCACATCAACGTCGAAATCGAAACCACATCGGAACTGACCATGGGCATGACCGTGGCGGATTGGTGGGGTGTTACGAACCGTGCGCCCAATGCGACGTTCATCGGTGATCTGGATTCTGACGGCTTCTTTGCCTTGTTGGCGGATCGAATTGGCCGGTTATGACCCTGCGCGCCGCCCCTGATTACACAACAGCATTGGACCCCACCCCATGAGCGCCGCCCTGACCCTTGGCAACCCTGACCATCTGGACCGGCTGTTAACCCTCGTGACCGCCTTTCACGACGAACAAGGCATCGTCATGACCCCAGAGGCCCGTCGCGCCGGTATTGCCCCCCTGCTAGATGGTATCCCCCATGGCGCGGTTTATCTGATCGGTCCGCCCCGCGCGGCGATTGGCTATATCGTTGTGACGTTCGGCTGGTCCGTGGAATTTGGCGGCATGGATGGGTTCATTGATGAACTGTATATTCGCCCCGGTGTGCGCAAACGTGGCATCGCGTCCGAAACCCTGCAAAGCCTGCCGCGTGCCTTGGCTGCTGCCGGTCTGATGGCGCTGCACCTTGAGGTCGATACCGAAAACGAGCCCGCCCAGCGCTTGTATGCCCGTGCAGGATTTGCGCGCCGTGACAAATACCAGCTGATGACGCGCAAACTCTAAAGGACGTTTTACATGCCCCTGCATATCCCCTTTGATAACAGCTATGCCGCGTTGCCGACTGATTTTTACACAGCGCAAAACCCCACCCCCGTACAAACCCCATCGCTGATTGCGTTGAATGCGGATTTGGCGAGGCTGTTGGGCATCACGGTTGGCGATGTGGAGGAACAGGCGCGGGTGTTTGCGGGCAATAGCATTCCGGATGGTGCCACCCCCTTGGCGCAGCTGTATTCCGGTCATCAGTTTGGCACCTACAATCCGCAATTGGGTGACGGGCGTGCGGTGCTGTTAGGCGAGGTCATTGGCACCGACGGTGTGCGCCGCGATATCCAGCTTAAGGGCTCTGGTCCGACGCCCTATTCGCGCAGTGGCGATGGGCGCGCGTGGCTTGGTCCGGTGTTGCGTGAATATGTCGTATCAGAGGCCATGCACGCGCTGGGTATTCCGACAACCCGTGCCTTGGCGGCAACCCTGACGGGGCAACCTGTCTACCGCGAGGCCGCCTTTCCCGGTGCCGTTCTAACCCGTGTGGCGCGCAGTCATCTGCGTGTGGGTTCATTTCAGGTGTTTGCGCACCGTGGGCAGATCGACCTGCTCAAGACCCTGACCGACTATACCATCAACCGCCACTACCCCGATGCCACAGGCCCGATGGATTTGCTGCGCGCTGTGTGTGCCGCGCAGGCCGAATTGATCCCTGCGTGGATGGCTGTTGGTTTTATCCACGGCGTGATGAACACCGACAACTGTTCCATTGCGGGCGAAACCATCGACTATGGCCCCTGTGCGTTCATGGATGCCTACGCCGAAACCCGTGTGTTCAGTTCTATCGACCAAGGCGCGCGCTATGCCTATGCCAACCAACCCAACATCGCAGTCTGGAACATGGCGCAATTCGCCACCGCCCTAATCCAAACCATGGACGACAAGGAAACCGCGGTTGAAGACGCCACAGCAATCATCCACGCCATGCCTGCCCAACTTGAGGCCGCGTGGTTGCGTCGTTTCGGGGCCAAGATCGGATTGTCTAACCCTACCCCTGCAGATCAACCCATGATCGAAGACCTATTGGCGTTGATGGAAAAAGACGGCGCTGATTTCACCAATACGTTTGCGGCCCTTGGCACCCCAGAGGCGCGCGACCAATTCAGCGATCGCGAGGCCTTTGATACCTGGGCGACAGGTTGGCAGACACGCCTGAAGGATGAACCTCGCGCCAAACAAACCATGGCCGGTGCGAACCCTATGGTCATCCCCCGCAATCACCGCATCGAAACCATGATCCAGTCCGCGCTGGCAAATGACTACGCGCCGTTTGAACGCCTGATGACAGCCCTTGCCACCCCCTTTGAAAACACGGACCCTGATCTGACCAAAGCGCCTATTTCGTCGGAAATTGTGCCAGCAACGTTCTGCGGAACCTAAGCTTTTGACCGCCGGTTGATCAGGAATATTCCCAACGCGACCAATCCCAACGCCATCCAGATTTGCAGGCCAATGGTTTCGCCCAACACCAACCAGCCCAAGATCACAGCAAACACCGGTGACAAAAAACTGAACGAGGCGACGGAGGATGCGGGGTACAGCTTCATCAACCAGAACCAGATCAAGAACCCGAAACTGGCGACCGCAAAGATCTGGAACACCATGCCAGCAATGTGGATCGGTTGAACGTCACGGATCAAATCGCCAAACAACGGGGCCATCAACAGCAGGATCGGCGTCGATACAATCAACTGCCAGATCAATTGCTGCGCAGGCGGCACATCAGCCAGCGGCGTCACCCGCACACATAACGCAATACCCGCCCAACAGATCGCCGACACCAGCGCCAGCACATCCCCCAGCAGGCTGACCTGCCCTGAACTGCGATCAAGCAGCGCCAGAACCACACCGCCCATCGCGAGACCCAAACCGACAATGCGCAGCCCCGACAGTCGTTCCCCCGGCAACAGAAAATGCGCCGACAACGCCAACCACACCGGCATCGAATAAAAAATGATCGACGTGCGCGACACGGTTGAGAAATCCAGCGCCGTAAACAGGCACATGAATTCGATCGCAAACAGCAGCCCCGAAATGATCGCACCGGTCATCGCTGCACGTGGCAGACGCCAGCCAATACCGCGAAACTTCATCCAGGCCAGCACCACCACCATCGCCCCAAGGGATCGCAGCCCTGCCCCGAACACCGGTTCAAACCCGCCATTGGTGATTTTCACGACAACCTGATTAAACGCCAGATGCAGGGCAAACAGCGTGAGGGCGACAGCACCAAAGCTGTCCATTTGTGACTTGCGTTCCATAGTACCGATCAAGGGGGCGTGCGCGCGGGGATGTCAATTGTGCCGCGACGGCGCGGTTTCGACCTCCACGCTTCGCCCTCAAGGGGAAAACCCGCAAATAGTTCGCCAATACAAGCGCGCGCAACTCTGACAGACTGTCGCCAACGAATCTCGGACAAAGGAAATGAACATGAGTTTGATGAAAACATTGGCCAAAGTAGCCATCGGTGTCGCAATTGCCAAAGGGGCCGGCGCGATGATGAACAAAGGCGGGTCAACGTCGCAAGCATCCTCTGGCGGTTTGGGCGGCTTGTTGGGTGGCCTGACGGGCGGATCTGCGTCCGGTGGCGGGCTTGGCGGTATGTTGGGCGGTTTGACTGGCGGCGCGGGCGCTGGGTCTGCGGGCGGTTTGCAAGGCATGTTGGGTGGTTTGTTGGGTGGCGGCACGGCGGGTGCTGGAACACCTCAGGCTGGTGGCATGTCCGGTGGTTTGGGCGGTCTGCTCGAAAGTCTGGGTGGGGCTGGATCAACCGGTGGTGCGAGCACTGGCGGTTTGGGCGGTTTGCTGGGTGGTCTGGCCGGTGCAGCCGGTGCTGGTGGTCTTATGGGGGCTGCGATGAAACAGCGCCCTGCCGAAAACAACGCCAGCTTCGGATCTGTGCTGAATTCAGCCTTTGATGAAACCCCCGAGCCCGCGATTGAACCTACGCCAGATCAAGAAGCCGCGGCTGGCCTGATGCTGCGCGCGATGATCCAAGCGGCAAAATCTGATGGCACTTTGGATGACGCAGAGCGTGAAAAACTGATCGGCCAATTGGGCGATGACGTTGACGCCGACGAGGCCGCGTTTGTTCAGGCCGAAATGCAATCCCCCGTCGATGTGGATGGTTTGGTTGCCCAAGTTCCCACCGGCATGGAACAGCAAATCTATGCGGTTTCGGTTATGGCGATTGATCTGGACAGCTCAGCAGAGGCGAAATACCTGCACCAGTTGGCCACAGGTCTGGGTCTGGACGCCGCTGCCGTCAACAACGTGCACGCACAAATGGGCGTACCGTCGCTGTACACCTGAACAAAAGCGACAC
Organism: Ascidiaceihabitans sp.; assembly: GCA_047626725.1. Lineage (GTDB taxonomy): Bacteria > Pseudomonadota > Alphaproteobacteria > Rhodobacterales > Rhodobacteraceae > Ascidiaceihabitans. The sequence goes on from JBLHSG010000013.1 coordinate 78,295, forward strand.
TGATAAAAGAAAAGGCCCGCGATTTTTTCGCGGGCCTTTGTTGTTTACGCGCCCGCTGCCGGGCTATCTGTTACGCGCCCGCTGCCGGGCGACTAATTATGCGCCCGCTGCCGGGCGACCTTTTACGCGCCCGCTGCGGGGCTATCTTTTATGCGCCCGCTGCCGGGCGACGCCGACGCTGCCCACCGGGTTTGCCACCGCCACCAGGCTTGCCGCCGCCACCTTGCGGACGACCACCGCCACCGGGGCGACCACCACCTGGACGTCCACCGCCACCGGGCTTACCGCCACGGCCGCGCTGCGTCGGTTTTACTTCTTCCGAAGGTTCCCACATCCGGCCAGACGCGATCGGGATCTTTGCGCCCATCGTCTTTTGGATGTCCTTCAGTTCCTTCATCTCGTCAGGGGCGCAGAACGCAATCGCCGCACCCTCTTTGCCCGCGCGGGCTGTACGGCCAATCCGGTGCACATAGTTGTCCGGCACGTTAGGCAATTCGTAGTTATAGACGTGTTTCACATCCGGAATGTCCAAACCACGGGCCGCAACATCTGTCGCCACCAGTACTTTGATCGTACCGGCCTTGAACGCGGCAATCGCGCGATCACGTTGACCTTGGGATTTGTTGCCGTGGATTGATCCTGCGGCAAATCCGGCTTTTTCCAATGTCTTGGACAGCTTTTCCATACCGTGTTTGGTGCGCCCAAAGACCAGCGCGCGTTCACCACGGTGTTTGTCCAACAGTTCCAGCAACAGCGCGCCTTTTTCGGCCTTCGCAATAAAGTGGATTTCCTGCGTGACTTTGTCCGCGACCTTGCCCGGAGGCGACACTTCGATGCGGATCGGAGATTTTAGGTAGGTGTTGGCGATCTCGTTCATCTGCTTTGGCATCGTGGCCGAAAACAGCATGGTCTGGCGTTCTTTTGGCAGCATCGACGAAATCTTGCGCAGGGCGTGGATAAATCCAAGGTCCAGCATTTGGTCGGCTTCATCCAGCACCAAGAACGAGGTTTCGGACAAGTCCAGCGCGCGGCGATCCATCAGATCGATCAAACGACCGGGCGTTGCCACCAACAGGTCGGTGCCACGATCCAGACGGTTCACTTGCGCCTTGATCGACTGGCCACCAACGACCAACGCCGTCTTAAGTTGGGTGTTTTCAGTCAAGGCGCGCAGTTGCACCTGAATTTGGTTGGCCAATTCACGTGTCGGGGCCAGAACCAGACCACGTGCGGTTTTTGGCGCAGGCTTTGTGCCCATCGCCAGCATTTGTGCAACCAGCGGCAAACCGAAGGCCAGTGTTTTACCGGTACCGGTCTGGGCCAGGCCCATGACGTCACGCCCGTTCATCCCATGCGGGATCGCTTGTTTCTGGATCGGTGTCGGGTCTTTTAGACCCATTTCATTGAGCCGCTTCACCAATACAGGTGGCAGTTCCATCATATCAAAATCGCTCATATCATTCCTTTGGCCTACCCCAAGTGGGCAGACACATCTTACGGGTACGCAAAATCGGATCGCGCCCGCTGGCCAATTGCCAATCGGACGTCCAATGCGCTTTGCCCCACGCGTGATTTTGGGAACGAAACAGATGCTGTGGGTTCAAAACCTCTCCCTCGAGGTCTCGGACGGATGCCTTTTGGCCCGCTCTTATTATGACTGCTCACGCGGCAGACAGCATTGCTTAGGCCCCACATGGGCCTTGGCGCGGGCCAAGTCAACCCGATCGCTGTGCGCCTGAACGCAATTCCCGTCTGGTCGTGCGGGCCAAACCCCGCTAAGACGGACTCCGGAACCAGCTGCACAAAGACCAATCAGATGCGCCAAACAATTCTTGATCGCAGCGTGGCCAAAGGCCTGCGCATGACAGCCCCGCGCCGCGTGATCGCACAAGTGCTCGAGGACAGTGCCGACCACCCCGATGTGGAGGAATTGTACGCGCGCGCCAATGCCATCGACACCAACATTTCGATCGCCACGGTCTACCGCACGGTCAAACTGTTCGAAGAGGCCGGTATTCTGGACAAGCTGGAATTTGGCGACGGGCGTGCCCGTTACGAGGACGCAGAGCGCGAACATCACGACCACCTGATCGATATGAATTCAGGCGAAGTGATTGAATTTGTCGACGCCGAGATCGAAGAACTGCAAGAACGCATCGCCAAGAAACTGGGATACGAATTGCGCGGTCATCGTTTGGAACTGTTCGGCGTCCCGATCAAAAAATAGCGCAGGCTTTGACGGCCCTCGTTGACCTGCCTGATGTGTCGTAAAATTCAGCCGCGATAGATCACAGGCACGCCTTGTCTGATCCCCTCCTCCAAACGCATCCAAAAGAAATTGCTTGAGCCAGAGCCTTGCTTTGCTCTATCCACATGAAGGGATAGGCAGATTTCCGCCTGTTCACAGAATATTGATAAATCCAAAAGGCCATTTAATGTCACTGCTCGGACGCCTGTTTTACAAGTCACGTAAATTCTATGACGATGATTTCGACTGGAACACCTACACCGCTGACAGTTACGAGCGCCGTATCACCGGTGACATCGAGACCGAATTTCAGGCCATCGCGCAGCAGGACCATCTGAATTTCAACGCCAAAACCGGCAATATTGAGGTCACAGGGCGCGATCTGCACCCCAATCACCTGCTTATTCTTGAGGCCATCGGCCAGCTGCAACCCAAATCCGTGCACGAAGTCGGATGTGGCGGTGGCGATCACGTGAACAACGGCAAAACCGCGTTTCCTAAGATCGCATTTACCGGCGGCGATCGTGGTCAGACGCAACTGGACCTTGCCAAAAAACGCCATCCCGATCTGGCCCCGTCCCTCAGCTTGCAAGACATCACAATGCCGATGTCGCGCCACTGGCCCCGCGCCGAACTGGTCTATTCGCAAGCCGTTTTGATGCACATCCACACAGCCGTCAGCCATTTTGTCGGGCTCGCCAACATGGTCAACAGTTCTGATCGGTTTGTGCTGTTGATGGAAAACTACCAATGCCACAATTTTGTCGCTGACATTCAGGCCTTGCACAAAGGCGGTCATCTTGACTGGCCAGAGCTGTTCATTCACCGCTTTGACGGATCAACTGGTGCGCGTGCGATCCTTTTGGCACGTGACAAACAGGACCTGCCAGAATTAACGTCGGACGCTGAAATTCGTGCTGGTCTAACGCCGTCAGAACGTCGCCTTAAGCGGTCAAACGAGGACAGCGCGCGCGGTCTGTTTGGCCCCGTGCGCTAAATCGCTAATCGTTTCTTACGGAATACCTGTGCTATCCGTCCCGGCCCGGTTCATTTGGGTCGCAGGAAAACAACACGATCTTGTTGCCTTGGGGATCACGCAGATAGCTGACGTAAAAATGCGGCCCGTAGGACGCGCGAAAACCCGGCTGCCCTTCGTCAAAACCACCAGCGGCAAGTGCGGCGGCATGAAGATCGCGCACTTGGTGTTGAGTGCGCGCCTCGAATGCGACCATCGCACCGTTGCCTGCTGACGCCGCCTGCCCATTAAAGGTGGGCTTAACGTAGAAATCCGGCAAGGTCGGAACCTGCCCAGTTGGGACCGGCAGCGCGTAACTTAGCCCCTCGGACCCTTCCGTAACCCCGTACTCCAGGGCTGGCAGGAACGCCCCGTAAAACCGTTTTGCGCACGCAATATCATCTGCACCGACGGTGACATAGGCAATCATGCTGCGGGTTCCTTTCTGGACATTTCAGGTTTGTGACGGGCTTGCGGCATGATGGTAGACCAACAGACAATCGGGCTCAATATCCTCGCGGCAAACGCGCGTTTTGCCCGCACCTCCCCCGTCCGGTTTGCGTTTCTGACACCCGCCCCCTCGACAATGCCTTGGCCCTCTGACAAGCCTCGCTTAGATACAACCAAAGGACCTCCCCCTCATGGATAACTTACGCGGCGGTGCCATCATGGTGCTGGCAATGCTGGGCTTTGCAATCGAGGACATGTTCATCAAGATGCTGTCGGGCGCTGTGCCTGTGGGCCAAATCCTGATGATGCTGGGCATTGGCGGATCGTTGATTTTTGCCATTGTTGTGCGCTTGCAAGGGCGTGCGTTGTTTGAACGCGCGATGTGGTCTGGACCTGTGGTGTTGCGCGCGGCGGGTGAAATTGTTGGCACTGTCGGGTTTGTGAATGCAATCGTGTTCACCACGCTGTCGTCTGCGTCGGCAATTTTGCAGGCCACGCCGCTGGTTGTGACATTGGGCGCGGCGGTGTTTCTAAGCGAACCTGTTGGCTGGCGCCGGTGGAGCGCGATTTTGATCGGTTTCCTAGGTGTTTTGATGATCATCCGCCCCGGTCTTGAGGGGTTCACGCCCCTGTCGTTGCTGGCAGTTGTTGGCGTGCTTGGCCTTGCTGTGCGCGATCTGGCCACGCGTAAAACCACAAACGTTCTTAGCACCATGCAGCTAAGTTTCTTGGGGTTCTTGGCGATTGTGCCGGCCGGTGCCGCGTTGATCGCATTTGGCCCTGATGAATTAACCCCGATGACCCTGCGCAGCATCGTGTTGATGGGCATGGCATTGGCCATCGGCGTTGTCGCCTATTACGGCATTGTGGCCGCGATGCGCGTTGGCGACATCAGTTTTGTCACCCCGTTCCGTTACACCCGCCTGATATTCGCGCTGATCCTTGGGGCCAGCATCTTTGGCGACCGCCCCGATATGTGGACATTGATCGGGGCCGCAATCATCGTCAGCTCTGGCATTTACACCGTTTGGCGCGAAAGACGCATCAAAGCGGTGCCTTAAGCGCTAACAGCCCCTTTCCCTGTCTGCTCCAGACTTGTATGAGGCACGTAACCGCACCAAAGGAGCATTCCAATGAGCACGATCATCGATATTCACGCCCGCGAAATCCTCGATAGCCGGGGCAACCCAACGGTCGAAGTCGACGTGATTTTGGAAGACGGCACAATGGGACGCGCCGCCGTGCCATCCGGGGCCTCAACCGGTGCCTACGAGGCGGTCGAAAAACGCGACGGCGACACATCACGCTACTTTGGCAAAGGTGTCCTGGATGCTTGCGCATCTGTGAACGGTGAAATCGCCGAGGCCCTGCTGGGGTATGACGCCACCGAACAGGTCGAAATCGACTATGCGATGATCGAACTGGACGGCACTGACAACAAGGCCCGCTTGGGTGCAAACGCGATTTTGGGCGTGTCATTGGCCGTGGCCAAAGCGGCGGCAGATTTCACATCACAACCGTTGTACCGCTACGTTGGCGGCACGTCTGCGCGGATGTTGCCAGTGCCGATGATGAACATCATCAATGGTGGCGAACACGCGGACAACCCGATCGACATCCAGGAATTCATGATCATGCCGGTGTCCGCGACCAACATTCGCGACGCGGTCCGCATGGGCGCCGAAGTGTTCCACACACTAAAAGGCGAACTGTCTGCTGCGGGCCTGTCCACTGGTATCGGCGACGAAGGTGGCTTTGCTCCTAACATCAGCTCCACCCGTGATGCCCTTGATTTTGTTCTGAAATCCATCGAAAAAGCAGGCTACAAACCGGGTGAGGACATGTACCTCGCGCTCGATTGTGCCGCGACTGAATACTACAAAGGTGGAAAATACGAGATGGTCGGCGAAGGCAAATCGCTGACATCCGATGAAAACGTCGCCTACCTGTCCGGCCTTGTCGCCGACTACCCGATCATCTCGATCGAAGACGGCATGAGCGAGGATGACTGGGACGGTTGGAAGGCGTTGACCGACGCATTGGGCGACAAAATCCAACTGGTTGGCGACGATTTGTTTGTGACCAATCCGGAACGTCTGGCCCAAGGCATCAAGCTTGGCAGCGCCAATTCCATGCTGGTAAAAGTCAACCAGATCGGGACGTTAACAGAAACGCTCGCCGCCGTCGACATGGCCCACCGCGCAGGGTTCACCAACGTCATGAGCCACCGTTCAGGCGAAACCGAAGACGCAACAATCGCCGATCTGGCAGTTGCGACAAACTGTGGTCAGATCAAAACCGGATCGCTGGCACGCTCGGACCGGCTCGCCAAATACAACCAACTGATCCGGATCGAAGAAGCCTTGGGAGAGACCGCACAATACGCGGGCCGTTCGATCCTGAAATAAGATGACCACTCTCACCGTGCGCCCGATTGATTTAAGTCACGAGGCCCCGGCACTTGCTAAATTGTGCTGGGACTATCGTGACCTGTTGATGACGCGCACGGTCCATGTGCCAGACATTATGGAACGCTATTATTCGCAAAGCGACTACGCTGCATTGATCGAACAATTGCCTGACATCCATGCCCGTCCAAAGGGCGATATTCTGCTCGCGGACCTGGATGGCACCCCTGTTGGCTGCGCGATGTACTACCTGCATGGCACGGGATCGTGCGAGATAAAGCGCATTTTTGTCGATCAATCCGCGCGGGGTTACGGCGCTGGCGAAAAACTGGTGCGCACTGCGATGACACGCGCAAAATCCGATGGCCACGATCACATGGTTCTGGACACAGTGCACACATTGACCGAGGCAATCGCGCTGTATCAACGCGTCGGATTTGTGCCGGCAAAACCGTTTTACGAACCCGATCCGGCCTACATCGACACGCTTAGGTTCTTTGACATTCAGCTTTGAAAACGGTCCGGTCTGTAGGGCGCAATCAAGTCCGCTTGGGCATTGCTAAGCGGTTGATCCAGCACCTCTGCACACAGGATTTCGGCCACCAACGGGGCCAATGTGATCCCGGAATGCATGACACTGGTAAACAATCCCGACGGCCCGCAGGCCCCCACAACCGGCAATCCGTCTTGGGGCACAGGACGCTGCGCAAGGCTAACTGCCGCCCGTTCCAGATCCACATTCGGGATCAATTTGCGTAGGCGTTCCATCGCGATATCGGCGGATTGATCCAACCGTTCGGACAGGTCACTGCTGTCGTCGCGCTGATGATTGGCCGCAGTCGGCGCAAGGATCGAACCGTCTGGCAACTGGCGAAATTCTTGACCCGGGGCAACCAGAACATGGGCCAGAATTGGCGCAACCGGTTTGGTTTTCAAGATCACACCGGGGCGATCCAGCATCGGCAACGCGACATCAACATCGTTCAAGATTGCGGTGCTGCCCGTACCAGACGCGACGATCACACGGTCTGCCGCCAGCACACCACCGGGCACACGCACGCCACACACAACACCGTTTTTAACAGCGATGCCAGATACATAACAGCCAAACATCAACCGCGCGTTTGACTGCGCTAACAAGGTTTCGGTCAATGCCACAGGTTCAATCGCCGCCTCGGCTTTGAAATACAGCGCGCGTTTCGGGGCGGCGATGTGTGGCTCAAGCTGGGCAAATTCGGTCTGATCAACCTGCACGACATCATAGCCCATTGCCGTCAAATCACGGGCTTGCGCATCAAAGGCGTCACCGGTTTCTTCCCAACACAAACAGCCGATTTGGCGAATGTCTTGCCCCCCTGACGCTGCGGCCAAGCGCTTGTACGCATGCAGGCTTTCATAGCGCAGTCGGAAATGGGCGTCGTCCGCATAAAAGCTGGCGTTTGCCCAGCCAAATGACCGCCCCGTTGCCCCGCTTGCCGGTCCAGCAGCGTCAATAACCGTGACCTGTACGCCCTGTTGGCCCAGTTGAAACGCCAACGTTGCGCCAATTAATCCGGCCCCGACAATAACAACCTGCATTCTGCCCCCTCAGGCCCCCTTGGCCCGCGTTCATTCGCAGCATAAACTGCCCGCATGACAGCACAAGACATCATCACCCGCCTGAATTTGGCCCCGCATCCCGAAGGTGGCCATTACCGTCAAACATGGATCGCCGAAAATGACGGGCGCGCCACTGGCACCTGCATTTATTTTCTACTGGCCAAAGGCGAAAGCAGCCGCTGGCACAAGGTCGATGCCACGGAAATCTGGCTGTATCACGCCGGTGATCCATTGATTTTATCGATGGCGGCCAGTGATCACGGGCCTGCAACAGACCACCTTTTGACCCCTGATTTAACCAAGGGCGAACCACAATTGATTGTGCCTGTGAACCATTGGCAGGCGGCGCGCAGTACCGGCGAATTCACCTTGGTCAGTTGCACCGTGTCACCGGGGTTTACCTTTGAGGGCTTTGTGATGGCAGACGAAGGGTTCGAAATACCGCGTTAGATGACAGGGATTTGTGGGCGACTAAGCGTGCCACCGGACACTGCGGCGCGCACGCCTGTTGTGCTGGCACAAGACGTCGGCAAGCCCCGCGCCACGCGCACAGCCAGATAGGCAAAGGCCTGCGCCTCGAGCATGTCACCGTCCAAACCTACGGCCTCGACAGGGGCGACGTCGCAATCCAGCGACACCTCCAGCATCCGCATCAAAACGGGGTTGTTGCGCCCCCCGCCAGTCACCAAAACGCGGCGCGGCGGGCTGGGGCAATGGGTCAATGCCTCGACCACTCCGGCGGCGCACATGGCCGTCAGGGTCGCGGCGGCATCTGCATCACTAAGTTCGCCAACCAGATCGATCATTTCTGAAAAATCATTCCGGTCCAATGACTTGGGGGGGATGCGTGCAAAATACGGTTCGGCCAAGAACAGTTCTAGCGCGCCTTGTGCCACGGTGCCGGACGCGGCGATTGCACCGTCTTTATCATAGGACACACCACAGCGCGCCTGCACCAAATCGTTGATCGGGGCGTTGGCAGGACCAGTGTCAAACGCCAACAACGCACCGGTGGTTTCAGGCAATGCGACGCGCGGATCGACCCACGTGATGTTGCCAACGCCGCCCAAATTCAAGAACGCCAGCGGTTCAGTTGCTTTGATGTAGCGCGCGCAGGCGTGGTGGAAAAACGGGGCCAGTGGTGCCCCCTCGCCGCCCAATTCAACGTCGGAACTGCGGAAATCCCAAACCACGGGTGCGCCTAAACTGTCGGCCAATGCGGCCCCGTCCCCAACTTGCAATGTCCCTTGATGGCGCGGCGCGTGGGCCAATGTTTGGCCATGAAATCCGACCAGATCGATGTCTTCGAACCCTGCCAATGCCTCGGCGTGGGCCGCATCAACAACGCAGGTCGCAGCCTCAACGTCAGGTCCGCTCCATTGTCCGAAACCGGCGGCGATTGTTGCGCGTTCTCCATCTGAATACGCGCGGTAGGTGCTGGGCCCGAAGCCGATGATATCGCGCCCGTCCGTGTCCAACACCGCCGCATCGACACCATCGAGTGACGTGCCGCTCATCGCGCCCAAGGCACGCACTGGCCCCGTGGTTTTCCTGATACTGCTCACGATCGCTATTCCTTTGCGGACCTTTGAGGCCTTTTCCTTTGCGCTTGGCACTCTTATACGTGCCTACGAACTTCAAACCAAGAGCAAGCATATGACCTACCACCCAAAATCGGATTTCGTCGCAGTTATGATGGAGCGCGGGTTTCTCGCCGACTGCACCGATTATCAAGGGCTGGACGAGGCGCTGCTTAAGGGCGCGCAGCCGGGATACATCGGGTTTGATGCGACAGCAAAATCGCTGCACGTCGGATCGCTGATCCAGATCATGATGCTGCGTTGGCTGCAAAAAACCGGCAACAAACCGATCACCTTGATGGGCGGCGGCACCACCAAAGTCGGCGATCCTTCGTTTCGTGCGGATGAACGGCCCCTGCTGGATGCGGCTGCGATTGATGACAACATCGCTGGCATTAAAAAGGTGTTCAGCGCGTATTTGGAATACGGCGACGGGCCAACAGATGCGCTGATGGTTAACAACGCCGAATGGCTGGACGAGCTGAATTACCTCGACTTTCTGCGCGATATCGGGCGGCATTTTTCGATCAACCGGATGCTGTCGTTTGAATCGGTGAAATCACGGCTGGATCGCGAACAATCGCTGTCGTTTCTTGAATTTAACTACATGATTCTACAGGCTTACGACTTTATGGAACTGCATCGCCGCTATGGCTGTGTGTTGCAAATGGGCGGGTCGGATCAATGGGGCAACATCGTAAACGGGATCGATTTGACCCGTCGCGTGATTGACGGCGAAGTGTACGGTTTGACCTCGCCCCTGTTAACCACATCTGACGGCAAAAAGATGGGCAAATCGCAGGCGGGCGCAATCTGGCTAAATCCCGACATGCTGTCGCCTTATGAATTCTGGCAGTTCTGGCGCAACACCACAGACGCGGATGTGGGTCGTTTCCTGAAATTGTACACCGAATTGCCTGTCGCTGAATGTGACCGCCTTGGCGCGTTCGAAGGTGCTGAAATCAACGAATCCAAAGTGCGCTTGGCCAATGAAGTCACGACACTTTTGCACGGGGCAGATGCAGCCGCGGCAGCAGAAGCAACCGCACGCGAAGTGTTCGAAAAAGGCGGCGTCGGGGATGATTTGCCTACGCTGACTTTAACGGCGGATGACATTGGCGACGGAATTTCCATCGTACAATTGATTGTCAAATCAGGCCTTGCCGGGTCCGGAAAAGAGGCAAAGCGCCTGATTTCTGAAAATGGCGCACGCCTGAACGATGAACCGCTGACCGATGCAGGCATGATGATTGACGCCGCAGCCCTTGCCACGCCGATCAAATTAAGTGCCGGGAAAAAGCGTCATTCGCTGGTGCAACTGGGCTAAAGCCACAGCCAATCGATCACGCTGAGGATGACAAAGACCGGAATAGACAGGACCGTCGCCAGTAAAAAGGCGGCGGTTTTTGTCATCCGTTGGACGCGTGCAGTCAGGCCATAAACAGGTGTTTTCATGGCTACTGTTAACCACGCTTTAGGTTTCTATGTGGTTAATGATGCTATGTTTGATGCTTCCCCCTTGCCGACGTTGGTCGCCCTGCAACAAAGCCCTGAATTTGAGGCGACCCTGAAACAAATCGGGCGATCCCCCTTGCGTTTGGATGACGGCAGCCTTGTGATACGGCGCAAATTTGGGCCCATGCAGGTCAATATGGTCACCCGCGCGCAGGGGCATTGCGACGGTACTGATTTGACCGGACCGACCCTGTTGGCCCCTGATCATCCAACCCCGAATTTGCGCGCCCTGCCCCTTGTTAGCCCTGCAACTGTCGCCGAATTAGACCTGTTGCCTGATCTGGAAACCTTACGCAAAAATCTAAAGGGGAAATGGCGTAACCGTCTGCGACATGCGCAATCCCATCAGGTGCGGATCACGCGCCAAAACATGCCAACCGACAGTAAACATTGGCTTTTGCAGGCGGAACAGTCCCAGCAGGCCAGCCACAAATACCGCCATTGGCCCGCGTTATTGACCAGTGCCTATGCCAAGGCAAATACCGGCGATGCAAAGCTGTTCACCGCACACTATGGCACTGATATTGTTGCAGGATTACTGATTTTGCGACACGGTGCGACCGCGACATATCATATTGGGCATACCAGCACTGCCGGTCGGATTTTATCGGCGCAAACATTACTGCTGTGGTCCGCAATCGCGTGGGCAAAATCCAAAGACGTCATGCGCTTGGACTTGGGCGTTATCGATACCGAAACATCGCCCGGATTGGCGCGCTTTAAACTGGGCACCGGTGCACAGGCGCGCAAACTGGGCGGCACATGGTTATCGCATCGCGCCCTTGCCCCGATCTTGGGTCTTGGGCGGATTGACCGACGCATGATGATGTAGACAGGCGCGCGCGGGCGTGGTTATCTGAACACCTGTTCAAATAGGAAGCACGCCATGGATCTGTTAACCACTGCCGCCATCATCACCGGAGGTGCCTCTGGCCTTGGCGAAGCAACCGCACGACATTTCGCGTCACAAGGCGCAACTGTTACATTATTGGATCGAGACATTGAACGCGGCGAACGGGTCGCAGACGAAATCGGCGGCCATTTTGTACAAACCGACGTCACTGACGAGGCATCCGTAGCTGCGGCAATCGACACCGCCAATGATCGAATGGGGCGTATCACAGTTGCCGTAAATTGCGCCGGTATTGCCTATGGAATCAAAACAATCGGGCGCGATGGGCCACACCCTTTGGACGCATTTCAACGCACCATCGACATCAATCTGGTCGGCAGTTTCAACGTCGCGCGCCTTGCCGCTGTTGCGATCGCACGCAATGATCCCGAACCGGACGGTGCGCGCGGTGTGATCATCAACACCGCATCAATCGCCGCATTTGACGGGCAAAAAGGCCAAGCCGCCTACGCCGCATCCAAGGGTGGAATCGTTGGAATGACACTACCGATGGCACGCGATTTGGCATCCAGCGGCATCCGCGTCATGACAATCGCGCCGGGGATTTTCAAAACACCGATGTTGGCTGGATTGCCCGAAGACGTGCAGGCAACATTGGCCGCCGATGTGCCCAACCCTGCCCGCCTTGGCGATCCGTCAGAATACGCCCGCACGGCAGGATTCATCGTCGAAATGGGTTATTTGAATGGTGAAGTCATCCGCCTAGACGGCGCGTTAAGAATGCGTTGATCCATTATCCCGAACACACTGCCCGTTAGGAAAAGCGCGCTCAAGACTTGGGTCCAAGTCATCGCTATCTGGTGCATTTTGATCTTTTGGGTGGCGGGCGTGTTTGTAGGCCGCTGGAGGCTGCGCGCCGCAAAGGCAACTATGGGGGCGCGTAAAGGCTACGATTTTGCAGCCCTTAGTTGACTGCCAGCCATATCGTTGAGGTTTCGTCGTAGGCGAGGCCAGAAAGTGTAACGCGCCGTCTCGACGAGACGTATGGCGCGTGAGCTATGGCCGATGTTGTTTCCGCGCAATAAATTATTCCTGCGCGGCTTTGTCTTCCAACATCACCCATTCTTCTTCGGCGGCGTCCAGTTTTGACTGCCGTTCGATCAATGCATCGGTGGCTTTTTGGAATTTTACAGGGTTGGCCGTGAACAATTCAGGATCGCTCATCAGTTCTTGCAGTTTGTTGATTTCGGCCTCTAGGCGCTCCATCTCAGCAGGAATGGCATCCAAGCGGTGCTTTTCAGTGAAACTAAGGCCGGATTTCGGCGCTGCTTTTTCTTTGGTCTTTGGTGCAGAACCTTTTGATTTAACGACACTTTCCGAAAAATCATCCATACCACGTTGCGCGACATAATCGCTCCAACCGCCGGCATAAACGGTGGCCTTGCCGTCGCCTTCCATCGCGATTGTGGTCACGGCAACACGGTCTAGAAAATCACGGTCGTGGCTGACCAGCAACACGGTTCCATCGTATTGACCTAGCAAATCTTGCAACAAATCCAGCGTTTCAACGTCCAAATCGTTGGTCGGTTCGTCCAAAATCAACAAGTTCGACGGCTTTGCCATCAGTTTTGCCAACAACAAACGGGCTTTTTCACCGCCAGAAAGCGAACGCACGGGCGCGCGTGCTTGGCCTTCGTCGAACAGGAATTCCTTAAGGTAGCCCACAACGTGTTTTGGCATGCCGCGCACCATGATCTGGTCGGCTTTGCCGGACACGCGCATATCAGGATCGCCGGTCAGGCTGTCCCACAGGGTCATATCGCCGTCCAGTTGCGCACGCGCTTGATCGAACAAAGCGATCTCAAGGTTGGTGCCAATTTTGATCGTGCCACTGTCGGGCTGTTCTTTGCCAATCAGCATGTTCAAAAGCGTGGTTTTGCCAACGCCATTGGGGCCAACCAGCGCAATGCGGTCGCCGCGCTGCACGGTCAAATCGAACGGCATAAGGATAACTTTATCGCCGTACGCCTTGGTAATGTTTTTGGCTTCCATGACCTTTTTGCCGGACTTGGTGCCTGAATCAATTGCCATTGCCGCCGCGCCCTGACGCATGATTTGGTCAGACCGTTCGGCGCGCAAATCTTGCAAGGCGCGCACACGGCCTTGGTTGCGTTTGCGGCGCGCACTGATGCCTTCGACAGCCCAACGGGCCTCGGCTTTGATCTTGCGGTTCAGCTTGTGACGCTGAGTGTCTTCTTCTTCCCATGTGCTGTCGCGCCAGGCTTCGAATTCGGCGAACCCTTTTTCTTGGCGACGCACTTTTCCTCTGTCAATCCAAAGGGTTGCGCGGGTAAGTTCACGCAAGAATGCCCTGTCGTGGCTGATGATAATATAGCCTTTGCGCGTTGCTTTTAGTTCGCTTTCAAGCCACGCAATCGCTTCGATATCGAGGTGGTTTGTCGGCTCGTCCAGCAACATCAAATCAGGGGCATCCGCCATCAAACGGGCCAATGCGGCGCGGCGGCGTTCTCCACCAGATGCGGTTTCAACGGGGCGCGCGGGGTCAAATTTTAGACCGGCGCCTGCACGTTCAACCTTGTACATTTCGGATTCGGCTAGGCCGTGTGCTGCAAAGTCGCCCAAGGTCGCAAAGCCCGACAAATCCGGGTCTTGTTCCATGTAGCCAACCGACACGCCGGGGCCTGCGATGACCTCGCCTTTGTCGGCTTCGACCAAACCGCCCATGACTTTCATCAAGGTGGATTTGCCCGACCCGTTGCGCCCGACCAACGCCACGCGTTCACCGGGTTGTGCGACCAAAGACAGCCCATCAAAAATAGGGTCCCCGCCAAAGGTCAGCGAAATTTCGTTTAACTGTAATAAGGGTATACGTGCCATGCCTGCCAGCTAGACCGCCTAACCGGTGGCGTCAACGCCCCCCTGTTCATCTCGTGCGATAAACATGGGTTCTGGCGCGAAACTATCCAACCAAAGCCCGCAGTAGCCGTTTGCGGGCGGGTGGAATCGCCCCGATTTCAAGACCAGTAAACACATGCAGCGTGTTCATTTGAGGGTCGATCACCGCATGATCACTGACCCAACCACCCATCATCAGATAGGTGCGCAGCAGCGGTGGCATTTGTAGCATCGCCTTTTTGGCATCAATCGTGCTGTGCAATTGCGCAGCATAATCAAACACATCCGGCGCTTTGATCTGTGGGCGCCAGTGTTCGGGGGCCAGATGACGGGCCTTAAGCTGCGCAAACGCATCCAGGTACAGAGCGGGATCGATCCCTTCAAAGGATGAACAACCAAACAACATGCGCACCGCGTTGGCATCCACATAGGCCGTCATTGCACCCCACGCGACCCGCAAAATATCGGGATCAGTCAGATCAGGATCAACGCAAAAGCGGCCCAGTTCCAGCATCGTCCCGTCATAAGTTTCAAGCCCACCAAGGTCATAAAACTGCGCGGAATAGCTACTGGAAATCTGGTTTGATTGCAGTGTCAGCATTCGAAAACAGCAGACCAGCTGGCCTGAGTCGGTGTTGAACACCAAAATATGCGTACATTTTTCGTCAAATGCGTCGCGCACCGCCCCCGAGGGGCCAAAACACCGCGCACGCAGGGCCAACGCTGTGGCCAGTTCCGCGTCATCTGTCAGTGCGCGCGCGTGATATTTGCCTGTGCTCAACACACCGCGCCCGCCTTGATTAGGGATCAGTTCAAGGCTCGCATGTGCAAACGCAAGCCCGCCAGTTTATCAACCGCCACCGATGCGTCCGATGTTGCCAAGCAATTGACGCAAGAAGGTTTTGTTGGAAATCGCCGCATCCGTCACACGACGGGTCAGTGGCACAACGTTGCCGTCTTCTAATCCGAAGCGTTCGATGTTGCTGACCACGCCTGCCGAATCAAAGCTGATGGCCAAAACCTGACGTTCGACAACTTTGGGCGCTGTGGGCCCGAATGAACGGATGCGTGAGCGCACGTAGTAATAGCCGCCCTCGTTCAAAATGCCGCCCGAAGATGGTGAACCGACCGAATCCTCAACCGAAGACCGTGTGTCGACGCCGACCACCAGCAGATCCAGATCCTCTTGGAGCGGAATATAGCCGTGGTTGGTATATGTTGCTGAACACGCCGTCAGTGACACTGTCACGGCAGCGATCGCGACATATTTACAGAACGATTTGATGCGCATACTGACTGCCCTCTTGCCCTCAAGCCATACGGCTTTTATCGACGGGTAACAAACACGCGGCTTTGATTCAAGAAACGAAAGCATGATTGATGATATCTCAAGCACCCTCGCCTTCCGCATTTCGTGTGGCAGAGCTGTCCCAGAACAGCCCCAACACGTTTGAAGTACGCCCCGATGCTACACAAAATAAAGCGATTGCGACCGAATTGGGCCTGCTGGATGTCCGTAAATTGCGTTTTGTCGGCCAAATCAAAGCCATGGCAGACGCCGATTGGGTGCTGACGGCCAGCTTGGGTGTAACTGTCGTGCAACCCTGCACCGTGACGTTAGATCCGGTGACAACCCGCGTTGAGACCACCACAGAGCGCGTGTTTTTTAAAGAAATCGAGATTTACGAGGGCGAAGACGAGGTCGAAATGCCAGAAGACGAACGCACAGAGCGTTTGGGCCAATGGATCGATGTCGAGGCCGTGATGATCGAAACGCTCAGCCTTGCCTTGCCTGAATATCCACGCAGCACCAATGCCGATTTGGGCCAAGCGGTATTTAGTGATAAAGGTGTCGCACCGATGACCGATGAGGACGCGCGCCCGTTTGCCGGATTGGCCGCCCTTAAGGATAAACTGGAACCAAAGGACTAAATACCGCACGCGGCGGTACAATACAGGGTTGCGCTGCTGCTTATTCGCAGTATTTTGCCGCCCTCTAGGTAATTAGGGTTGGACTTGTCTGGGCGCACAGCCTAAACGCACGTCACGCCTAAACCACATGTTATGCAACACGGGCTCTGCGACGTCGCTTTGCCCTTTAATCAAAGGCCCATATAATGGCTGTTCAACAGAACAAAGTCTCCAAATCGCGCCGCAACAACCGTCGTGCGCATGATTCCCTGGTGGCTGCAAATCCAAACGAATGCGACAACTGCGGTGAGCTAAAGCGCCCACACCACATTTGTGCGTCCTGCGGTCACTACGCGAGCAACGAAGTTATCGCGCAAGCCGAGGAAATCGATCTGGAAGACGACGCGGCCTAAAGGCCCTCGTTACCCGGATGGAGCCCCGCATAGACCCCCGCTATTTTAACGGTAGGCAGGCAGCTGTATCATGACGGCCCAATCTGAACAGATCGCGGCTGAAACCCCAGACTTGATGTCTGGTGATACGTCTGACAAGCCAACCGTTATTGCGGTGGATGCGATGGGTGGCGATATGGGGCCGGCAGCAGTGATTGCCGGTTGCGCCAAATTCGCCAAGTACCACAAAGGCATCAATTTCATACTTCACGGGCCTCAGGCAGAGCTAGAAGCCCTTGTTGCACGCCGCAAACCGCTGCGTGGGCGTTACAAAATTCGTGACGCTAGCGAAGTTGTGTCGATGCAAGACAAACCCAGCCAAGTTGTGCGGTCCGGCAAAAACACGTCGATGTACGCCACGGTCGAATCGGTGCGCAATGGCGATGCAGGTGTCGCAGTAAGCTGTGGCAACACCGGCGCGCTGATGGCGTTGTCGATGATCCGCCTGCGCAAATTGCCCGGTGTGAACCGCCCTGCCATCGCGGTGCTGTGGCCGTCGCGCAATCCGCAAGGGTTCAACGTGATGCTGGATGTTGGCGCGGATATTCGCGCTGATGCCGATGATTTGCTGCGCTATGCCTTGATGGGCGCGTCCTATGCCCGCAACGGTATGGACCTGCCCCGCCCGCGTATTGGCCTGCTGAATGTCGGCACCGAAGAACACAAAGGCCGCTCCGAACTACACGAGGCTTACGACCTGATCCGCGCGCACGAAGAATCAGCTGACTTCGAATTTGTCGGATTTGTTGAAGGCGGCGATATTCCGGGCGATGTGGCTGACGTAATTGTCACCGACGGCTTTACGGGCAACGTCGCGATCAAAACCGGCGAAGGCACCGCGGGCCTGATCGGTGATTTGCTCAAAGAAGCGTTCAAATACACGCCCCTGTCACGCCTAGCGTCTTTGCTCGCGTTCACATCGATGCAGCGTTTGAAACGACGCATCGATCCACGCCGCGTCAACGGCGGTGTGTTCTTGGGGCTGAACGGCACAGTCGTAAAATCCCACGGATCCGCAGATGCGACAGGCGTTGCCGCCGCAATCACGTTGGCCGCACAATTGGCACAAAGCGGATTTACCGGTAAACTGGCAGCACGGGTGGCCGCCGCGGCCCCCAAAGACACCGACCCAAAATCTAAGGATACCGACGCATGACATCGACCACCGGTTTGCGCGCAGTTGTTAAAGGGGTCGGGCATTATTTGCCGGAACGTGTTGTTCCGAATGCCGAATTTGAAAAAACGCTAGACACAACCGACGAATGGATCGTGTCGCGCTCTGGCATTCAAAACCGTCACTTTGCCAATGACACCGAAACCACATCGATGATGGCAACCGAAGCGGCCAAGGCTGCGCTGGCGATGGCTGGCCTTGAGGCGTCAGACATTGATGCGATCATCTTGGCGACCTCGACTGCCGATCTGACATTCCCGTCATCCGCGACCATGGTTCAGGCGAATCTAGGCATGAAAAACGGCTTTGCCTTTGATGTGCAGGCCGTGTGCGCCGGATTTGTGTTTGCCCTTTCTAACGCCAACGCGCTGATCGTTTCTGGCCAGGCCAAGCGGGTCTTGGTGATTGGTGCCGAAACATTCAGCCGCATCATGGATTGGACCGATCGCGGCACCTGCGTGCTGTTCGGCGACGGCGCAGGCGCGCTGATTCTAGAGGCACAACACGGCACAGGCGACGCAACCGATCGCGGTATTCTGGCGACGGATTTGAATTCTGACGGCACCCACCGCGACTTGCTGTACGTCGATGGCGGCACCAGCACGGGCACCACGGGTTATTTGCGCATGCAAGGCAATCAAGTGTTCCGCCACGCAGTCGCAAAACTGGCCGCAACCGCACAAACCGCGATGGATAAAGCCGGCGTTACGGCAGAAAACGTCGACTGGATCGTGCCACATCAGGCCAACATCCGCATCATCCAAGGCACCGCGAAAAAGATGGATATCCCGATGGATCGGGTTGTCGTCACGGTGCAAGATCACGGCAACACATCCGCCGCATCGATCCCGCTGGCCATGTCTGTTGGCGTCGCACGCGGCCAAATCAAACAGGGCGATTTGCTGGTGACCGAAGCCATCGGCGGCGGTTTGGCGTGGGGCGCGGTCGTATTACGTTGGTAATCCGCCTATTTTTTGCGAAATCAGCCGCCTAAACTGTCCCCTGCAAGTCATTGATATTGACTCGGAAAATCGCCTGCCTTTATTGTTGGTTGAAATTAGGGGAACGACATGGCCGAAAAAACTTTGACACGGATGGATTTGAGCGAAGCTGTTTTTCGTGAAGTAGGACTGTCACGCAACGAGAGCGCGCAATTGGTAGAAGGCGTTTTGGAACATATGTCCGACGCGCTGGTGAAAGGCGAACAAGTCAAGATTTCATCGTTCGGTACGTTTTCCGTACGCGATAAATCAGCCCGCGTTGGCCGCAATCCAAAAACCGGCGAAGAGGTTCCAATCAACCCACGCCGCGTGCTCACATTCCGCCCTTCCCATTTGATGAAAGATCGCGTCGCTTCGGGCAACAAGCGCTGATCTGATGAGCAAATCCGCCGACGCCTTTCGCACCATCTCTGAAGTGGCTGATTGGCTTGGCGTGCACGCGCATGTCTTGCGCTTTTGGGAAAGCAAATTCACCCAGATCAAGCCGGTCAAACGCGCTGGCGGGCGACGCTATTATCGCCCCGCCGATATGCAATTGTTGGGTGGCATTCAGAAATTGCTGCACGACGACGGGTTAACGATCAAAGGCGTTCAGAAAATTCTGCGCGAAAAAGGCATCGCGCATGTGTCTGACATGTCTAAAGAATTAGACGAAGAAAACGCAGAACCCGCAGGCACAAAAACTGCGCCGCGTGCCGTCGCGACCCCACCCATTGCCCCCCGTGCGCCCGAAGCACCCAGTGCGATGGATGTGCCTGCGTCCGATGAAAAAGATGAAAATGTGGTCAATTTCATGTCTGGCGATAGTTCGGACAATGACGCGGATGATGCAAAAGCGGCCCCTGCCCGTCCGTCATTTACCGAAGACGCAGTGGTAAGGCCCGAACCGGTTACGCCTGAACCAAAAATGCAAGCGCCTGAACCAGTTGAAGCAGCCAACGCTCCTGATCCCGAGCCTGTGCAATCAGATCCTGAGCCCGAAATCGAAGAACAAGTCAGCGCGCCGCCACAAGCACCTGAGCCAACGCCAGAATCCGAAAACGCTGGGCCTGAAGGTGCGGCAACGTCTGAGCCCGTTGAACTGGACACGGCTACCCCAGACGCACCAGAGCCGGTGCCAACGCCAGAAATCAAAGACACAGTGCCAGAAGTCGCGGCAACATCTGAGTCAGTTGACGAAGTTGAACCGGACGCTCCGGCCCCAGATTTACCAGATCCTGTCGCAGCAGAACCAGAAATGCATGATGATGCGGATAACGGGACTGACGTAGAACCAAAAATTGAGGCTGAGGCTGAGGCTGAGGCTGAGGCTGAGGCTGAGGCTGAGGAACCAAGCATTCCGGCGTTCACGCGGGCAAGACGTAGTATTCCTCTGGATGAAGCACCAGAAGTCGCAGTGACCGAGGCCGAAATTGACGACACGCCTGCGGCCCCGGTTTTACCTTCGTTCCTGCATCGCCCCGCGCTCGGCAACGCGCCTGAACCGATCAACGCACAAGTCGAAGAAGAAGCGGCAGTCGAGGACGAGGTTGAAGAACCCGTTCAAGTCGCAGAACCACAAGAACCACCTGCCGAACCTGCGCCTGAACCCGAGCCGCCCAAACCGCTTATCATCGATGTGCCCGAAACGCCCGATGAGGCAAATTTTGACGCCGCACCCAGCCTGCTAAGCGCATTGACCAAAACCAAAGCTCTGAGCAGCGCGCAGTCCAAGGACATCACGCCCCTGCTCGCGCAACTGGTCACCCTGCGTGATCGCATGGTTCAGGCCCGCAAAGAGTAAGCGCGCGTGCTGTTTCCCCCTTGTCACGGGCCTGAAATCGGGTATGACACATCCAAAGTCGGGCTATGGCGCAGTCTGGTAGCGCGTCCGTCTGGGGGACGGAAGGTCGCAGGTTCGAGTCCTGCTAGCCCGACCAATCACCGACTTGCACAAACCGCCCGCGCCGTCATGGTTGCGGGCGTTTGTCGTTTCAAAAAGGGGTTGTCATGACCGGTGTGGTTCCAAATCAGCAAATCAGCCAGATGATTGATTGCGGCCAAATTGTCGCGCAACCTGCTGTGATCTCTGAACAAATCCAACCAGCCAGCCTTGATCTGCGGCTAGGGACTGTGGCCTACCGCGTGCGTGCATCGTTTTTGACGGGGCATGGGGCAAAGGTCACGGACCGTTTGCAAGAATTCGAAATGCACCGCGTTGATCTGACGAATGGTGCCGTGCTGGAAAAAGGCTGCGTCTACGTGGTGCCGTTGATGGAATCCCTCGCCTTGCCTGCGGATGTTAACGCTGTCGCCAATGCCAAAAGCTCAACCGGGCGGCTGGATTTGCTGACCCGTACGATCACCGATGGTGGCACCGAATTTGACCGCATCCCTGCCGGATACACTGGCCCGCTGTATGCCGAAATTTGCCCGCGCTCGTTTTCTGTTTTGGTGCGTCCGGGCATGCGTTTGAACCAAATCCGCTTTCGCACAGGGCACGCCGTTTTGGATGACGCAGCCCTTGCTGCGCTGCACGCCACCACGCCGCTGGTCAACGGCGACCCTGTTATTGACGACGGCCTTGGCTTTAGCGTTGATCTGAAATTGGCGGACACCACGTTGGTCGGTTACCGCGCCAAACCGCACACTGGCGTCATTGATCTGGACAATATCGGGCACTACGACCCGACCGCCTATTGGGAAGAAGTGCACAGCACAGATGGCCATATTATCCTAGATCCCGGTGCATTCTACATTCTGGTCAGTCGCGAGGCGGTCTGTATTCCACCCCAATATGCCGCCGAAATGGCCCCGTATCTGGCGATGGTTGGTGAGTTTCGCGTGCACTACGCCGGCTTTTTTGACCCCGGGTTCGGCTATGATGCGGCAGGTGGCACAGGATCACGCGGCGTATTAGAAGTCCGCTGTCACGAGGCCCCGTTTGTGTTGGAACATGGTCAGGTTGTCGGGCGATTGGTCTATGAGCAGATGGCAGACACGCCAACGCAATTGTATGGCGCGGATCTGAAATCCAACTACCAAGGTCAGGGTCTAAAACTGTCCAAGCATTTCAAAACGCCTTAGCGCTGCTGCCGTTTGGCACGACGTTCTGCGCGAATGCGATCACGTTCAGGCGTATCGCTTTGGCCAATTGATTGACCTGTCGGGTTGCCATAATCGTCGATTTCACCCTGCGGCTGCCCTTGTCCACCACGGCGACGCGCCATGCCTGTGGCCCCTTTGATACCGGCATCAATGCCTTTGCTCATCGCTTTGCGCATGATGAGTTTCACAAACATGTTCATGATCTGGTTCATATTCATCGCGCCTCGCTTGCTGCTCTTCCCCTCTTATATAGGGGCAAATGCGGCGAATTTCAGGTTAATCTTCAAACAACTCGGATTGGCCTTCGTTGGTTTCGTCATCTTCGTCAACGTCCCCCGGCCCTGGCATTGATCCCGGCGGCGGTCTGTTTTCCAACAATCCGGCAGAACGCAGTTCCTTGAGCCCCGGCAGATCGCGGGCATTTTCCAGACCAAAGTGATCAAGGAAATTCTGCGTCACCACAAACGTCACAGGCCGACCGGGCGTCATTTTACGGCGGCCAAAGCGGATCCACTCCATTTCGAGCAGTTGATCAACGGTACCACGACTGACCGAAACACCACGGATTTCTTCGATTTCAGCGCGGGTGGCCGGCTGGTGATAGGCAATAATCGCCAGCGTTTCGATGGCCGCGCGGCTTAGCTTGCGCACTTCGACCGTTTCTTTTTGCATCAAAAACCCTAGATCAGCCGCGGTGCGCATCGCCCACGCATCACCGATCTTGGTCACATTCACACCGCGCCCGTCATAGCGTTTTCGCAAGTACACAAGCGCCTCTGCCGCGTCACACCCGTGGGGCATGCGCGCCTCAAGTTCACGCACAGTGACGGGTTCCGCGCTGGCAAAAAGGATCGCTTCGATCATGCGCTCTTGCTCCGCTATGGGCGGGGCCTCGAACAGGCTTTCTTCTTTTTGTTCAATGTCTTGTGACACGGTTTTATTCCCTTTTGCGCAGCTGGATCGGCCCAAAGGCATCCCCTTGGCGCATGTCCAGATGGCCCTCTTTGACCAGTTCCAGTGACGCGGCAAACGTCGCGGCCGTCGCGGATCTGCGACGCACCGGGTCATTGTCCCAGCCTTCAGGCAGATAAGTCGCGATCTCGGTCCACTCGCCTGCGTACCCGATCAAACCACGCATACGTTCCAACGCTTGTTCCATGGTAAAGACGGATTCACGATCCAGGATAAACGGGCGAAAATCATCGCGGGTTCGAATGCGCGCATAGCCTTGCATCAAATCCAGCAACGTCGCGGTGTAGGTCACCGATTTGACGCGCTCGACAGTTTCCACCTGACCGCGCGCAAAGAAATCACGCCCCAGCTGATCACGGGCCATAAGGCGGGCGGCACAGTCCCGCATCGCTTGCAGACGTTCCAATTGAAAGGCCAAATGCGCGGCCAATTCTTCGCCCGATGGCCCCTCTTCGGTTGGATCAGGGGGCAGGAGCAGACGGGATTTTAAAAACGCCAACCACGCGGCCATTACCAGATAGTCAGCCGCCAATTCCAGCCGCAGCGCTTTGGCCTGTTCGACAAATGCCAAATACTGATGCGCCAATTGCAGGACCGAAATCTTGCGCAAGTCGACTTTTTGCGTGCGCGACAGGGTCAGCAACAGATCAAGCGGGCCTTCGTAACCATCAACGTCAATGATCAGCGCCTCGGCGGCCATCCGTTCGGCGACCGAAACCTTGTCTTCTTCGAAAAAATTATCAGCCATGCAGGTTCCCGCCCAGAAGCGCCTTAAGTTCGGCGTCATAGGCGGAAATGTCAATCTCGTCTGGGGTTTTGCGTGCGGCGATCGCGCGAATTGCGCGGGTTTGGGCCATATCAGACATTTCGCCAGATGCGTTTGCCACTGCGCGACGTTCATCCAGCGTGCCATTGCAGTGCAAGATCACGTCACAGCCCGCCGCCAATGCACCCCGGCTCAGGTCGCCCAAATCGCCGCTCAGCGCCTTCATGGCGATGTCGTCGGTCATGATCAAACCGTCAAACCCAATGTCAGTGCGGATCACATCCATCACCGGTTTGGACAGGGTCGCGGGCTGGTCATCGATATCGGAATAAACCAAATGCGCAGTCATCCCCATCGGCAAATCATTCAATGCTTTGAACGGCGCAAAATCATGGGCATCCAGACCGGTGCGTGCAGCGTCTACCTTTGGTAGGTCAAAATGGCTGTCAGCCGTGGCGCGACCATGTCCGGGCATGTGTTTGACCACGGGCAAAACACCACCGTCCAACATGCCATCAGCGGCCGCACGACCCAGCATTCCAACCGTGATCGGATCATCGCCGTAACAGCGATTGCGCAGAAAATCATGGGTGGTTGCATCGGCCACATCGACCATCGGCGCGCAGTTGCTATCAACACCAACATCACGCAATTCATGGGCGATAATGCGGTGGCGCAGGTACATCGCGCGCGCAGCATTTGGCCCCGCCGCCTTGACGAAATCCAAGGGTGCGGACCATTCACGCCAGATCGGCGCGCGCAGGCGTTGAACGCGCCCGCCTTCTTGGTCAATCGTGATCGGACAGTCGCGACCAACCGCCTCGCGGTAATCGTTGCACAAGGCACGCACTTGATCCGGTGTGTCGATATTACGGGCAAACAGGATAAACCCGAACGGGTTCACATCACGAAAAAACGCTTTTTCTTCGGGGCTTAGCCGATGACCATCCCCATCAAGGATGGTCGCGCCAAAACGGGTCATCTGGTAACAACCGGAATACAATCTGCCTTTTTCGCCAGCAAAGCTGAACAGAAACGGCGTGCGTCGCTTAGGTCTTCGAACCCGAGGGCGCGCAGACGATAGAACGTTCGACCACCGCTTTTTGCCTTTTGAACGATGCGGGATTTGCCGTACAAAAAGTCGCCAAAACGACCCTCAAGCTTGCCCCACTGTTCACGTGCGACTTCGGCGCTGTCAAAGGCACCAAGCTGCACAAGGCGCGTACCGGCAGGCAGGCTGGCCGCATCAATTTCGTTTGTCGCAACCGCTGCAGGGGCCGAAACCGGAACCACAACTGACGGCGCATTTGCAGGGCGCAAAAGCGGGCGCAACGAGCGTTTGATGCCAGGCCCGCGCAGCACTGCGTTTGTGGCAACCACAGCTGTTGGCATCGCCTCGGTTGAGGGGGTAATTGCCGCGACAACTTTAGGCGCTGTGTCCGTTTCATCAGCAACGATGCGCTGTGATCCGGCTGTCAGTTGCGCCACCAAATCTTCGACCGAACCGGCCTGCAATGCACCGGCCACATCAATGTTTTGGTCAATATTAGACGCAGGGTTCAGGGCCGCAGGCTGTTGCACAGGTGCCACCATTCCTACGGGAATTGGCATATCCTCTTGCGTCAATGCGACGGGTTTTGGAGCCAAAGTCAGCCGGTCAACCGGCGCTTGGGCAACGCCGCCCGCAGCAACAGCATTCACCGACAGCCCTTGATTTAGCGCCAGTTGGCCACCGGGTTCTTGGGGGCGAACACGCATTTCACCAGCGGCCGCCTGGACCACCGGAATGCCTGACACGTCGCGTACCATCAGCTTGTAACCCCACACGCCAACGCTGGCGATCAGGGCAACTGAAATACCCGCTGCAATCAAATTAGTAATGTTTGTCAAAGGGTTAGCCGCGCCATTTTGCGCGCCAACACCAGCCGTCGCATAGACCGGGGACCCCATACCTTGGGTGAAAGGAAAGTCTGCCATTTTTGCCTCGTTGCCCGCTTGGATACATTGTCCGTGGGGTCATCTGTACGGTTGCCTGTGCAGCCGAGGCGGTTTTTTAACGCATCTCTTCGGCTGGCTCTACACCCAAGATACCAAGGCCCGCAGCTATTACAACCGCTGCTGCACGTGCGAGGGCGATTTTTGCCTGCGAGGTTTTTGGATCGCCTTGCAAGAAGCGCAAAGCAGGCAATTCATTGCCGCGGTTCCACAGCCCGTGAAATTCACCAGCAAGTTCATAAAGGTAGAACGCGATGCGGTGCGGTTCATTTGTGCGCGCAGCATTTTCGACCAGACGTGGCCATTCTGCAAGTTTGGCCGCCAGCGCCAATTCCGCCTCGTGATCCAGCAGGCTTAAATCCGCCTTTGCGAGGGTCGCATCATCAACTGCAACGCCTGCCTCTATCGCTTTGCGCAAAACCGAATTTACCCGGGCATGGGCGTATTGAACGTAAAACACAGGATTGTCGCGCGACTGTTCCAGCACTTTGTCGAAATCAAAATCAAGCGTGGCATCGTTTTTACGCATCAGCATCACAAAACGCGTCACGTCAGGGCCAACTTGTTCCACCAAATCGCGCAGGGTCACAAACGTCCCTGCCCGCTTGGACATCTTGAAGGGTTCGCCGTTTTTGAACAGCTTCACCAGCTCTGTCAGTTTGATGTCCAACGGCACTTTGCCCTCGGACAGCGCGCTCACTGCCGCCTTCATCCGTTTAACATAACCGCCGTGATCAGAGCCAAAGACGTCGATCAACATGTCAAATCCGCGCTGCACTTTGTCATAGTGGTATGCGATGTCGGGCGCGAAATAGGTCCAAGCACCGTCTGATTTTTTGACAGGCCGGTCCACATCGTCGCCGTGATCGGTGGATTTGAACAAGGTTTGCTCGCGCGGTTCCCAGTCTTCCAGCTTTTTACCTTTTGGCGGCTCAAGCACACCTTGATAAATCAGGCCTTTGTCATCCAAAGATTTGATCGCGCTTTCGATCAAGCCAGAGCCGTAAAGCGATTTCTCGGAAAAGAAATTGTCCATCTTGATGCCGAGCAGGCCCAGATCGGCGCGGATCATATCCATCATCGCACCGGTCGAAAATTCGCGCACGTCTTGCAGCCAGAATTGTTCGCCCTTGTCGACATAGGCATCGCCGACTTTGGCCTTTAGCGCCTTGCCGGTTTCGATCAGATAGTCGCCAGGATACGTACCTTCGGGAAACGCGACCTCTTGGCCGTGGGCCTCAAGATAGCGCAAATAAACAGACCGCGCCAAGGTGTCGACCTGCCCGCCGCCGTCGTTAATGTAGTATTCGCGCGTCACATCGTAGCCGACAAAATCCAGCAAAGACGCAAGTGCATCACCAAAAACTGCGCCGCGCGTGTGCCCGACGTGCAATGGGCCAGTCGGGTTGGCGGACACATATTCCACCATGACTTTTTTGTCCTGCCCCAGTGCGGAGCGACCAAAATCTGTACCAGCGGTCAGCGCTTGTGCCACGACATCTTGCCAAACCGCAGGATCAAGGCGCAGATTCAAAAACCCCGGGCCCGCAACATCAGCACTGCGAATGCGCGCATCGTTCACCAGCAATGGCGCTAGAATGTCCGCAATATCGCGCGGTTTCATGCCTGCGGGTTTGGCCAGAACCATCGCCGCATTGGTCGCCATATCACCATGTGACGCATCGCGCGGTGGTTCCACAGCAACGTTGTCAAAGGTCAGGCCCTCGGGCAATTGCCCCGCCTTTACCATCGCGTTTAACGCGTCGATCACTTGCACACGGATGTCGGCAAACAGGTTCATCTTTTTGGTCCTATATCGAGTTATCGCGGTCTTACCACGCTACAAGGCGGCGTCAATCATTGGCGAAAATACGCGCGTGTTCCTGCAACGCAAATCGGTCGGTCATACCAGAGATATAATCAGAAACGCGGCGCGCAATTGCGGTTTTGTCGGCGCCTGTCAGTTCGGCCTGCCATTCAGCGGGCAGTTGTGCCGGATCGTTTAAAAACAGCGGAAACAGCGCGTGGATCACCTGTGTGACCTCGGCGCGTTTTTCCATAACAGACGGTGCGCGGTACATTTGTGTGAACAAGAATTTGCGGATTACCTGCAGATCATCCCACAACTTGTCCGAAAATCCGATCACAGGTCGGCCCAGATGCCGCACGTCTTCGACGCTGCTCACACCACTGTGCGCCAATAACCCGCGCGAGGTCACGATCACATCACTGACCATTACACCAAACACACGGCGCAAGGCCTCGTGACGACGTTTGTGCAAATCCAGACCGGGATATTTTGTATCGACTTCGGCGTAAGCGGCCCCAACCATCGGCAAGGCAGCCACGTCATCATCGGTAAACAAACCCGCGCGCAAACCGTCGTGCATGTCGTGATTGTTATAGGCGATATCGTCAGACAGGGCCGCAACTTGGGCCTCGGCACTGGCATGGGTCGCCAATTCCAGATCATGTTGCGCGTCATATTCGGCCAACGCATAGGGCAAATCCCCCAGCACCGGACCATTATGTTTCGCGATCCCTTCCAAACATTCCCACGTCAGGTTTAGCCCGTCAAAATCGGCGTAATGGCGTTCTAAATCGGTGACAATCTTGATCGCTTGGGCGTTGTGATCAAAGCCACCGTAGGGCGCCATCAATTCGGCCAGCGCGTCCTCTCCGGTGTGACCAAACGGCGGATGACCCAGATCATGCGCAAGGGCGACCGCCTCTGTCAGTTCGCCGTTCAGGCCCAAAGCACCGGAAATTGTACGTGCAACTTGCGCCACTTCGATCGAATGGGTCAGGCGCGTGCGGTAATAATCCCCCTCGTGTTCGACAAACACTTGGGTTTTGTGTTTCAGCCGGCGAAACGCGCTGGCGTGAATGATCCGGTCGCGGTCGCGCTGAAAGCACGTGCGAAAACTCATCTCCTCCTCGATCATGCGCCGTCCCCGCGCGCGATCAGGATTGGATGCAAATGATGCCTGCATTTTCGTGGCGATCCTTGTGGCCTGTCCTATCCACCTCTATATTGCACAGACGGGTTCAATGAAACCGCCCGCCAGTTTTAATCCGGAGCATAAACGATGAATTTGCCACCCAAAGTGACATCACGCGCGTTTGAACGTCTGGCCGAAATCGGCGCTGCCAGTGATGGGCAAGCCTTGCGCGTCGCAGTAGAGGGCGGCGGGTGTTCCGGTTTTCAGTACGAAATCGCGCTGGACGCTCCAAAAGATGACGATCTGATTTTGGAAAGCGGCGGCGAAAAAGTCGTGGTGGATTCAGTGTCTTTGCCGTTCTTGGCCAACGCCGTTATCGACTTTTCAGAAGAACTGATTGGCGCGCGGTTTGTGATCGAAAACCCGAACGCGACCAGCGCTTGTGGATGCGGAACTTCGTTTTCGATGTAAGGGGTTAGCCTGCGACGTTCATGCGGCTAAAACCTTCGAAAAACGCCTCGAAATCTGTGGAAGATTGCTGCGCTGCGCGCAAAATATCGCCCTCTTCTGCGCTGACTGACTGCTCAACAACACGCTGCATTCGCGACCAATCAGAATTGCGTGCATCCCGCATCTGATACAGACAGGCCGACATATTGCGCAGTGGTCCAACTACATGATTTTTGCGCTCAAATCGAACCGGACCCGCGGGAATTGGCGCATGTAAAACCGGTCGTTTCGCACATATCGCCATCCAGTTTGCCACAAAATATTCGTGATATTGATCAGCCGAGGGCATGGTTTTCGCCTCGATTGCGGTAAATTCCGCAAGGCATTCAGTCACGTTATCCTCCCAAATTTGACTGGGCTGATGGCCCGCAAATCGCAAAGCGATGCAAACCTCAGCTAGTAAATCGGTGTTTTGGTCAAGATAAGCGAGGATTCCAGCAAATTGCAGCGACTGCACCGCGGCCACGCTTAACTGCGGGTCTTTGCGCCCGTATTCGGACAGGTAAAACACGATGTGGGTCAATTCATAAGCGGCTTTTTTATTTGGCACCGCGAACGTTTCACTGCGCCCGATGAATTGATGCAAACGATCATTCAGGCCCGCATCATCCAACATCACACTACGACGCGCGAGCAATCGCCGCGCTTCGCCACGTTGTAAATCCGACAATTCGGCATCTGCCAGCCCCTGTTCAGCCACCCAATTACACAGGATTTCGCCCAGATCGCCCCCCAATCCCAGGTCCTCAAGGTCCAGACAAATCGACAGCAAAAACCGGTAGTATTGTGGAAAGAACGACAACCGATCCGGCAACGTCTGGTAAAATTTTCCCAATGGTTCCAGCGTATTATCCCCTAGTACCGTTCCCGAACATTCCAGAATATTCAACAGTTCCGCGTTTTCTTTCAGCCAGAATACATCGCCGGGCCCCCGCCTTTGTGTGGCAAAATTCGAAATCAATTCATGTGCTTGGTCTTGAAACCCAAGCCGACGTTGCGGCGCGCTAAATGCGATTATGTTGTTCATCGTTTCAACCTTTTTGTCGTGAATTCAGCGCGCCGCATCTGCTCTTTAGGAACCAGAAGAGAACATGTGCGTGCCGTCGCCAGCATCAGTCCGCGTGCTCATCGTTGGTGCGGATCCGGACGAAAACGCGCCGCTGGCATCCCCGCTGATCATGTCGCTATGTGTCGGCGCAGAGCTGGTGGAAAACAGATTTACGTGGTCGCCTGTGAACATATCCATGTCAGACATTTCAGTGCTCAAGATTTCTTTGCGAAGTGCAGTCATTTTTGAAGTCCCATTTCAATTGCTTCGGAGACTTCAGCCTGACGCACAACTGCCGCATCTTGACAGACGCGACAGGACTGTCGGTGGGATTTTCAAATTTATCCACATGGGGACTGGCCGCTAAATACTTGATAAAAAATCGATATAAATTGTAGAAAAATTCAAATTAAATTTTATCCACAAGGCAAATTCTATTTCAAACTACCCAGAAACAGCTAGCCCTTAACGCGGCCTTAACGGGAATCAGAATGATTAACTCCTCTGGGGAAAACTCTTGATTTCGATGCAAACGATCACGCCAAACCACCACGCCCCTTGCCCGCAGCCACTGCTTAAGCGATAGCTGAGGGGATGATTTCCGGAGGCCCTTATGAAAATCGCAACGTTCAACATCAACGGTATCAAAGCCCGCATTAACGCCCTGCCCGAATGGCTGGACGAAGCGCAGCCAGACGTGGCCTTGTTGCAAGAAATCAAATCCGTCGACGAAGGGTTCCCGCGCGAGATTTTCGAAGAACGTGGCTACAATGTTGAAACCCACGGTCAAAAGTCATTCAACGGCGTTGCGATCCTGTCCAAACTGCCGCTCGAAGACGTCACGCGCGGTCTGCCCGGCGATAACAGCGACGAACAGGCACGCTACATCGAGGCCACAGTTGTCGGCGAACGCGATGCCTTGCGAGTTTGTGGATTGTACCTACCAAACGGTAATCCGGTCGAATTGGACGCCTCAGGTGTGCCGGTCGCGGGTGGAAAATACGCGTATAAGTTGGCGTGGATGGCCCGCCTAAAGGCCCGCGCGCAAGCATTATTGGCCGAAGAAACCACGTTTTTGATGGCTGGCGATTACAACATCATCCCACAACCCGAAGACGCCGCGCGCCCGGATGCATGGGTTGAGGACGCATTATTTCGCCCCGAAAGCCGCCGCGCCTACCGCGAATTACTGAACCTTGGGCTGACTGAAGCCTTCCGTGCCCGCGACCAACGCCCCGAACAATATTCGTTCTGGGATTATCAAGCCGGAGCCTGGAATCGCAACGATGGCATCCGCATCGACCACTTTTTGATGAGCCCCGCCTGCGCTGACATGATGACAGATTGTGGCATCGACAAAGACATCCGCGCGCGCGAAAAACCGTCTGACCACGTGCCGGTTTGGGTCAATTTGGATATCTAACGCCTGCCCCAAGCACCCATTAAATATGGAATGCCCGCGACAGCGGGCGCCTTTGGATCAGTCCGTCACGTCATAGCGATACAGCCAATCAAACGGTTTGATCATCAGGCTTGGCGCAAACCGACTGCCCAATCGCATCACAGTGTGCGCGCCAAACCGCACAGGTCCATGCCGCAAATGATACCGCCATGCATTGCCGTTTGCGGTTTTGATCACACGGGACACGCGCGCGCGGCGTATATTTTCATAGGAAGTTAGTGCTGCGTCGCCTGAATGCGCCATTAAACTGCGCCCCAAAGCCCACGCATCCTCGAGCGCCATATTCGCCCCCTGCGCCAAAAACGGCAGTGTCGGATGGGCCGCGTCGCCAACCAAAACAACGCCCTTTTGCCCCCAAACCTGCGCCACGGGATGCCGGAACAGGCCCCAAACCGACACATCTGTTACAGCATTGAGCACCTGCGCGGCCGGACCTTCGAATTGCGAAAAACGGTTGCGCAGTTCTGAGGGGTCGCCTGCGTGGTTCCAGCCTTCATCGCTCCAATCGTCGCGTTCTTCGACGGCGACAAGGTTCAAAAATGCGGATCCGCGGATCGGATAGCTGACAATGTGCTGGCCGGGTGCCATGTAAACCCGCGCTTCGGGGCTTTGGTCGATGATGTTTGGCACAACTGCGCGCCATGCCACTTGTTTGGTGAAAAACGCGGAACTTTGCGGATTTAGAACGCCGCGCGCCACAGAATGCACGCCGTCTGCGGCCACGATCAACTCTGCGCGCCTGCTTGTTCCATCGCTAAGGCGGACTTCGGGCAGATCGCCGGGCACCACGTCTGTGACCCGCGCACCGAGTACAATTTCGACACCTGCGCGCCGCGCGGCCCCTTTTAACGCGTCCAATAGATCGGCGCGGTGCACAAAGTAATAGTGTTGATCGGGTGCCAGTCGGGCCATATCCAGCCGCGCAACTTCGCCCGCGCGGCGGTAATCACGCAACGATACTGCATTTGCACGCACGCTGCCGCAGGATTTCAAATCAGCCTCTAGGCCCAAAGCGCGCAAAACCACCAAACCATTGGGGCTGATTTGCAGGCCCGCGCCAACCTCGAGCAATGCGTCTGCCTGTTCCAAAACCGTCACCGACGCGCCTGTGCGCCCCAGCACGGCGGCCGTGGCCAAACCTGCGATCCCGCCCCCGATCACAATTGCGCTGCGTATCGTCATATCATCATCCAACAAAAAGGGCGCGCCAAGGTTTCCCCTAACGCGCCCGAATTCAGTGAGTTTTTCACGTCAAAATCAATCGTCGCGGTGTACTTTTTCGCGGCGCTCGTGGCGTTCTTGCGCCTCAAGGCTCATCGTGGCGATTGGCCGTGCATCAAGACGCTTTAGCGAAATCGGCTCGCCTGTGACGCCACAATACCCAAATTCGTCTTCGTCGATGCGGCGCAGGGCGGCATCGATCTTGGACACCAGCTTGCGCTGACGGTCCTCTGTGCGCAATTCTAATGCGCGGTCGGTTTCCTCGGATGCGCGATCGTTCACATCTGGAATGTTACGTGTGCCATCTTGCAATGCTTCGATGGTGTCACGCGTACCGGCCTGCAATTCTGATTTCCAGTTTATCAGCTTACGACGGAAATATTCCGTCTGGCGTTCATTCATAAACGGTTCATCATCAGCCGGTCGATAGTCGTCCGGCAAGAATACTTCCTGCTTCATGTTGTTCCCCTCGCTACGGCGTGCGTTTGTCATGCTGGCTTCCTTACATTCAAAACGGGCTGCCCCCTGACGCCGCGTTTAACGCAGCGTTTGGGAATTGTCACTACACAATCCCGCTCGAATTAGGCTAAAGACTTGTGCAATCAAGATGCGCCAAAACGAGGGAAAATAGACATGAAATTTCAAGGCACTGACAGCTATGTCGCCACTGATGATCTGACAATTGCGGTGAATGCGGCCGTCACGCTTGAGCGCCCCCTACTCGTTAAAGGGGAACCTGGCACCGGCAAGACAGAATTGGCCAAACAAGTCGCCACGTCTTTGGGCCTGCGCATGATCGAATGGAACATCAAATCGACCACACGCGCGCAACAAGGTCTGTATGAATACGACGCGGTATCGCGCCTGCGTGACAGCCAACTGGGCGAGGAAAAAGTCCACGACGTTGCCAACTACATTCGCAAAGGCAAGCTGTGGGAAGCATTCGAGGCGGGCGAAAAAGTCGTGCTGTTGATCGACGAAATCGACAAGGCCGACATCGAATTCCCGAACGATCTGCTGCAAGAGCTCGATAAGATGGAATTCTACGTCTACGAGACCGGCAAAACCATCAAGGCGGTGAACCGTCCCATCGTGATCATCACGTCCAACAACGAAAAAGAACTGCCAGACGCGTTCCTGCGCCGCTGTTTCTTTCACTACATCCGCTTTCCCGACATGGACACAATGCGCGCCATCGTCGAAGTGCACCACCCAGGCATCAAGGAACAGTTGCTGACGACCGCGCTGACCCAATTCTTTGAAGTGCGCGAACAGGCCGGTTTGAAAAAGAAACCATCGACGTCCGAAGTGCTCGATTGGCTAAAATTGCTACTGGCCGAAGACATGAGCCCCGAAGATCTAAAATCTGGCGGTGCCTCTGCCCTGCCCAAACTGCACGGCGCGTTGTTGAAAAACGAACAGGATGTGCATTTGTTCGAACGTTTGGCGTTCATGGCGCGAGGCAAACAGCGCTAAAACAATCCTAGATTGATTGAATTGGGGGTAATGCCCTAAATTCGTTGCAAAAAAGCCGCGCGGGGGTCTCGTGCGGCTCTTTTTTTGCCTGAATTAAGGCAGAAATAGACGGTTGCCCCATTCTTGCCTTATTTCAAAACAGTACACGCATAACGATTTATTGATTTAAAACAATACGCTAGATATCGTTAGCCTACCCTCAATCCCCTCATTTACCGCGCATTTTCGTAAAATCTGCCACAAACTTGCCTTATTTGAACCCTATCAAGGTCGGGTTGAGAGGCGACAAGATCTCCAACTGAGGCGATTAAGTAGGCAGGCAGTATTAAATGATTGGTAACGACGCACTCCAAGTGCGCCCACTGATGGAATCCGACCAGGATTCCTGGGCCGCATTATGGACCGCTTATCTGGCGTTTTATAAGACAAGTGTGCCTGCGCAGACGTTTGACGTCTATTTTCAGCGCCTGCTTGGCAATGACCCACAAGATTTTAACTGCATTGTCGCCGTGAAAGACGGCCAACTGGTTGGTTTTACGCATTATTTGTTCCACCGCCACGGCTGGAAAGTCGAAAACACCTGCTATTTACAAGACCTTTACGCCAACCACGATGTGCGTGGCCTTGGCATCGGACGCGCCCTGATCGAAGCGGTCTACGCCGCCGCCGACACCGCCGGAGCACCAAGCGTTTATTGGTTAACCCAAGATGACAACGCTGAAGCGCGCAAACTATATGACCGCATCGGCACCCTCACGAACTTTATCAAGTACGGGAGAACATGATGCGCCGTTATGTCCTGCCGCTTGCCTTGATGTTGAACGCCTGTATGCCCGTGACGCCCACCGATACGGC
Organism: Ascidiaceihabitans sp.; assembly: GCA_047626725.1. GTDB lineage: Bacteria > Pseudomonadota > Alphaproteobacteria > Rhodobacterales > Rhodobacteraceae > Ascidiaceihabitans. The sequence goes on from JBLHSG010000013.1 coordinate 113,751, forward strand.
ATCGCGTGCCGCGGTCAGCGCATCCACTTTGCCACCGATGAAAACCTTTGGGGCCCCGCGCCCGTCACGGCCGGCAAAATCCAACATCGATTTGACCAATGATTTTGTTGAACTGTCGTTCCGGCTGGAAAGTGGCCGTGATTTGCCGCTGTTCACCCGCTTTGAAACGCCGATTTCGGTCCGTGTGACAGGGGCACCGCCTGCGTCCCTTGGGTCTGATCTGAACAAATTATTGCACCGCTTGCGCACTGAGGCCGGCATTAAAATCAGCCAAACGCCGTCTAGCCAGCCTGCAAACATCACCATTCAAGCCGTCAGCCGCGCCGAAATTCGCCGCGCCCTGCCCCACGCGGCCTGTTTTGTAGTGCCAAACATCGACAGCATCGCAGAATATCGCAGTGCCAAACGCACGCCCAAAACCAACTGGGCCATCATGCGCAAACGCGAAAAACTGGCGATTTTCCTGCCCAATGACGCAAGCCCGCAAGAAGTCCGCGATTGCCTGCACGAAGAATTGGCGCAAGCCCTTGGCCCATTAAACGATCTGTACCGCCTGCCAGATTCTGTCTTTAATGATGACAACGTCCACACGGTTCTGACCGGATTTGATATGATGATTCTGCGCGCGTATTATTCGCCAGAATTGCGATCTGGCATGACACGCGGTCAGGTTAAGGCAAAGTTGCCGGGTATTTTCAGCCGCATCAATCCAGGCGGCAACGGGCGCGCTGCAAAATTTGCATCACGTACCCCACGCGCATGGTCACAAGCGGTGCAAAAAGCATTAGGCCCCGGCAGTTCGATGCGCGAACGCAGTGTTGCCGCCGATCAAGCGTTGAAAATCGCGTCGGCAATGGGCTGGCACGATCACCGCCTTGCCTTTGCACATTATGCAAGCGGGCGTATTTTACTGGCGTCTGATCCCAAAGCCGCACAGCAACATTTCTTGGCCGCCGATCGTTATTATGCCGCAACCCCGGGCGCAAACCTGCACCGCGCCTATGTCGCCACACAATTGGCCGCCCACGCGATCACCCAAGGTGACGGCACCCGCGCGCTGCTGTTGATCGGACCACATATCAACCGCGCAGCCCGCAATGAAAACGCGATTCTACTGTCTACCTTGCTGCTCTTGCGTGCCGAAGCACTCGATCTGAACGGGCGCACCGCAGAAGCACGTACCGTCAGACTGGACAGTCTTGGATGGGC
>JBLHSG010000014.1:0-112722 GCA_047626725.1 Ascidiaceihabitans sp.
CCCACCTACAAGGCCTCGTCACCGACGCCCAAGACGAGCATAATCTCAGAAATCAAATGATCAAATCTCAACAATTACAAAAACGGCGCTTCGATCTTCATCAAAGCGCCGCCATTTTCAATTTTTCAGGGTTGGTTAGGCCAGATCAAAACGATCCAATTCCATTACCTTTGTCCATGCATTAACAAAACCCTTAACAAACGCGGCGTCTGCATCTGAACTTGCATAAACTTCGGCGATGGCGCGCAATTGAGAATGCGAACCAAAGATCAGATCGACGCGAGAACCTTTCCATTTGGCTGCCCCATTCACACGGTCTGTACCTTCAAATGTGCCAGCATCGTCCGGTGCTTCTGACCAAGCAGTGCCCATATCCAACAAGTTCACAAAGAAGTCGTTGCTGAGCGTACCGACACGATCTGTGAAAACACCGCGTGTATCGCCATTCAGATTTGCACCCAAAACGCGCAAACCACCGACCAACATCGTCATTTCTGGCGCTGTCAACGTTAGCAATTGGGCACGATCCACCAAAAGCTCTTCGGCTGACATGCTGAAATCTTTCTGCATGTAGTTTCGGAACCCGTCTGCTTGTGGTTCTAGCATCGCGAATGAATCGACTTCAGTCTGTTCTTGTGATGCGTCGCCGCGACCTGGTGTGAATGGTACGGTTACATCATGTCCGCCAGCTTTTGCGGCGGCTTCGACCGCAGCAGTGCCTGCCAAAACAACCATGTCCGCCATAGAGATTTGGGTGCTTCCGGCATTTGCGTTGAACGCGTTTTGAATACCTTCTAGCGCATCCAGAACCTTAGATAGCTGTGCAGGTTCGTTCACGTCCCAGTCTTTTTGTGGGGCTAAACGGATATGCGCGCCATTTGCACCGCCACGTTTGTCTGATCCACGGAAAGTAGAGGCAGAGGCCCAAGCCGCGCCAACCAATTCTGACGTCGTCAAACCAGAGCCAAGGATTTTCGCCTTTAGGTCCGCCACGTCCGCATCCGATACCAAATCATGCGTCGGGGCAGGGACCGGATCTTGCCAAATCAGTTCTTCGCTTGGGACGTCGTCACCCAAATACAGATCGATTGGGCCCATGTCGCGGTGCGTCAGCTTAAACCACGCACGCGCAAATGCGTCTGCGAATTCAGCGGGATTTTCGTGGAACCGGCGCGAGATTTTCTCGTACGCTGGGTCCATACGCATCGCCATGTCTGCGGTTGTCATCATCAGCTTGACCGGTGCGTCTGATCCGTCGACCTGAGGGGCGTGATCGTCGCCCTTGAGGTCGATTGCTTCCCAAATATTTGCACCTGCTGGAGATTTTGTCAGCTGCCAGTCGTATCCAAACAGCACATCAAAATAGCCGTTGTCCCATTTGATCGGGTTGGCTGTCCAAGGTCCTTCGATGCCGGACGTTGTCGTGTGAATGCCACGTCCGGTTTCGAATTCGTTATGCCAACCAAGGCCTTGCGCCTCGATTGCGCCGCCTTCTGGCTCAACACCAACAAGGCCCGCATCACCTGCGCCGTGGGCTTTGCCGAACGTGTGGCCGCCGGCAACCAATGCGACAGTTTCTTCGTCGTTCATTGCCATGCGGTCAAATGTGTCGCGAATGTCGTAGGCAGATGCGAGCGGATCTGGATTGCCGTCTGGCCCTTCGGGGTTCACATAAATCAGGCCCATTTGCACGGCGGCAAGCGGGTTTTCCATGTCGCGTTCGCCGGAATAGCGGCTGTTTGGATTGTCGCTTGGGGCCAACCATTCGGTTTCAGATCCCCAATAGATGTCTTCTTCTGGCTCCCAAACATCGGCACGTCCGCCACCAAACCCAAAGGTTTCAAACCCCATGGATTCGAGCGCGACATTGCCTGTCAAAATCATCAGATCGGCCCAAGACAGTTTGTTGCCGTATTTCTGTTTGATAGGCCACAACAGGCGGCGCGCCTTGTCGAGGTTGCCGTTGTCAGGCCAGCTGTTCAAAGGCGCAAAACGTTGTTGGCCAGAACCTGCACCACCACGACCATCTGCCGTGCGATAGGTGCCTGCGGAATGCCATGCCATACGAATAAAGAACGGGCCGTAGTGGCCATAATCTGCGGGCCACCAAGATTGAGAATCCGTCATTAAGGCCGTCAGGTCGGCTTTGACAGCTTCCATATCAAGTGACTTGAACGCTTCGGCGTAATCAAAATCGTCGCCCATCGGGTCGGAATTTTTTGCATGCTGATGTAGCATTTTGACGTTCAACTGGTTCGGCCACCAATCGTTATTGGCTGTGCCGCCCAATTTTGCCATCGTGCTTGTGCCGTGCATTACTGGGCATGTGCCGCCTGTATCGTTTCCGTCCATCGTGGTCTCCGATCATGGTTTAAAAACGGCCTAGCACGCGGCTGGGGCCATGAAACAAAATTGAAATCTGCGGTCCGAACGACAAATGTTGATCAAATCCATGCGGACCGTGATCGATAAAAATGCGAGAGAGTCAGCAGACATCTTGAGGCATGTTTACTAAATCCACGCCATATGTGTAAGTTGTATTTTCCTATAATTGCGATAGGTTTTGGTTATGGCGAATTTCACTTTAAAACAGTTGCGTTATTTCGAAGCAGTGGCCCGTCACGGTCATTTCGGGCGCGCAGCTGAGGCCTGTTCGATCTCGCAACCAGCGATTTCAGTTCAGATCAAAGAACTTGAGGCATCCCTAGGCACGCCGTTGTTTGAACGTGCGGCGCGGGCGGTGCGACTGACGTCGTTTGGGGCTGATTTTGGTTTGCGCGTGCGCGATATTCTACGTGCGGTCGATGCGCTTGAGGATCTGTCGCGAACAGCCAAAACTGGCGTGCTTGGGCGATTGCGTCTGGGTGTTATCCCCACAATTGCACCTTATCTTTTGCCCAAAATTATCGCCCACTTGGGACGCACGCACGCCGGTTTGGAATTGCACGTTCGCGAGACAATGACCGAACGTTTGATCCAAGAATTGTCAGATGGATTGATTGATTGTGCGATTGTCGCCTTGCCGATTTCCGAACCAACGTTGGAAGAAGTGTTTCTGTTCGAAGAGGATTTTGTCCTGATCCGCGCGCTTGCGGACGCTGACGAACCTGTGCCTGACGCAGATGGGCTAAAGAAAATGCGCCTGTTGCTGTTAGAAGAAGGCCACTGTTTTCGCGATCAAGCTTTGTCGTTTTGCAATATCCGCACCGCTCTTCCGCGCGAGGGCTTGGATGGCAGTTCGCTGTCGACACTTGTACAGCTGGTGGGCTCAGGCATCGGAGTGACGCTGATCCCTGAAATGGCTGTCGCGGTTGAAACACGGTCCGCGCGGGTGTCCGTTGCGCGGTTTTCTGCTCCCGTCCCATCGCGCAAAGTAGGCATGATTTGGCGCAAAAAAAGCCCACTTGCGGACCAGTTGCTTGATATTTCTCGGGGTGTCGCGATGGCGGCAAAAGATACCTAGTTGTTGGTTAACATTTAGGGCAATCTGTCGTTATTTCCTCGGTATTTCAGGATTTAGCAAATGGCCATCAAGATCGAAATGTTGCGTTGTTTTCATGCTGTTGTTGATTACGGAAACCTTGCGCAGGCCGCTGAAACGTTAGGGCGCACGCCGTCTGCGGTGTCGATGATGCTGAAACAATTCGAGGACCACATAGGCGCGCCGCTGTTTGAAAAAGGGCGCAAAGCCCGACTGACCGCACTTGGTGAAATGATCCATGCCGAAGCGCGGCGTGAACTTAACCACTTTGACAAATCTGTGGCGATGATCGACGCACTGGCCCAGTCTCAAGCTGGATTGGTGCGTTTGGCGGTCACCCCGTCTGCGGCGAATACAATCTTGCCTGCCGTGGTCGAAACCTTTGCGACCCACCACCCCGCCGTTCGGATTGATTTGCGCGATATGGATTCTGCGGCTGTTTTGCTTGCGATGCAGTCGGATCAAGCAGACATCGGAATTGCGACCTTTCCTGATACCAAAGTGTTCGAACGCAGGCCGCTGTTTTCCGACCAATTTGGCGTGGTGTGCAGGGCGGATCATCCGCTGGCAAAGGACTGGAACAGTCTGACGTGGTCTGATGTTACGCCACATAGGTTCATTGCGAACGGGCTATGCCACATGATCAAAGACACGCAATTCGCCCCGATTTTGGCCAGTGCATTGATGATGGTGCCAACCACGGTTGCCCTGTTGGCGCTGGTAAATGCGGGGGTCGGAATTACGCTTTTGCCCGAACGCGCCTTGCCGCCCACGTATCGTGATCTGTTGTTTTTACCGCTTAGGGACATGACGGCGCAGCGCCACGTTGATGTGATCACGCAACCGGTTGATCAATTGTCGCCAGCGGTTCAGGCCTTTGCGCAGTTAATTAAGTAAAATTGAATTATTGTTCAGTTGTTTTCGATTGATTGAATTTTTAGAATCCCGCAAAACACTACAAACATGAATAAAACAAAGGCGCGTTCCGTGACACAATCCTATCAAAACTACATCGGCGGAACATGGGTGTCCGGCACGTCTGAAATCGAAAATCGCAATCCGTCGGATGTGTCTGACGTGATCGGGCTTTATGCGCAGGCTAGTGCGGATCAATTGGATCACGCCTTGGATCAAGCGCGCGTTGCCCAAGCTGAATGGGCGGCAACTGGTATTGAGAAAAAGTACACGGTGTTGATGGCAATCGGCACGGAAATGATGGAACGCGCCGAAGAACTGGGCACATTATTGGCCCGCGAAGAAGGCAAACCATTGGCCGAAGGCAAAGGCGAAGTGTACCGCGCTGGTCAATTTTTCACCTATTATGCCGCCGAAACCCTGCGCCAAATGGGCGACACTGCTGATTCAACACGCCCTGGCATTGAAATCGATGTGCGTCGCGAAGCATTGGGCGTCGTCGCAATTATTTCGCCGTGGAATTTTCCAACAGCGACCGCGTCTTGGAAAATCGCGCCGGCACTTTGCTATGGCAATGCTGTCGTCTGGAAACCTGCAAACGCGACGCCCGCGTCTGCCGTTGCCTTGACCGAAATCATCGCGAAACAAGACATCCCCGCTGGCCTGTTTAACCTTGTGATGGGGGCCGGTTCTGAAATTGGTCAACGTCTGGTCGAGAGTCCAAAAATTGACGGCATTTCGTTCACAGGATCCGTGCCTGTCGGCAAAGGCATCGCACGTGCTGCGATTGAAAACCTGACCAAAATTCAGATGGAAATGGGGTCTAAAAACGCGCTGGCTGTTATGGATGACGCGGATATTGATCTGGCGGTTGCAATGGCTGCTGGCGGTGCGTTTGGCGGCACTGGCCAAAAATGCACGGCGTCCTCGCGTCTGGTTGTTCACGCTGCAATCCACGATGAATTTGTTGCCAAACTGATCAAAGCAACAACAGCAATGAAAGTCGGCCATGCGCTGGTGGCAGGCACGCAAATGGGCCCCGCGGTGTCCGCGCAGCAGTTGCAAGAAAACCTGAATTACGTAGACTTGGGCAAATCCGAAGGGGCAGAATTGGCCTGTGGGGGCGTGCGTTTAGACATGCCAACCGAAGGGTTCTATATGTCGCCGGGCGTGTTTGTCGGTGCCACCAATCAGATGCGCATCAACCGCGAAGAAATGTTCGCGCCGCTTGCCGCTGTGATCAAAGTCGACAGCTATGCAGAGGCAATCGACACCGTGAATGATACGAATTTTGGCCTTACTGCGGGCATCATCACAACCAATCTGGCACGCGCCACGCACTTTCGCCGCAATGCGCGAGCAGGCTGTGTGATGGTTAACCTCGCGACAGCTGGTACCGATTATCACGTGCCATTTGGTGGACGCGGCGACAGTTCGTACGGATCACGCGAACAAGGGTCTTATGCGGCAGAATTCTACACAACCGTTAAGACGGCCTACATCTCAAGTGGGACGCCTCTCTGATGTTGATCGACAACCTGCAATACGCCAACTTTTCGCCCAAAATCTTTGAACAGATGCGGGCGGGGGGCGTGGATGCGGTTCATGTTACGATCGCCTATCACGAAAGTTTTCGCGAGATGATCCTGAACCTCGAACAGTGGAACCGCTGGTTCGAGGCGCATCCTGATTTGATCATGAAAGGCACCTGCGCCAAAGACGTGCAGACTGCGCATGACACTGGGCGCACGGCGATTTTCTTTGGGTTTCAGAACCCCAGCCCGATCGAAGACGACATTGGTTTGGTCGAAATTTGCCACCAACTGGGCATTCGTTTCATGCAGCTTACGTACAACAATCAATCGCTGCTGGCGACGGGCTGCTACGAGGACTACGACGCGGGCCTGACCCGAATGGGCAAGCAAGTCGTGACTGAAATGAACCGCGTGGGCATGGTCATCGACATGTCGCATTCAGGTGATCGATCAACGCTAGAAGCGATCGATTATTCGTCGCGTCCCATCGCGATCACGCACGCCAATCCGGCATGGTGGCACCCTGCGTTGCGCAACAAATCACACGACGTAATTACCGCGTTGACGGCCCGTGGTGGCATGTTGGGGTTTTCGATTTATCCGCATCATTTGGCGGGTGGGCCTGACTGTACGCTGGACAGTTTTTGCCAGATGATCGCCGAAGCCGCGGGGCGTTACGGTGCTGAAAACCTTGGGATCGGGACGGACCTGTGTCAGGACCAACCGGATTCAATTGTCGAATGGATGCGCGTTGGGCGGTGGTCCAAAGTGATTGACTACGGTGAAGGATCGGCCAGCGACGCGGGCTTTCCACCCATGCCAAATTGGTTCGAAGACAATCGAAATTTCGACAATATCGCCAACGGATTAGCAGCAACCGGCATAAGCCAATCTGAAATCGACGGGATCATGGGCGACAACTGGCTGCGGTTTTATGACACCAGTTTCAGCCCTGCGTCATGAGAGATTTTATCGCCCCCGATCAAGTGCCCTTGCGCCCACCGTCAAAGATGATGCGTTTGTCACGAATGGGGTCGATGTTTCCGAGCCGTTTGTCGTTTCTACGTTCGTTGATCCGGCGGCTGGCTTCGGAAAATGTCAATGTCACGCGCCCCGTTTGGGAAATGTCTGAAGACGGATTTGGGCGCGCTGTTTATAGCCTGGATTTGGGCGGTTACACCTATTCTTTGGTTGCGATTTCGAACGATTTGCCACCTGAAAAACGCACCGATCGCGTAATTGCCGAGGCATGGGACAGCGCCTATGTGTTGTACGACGGGGTGCCAACACGCGCAGAGCTTGACCGCATTTCCGCCAACGCACCGTTGCAAGAGGCAGGGCGTTTCACCGAACGCGATTTGGTCCTAAGTCGCGCAAATAAATCCGTTCGTTTGTTCAAACACGTGACTGACCGATTGCGAAATGGCGAACAGCCGGACCCTGAAATGATCCGTTCAATCGGGTATTTGATGCGCACCACGGCTGTGTACGGCAACGGAAAATTCGGGATCGCAGATCGAGGTCTGATTGAAAACCGTCCCGGTCTGACTGGTCCGTTTGCCGCTGAAATGCTGACTGTCTGGATGATCCGGAATTTCACGCATGATTTGGCCGAACATGTGGGGCAGGGCACGTTAGATCGCCGTTTCAAAACCCACTTGGGTATCGGCAATTCTACGGGGTTGGGCATGGCCCCGTTTCTGGTGACGCATCCTGTGTTGTTGAACAATTGGATGTTGGTGCGCGAGACGGCATTGGCCCGTGTTCGCGCGATTCCCAGTCTGGAAAGGGACCAACAAAATCGCCTACAAATGCTTGCTGAACGCGCCGCCAAACATCTGGATCAATGGGACGTTCCTGACCCCAAACACCAAGCCCGTATCGAAGCCTTACGTAAGGATTGGGCAGCAACGCGCCTGACGTTGGACCGATTGAGTGACACAATGCCACTAGATCATGTGATGCTAGAATGCGAACGTTTTTCTGAAGATATTCAAGAGCTTATGGCGTCTTTGATCTTGGAGCCGTTTGATGAATTGGTCGACGGTTTGACCGATTGTATGGCGGACCCCGTCGGCCCGATCCCCGAGTATTCGGCAGATACTGAGGTGTTGAAGGCCGCGGTAGACCAGCATTTTTCATGGGCGTTGACCCTAGATTATGATGCAAAACCGCAATGCCAACAATTCTGGTACGTGAGCGAAGCCAAGCTGGAACCGCGTTTGGGCGATCGGTTTGATGAACCCGGATCCGAGCGTGAAAGCCCATTAGATATCGCGCGTCGGATTGCAGCGATGTACGCAGATTTACCTGAAACCGCGCAAGCAACTGCGACGTTTTTGGCGACCCATCCGCAGCATGGTTTGGCCATCGATCGGGTGCAGTTGGCGACGCGGTATCCGTACGGTGAAATTCACGACAACATGATCGCTGCAGACTGCCTGCCCATCGACATGTTGCGCTGTAAATTGTCGTTCTTTGGGGCGTCCAAATTTGACCCGAAATCAGACTTATGGACTCGCATTACCCTGTGCCAAGGTGCGCCTTTGCGTGATGAACTAAACGCTGACGCCGATAATTGGTGGTTGCCGGTTTACGAGGCCGATTGATGCAGTTTTCCATTAATGAAATCGAAGCATTGCTCAGTAAAGCGGCCCGTGGTGGCGGTGCACCTGCGGGGCAAGCCAGCACATTTGGCAAGGCTGCTGCACTGCATTTGGCGCGTGGCTGTGATGTAGATGACGTGCAGATTGCATTACGTGCGTTGCCGGATGGGCCGATAATTTTGTGCCCTGTTGATTTGCACGCCGCGTTGGCAAATGGTGGCGGTGCGATGCCCTGTGATGGGCACGAATTACTGTGCAGTTACGCGATGGCGCTGCCCTATTTGGTCACGCAAACTGACAGTGGTGTGACAATCGACATGCTCCAATATGACAAGCCGAAACTGCCCGCTCGCCTATCGATCGAAGCTGGGGTAATTGACGCTTGGAAAGCGCTTGCGGCCCTGACTTATGTGCCAGAAACCGAACAATCGCGTCAGGCTGGTGCGGGTGCCGGATTGACAGACAACGATTGATCAAACGGATCATTGTCGTATTCGACCCCGGCCAAATACAGCCCGTATGGCGGGCTAACCGGTCCACATTTTTCGCGATCACAGGCGGCCAACGCGCTCGCAACCCGATCCGGTGACCATTTGTGCGCGCCCACCCGTTCCAATGTTCCGACAAAACTGCGGACCTGATTGTGCAAAAACGATCGCGCGCGCACGTGGAAATGAATCTCGGGACCGGCGATAGTTTCCACCTGTTCCATCCGCAATTCATCCAATGTTTTCGAAGGACTAGCCGACTGACAGATTGAGGATCGAAAGGTCGTGAAATCGTGATGCCCGATCAAATGCTGTGCACCTTGTCGCATCGCATCAATGTCGAGCGGTTCTTTGACCTGCCAAACCAGACCGGCCATGTGCGCGCTAGGGGGGCGACGCATCAGGATGCGAAATAAATAGCGGCGCTCGCGCGCAGAAAATCGTGCATGCCAGTCCTCTGAGACTTCGGCGCAATCAACAATCGACACGGGATTTGGTTTTAGATGATAGTTCAACGCCTCGGTCAGGCGGAACGTGCCCCAGTTTTTCTTAAGATCAATGTGCGCGACCTGCGCCAAGCCATGCACGCCGGCGTCCGTGCGACCCGCGGCGGCAGTTTTTGGCACGTTTGGTTCGATTTTGGCCAACGCAGCCTCGATTGCGCCCTGAACTGACGGGCGGTCGTTCTGACGTTGCCAGCCCGAAAACGGACCGCCGTGATATTCAACTTTGATGGCATAACGAGGCATAGCGCAGCCCTATCGCGGCTTTTCCCCTTGGGCAATCCCTATGGGCTGCCTATGTTAAGGGTCGTAAACATTGGATGAGGGCGCGCGTGGTAATTTCTAGACTGGCTGACGGCGTTATTCGCAGTGCCGAAAACATCACCGACACGGTGAACGGGATTTTCTTTGAGCCAGTGATCCGTCTGGGCGTGACCGGATTGGCGCGGTCGGGCAAGACGGTGTTTATCACGTCGCTGGTGGCGAACCTGTTGAATTCCGGGCGTATGCCGCATCTGCTGGCCGCCAAAGAAGGGCGCATCGAGGCGGCGTTTTTGCAACCTCAGCCCGATGATACCGTGCCGCGTTTCGATTATGAATCACATCTTAGCGCGCTCAGTTCGCCAACCCCGACATGGCCCGACAGCACGCGCGCGATCAGTGAATTGCGCGTGTCGTTGCGGGTGCGTCCAAACGGGTTATTGGCAGGGCTGCAAGGGCCGCGCACCATCCACATCGATATCGTCGACTACCCCGGTGAATGGCTGTTGGATCTGGGTTTGCTGGACTTAAGTTACGCACAATGGTCGGCGCAAGTTTTGGCCCGCATCTCGGATCGTACCCAAGCCGCGACGTATCTGGCGCGGGTACAAAACACCGATCCGCTTGCCAATCTGGACGAACCTGTGGCCCAAGCCCTGGCCTCGGATTTTGCAGGCTACCTGAATGCGGCGCGCGATGACGGGTTTTACGATTGCACACCGGGGCGGTTTTTGTTGCCCGGTGATTTGGCCGGCTCGCCGGTTTTGACATTTGCGCCATTGCCAACCGGTGACAGCGCCCCGCGTCGTTCGCTGATCCGCGAGATGGAGCGGCGTTTCGAGGCGTATAAATCCCAAGTGGTAAAGCCGTTTTTCCGCGATCATTTTTCGCGCATTGATCGCCAAGTCGTGCTGGTTGACGTGCTGGGTGCCATTCACAACGGGCCAAAAGCGGTCGAAGACATGCGCGGCGCGATGACCGAAATCTTGTCGAGCTTTCGCCCCGGCCGCAATGCATTCCTAAGCAAGCTTTTGCTTGGTAAGCGGGTCGAAAAAATCTTGTTTGCCGCGACCAAAGCTGATCATTTACATCACGCCCAGCACCCCCAAATGACCGCAATAATGGAGGCATTGACCCGTGATGCCCGTGATCGTGCGCGTTTTGCCGGTGCGCAAACATCTGCCTTGTCTGTTGCCGCCTTGCGCGCCACGACCGAAGACACGATGACCCACGATGGCGCGCCGTTGAACGTGGTGCGCGGCACGTTGTTGGACACTGGAAAACAGGCCGCGTTTTACCCCGGTGATTTGCCAAAAGATCCGAACCATCTGCTGGGTGCTGCGCGGGGCGGGGCGGACGCGTGGCTGGATCAGGATTACCAGGTGATGCGATTTGCGCCTGCACGTTTGTCGCTGAAACCCGGTGACGGGCCGCCGCATATTTGGATGGACCGCGCTGCGCAATTTTTGATCGGTGATCGGCTATGACTACATTGCGTTTGGCCCGATCCACGGACGCGGGCACAGTTGGCGCGATCCTGTCTGAATTTGTCGACAAAACGGCATGGATGCCCCGCATTCACACCCGCGCCGAAGACTTGGCACACGCCGCGCGCATGATCGACTTTGGCTGGGTTACCGTCGCAGAGCAAGACGGCGATGTGCTGGGATTTGCCGCGCGAAATAGTGCCGAAATAAACGCGCTTTATGTGGCGCAAACGGCGCGTGGCAGTGGCATTGGCGCGGTGTTGCTTTCGGATGCTCAAGCCAATTCCGAGCGATTGGACTTGTGGACATTTCAGGCCAACACCGGTGCCCAGCGGTTCTATCTGCGGCACGGGTTTAGTGAGCTGTCGCGCACAGATGGTGCTGAAAATGATGAAAAATTGCCGGACATTCGGCTTGTCTGGAACAGAAAGGACACCTGATGGCCAAGGGACCAGTCTTGATCGAACTTGACGCTGACACGACGGCTGCAGCGGACGTAAATGTGGCAGCACCACTGCCTGAAGTTGCGCTAGGTGGCGCTGAACTGGCGCAGGATCAAAACAGCGCAATGCAGATCGCGGCCCGTGTTGTGGCGCGCAAACCATCCTTTATCGCGCGGCTTTTCTGGGCGGTTACGCTGGCATTGCTTGGGGCCGTGATATCGGTTGCCGCATGGGATTTTGCCAATGGGTTGATCGAACGACTGCCGATATTGGGGCTGATTGTAACGGCCCTGATGGTGGTCTTTATCGTCATGCTGTTGCTGATGGCGTTGCGTGAATTGGCCGCCCTTAGCCGTCTGTCTCGTATCGATGGTTTGCGCCACGCCGCGTCCGAAGCCTATGAAAACGCTGACTTAACAGCCGCACGCGCAGTAACGACACGTTTGATCCAACTGTACAAAGGCCGCGAAGACACCCGTTGGGGCCGTTCGCGATTTGCCGAACTTGAACGCGATCAAATGGATGCGGACGGAGTGTTGTCTTTGGCCGAAATCGAAATTCTTGGCCCGATGGACGCCGCCGCACAGCGCGAGGTCGAAGCCGCCGCACGTCAGGTCGCAACTGTCACGGCGCTGGTTCCGCTTGCCCTTGCGGATGTGGCCGCCGCGCTCACATCGAACTTGCGCATGATCCGCCGCATTGCCGAAGTGTACGGGGGGCGATCGGGCCTTTGGGGCAGTTGGCGCCTGACGCGGGCTGTCTTGACGCATTTGGTCGCAACCGGCGCTGTGGCTGTGGGGGACGACATGCTTGAGCCGATTTTGGGTGGTTCGATTTTGGGCAAATTATCGCGTCGCTTTGGCGAAGGGGTGGTGAATGGCGCGCTGACCGCTCGTGTCGGTGTCGCCGCAATCGAAGTTTGCCGTCCACTGCCATTTCACGCCACGAAACGTCCACGCGCCAGTGGAATTGTCAAACGCGCCCTTGCCGGATTGTTCCAAAAGAACGGCTAAACGGTCTGGATTTCCGTACTGTAACATGTCGTGAAAACTGACTACCTTAGCGTTAATATTTTGCGCAAAGGGGATCGCGGTGGTTGGACTTGGTTTATTGGCGGGCCTTTGGGTTATCGGCCTGCCCATTGCGGTGATTTACCTTTTGGTGAGCAATGCGACCCTAAAATCGCGGCTGACACAGTTGGATGCGGCGGTCAGGGGGTTAAGCAGCACAGACGCGCCCACCGTTGCGGCACGTCCAAAGCCCAAAAAGCCGGATGAAACCAAAATGCCAATGACGGAATTGGCCAAACCGATGCGGATCGTCAAACAGCCTGATCCGGTTGTTGCCGCGCCGCCTGCGGAACCGCGCGCGCCCAACTTGGCAGAACGTTTCTTCAGCTGGTTGCAGTTGAATTGGTTTTACGCGGTGTCGGCAGTGTCATTGGCATTGGCCGGTTTGTTTTTGGTGCAATACGGCATGGAAAACGGGCTGTTGCCCCCAACGGCGCGGGTTTTGTGCGCACTTGCGTTTGGCGCGGCTTTGATCGGGGTGGGCGAATACATCCGCCGCCGATTTGGCGAGGCGCAAGACAGCACAACCGAATATTTACCATCAGTTTTTGCCGGTGCGGGCATCGTTTCACTGTTTGGCGGCGTTTTGTCAGCCGAGATGTTGTACGGATTGATCAGCCCGAATGCCGCGTTGATTGGCATGGTTGTCGTGGCCCTGATCTCGCTGGTTTTGGGCTGGTTTTATGGACCGCTTTTGGCAGCAGTTGGCCTGATCGGAGCCTTTGGCGCACCGTTTGTCTTGGGCGGATCAAATTCAGATCCAACGCCGTTGTTCGGTTATTTTACAATTGTTGCGGCGGCCGGTTTGGGCATGGATACGTTGCGGCGCTGGGCGTGGGTGTCTGGGCTGACGTTGGTGCTGGCGTTTCTGATGGGCTGGTTATTGTTCGCCGGTGACAGCAATTTGGGCGGTGCATTTGCGCTATACGTCACGGCGTTGGCCGTGATGGCAGTGGTCATTCCCGCGCGCTCGTTTTGGCCAGATCACGACGGTGTTTTGGTTGCGCAATTCGCACTGGAGGGCGGCAAAGGCGCGCGACCGATGTTCCCGACGTTGGTGTCGTTTGGCGCGCTTATCGCTGCCTCTGTGTCGCTGGTTTTTGCGGGGCTTAGCCGCGAGGACGCCTTTTGGATCGCCATTGCGTGCGTCTGTATCCTGAGTGCGTTGTACATTTGTTGGTCGCAACATGCGCAGGCGTTGCAGGATCAGATTATCGCGCCGGTCCTTGGAATTGTGATGCTGGTTTTGGGTCAGGCTGCGTTTCGGGGCGAGGCGTATCGTGCCTTTATGCACAATGATCCGGCTGTTCCCGAGGCCGCGTATCCGTGGGCAGTGACGGTTCTGGTTGTGCTAGGGGCGGCGATCACGTGCCTTGCTGCGTGGCGCGCAATGCAAGTCGGGAAATTCGGCTTGGCGTGGGCCGGATTGGCAGCCGTAACAGCCCCTGCACTGGCAATTGTGATCGAAGTTGCGTGGCTGCCATCCCAAGCGATTGGTGCCTATCCGTGGGCTTTGCACGCCGCAGCGCTTGCCGCGTTGATGGTGTTTTGGGCCGAACGATTTGCTCGTGTTGATGGGCCTGATCATCGCTTGCGCATGGCGTTGTTTGTGCTGTCGGCGCTGTCGTGCATCAGTTTTGCGTTGGTCATGATCTTTAGCGAGGCGGCGCTGACCGCAGCCTTGGCCGTCACTGTGATTGTCGCCGCGATGTTGGATCGTAAATTCAACCTGCATCCGATGACTTACTTTATTGGCGCAGGCGTGGTGACAATTGGCTACCGACTGGTCGCTGATCCCGGATTGGAATGGGCGTTTGACGCGCCGTTGTGGGAACTTTTGGTGTCACATGGCGGCGCGGTTGCGGCCTTTGTAGCGGCGTTGGTTATGTTGCCGCGCAACAATCGGACCACGGCGCGGATCATGCTGGACAGTGCCGCATGGTCGGGCGGCGGCATTCTGGTCTGCGTTTTGTTGTTCCGGTTTTTGGATGCAGTTGCGGGGGACGAGGGCACGTTTTCGCATTGGCCAATGGGTATTTACGCAAGCATCTGGCTGGGTCTGGCCTTGGCACAAGTGCAGCGTCTGAAGATCGCAGGCAACGTCTGGATGCACCGCGTCCGCATTGTTTTGGCGTCGATTTTTGCAGCTGTTGGTTTAGGCGCTTTGGCGTTGGGCGTGACTGTGTTTTCACCACTGCTGTCGGATTATTTTGCTGGTGTTGTAGGGCCGCCAATTCTGAACACTTTGGTCGTTGCCTACCTGCTGCCTGCCGCCATTCTAGGCGTTGGCCTATGGCGATTGCAGACATTGCCCGTCTGGTTGCAGCGCGTCATGCAAGTGATCTGCGCCGCCTTGGTGGTCCTTTGGCTGTTCTGTGTTGTGCGTCATTTCTGGCAAGGTGGGGCAGGTATGGCGCTGGATCGCGGCATGTCGCAGCCCGAACTTTACAGCTATACAATTGCGTTGCTGATCGCTGGCGCTGGGCTGTTTTATCAGTCACTCGCGCGCAAATCATCGATGATGCGCAAGGCAGGATTGGCGGTCATCGGCTTGGCCGTGGCCAAGGTGTTCCTGATCGATATTTCGGGGCTGGAGGGGCTGACGCGTGTGTTTTCCTTGCTCGTATTGGGGCTGTCGCTGGCGGGTCTTGCCTGGCTTAATCGCTGGGCCCAATTGCAGGACACCGACAAAATCGATCCCTGATCGATCCGTGCAGGTCATGCAGCCCTTGTGAGCCAAAGCGGGCTTGCCTATAAGGCAGGCATGTTTGGTCACTTGATCATTATTCGAATTATATCCCCGGCGCTCTGATTGACATGAGACGCCGGGCCCGAGGTGTTCGAGCCATCGCACCGATCCCTGAACCTTTCCCCCAGATTTGATCCAAAGGACGCCCCTTATGTGCGCCGACACTCCTGAATACAAACACACGCTGAACCTGCCAAAGACCGATTTCCCGATGCGCGCAGGCTTGCCAAAACGCGAACCGGAATGGTTGGCGCGCTGGGCTGACATTGGCATTTACGACCGGTTGCGGGAAAAAACCGGACGCACGCCGTTCACGCTGCATGACGGACCACCTTATGCCAACGGGCATTTGCACATCGGTCACGCGCTGAACAAAACCATCAAAGACATGATTGTGCGCAGCCATCAAATGATGGGCTTTGACGCACGTTACATCCCCGGTTGGGATTGCCACGGCCTGCCGATCGAATGGAAAATCGAAGAACAGTACCGCAAAAAAGGCAAGAACAAGGACGCGGTGCCAATCAACGAATTCCGCGCCGAATGCCGCAAATTTGCCGAAGGCTGGGTCGACATCCAGCGCGACGAATTCAAACGTCTTGGCATCACCGGAAACTGGGAAAAACCCTACCTGACGATGGATTTCCACGCTGAACGCGTCATCGCCGAGGAATTCATGAAATTCCTGATGACGGGCACGCTGTATCAAGGGTCAAAACCTGTGATGTGGTCGCCGGTTGAACAAACCGCACTGGCCGAAGCCGAGGTCGAATACCACGACAAGGACAGCTTTACCGTTTGGGTGAAATTCCAGGTTGTTGGCACAGGTGACGCGACATTGGACAGCGCCAAAGTTGTGATCTGGACCACAACACCATGGACAATGCCATCGAACAAAGCGGTCGTTTACGGCAAAGATATTTCTTACGGCTTGTACGAAATCACCGGACGTCCCGAAGAATGCTGGGCCACAATTGGCGAACGGTTCATCCTTGCAGATGCACTGGCCGCAGACGTTTTGGGCCGCGCGCGTTTGGACGACACCATGTACCGCCGCTTGTGCGATGTGGGCAACGGCGACCTTGAGAAAATCGGCCTGCAACACCCATTGCACGGCGCCGAAGGTGGCAATGGCGAATGGGATGACATCCGTGATTTCCGCGCCGCCGATTTTGTGACCGACACCGAAGGCACAGGGTTCGTGCACTGCGCGCCATCGCACGGGATGGAAGAATACGAACTGTACCGCGACCTGAACATGCTGCAACAGGTCATCACCTACAACGTGATGGACGATGGGGGGTTTCGCGCCGATCTGCCGTTCTTTGGTGGCAAATACATTTTGAACCGCAAAGGCGGCGAAGGCGACGCAAACAAGGCGGTGATCGACAAGTTGGTCGAAGTTGGCGGTTTGCTGGCGCGTGGCAAGGTCAAACACAGCTATCCGCATTCTTGGCGGTCCAAGGCACCGATCATCTATCGCAACACACCACAGTGGTTTGCCGCAGTAGACAAGCCCGTGGGCGACGGCCAAGACATGCACGGTCTGACCATTCGCGAACGCGCCCTGACCGAAATCGACAACGTCAAATGGACACCGCAATCAGGCCGCAACCGCTTGCATGCGATGATGGAGGCACGGCCCGATTGGGTGCTGTCGCGTCAACGAGCATGGGGTGTGCCGCTGACGTGCTTTACGCGGGTCGGCGCGCTGCCAACGGACGCTGATTTCTTGTTGCGCAACACAGATGTGAACGCGCGGATCATCGAAGCCTTTGAGGTTGAAGGTGCTGATGCATGGTACGAAGAGGGGGCCAAAGAACGCTTTCTTGGCGGTATCGTGGACCCTGCGGAATATGACCAAGTGTTTGATATCCTGGACGTTTGGTTTGATTCCGGTTCCACCCACGCCTTTGTATTGCGCGATCGCGAAGACGGCACCGAGGACGGCATCGCCGATGTCTACATGGAGGGCACGGACCAACACCGCGGCTGGTTCCATTCATCGCTGTTGCAATCAGTTGGCACCACGGGGCGCGCACCATATCGCAACGTTGTGACGCACGGGTTTACTTTGGATTCCAAGGGCTTGAAAATGTCCAAATCCATCGGCAACACCATTGTGCCGGAAAAGATCGTGCAACAATACGGGGCTGACATTCTGCGCCTTTGGGTCGCACAAACCGACTATACGGCCGACCAACGTATCGGCGACGAGATCCTGAAAGGGGTGGCTGACAGCTATCGTCGTTTGCGCAATACCGTGCGCTTTATGCTGGGATCGTTGAATGACTTTAGCGAGGCGGACCGCGTTGAAGCGACGGATATGCCAGAGCTGGAGCAATGGGTTCTGCACCGTGTTTCGGAACTGGATGAAACCGTGCGCAAAGGTTATGCCGCGTTCGATTTCCAAGGTGTGTTTCAGGCGGTGTTCACGTTTGCCACGGTCGATCTAAGCGCGTTTTATTTCGATGTGCGCAAAGACGCGTTGTATTGTGATGGTGACACGGCGCAACGCCGCGCCGCGCGCACGGTTCTGGATATTTTGTTCCACCGTTTGACCACGTGGCTTGCGCCTGTTTTGGTGTTTACGATGGAAGAAGTCTGGCTGGAACGGTTTGGGGACGCGGGCAGTTCGGTGCATTTGGTCGACATGCCAGAAACACCAACGGCATGGCGCAACGATGATTTGGCGGCAAAATGGGCCGGCATTCGCGCCGCTCGTCGTGTTGTGACAGCAGCGCTAGAAGTGCAGCGTACGAACAAAGTGATCGGCGCGTCATTGGAAGCAGGGCCAACGGTCTACGTCGTGGACGACACGCTTCGGTCTGCATTGGGCGAGTTGCCGTTTGACGATATCTGCATCACATCTTCGATCGCAGTATCAGGTGACGCGGCCCCGGACGGCGCGTTTACCTTGCCTGAAACAGACGGTGTTGCAGTGATGTTTGACAAAGCGACAGGCGACAAATGCCAACGCTGCTGGAAAGTACTGCCTGATGTCGGGGCGCACGGCACCGACGGTATCTGCGGGCGTTGCGCTGACGCTTTGAAATAAGCAAAGAGGTGCGCCACAGGCGCACCTTACCAAACCGAACGAGGGATCATATGGCCGGTGGGTGGGCGCGTGATGGCGCTGTGTCAGAACAAATCGAAGCCTCGATCAATGATGAATTGGCGCGATTAAAAGCACGCAAAACCCCGCAAGGCGACAGCCTGAGCCATTGCGCCGAATGTGATGAACCCATCCCCGAAGCACGTCGTCTGGCGATTGTCGGTGTAAAGATTTGCATGGAATGCGCACAAGAACGCGATGGCAAACAGCACGCACGCAGCGGAATAAACCGGCGTGGATCGAAAGACAGTCAGTTAAAGTAACGATCTGAATTTGCGGTAAAACCGGCTGTTTCTAGGCTAGTCGACCAACGGCAGATACAAGATATGTTGTGGCCCGGCGGCACCATGTGGCCATGTTTTTCCGGTGTCTGTGAACCCGCCTTTTCGATAGCTTCGGATGGCGGCAAGGTTGATGACATTGACGGTCAGGTACAACGACGGCGCATCTGCGTAGTGTTGTTTTAGGTATGCAGGGAGAGCGCGGCAGGCGCGTGCGCCGATACCTTTGCCTTGGGACCCAAGGTCAACCAGGAATGCCCGCAAGCCGACGCTGCCAAGTGGCGCAAACGGGTAGCGATCCGGGTAACTGTGGTCAATTTTGAAAAATCCAACCACGGTATTTTCGTTTAGGATAGCGTGAAAATCAACGTCCGGTTCATTGGACGCGAATGCTTCGGCGACGCTGCCTGAAAATCGGATTTGATCCGGTGCCACGCGCAGATGTTCAACGCGTGGCAGATCGTTTCGTGAAAGAGGTTCGAGCGTTACGCTCATTCTTCCATGGCTTCCAATTCATCAATGAAGCCTGAAATCATCGACAGACCTTTGTCCCAGAATTTCGGATCAGAGGCATCAAGGCCAAAGGGCGCGAGCAATTCTTTGTGGTGTTTGGATCCGCCAGCTTTCAACATTTCAAAGTATTTGTCTTCGAAACCTTCGTCGCCTTCTGCATAAACCGCGTACAATGCGTTCACCAATCCGTCGCCAAATGCATAGGCGTAGACGTAGAATGGCGAGTGCACAAAATGCGGAATGTAGGCCCAGAATGTCTCGTAACCGTCCATGAATTCAAAGGCGGGCCCCAAGCTTTCGCCTTGAATGCTCATCCAGATTTCATTGATATTTTCAGGGGTTAGTTCGCCATTTGCGCGTGCGGCGTGCAGCTTGCATTCAAAATCGTAGAACGCAATTTGGCGCACGACGGTGTTGATCATGTCCTCGACTTTGCCGGCCAACATGATCCTGCGCTGGCTTTTGGTTGTGGCACCGTCCAGCATTTTGCGGAAGGTCAGCATTTCGCCAAACACAGACGCGGTTTCAGCGAGGGTCAGAGGGGTTGATGACAACATCTCGCCTTGGCCCGCGGCCAGAACCTGATGCACGCCGTGACCCAATTCATGCGCCAAGGTCATGACATCACGCGGTTTTCCAAGATAGTTGAGCATCACGTAAGGGTGCACGTCTGTCACGGTTGGATGCGCAAATGCGCCCGGTGCTTTGCCCGGTTTCACGCCCGCATCGATCCAGCCATCAGTAAAGAAAGGCTTGGCGATTTCGCCCATGCGCGGGTCAAACGCGTTGTAGGCGTCCATCACGGTTTTTTCGGCTTGGTCCCAGTTGACGATTGTCGGGTCTTCCATCGGCAAGGGCGCGTTGCGGTCCCAAACCTGCATCACGTCAAGGCCAAGCCATTTGCGTTTTAGCTCGTAATATCTGTGGCTTAGCTTGGGGTAGGCGGCAACAACAGCATCGCGCAGTGCTTGCACGACTTCGGGCTCAACGTGGTTCGACAGGTGACGCCCGGTTTGCGGCGTTTCCATGCCGCGCCAGCGATCAATGATCTCTTTTTCTTTGGCCTGCGTGTTGTGTACGCGCGCAAAGGTTTTGATATTGCTGCCAAAAACGTCAGCCAGTTCACGCGCTGCAGCCTCGCGTTTTGTGCGATCAGGATCGGTCAGGAAATTCAGCGTCCCTTCGATGTTCAGCACGTCACCGTCGATTTCAAATTCTAGACCTGCGATGGTTTCGTCAAACAGACGTTCCCATGCATCACCAACCACACCCAGATCGTGCATGAATTTTTCCAGCTCGTCAGACAGCTGGTATTTTTTCATCGCGCGAATGCGGTCAAATACAGGTTTGTAGCGGGCAAGTTTCGCATTGATGGCCAGCAACCCTTCCATGTGCGTGTCGTCTAGACGGTTTAATTCGAGCGTGAAAAACACCAACGGGGTTGTGTAATCGGTGATTTTTTCCTGACAATCCGACATGAATTTGGCGCGGCCTGCATCCGTGGTCACTTGGTAATATCGCAGCCCTGCGTAGGACATGATGCGCCCGGCGATCTGGTTGATTTTTTCGTTGCGCAGCACGCAATCCAGAAACCCGTCCGCGTCCAATGTCGCCAATTTACCTTCGTAATCGCGGGCAAATGATGCGCAGGCCTCTTCTAACCAGTCTGAATCGCGTTTTAATTCTGCCGCGTCTTCGCCTGTGTACAGGTCATCAAGGTTCCATTCGGGCAAGTTGCCTAATGGTTCGCCTTTGACGTTTGTTGTGGCATCGCGCGGAATATCATGGGCTGGAAAGGGCAGTTGGAACATCGAAAAACCTCATATTAGTTGTATCATAGGTATGGTCGGTGCGGGGCTAGGACAAGCGGCAATTGCGCCTGATTTTAAAAGCCAAATAGCGTCGCAGGATTGTCGACCAAAATTGCGTGGCGCTGGGCGTCGGATGCGACGGCATCAAGGGCATCTAGCAGGTCAGCGGCGTGTGGCATCTGTGCGCCATTTAGCATCAGGTGGGGCCAATCGGACCCCCACAAACAGCGTTCCGGATTGGCGTTGATTAGGCGCGCGATCAAGGCGGCGACGTCAGAATAGGGGGCCTCACACATACGGTAAATCGCCGACAATTTGACCCAAACATGCCCGTCGGCAAGCAACGCGCACAGCGCATCAATACCGGCGGCATCCGCAGATAACGCGCCACTGGGCCAAGCGATATGATCAAAAACCACAGGCACGGGCAGGGCGCGAATGTCATCCGCCAACTGATCCATATGTTGATCGGCATGGCACAACATCTGAATATGCAGGCCGCGATCTGCCAGTGCAGGTGCCATCGCTTTGGCCCCATCCCATGTCAAAACACCGCCATGCACATAATTCAAACGCACGGCGCACATGTTCCAATCAACAAATTGATCGAGCGCGGTTTTAGACGCACCATCGGGCAGCAATCCGACCCCTTTGAACCCTTTGCCCATTTGGCGCAGCGCCTCAACCGTGACCGAATTGTCAGTGCCATACAGGATCGAATGCACAATCACGCCGCGCTCAAACCCCATAATTTCAAGGTGTTGACGGTACAGGTTCATCCATTGGTCAAAGTCGGGCCCGGGTGCGGGGTTTTCAACGCGCCCTTCCCAAAGCTGGAATTCATCCGCGCCCGCAACAAGGTGAACATGTGCATCACACGCCCCTTTTGGCAGCGATTTTGCAGGCGCGCGCGGCGCAGGTGGCATCAGGGCAAACGGTTTATCCATAGGTCGCGAGCATCTCGTTTAGGTCATCCAAAGTGTTGGCATCTTGCACGGATTTGTCGTGTCGCCAACGGGCCATGCGCGGGAACCGCAATGCGACGCCTGATTTGTGCCGGCTTGAGGCTTGAATACCCTCGAAGGCGATTTCAAAAACGTGATGCGGGGTGACTTGGCGCACGGGGCCAAATCGTTGCAGCGTATTTTTTTTGACCCATGCAGTGATCTTGCGAAATTCCTCGTCCTTCAGACCGGAATAGGCTTTGGTAAAGGGGACCAGATCATTGCCGTTCCAGACCGCAAATGTGTAATCAGTGAACAGGTTCGCACGCCGCCCGTGACCCGACTGCGCATAAATCATCACGGCATCAATGGTCAGCGGGTCCAGTTTCCATTTCCACCAATCGCCCTTTTTACGGCCCACACGATAGGGGCTGTCGGCGCGTTTTATCATCAACCCTTCAGCCTGATTTTCACGAGCAGTGGCGCGGGTGACGGCCAAATCCTGCCACGCGGCAAACGGGATCGTCGGCGACAATTGCACAGGCGCGTCGTCAGGCAG
This sequence comes from Ascidiaceihabitans sp., assembly GCA_047626725.1. GTDB lineage: Bacteria > Pseudomonadota > Alphaproteobacteria > Rhodobacterales > Rhodobacteraceae > Ascidiaceihabitans. The sequence continues at coordinate 22,762 of JBLHSG010000014.1, forward strand.
ATCGGCGCAGGCCTGTTCCAAAAGTGCGCGGCGATGGTGCAAGGGCTGTTCGCGCAGATCGACGCCATCCCATTCCAGCAGGTCGTAGGCGTACAAAATCACGGGCGCATCGTTCAGCAGCTTTTTAGGCACGGTTTTGCGCCCAATCCGCTTTTGAAGCGCATTAAACGGCTGCGGCGCGCCCTCCAGCCAGACCAGCAGTTCACCGTCCAGAACCGTGCCAGAAGGCAGATAATCAATCGCGCGGGCGAGTTCTGGAAACCGGTCCGTCATCAATTCTTCGCCGCGCGACCAGACAAAATACTGGCCATCGCGCAGGATCAATTGGCCGCGAATGCCATCCCATTTCCACTCGGCCTGCCAATCTGTGGGCGCGCCTAGATCTTGCGGTTCGCTGTCCAATCCGGTGGCCAGATAAAACGGATAAGGGCGCGAGGCGTCCGCCGATGCGTCCTCGGCTTCGATCAAATCATGCCAAGTGGTTGTCGCAGGATCCCATTTGCCCATCAATCGATGTGCCAGTTCTGCCTCGGTTTGGCCGGTGGTGGACGCCAGATGTTTCGCCAATGCACGGGTGATCAGTTTTTGACTGATCCCAACACGAAAACCACCGGTGATCAGTTTGTTAAACAGAAACCTTTCGGCTGTATCTAGCTGGTCCCACGCGTCCAAAATCGCGCGTTTGCGCGCGGGTTCATCGACGTCCGCGAGGGATTTTAGGTGATCGATCCAGAACGACAAACTGTGATCCGATGATCTGGTTGGCGGTGGCAGGATCAGCGCGATGGTTTCCGCCAAATCCCCAACAATCGGATAACATTCGTCAAACAACCAATCCGGAATACCGGCCAGTTCTGCAGCCCACATGCGCAACCGCGTGGTCGTTACTGTGCGTTTTGGGCGGCGCGATGAAAACAACGCAATCGTCCAGATCTTGTCTGCATCATCAGCACTGTCGAAATAGGTGACAAGTGCTGCCAATTTGGCGTTGGTTTTTGTGCTTTGGTCAAGCTGGGCAAACAGGGCGGCAAACTGCTTCATGCGGGTTCGCTCGCGTCTAACATTTCGCCTTCGAATTCAGTGGGAACGACCTGTGCGTTTAACCCGATGTCATTCAGGTGCCGCGCGAAGATGTCCGTGTAACCATGCGTGACGTATATGTTTTCTGCGCCCGTGTCTGAAATGGCGGACAGCAACCCGTTCCAATCGGCATGATCCGAAATGACAAAGCCACGATCACCAGCGCGCCGCCTGCGCACACCACGCATTTGCATCCAACCCGACGCAAACGCCGTCTGTTGCGCCCCAAATTTGCGCGCCCACGCACTGCCCAAAGCCGAAGGCGGTGCGATCACCAGCGCGCCGGTGTGGGCTTTGTGATCAAGGGAGGCATCGGCCAGCACGGTGTCAGGCAGCGCAACACCTTGTTCTCGCAAAATGACGTTGGTGTTTTCAATCGCGGTGTGCGTCAGGATCGGGCCAATATCAGGGTCCACCATGCTAAGCAGGCGCTGGGCTTTGCCCAAGGCGTAGGCCCCCAGAAACGCGGTTTGACCAGCAGCAGCACAGGAAGCCCACCAATCGTTAATCTGGGCGGCAATCACGGATTGCGGCTGCCAGTGGAACACCGGCAAACCAAATGTGCTTTCGGTGATGAAATGGTGGCATTTCACGGGTTCAAATGCGGTGGACAGCCCGTCGTCTTCGATTTTGTAATCGCCGGATGCAACCCAGATTTCGCCGCCGACGTCGACGCGGATTTGCGCGCTGCCGGGCACGTGTCCTGCGGGATGGAATGATACCCGCGCGCCGCCAATGTCTAAGACCTGACCATAAGTGACCGTTTCCACATCAATGGGGCCAAGGCGGTGTCGCATCACGGGGGCCGCGCCGTCGGTACACAAATATCGGTTGTGTCCAGAACGCGCATGATCGGCGTGGCCATGGGTGATCAGGGCGCGATCAACAGGGCGCCACGGGTCGATGTAAAAATCGCCAGCAGGGCAATAGATGCCATTGGGTGTGAATGTCAGAACCGGTGTGTGCGCCATGCCGATGATTCTAGCACGACGGATCGCGTTTCACAGGGTCAGTCTTTAGGCCCCTAGAAAAACAGTGGCGATTTTATCGAGGATCGGCGTGCGCATATCGGACTTTTCCATCAAGACTTCGTGTTCGCCGTCTTGAACCATGACCAATTCGCCGTTTGCCCAACTGTCCATCCGGTCGTTGATGCGCGGGACGTGCACGATACGTTCGTTGGTGCCCAAAAATGTCACGCAAGGAATCGACGGTGCGGGGCGCGCGGCCAACGCTGTTGTTTCCTCAAGCGCTTGGTTCAACCAGATAAAGCTGGGCCCGCCCAATGCCATTTCGGGATGCGCGTCCAGTTGGTCCTGCATCATTTTGAACATGGCCGGATCAGTGGTCAGCATGTTGTCTTCAAACGGGGCGATGGTCACGTATGAATCCAGCGTCAGCGTTGGCGGCAATTGATGCCCTTTGCCAAGCGCGGGCATGATCTGCCCCATGGCCCACGCGAGGGGGCGCATGTGTGTTGCGATCCGAATACCCCACATCGGGGCCGTGAACGCTGCGGCCTGAACATCTAGCCCGTCGACCAATGCACGCAGGCCAATCGCCCCACCCATTGAGTGCGCGAGCAAAAAGTATGGTTTTGGTAAATCCAGCTCGGCGGCAAGGGCGACCAAAGCCGCCACATCACGCTGATAGTCAATGAAATCAGGAACATGGCCGGTGCGTGGTTCGTCGAGCAGCCGATCAGCTAGCCCTTGGCCACGCCAGTCAATCGCGATGGTGGCAAGGCCACGATCCGCAAATTCACCCGCGGTTGATCCGTATTTTTCAACGTATTCGGTGCGCCCGGGGAACAGCAAAACCGTGCCCCGCGCGTCTTTCTTTGTCCAAACAGCCAGCCGCACACGCACACCGTCAGATGTGGTCGCCCAATAGGCAGCACCGGTATCGGGGCCAGGGCAAACATCGGTAAACAGCGGGGCGGGGGCGGTGGTCATTTGAACGGTCATTAGGCTAGAACTGACGCAAGTTTCATCGCCATGCCCATGTCGCCGTCGACTTTTAGTTTGCCGGTCATGAATGCGCTGGTCGGGTTGGTGTCACCTGACAGGATGCCTTGGAATGTTTCGACGTCTGCTGTCAGTGTCACGTCTGCGTCTTCGTCAGATGCGCGGGCACCGGTGCCGTCGATTATCACGCCGCCTTCGCCCTCGATGTCGAATTTTGCGGTCCCATCAAAGTTGCTGCCAGCCAGCTTTTCATTCAATGCTACAACGGCTTGGTCGATAATATCGCTCATGAAGTGTGTGCCCTTTTCGGCCTGATTTCAAATTGTGGGTCACAGACCACTGGAAAACGTGCTGCGTCCTGATACATCTATACTATGGGCATCAATAATCAGAACCTCAAACTTACCGTAGGGGCAATCGCGTTAATTGTCGCGACTTCCTTATCTGTATTTGCTGAACAGGACGTGAATGCGTTGCTGGATCAGCTGAAATCGGCTGACTCAAGCGAGGTTGCGCCGATTGAACGCGCGATCAAGCTGGAGTGGTCCAAATCCGGGTCCACTGCGATGGATTTGTTGCTGCGCCGTGGACGTGACGCGATGGATACCGACGACTGGGACGCGGCCATCGAACATTTCACGGCCCTGACCGATCATGCGCCGGAATTCGCCGAAGGCTGGCATGCCCGCGCGACGGCTTATTTTCGCGCCGGTTTGTACGGGCCTGCGTTGGCGGATCTGGAACAGACCTTGGTACTGAACCCCGATCAATACGATGCAATTTTTGGCCTTGGGGCCATGATGATGGAATTGGATCGCCCTAGTTTGGCAGCAAAGGCGTTTCGACACGTTCTGCGCTTGCATCCCACCCATGAAAACGCGACCAATGCGCTAGAACAGCTAGAGCGCCGAGGGTTTGGCCGCACGCTGTAAAAAACGCGTGTGGGTTTTTGAGTTTTTAGGGGAATTACAGTGTTAACTGCGGGGCGTGTTGTGGCCGTTTTAGGCCCGACCAACACAGGTAAAACCACCTATGCAATCGAACGGATGTTGGCGCATCGCACAGGCATTATCGGCCTGCCGCTGCGGCTGCTTGCACGCGAGGTCTACGACCGGATTGTGGCCCTGCGTGGCCCGTCTGTGGTCGCACTTGTTACGGGCGAAGAACGCATTGTGCCGCCGCGCACCCAGTATTGGGTTTGCACCGTCGAGGCGATGCCAGAGGGCATGGGCTGTGATTTTCTAGCGATTGACGAAATCCAGCTGTGCGCTGATCCCGAACGCGGTCACATTTTTACCGACCGGTTGTTGCGCGCACGCGGTTTGCAAGAAACCCAGTTTCTGGGGGCTGACACCATGCGCAGCGCCATTGCAGAACTGGTGCCCGAAGCGTCATTCATGCGCCGCGAACGCATGTCACAACTGACGTATTCGGGCCCGAAAAAGATATCTCGAATGAAACCACGCAGCGCAATTGTCGGGTTTTCAGTTGAAAACGTCTATGCGATTGCTGAATTGATCCGTCGTCAAAAGGGCGGCGCGGCTGTGGTTATGGGCGCGCTGTCGCCGCGCACGCGCAACGCGCAGGTCGAAATGTATCAAAACGGTGAGGTCGATTATTTGGTGGCCACGGATGCCATCGGCATGGGTCTGAACCTTGATGTTGATCACGTGGCGTTTTCGGCGACCTCAAAATTCGATGGACGGCGGATGCGTCCCTTGGCCCCGAATGAACTGGCGCAAATTGCCGGTCGGGCAGGGCGCGGCATGAAAAACGGCACCTTTGGGGTGACGGGGGACGCGCACCCGCTTGATGACGGCGTGGCCAAGGCGATCATGGATCACCAATTCACCCCGCAACGCAAATTGAACTACCGCAATCACGCCCTGCAATTCGGATCGATCACGCGCCTGATTTCGACACTGGAACAGCCGCCCGATCACGACATGCTGGTGCGCGCCCGCGAGGCGGATGATCTGCAAACGCTCAAGACACTGTCGCAAATCGCCGAGGTCGAAGCCCGCGCCACCGATGGCCCGTCGGTCAAGCTGTTGTGGGATGTCTGCCGCGTCCCTGATTTTCGCGGGATCAGTCACGGTGAACACGCAGACCTCGCCACCGTGATCTTTAATTATCTGCACGAACGCGGCAGCCTGCCCAACGATTGGCTGGCGCAAAAGATAAATCTGATCGATCGCACCGACGGCGACATCGATACGTTGTCCAAAAGGCTGGCTTTTATCCGCACTTGGACCTACGTTTCGCAACGCAAAGGGTGGTGCGACGACGAAAACCATTGGCGCGAGCAAACACGTGTCGTAGAAGACAGACTGTCGGACGCGCTGCACGAGCGTTTGACCCAAAGATTTGTAGATCGGCGCACATCCGTGCTTTTGCGCCGATTGGGACAGAAGGAAGCCATAGTGGCCGAAGTAAACGACGCAGGTGAAGTGACCGTAGAAGGCGAATTTATTGGTAAGTTGGATGGATTCCGCTTTAGCCAAGATAAAAGCGCAGGTGTAGCCGAGGCAAAGACGATCAAGTCTGCGGCGCTCCAGGCATTGGGACCACAGTTCCATTTGCGCGCTGACCGATTCTACAACGCACCGGATACCGAAATTGATTTCACCGAACAGGGTGGCCTGATGTGGGGCGCGTCTGCGGTGGGCAAATTGGTGGCCGGCGCTGATGCAATGAAGCCACAGGTTGAAGTGTTCGTTGACGATGTCGCGGGCCCTGATGTGGCGCAAAAAGTGCAACGTCGCTTGCAGCATTTCATCGACCGCAAGGTCGCGGCACTGTTCGAACCATTGCTGAACCTTGGCCGTGACGAAGAACTGACAGGGCTGGCTCGTGGCTTTGCCTTTCAGATGGTCGAAAACCTTGGCGTTCTGCCGCGCGCATCTGTCGCCGAAGACGTCAAAGCCTTGGATCAGGATGCCCGTAGCGCGCTGCGCAAGCACGGTATCCGGTTTGGCCAGTTCACTATCTTTATGCCGTTGCTGTTGAAACCTGCGCCGACGCGGTTGCGTTTGGTGTTGTGGTCACTGGCAAAGGGCATCGATATTTTCCCCGAAAGCCCACCACCCGGTCTGGTCACGATCCCGTCCGAGCAGGGCGGCGAAGCAGGGGCCGACACGATGGCGGGCTACCGCATCGCGGGCACCCGTGCGATCCGTATCGACATGCTGGAACGTCTGGCCGACATGCTGCGCAGTGAAAATTCGCGCACTGGTTTTGAAGCCAAGGCCGACATGCTGTCGATCACGGGCATGACGTTGGAACAGTTCGCTGATCTGATGGCTGGCCTTGGGTACAACGCTGAAAAAGGCGAACGCGCAAAAGTCAAAGCTGTGGATGCGGCGATGGCTGATCCTGCGGTTCCTGCTGATGCAGCAACGCCTGCGGCTGATGTGCCTGCAGATGGCGTGCCAATCATGGACGAGGCGCTTGCGCCTGTTGTTGGCGAAGCTGCGGAAACACCCGAAGTTGCCGCGGCAATTCCGGAAATGTCCGAGACCGAAACGCCTGTTGGTGTGGCCGTGGACAGTGCAGTCGCGCCTGAAATCGAAACGTTCTACACGTTCACTTGGGCCCGTCCTGCGCGCGCAAACAACCGCCCACCACGCGCCGATGGCAACAAACCACGCGGCAAAGGCAAACCAAAAGGCGATGCACGCGGCAAGAAAGCCCCGCGCGAGGACAAGTCGAAGTCATTCTCGGCCCGTCCACCAAAACCTGAGAAAAAGATCGATCCTGACAATCCGTTTGCGGCAGCCCTGATGGGCCTCAAAGACAACAAATAATTGCCAGATCACGACTTAGAAAAACGGGCGAAACTGCGGCTAGACAAATGGCTGTGGTTCGCCCGTTTTTTTAAATCCCGCTCCATTGCTGCGGCGCGTGTGGGGGCCGGTGATATCCGGGTGAACGGGGATCGCGTCACCAAACGATCCTCAACGATTACCGATGGCGATGTTTTGACCTTTGCGATCGGGACACATGTGCGTGTGATCCAGATTGATGTGCTGGGAAATCGCCGTGGTCCAGCCCCCGAAGCGCAGGCACTTTATACCGATTTGTCCCCGCCAGAACCCGCCCGCGAGGACAAACCACCTCTCAATCCGAGTTTTGAGGGAAAAGGGCGCCCCACAAAGCGCAATCGGCGTCAGCGTGATCTTTATCATTCGCTATTCGATGATCGCAGCCCTGACCCGCTTGAATGATCGGCCTGCCTGAATTAGCTAGTCACCAACACGTTTCAAAACGAGCTTACCCATGACCTACATTGTCAACGATTCCTGTATCGCCTGTAAATACACCGACTGCGTCGAAGTCTGCCCTGTGGACTGCTTTTACGAAGGTGAAAACATGTTGGTCATTCATCCCGATGAATGCATCGATTGCGGCGTATGTGAACCCGAATGCCCCGCAGACGCGATCCGGCCTGACACAGAGCCAGATATGGAAAAATGGGTTGAATTTAACCGCAAGTATTCCGAATTGTGGCCGGTCATCATCACGAAAAAAGACCCGCTGCCAGAGGCCGAAGAACGCGATGGCGAAGCTGGCAAATTAGAGAAGTATTTCTCTGAAACCGCAGGCGAGGGCGGTTAAACCGAATCAGTTTCGGACGATAAAGCGGTAAAAACCCACGGATTTTGCCAATTAATCCAATGATTTTGCGATATAGTTCCAAATTTGCCCCTGCGGAAACTTTCGAAAGGGTGTTTTTTGTGATATGGTGTTTGCAGACACGAAACCCGATGAACTGGCCCGTTTTCCGCTATCTGAGCATGATTGGGCCCCTATACCTTCTGACCAAGCGCATCTGAAACGAGGCACGCAGCGCCCCGTATCGTGCGTTTTTGACTGTTGAAAAAATGAACTGTGCGCGGGTTCGCGCGAAATGAACTGTGCGCAAACGCGCGCAACAAGGATATTGAATGACAAAATCGAAAAAGCTCGACTTCCGCCCCAATGAATTTGTGGTTTATCCGGCGCATGGCGTTGGTCAGATTGTTTCTGTAGAGGAACAAGAAGTCGCTGGGCTCACGCTCGAGCTGTTCGTCATTGCGTTTGAAAAAGACAAAATGACACTGCGGGTGCCGACGAACAAAGCGACGGATATCGGCATGCGCTCGTTGTCCTCTCCTGACGTAATCGCGCACGCGATGAAAACGCTCAAGGGCAAGGCCAAGGTCAAGCGGGCCATGTGGTCGCGTCGCGCGCAAGAATACGAGCAAAAGATCAACTCTGGCGATCTGATCGCGATTGCCGAAGTGGTCCGCGATCTGCACCGCACCGATGATCAACGCGAGCAAAGCTATTCTGAACGCCAACTGTACGAAGCCGCGCTAGAGCGTCTGACACGCGAAGTTGCGGCCGTGAACAGTGGTGATGAATTGGGCGCGGCCCAGCAAATCGGTGATGTTCTGAGCAGTCGTATCGCTGCGGCCTAAACCAACAAAACCTGAATTTTTAAACCGCGCGTGTCCCACAGGATGCGCGCGGTTTTTGTTTAAATAACCGTCAGCGTGATCAACACCGCAGTTTCGCTGATGACTTGTGTGGCCCCTAGCACGTCGCCGGTTTGGCCGCCGATCTTTGCCTTGGCAATGATCCGCACCAACACCGCACAGCCAAGGGCGATGATGAAAACCAGCAGCGCGGACCAGCCAACAGCAAACATGGCTAAAACCGCACCTAACACGACGCCAATCTGCACCATCCGCATCGACGGCTTGCCGACACTTTGTGCCAGTCCGTTTTCGCGGGCATAAGACAAGGTAGTCATCAAAACCGGCATCATCGCGCGCGACAAAACCGCAGCCGCAATAACCGCACCCCAGCCGAAATTAATCAACGTCGTCAGCGCCATCCACCGCAAACCAACCGCGATGACCAAAGCCAGCACACCGTAGGTGCCGATCTGGCTGTCTTTCATAATCTCGAGCCGTCGGGCAGGGACATAGCCACCCCAAAACCCGTCCGCGCAATCCGCGAGCCCGTCTTCGTGCATCGCGCCTGTCGCGATCATCGAGGCACCCAGCATCAGCCCCGCAGCGATGCCCGTTTCCAACCCCAAGGCCAACGCGATTGCACCGACCAAACACATGATTACCCCGATCAGCAGGCCAACCAACGGAAACGCCCAAACCGCGCGCGCCTGATTTTCAAATGCGGATTGCGGCGCATGGGGCAGAGGCAAACGCGTCAACAACGCGCCCGCGACGCTCAAATCCCAAACCGAGGGCCGCATTGGGTCGTTTTTATCCATGTCTGCGCCTTTTTCTTGTCTTGCAGTGTGATCTGCATTGGGTAAACAGGCGCGAGGCGTCTGACAAGGGCGCCACCAGACAACCGATGGGGACAGTCATGACGCAAGCAGCTTTCACTACTTTGGATGAGGTCCGCGCGATCATGGCGACATTGCCCGATGCTGATACGGATGCGACGTCAGGGGCGATGGCGCGCAATGGCCAGTTGACCAAACCACCCGGCGCGCTGGGGCGGCTCGAAGACTTGGCCATTTGGTACGCAGGCTGGCGTGGCACAGACCGCCCGTCGCTCACGGCCCCGCAGATCATTGTTTTTGCAGGCAATCACGGCGTTGCTGCCAAAGGTGTGTCGGCATTTCCACCAGAAGTGACCGAACAGATGGTGATGAATTTTCAACATGGGGGCGCGGCGATTAACCAGTTGGCCAAAGCATTTGGTGCCAAAATGGACGTGCACGCGTTGTCATTGGACACGCCAACCGCTGATTTTACCGAAACCGCCGCAATGTCCGAAACCGAAGTTGTCGATGCGTTGCACACGGGCTGGAATGCGGTTGATGAAAACGCTGATCTGCTGGTCACCGGCGAAATGGGTATTGGCAACACGACATCTGCGGCCGCAATCGCAATGGCGCTGTTTGGCGGGTCTGCTGACGATTGGACCGGACGGGGCACAGGCGTTGACGATGCAGCCTTGGTTGCCAAGACAAAAGTTGTCGCTGACGGCGTCGCGCTGCATGGCGGCACAGGCGACGGGCTAGATGTTTTGGCGGCCCTTGGCGGGCGTGAATTGGCGGCGATGGCGGGTGCGATCCTGCGCGCACGCACCTTGCGGATACCAGTGATTTTGGACGGATTTATCTGTAGCGCTGCGGCCGCCTGCCTTGAGAAGACGCAAAAAGGCGCGTTGGATCATACGGTTGCAGGCCACCAAAGCGCTGAAGGCGCACACGCACGAATGTTAGAAGCGCTGGGCAAAGCACCACTGTTGCAGCTGGGCCTACGATTGGGCGAAGCATCGGGTGGTGCCCTCGCGATTGGTGTTTTGCAGGGCGCAATCGCGTGTCATTCGGGCATGGCGACGTTTGCCGAAGCTGGCGTTTCTGACGGTTAAAACTGGCTGAATGCGTTAAAATCTACGCAGATTTGCGGGTTTCCACCTGTGACAGAATTGCGGTTTCCAGCTCATTTTGCAGTTCGCGCGCACGGGCCACGTATGCCTCGTTTTCGGTGGCGGGCACGTTTGGATCCCACAATTGCGCGAGTTCGCGCACCGACTCGCGGTCATGTTTGTAAAAGACGCGCTCTGCTTCTGCGGCTTCGAATTCGCTAAGGCCAATGTTTTCCAGCACATAACGTCCGGCCCGCAGGGAGCTGTCGAACATCTCGCGCACGATGTCGTTGGCACCGGCCTGAAACAGGCGATAGGTGTGCGTGCGGTCGTAGGCGCGTGCGACTATGTGCAGATCTGGGCGTTCTTTGCGGGCGGTTTTGATCAGCTTGATCGCCGCCTCTTTGTCATCCAGTGCGACGACCAAAACGCGTGCGTCTTGCAGCCCTGCGGCGTGCAAAATATCTAAACGCGTTGGATCACCCAAGAACCCTTTTACTCCGAAACGGCGCATCAATTGGATCGTTTCCATGTTGTGATCCAGAACCACGGTTTCAAACCCACTGGCGCGCACCAGACGGTTCACGATCTGCCCAAAACGGCCAATACCCGCGATAATTACTGGCCCTTCGCTGTCGATTGTATCGGGCTCGTATTCCACAGTCGGGTCGACGGTGCGGCGTGAAATCAAATCATACAGGATGAACAACAGCGGCGTGATCAGCATGGACAGCGCGATAACCAACAGCAGCGTTTCAGCGACATCTTTGGCGATAACCCCCTGCGCCACAGAAAACGACACCAGTACAAATCCGAATTCGCCAGCCTGCGCGAGCCCAAGCGCAAACAGCCATTGATCGCGCCCCTTTAGTTTGAATGCGCGCCCCAAAATCCACAAAATCGCGCCCTTGATGACGATGACCAGCAGCGCCATCGACAGGATTGCAGGCATGTTCGAAAACAGCAGGGTAAAGTTGATGCCAGCCCCGACAGTGATGAAGAATAGACCCAGCAGCAGCCCCTTAAAGGGGTTCAAATCGGTTTCCAATTCATGCCGGAATTCGCTGGATGCCAGAACCACACCCGCCAAAAACGCACCCAAGGCAGGCGACAGACCAACCAACATCATCAGGAACGAAATGCTGACGACAATCAGCAATGCAAGGGCTGTGTACATTTCGCGCAAATGCGCCGCGTGAATGTAGCGAAACACCGGACGCGTCAGGAAAACACCTGCGAAAATAATGGCACCGACAGCCCCGATTGTGACCAGCGTAACACCCCAGGCAGGCAGCCCTTCGACCAGGCTCATTGTGGCGCCGTGCCCTACGCCGTGATCCGCATCCGACACCCGTTGCAGCGATCCGTCATTGTTCACAGTCACTGGCAGCGTCACGATCAACAGTGGTAAAAACGCCAATATCGGGATCACTGCGATGTCTTGCGTCAGCAGAACGGAAAACACAGATCGCCCGCCTGTGGTTTGCATCAGTCCTTTTTCATTCAATGTTTGTAACACGATAGCCGTTGAACTCAGCGACAGCGTCAGGCCAATCGCCAGCGATGTTCCCCATGGCTGACCATAGGCCAACGCCACGCCCATCAGGGCCAACGTGCTAAGCAAAACCTGCATGCCGCCCAGCCCAAGTAGGCGGTGACGCATATCCCATAACGCGCGAGGTTCCAGTTCCAGACCAATCAGGAACAGCATCATCACCACGCCAAATTCGGCGAAATGCTGTAAATCCTGAGTTTCCGTCCCGACCAATCCGAACACGGGCCCGATCAAAATACCGGCGGCCAAATAACCCAACACAGACCCCAGCCCCAATCGGGCGGCAATCGGCACGGCAATCACGGCGGCTGCTAGATAAATCGAGGCTTGATAGAGGAAACTTTCCAAGCGAGGCTCCTGTCGTTGGGACGGGTTCGTGGGGTCGGGTCACATTATGTTGGCAGCGGACTGTCGCGCTTGAGCTGATCCATAACAATTTGGCTGTGCACACGGGCCACCGCGGGGTGGGGCAACAGCACGTCGTGGATCAGTTGATGAAGCGCACCAAGGTCGGCGCAATACACCCGCAACAGATAGTCTGCATCGCCGGTCATTGTCCACGCGCTCGTAATCTGCGGTTGGGTTTCGACCAGTCGCGCAAAGCTGGTGGAATGTTCGGGGCTGTGCGTTGACAGGTGGATTTGCACAAACCCCTGCACGGCAAGACCAAGGCGCATAGGGTTCAGGCGCGCGGTGTATCCTTCGATGTACCCTTCGGCCTCGAGCCGTTGGCGACGACGACCTGCTTGGCTGGCCGATAGGTTCAACTGCTCGCTCAGCTGGAGCGATGTCAGATGCGCGTCTTTTTGCAAAGCGGCAAGCAGACGGGAGTCGGTTTGATCTAGCATGGTGCGGATACTTTGCGTTGTTTGATCGTATTTTGCACAAGTCACGCGCCAATGGCCAGCTTTGTGCGGCGCAAATGGTTTCGTTAGCCGTTTGGCATTTTGAGCACCAAATTGCGGCTGCCCTTTTTATAACGCAACTCGCTGTCGCCAATGGCTGACACGCGGCCCCCATCGATGCGGTCCCCGACTTTGACCTTTTGATAGCGGCCATTGCCCAGTCGAATTAATGCGCGGCGGCTGGATGGTTTGCCGTACACGCCGATCAGATTGACGCGGCCAAGGTTGATGGCGTTGCGCACGGTGGCTTCTTTGGCGACGCTGGTTTTGGTCGGGATTTTTGGTGTCACAGTGCGCGGTGCTACGGACGCCACGCGGGTGCCTTTTGGCTCTTTTGGTTTCGCTTTTATCGCACGATCAACAATGCGCGCAAAATTACGAGGCCGCCCGTCAGGTCGGGTTGACGCAGCAACAGCCTGAGGGTTTGGCGTTTGAACTGCTTTGTCTTCTTCAATCTTTTCTTCTTGCGCTTTTTCCACCAAGGGGCGCAATCGAGGCCGCAATTCTGCCAATTCGGTACGGGTTAATCCGCCTAGATTTGACCGCTCATTGCGCTCAACCAAATCACCGGGGCGATCACGTGGGCGGATTTTGGCGGTACCTGCCAGTTCGGTGCTTTCAACCGGTGCCAGTTCGACCCGCGCTGGTGTTTTGGGGGGCACGGATGCGGGGCGTCCTGCAAAAACCACGACACCATCGGGACTTACCGCGCCTTCTGGCGTCGGAATGACCAGACCGCGATCATCTAGCGCAAACGCGGTTCCAGCAGCTGCGGGGGCCGCCAACGCGCCCGGAATACGATCTGTCGCGTAGGATTCCGGTGTTGGCAACGCAACCGCATCATTGGCAGGGCTGACCGGATCAATGCCCGTGACGTACAAATCTTCGAGCGGAACCAGTGCTGCGGGCACGGGCACTGCGGGCGCTTTTGGCCAAATGCCTGTTACGGCATACCGGCTTTCCAGCTCGGTTTGGCTTAACCTTGGCAGATCGGTTGCAGGCTGCGTGATCGGGTTGCGCAAGGCGTCTAAAACCGCTTCGTCTTCGGCGCTTAATCCGGTGCCAAGCGACGCTGTTGTGATGACTGCCGCATCATCTGACGGGACGGTGGGCAACAAAGATTGTGGCGCGGCCGCGACTTGTTCTGTGCGTTCGGGGCCAAAGAAACGCGCCAATCCTTCGTCCATAAACACGGAGGCCCAGGCCGCGACACCTGCCAACATCACCAGCAGCGCGGCCATCAAAATCAGGCCCAAAAAGCGTGGCTTGCCCCCAACAATGACGTTTTCGGGTTTGCGCGCCCCGAACACGGTCATGCGTTGCGCTTCGGACTTTGGGGTGGTTTTGCGTTTGCTTAGAAAACCTGCGGTGATGCTAGAGGCAGGCGACCCTTGGACCGCGGCGTCAGGATGGGGGGCTGGACTGCCTTGGGGGACCGTAAGCAGTGGGTCGACCGTGACAATCGGGGGCACAAAATCGGGATCAATCGGCAGGTTTGGCTCGGTGACAGAACCGGCTGAGGGTGTGTCGATTGCGGGTGCATTTGTACGCGACGCACCAGCAAGGGTCGGGGCACTGCTGTCAGGCGCGCGACGGCTTGCAAACCCAACAGGTGGTTTTGTTTCGGCGGCTTTTGGGGCCGCGAGCGGTGGCTTTGATGTGTCGGGTTTGGTCGGCGTATCCGCAACCGGTTCGGCCTCGGGTTTGTCAGGCGGCGCGATGTTCGAAACCGGATCGCCTGCAACAATGACAATCGCTGTCGTGTCGCGATCAACAGGGGCGTCTGCCGCGTTGGTTTCGCCAAAAAACGGTTCGCCGACAAACGTGCCACTGTCTGGAATTGCCACACAGCACAGGGGGTTAAACTGGTGTTCTGACGCAAATGCCTGCGCTTCGGCCAGTGTGTCGCGCGCGACGGCTGCGACATGTGTTGTCGCGCCATCGATGCTGATGTCATAGGCCAATTGGTCGATCGAATAGGGGGTCGCACCGTTCAAGCCGATTTCGGCAGCAGCGCGACGGTCGGCCAGCGAAATATCGCCGGTGTCCAAGCTAAGATAGCGGATTTGATCATTCGGAACGATCAGCTTTGTGGTGATTCCGTCTGTTTCGAGCGTGTTTGCGGTCTCGCGCAATTGTGCCAAATCAGCGTTCAAATCAGCGCTGTCTAGTCCAACATTACCAACCAAACGCCATCCATCCGCTGCACGGTGCAGCAGGCGAATGCCTTCATAAGAAAGCGAAAGCGCGAAATTTGGCTTCATTCGAGGTCGTATCCACAATGACGGGCGCGTCTGGGACGCGTCACCTATTCGTTAACAAGATAGTGCAGGAATGGCCCTATGGAAAGGGTAAGGCGGCTTGGCTGCGAACTGCGCAGCCTTTAGCCTGTTTTCGTTGAAAGCGACGTTAACAAAACCACTATAAGTTTAGTAATTTCCGCGCCTTGAGCGACAGCGTTGATGCGTCGCGTAAACATCAGCCCCCACTGGCGAAAATCGTGCAGCGGGGGCCAATTGATGGTTTAGCTGGTGGCTTTTGACAGGGCTTGATCCAGATCGGCGATCAGATCGTCTGCGTCTTCGATTCCGATGGAAATACGGACGACTTCTGGTGCCGCGCCTGCCGCGCGTTGTTGATCAACTGTCAACTGGCGGTGCGTTGTCGATGCCGAGTGGATGATCAACGAACGTGTGTCACCAAGGTTGGCCACGTGGCTGAAAATCTCGAGCGAATTGACCAGTTTCACGCATGAATCGTAGCCGCCTTTGATGGCGATGGTGAACAGGCCACCGGCACCGCGCGGGCAGATTTTTGCAACCCGATCATAGTAGGGCGACGATTTCAAACCGGCGTAAGTGACGTAGTCGACGCGCGGATCATTTTCGAGCCAGCCTGCGACTTTTTCTGCGTTGGCCACGTGGCGGTCCATGCGAAGCGACAGGGTTTCTGTGCCCATCAACGTGTAGTGCGCGGCCTGTGGGTTCATGGTCATGCCAAGATCGCGAAGGCCGATGGCGATGCCGTGAAAGGTGAACGCCAGGGGGCCAAATGTCTCTTGAAACTTGAGCCCGTGATAGGCGGGTTCCGGTTGGCTGAGGGATGGGAATTTGTCGTTGGCGGACCAATCGAATTTACCCGAATCCACAACGCAACCGCCAGTGACTGTGCCGTTGCCTGTGAGGTATTTGGTGGTCGAATGCACAACAAGCGTCGCGCCATGTTCGATCGGGCGGCACAGGTAGGGCGTGGCAGATGTGTTATCGACGATCAACGGAATGCCCGCTGCATCAGAAATTGCGCTGATGGCATCGAGGTCAGTGATGTAGCCGCCCGGGTTCGCAATGGATTCGCAGAATACCGCTTGGGTGTTTTCATCAATCGCTGCTTTGACCGCGTCCAGATCGTCAAAATCAACAAACGTACAGCCCCAGCCAAAGCGTTTGATGGTTTGGCCAAATTGCGTGATCGTGCCGCCATACAAACGGGATGACGCGACGATGTTTTTGCCCGGTGCCATCAGGGGGAACAGCGCCATGATTTGGGCCGCGTGACCGGATGAACAGCAAACTGCGCCAACGCCGCCCTCAAGGGTTGCGATGCGTTCTTGCAGCACGGCAACTGTCGGGTTGGTCAGGCGGGAATAGATAAATCCGACTTCTTGTAGGTTAAACAATGCGGCGGCGTGATCGGCATCGCGAAACACATAAGCTGTGGTTTGATAAATCGGCGTGTTGCGTGCGCCGGTTGCCGGATCAGGTTTTGCGCCTGCGTGTACCTGAAGCGTGTCGAAACCGTATGATGGGCCGTCGGTCATGTTAAAATCCTCTTGAATAGGCTGAAAATGTTAAATGTATGGGTAAGGGATGCGTGAACGGCGTACAAGTGTAGCGCCGTTTGTTGCACGCGGTCAGGAACAAACGTTCTGAAAACGATGGGTTATCGCATCCAAAATCCTTCAGACTTGATGCGATTGCGGATCATCTGTTCGCGCCGCGGCAGGTTGTCTTGATCAAACAGCGCGCGCACTTTTTCACCGCGGTTTTGATAGACGTTGCGCTTGATCGGGTCATGGCCCTTTAGCACTTTTTTGATTTTGTTTGGCGCACTGACGGCTTCGAGCGTGTCGATCACTGCCGCGCTTTCGCGGGCATACAGCATCGGGAACACGCGGTAATGGCAGGTGGTTTCGCCGTCCAGATAGCCCGCAGGCAAGGCATCGCGCCCACCACCAAACGAATGGATCACCAGCGGCAGCGCAATTTGATCTAGCCATGGGTCAAGCGATTGGCAGGCCAGTTCCGGCGGCACATCGTTTCGGATCGACAGGGCATATTCCAAGAACCGCGCGCCAAATTCATGCGGACATTTGTAGAAAAAGTAACCGGCGTTGAAATACAAATAACGCTGCCAGTATTCATCGGGTTCCGACAGATCCAGACTGCTTTGGTAATCCAGCCCAAACCGGTCATACAGCGATTTCCAGATTTCACCGTACCCGACACTATACAAAGGCGGATTTGGCCAACTGCCTTCGCGGCGCATCGATGCACTGGGGCGGTCAAAATCAAACGGCACTTTTGTCAAATCACCGGTCATCAGCGTGTCACTGTCAAAGAACACAAATGGTTCGCCTTTGGGCAGCGCGCTCAGCAATTCGATCTTGTTGCCATAGGCGTAAGCGTGGCCGAAATGCGCACTTTCAAACGGCAAAATCTCGGCTCCGGCTTCGATCAGGGCCTCGCGCACGTCGTCTTTCATGCGTGGATCATTGGGCCACAGGGGGCCGGGCTGTGGTTCGGCGACAAACACGCGGCCTTCGAAATCGGGGGATGTGTGGCGCAAGGACGCGACAAACAAGAGGGCTTCGTACCCCAATCGACCGTTCTGGCCGACGACAACGACGTTGAAGTGCTGTTTTTTGGCGGGTTTTTGTGCCATACTGCGTCTGCCTTTATACTCGGGCTTTGGTTTTTCGGTTAGTATAGTGCGGATAGCCGCGTCGCAAAAGTCGGCATTTGTGTTTTTCATTCGATTGGGGTTTTTCATGTGGGATGTATTTTTTGTTTTTGTCGCAATGGCGGCAGGCAATGGGGCGGCACATGACCCCGTGGTTGTCGAAAATACGCCCCTGTCATTCCTGGTGGCCGAAGATCAAACGCCGACCGGAAAATTTACAACCGCAACCGAAGTGAAACCGATTGTGGCGATGACACAGGCCAATTGGATCGCGGTGCGCGAATGGGATGGACAGGATTTGGTCTATGTCACGCATCTGTGGGCCTGGCGCTGTGGTCTGGCGCAGATCGAGGTCAGCATAAACGGCGCGCCATCCGAAATTTGGCCACTGCCGCCGTGCCACATCGGCACCGCGCAGCCAAACGCGGTGATCGATACAGATGGGGTGCCCTACCGCGCGTTCGCGTTGCAATCGATCAACAGCCTAAACGTCAAGGTCACGTTTGATGATCTCACCACTCAAGCGGCCAGTTTTGAACGTGGCGCGGTGCTGTTGCCCTAGCGTTTGGCAATCTTGTCCGACAGCTTTTGCGCCCATGTCAGGATGACGAACACACCGCAGGCCCAGATCAGCAATTCGAACGGGGCAAGGGGCGTGCCGCGTAACCACCGTGCCAGCAGGCCGCCATCGGGGCGTAATTCTGTGATGCCAAACAGGCCGGTGCGCGCCCATAAATCGAACACCCAGAACCGTGATAGATACAGCAGGATGATGGTGAGGATGCCAACGATCAGCAGGGACAGAATGCGACGGGTCATTGCACCAGCTCCAATGTGTCGGGGTCCATGGCAAAGACCAGAATTGAACCGTGCTTGCTGACTTCGCCTTCGACGCTGATGAATTGGGCAACGTAATCATAGGCGGCGGCGGGCAGGGCGGTGCCATCGGGGCCGGTGATAAGCAGAAATTCCGACCCCAGAACCGGCTGCGATGTTACGAACACAGGGGGCACGCCGCCCAACAGGCACAGGTTTGCGCAGGCCTTGTGGGCCAATCCACGCCCGGGACGCATGGCGCCTGCCACACATTTTCCGTCACAGATTTCGCCGGTCAGTTTCCATCGACCTTGCGCGATTGCGGGTGTTTCGGGGGCGGTTCCATCAGCGGCTTGCAAACCCGCGCGCCCACCGCGCAATTGCAACATATTCAGATCACCGCGTTCCAGCACAACACCGGACACTTGCGCCAATTGACCGGCCAGCGGCTGGGCACGCGCATCAACGCCAGCTTTGCCGCCCATCGACATCATCAACGTATCGCCTGCTTTGATCCGGTCATTGCCCGTCGTGACATGCAGCAACGGATAGGGGGTCAGTTCAACAACGCCAGTCACGGTTTGACGGCCATAATCGAACCGGAATGCGCCGGGGCCGGGATCGTCCTGCGCTGCACCCATTATGAATCCGGTCAGGCCCAAAACGGCGATGACACTTAGGCTGACAACCATCAAAAACGGGCGGAGCTTTTTCGGAATCGGGAAATATCCGACAAAAAACGGCGGCTTAGGGGCGCTCATGCTGGAACCTCCGAATGTAACGGGACAGGTTCGACGTAAGTGCCCGGTGGGTTGGCGTCGGGGTGAATTTGCACCAGATCACCGTCCAAACGCACGCGGTAGGTGGGCACGGTTTCAGTGAACGGTGCCGGGGATCGCCCTGATCGCACGTCATATTGAAAACCGTGCCAAGGGCAGGTGACAAGGCAGGCGATAATCTTGCCTTCGCCCAAAGGACCGTTTTGGTGGGCGCAAGCATTTGAAATCGCGCTTAATTTTCCTTCCATCAGAAAAACGGCAACGCGGTCCCCATTGGCAAGGCGGGTGATGTTCGCAAACCCTTCGCGCATTTTCGAGGTCTCGCAAACCGTGACCCATAGATCGGATGACGCGTCTGGTGCCGCTTTGTGTTCGGCCCACGCGGCCATCAAATGCAAGACCACAACCGCCCCCGCAGACAGGAATACAATGAGGGTAAAGACGTGGTTTTGTTGGTCCTGCAAAATGCCGAACGCCACATGTGCGACCACGGATGCGTAGGCGGCATAGATCAAATAGTGCAGGCGTTTCCAAACCGGTGCGGTCAGGAATTTTAGCCAGAAATCATGGCTGGTTGTGGCCAAAACACCCAAACACAGCAGGGCAAAAATCCCGAATGCCTCAAACGGGAAACCGGCCAACTGACCATAGCTGGTATTGGCGCCAAGCAGCCCTTGGACTTTGCCGCTGTCGGAAAATGCAAAATACCAGTTCAGCACAAAATTCGCATGCGTCAGCGCAACAAAGGCCGTCATCACCCCAAAATGGCGACGATTGTACAGCAGCGGCAAAAACCGGCGATCCAGGCGCGCCAACGGTCCGATGCATAAAATGACCGTCAGCATCATAAATGCGCAGGCCCCGAACGCACGCGCGTTGTGGATTTGCGGATTGAGCGCACGTTCATGCCCCAAGGCGCTGGGCGTGACGTAAATAAAGAGGATCAAAAACAGGGCGACGCCTGCCAACATGACACCGTCATAACGCCATTTGTTTTTGTTCCATTGAACGGGGGTGTATTTGACGCTCATTCGTTTGGCCCCTTGGTCAGTTGTACGGGGGCAATGTCGTCAGGCCAACTTTGGCGGACGCTGACGCCGACAATCAACGCTGTTGCGATCGCCAAGGCCATCAGAATCGCGGCAAATCCGTGTTGTGTGCGCCAAGGGCGATAACGTGCAGCCCAGCCCGCGCGCCCGCTTTCGATTTGCCACCAGCGCCATAAAACCAAGGGCCAGATCATCAAAATTCCGGGGATCAGCAGGGGGCGAAACACGTATGCGCCCTGTGCATCATCGTCGATACGTTCTAGTCCGATGGTTAAAAACACCAACGCGACTAGCGCGCCAATGCACCCCCAGATTTGTAATCCGTAAACCAGAATTTGGGCCGTTTGCATCACGTATCCTTTGAATGTTCCAACCGTGATAGCAGTGCGATGGGCAGAGTCCAAATCACAAAAAAGCCCGCAGGCTTAAACACCTACGGGCCAATGGCGCGACTGCAATTGAGGGGATCAAACTGTCAGGTCAGATCCCTGCGCGCTTTTAGGTCTTTTTGGTGTCGTTCACGATGTTCATGGTCGCAACGCCCGAATTGCCCAGCTCAACAGAAGCAAACGGACCGCCGTGGCACATGTTTCCAGCGTCTTGCGGATCAAGGACACCGCCATCTGCAAATACAGCGTCAGCGAATTGTTCTGCGTTGTCTTTGGGACGGTAGCCTAGGAAACTTGCCTTGGCGTTGTCCACCGGCGCGCGGTCGTTGTTCGAGACACCGTAAATGACGCTAAATCCGGTGACAGGCGTGTCGATGGCGCGCTGCACAAGCTGGATCAGATCGTCATAGGACAGCCAGCTGCCAACGGCGCGCGGGTTGCCAACATTTGCCGCGGAAAGGATGCGCATGCACACGGATTCAATACCGCGTTTGTCCCAGTACAAGCTGGCAAGGTCTTCGGCAAAACACTTGGCCAGACCGTAAAATGTGTCGGGGCGGTGGGGGGCGTCTGTGCCGATGAATTCGTTTTTCTTGTGCATGCCAACTGCGTGAATGGACGATGCATAAACGACGCGACGCACGCCATTTCGATAGGCGGCCTCCCATACATTATAGGCCCCGATGATGTTGGGCCCAAGGATCGTGTCAAATGGTGCCTCGTCGCCGTATGCGCCAAAATGCACAACCATATCAGCGTCTTGCAGCAGGTCTACCATCGCATCAAGGTTGGTCAAATCGGCCTTTACGTAGGTTTCGCCATCATACAATGTACCGACGTCTTCGGCCAGATCCGATGACACCAGCGTGTCGGCCATTTTGCTGAGTGGTTCGCGCAAGTATGATCCAAGGCGCCCGGCGGCCCCCGTTAAAACGATCTTTTTCATGTGAGGTTTCCTTTGGGTGTCAGTGGCATCAAATGACTGCCTTTTCGACGAATTTTTCACCACGTTCAATGCGGCCATACCCGAATGGCGACAAATCCAACGCGCGATATTCGCCATAGATTATGTGTTCGGAAATGCCGCGCCCCATGGCTGGGGATTGCTGGAACCCGTGACCGGAAAAGCCGTTGGCAAACAAAAAGTTGCTGACGTTTGTGTGCGGTCCGATGATGGCGTTTTGATCCAGCGTGTTGAACGCGTAATGCCCGGCCCACGCGTTGATCAACTTGACCCGTTCAAACGCAGGCACGCGTGTGGCAATGATTGGCCAGACCTTTTCTTCCCAAATCGAATGGTCCTGCACAAAGTCGTCAAAGTCGACTGCGGGGTCATCATCGGGCGGGCAGCCGGCCAAATAATACGACCCTTCGGATCGCATGTGCACGCCGGAGGGATCAATCGTCAGGGGCAAATCGCGGTCCAGTGGTTCGGCGGCGTCAAAGATAAACGTGTAGCGTTTGCGCGGTTCGACCGGAATATCGATGCCTGCCATTTTGGCCGTGCGTGCGCCGCGTGGGCCTGAACAATTCACAACCGTGCCGCACGCGATTATTTCACCGGATGCCAAGGTGACGCTTTCGATTTTTGCGCCGTTTGCGGATTTGGTCATCGCCACAACTTCGTTCGTTAGGTATTCGACGCCGTGTTCGCGCGCGGACCGTTTCCACCAGTCAAACAAGGTGTTTCCATCAAAATACCCTTCGTCGATCAGGTTGTGGTTGGCCCCGACGATGTCGTCCAAATGGTAAAACGGATAGTCGCGCGCAATCTCGTCGCGGGGCATGTATTTGGTCCCCGCGCCCAAGGATTCCTGGATCTTTTGGCTGTCTTTTAACGTCTGTGCAAATTCCGCGTTGTCGGCCAAATACATGTAGCCAAAGCTTTGCAAAGCCGGTTGTGGCACGCGGTCATCGCCGCCCATAAAGTCGCGGAAATTTTTGACAAATTCAGCGGCGAACTGGCTGACGCGGATGTTTACCTCGTTGGAAAACTGCTGGCGCATGCACGAATTTGTATGCACGGTCGAGGTGAATTCGTAAGTGGGGTCCTTTTCTACCACCAGAATTTTGCCATCAAAATCGGGGTTTGACGCGGTGAACCATGCAACTGAGGACCCCAGCATTGCGCCGCCGACAATCACGACATCGTAAGACGTTTGTTTTGGTGTCTGCATCAAATTGCCTCCCCTTTTTGAACCGCATCCAGCACGGCGTTTGTGTCTTCGTCGCTGAGCCCGTAATCGGCTTTTGCAACCTCGGCCGAGATATACCCACGCGCCAAATCGCGTTTGACCAATTCGGGTGCGCGGTCTGACGGGTCGCCGTAGCCAGCGCCACCGGGCAAGGCCAGCATGACACGCCGCCCGTGGGCGACAAATTGTTTACCTTTGCCGTACATTTTAGCGCCGTCATCTTGGGCAATTGTGGTGGGCGCCCCGTTTTGACCGCCCATGCGGCCGCGTGCTGGGTGATCGACGCGGTCAAACATGGCTTGGAAATCGAACTCGTGACCGTCGCGCGCGCCGACTTCCATGTATTGGCCCAAACCGCCACGGAATTTGCCAGCACCACCACTGTCGGGCCGCAATTCTTTGCGCCAGATGATAACGGGACCGGTGTGTTCTGTGGCCTCGATTGGCATGGTCATCACGCCTGATGGAAATGCGGTCGCGTTCAACCCGTCAAACGCTGGGCGCGCACCTGCGCCGCCGGAATTAAAGGTCAAAACCTCGGCCCGTCGGGCGTGTGCGGGGGCGGGAACATCCGTGCGCGGACGCAAGGACACTTGGAAATTGCACAGGCAACCGGCCCCTTCGGCAGGGACGGTATCGGGCAGTAATTTGTCCAACGCCGCGTAAATCGTGTCGGGTACAAAGTGGCCAACGATGTGGCGCAAGGCGACGGGGGCAGGGTGCAGCGCATTGACGATGCTGTTTTCCGGCGCTGAAATTTCGAATGGCGCAAGTGATGCTGCATTGTTGGGAATTTCGGGCGCAATTGCACATTTCAACGCGTAGCACGCATAGGCTTTGGCGTAGACAAGCGGGCAGTTGATGCCCTTTTTATCAAGACCTGACGTGCCTGCAAAATCCGACAAAATGCGATCTTTTTCGATGCTGAGCGTGACCTTGAGGGTGATCGGGGCGGCAAACCCATCCACTGTCATTTCGCCGGTGGCAACGCCCGGTTTTAACGCATTGATCCGTTCCAATGTGGCGCGGCGTGAATTTTCGAGGATAAAATCACCGATGCCGTTCAGGTCCGTCAGGGCGAATTCCTGCATCATTTCGACCAATCGACGATGGCCAATTTCGTTGCATGTGGTCAGCGCGTAGATGTCACCGACCAGCTGATCAGGTTCGCGCACATTGCCGCGCACAATGCGGATCAATGTCTGATCGACGGTGCCACGTTCCGCAAATTTCATGATCGGAATGTATAGGCCTTCTTCGTAGACCGATGCTGCATCCGCGCCAAATCCGCGCCCGCCGATGTCAACAATATGCGCTGTGCAGGCAAAGAAACCGGCAAGAATTCCGTTGTAAAAGGATGGCGTGACGACTGTGATATCGTGCAGGTGGCCGGTGCCTTCCCATGGGTCGTTAGTGATGTAAACGTCGCCCTCGAATATGTTGTCGCGCCCGATCCTGCGAATGAAATGCCCAACCGCATCGGCCATCGCATTGACGTGTCCGGGGGTGCCTGTGACGGCTTGGGCCAGCATTTGCCCGTTCACGTCATAGACGCCTGCTGACAAATCGCCTGCTTCGCGCACCGATGTCGAAAACGCTGTGCGAACAAGGGCTTGCGCCTGTTCTTCAACCACCGAAATCAGGCGATTCCACATGACTTGGTAGGCAACTGTCGAAGGTTTACTCATGCCGTAGATCCCTTTGTAGTCATATCAAGCGTGCCGTCGGGCTGTGCCATAATCTGGCGCGAGGTGGGCACGATGATTGTGGTTTCATCCTCTGAAATGACAGCCGGTCCTTGCACGGTTTGCCCCGGCGTCATGTCCGCGCGCGCGACAAGGGCGGCGTCGGTGACCTGTGCCAATGCGGGGTCAAAAACAGGGCGCTGGGCGTCTGAGGGGGCGGGGCCCGCATCGCGTGCTTGGGGCACCAAATCCACCGCGTCGGACGGGGTTGTTGCGTTCACCGACCAGACGGTGATTTCGACGTCCATGCCATCAACTGTGCGCCCGAACAGTGCGGCGTAATCTGCCTCAAATAAGGCGTGGAAGGTCGCGGCGTCGGGTGCCATTGCTTGTTTCGCGGTCAGGCTGATCGGGATTTCCCAGCCTTGACCTGTGTAGCGCATGTAGACTTTGAATTCTGACAGAATTTCAGCGTTCGCATCGCAGTTGCGCACAAACCCCGTCGCCTCGGCTTGGAGTTCGCTCAGCAGCGTTTTGATCACGTCTGGTGCGAAATTCGACAGCTTCATGTAGATCGATCTGTTCGCCTCAAAACTGAATGGCGCGCGCAAAAAACCGATGGCTGACCCGACGCCAGCGCCCGTTGGCACCAACAGGCGATCAACGCCCAGTTTTTCGCACAATCGACCAGCATGAAGCGGGGCGGCACCTCCAAAGGCGATCATCGTGTATTCGGATAGGTCCTCGCCATTTTCGACCGCATGAACCCGCGCGGCATTGGCCATGTTTTCATCGACCACTTCGGCCAGCCCGAACGCGGCGGTTTGCGCATCCATATCCAGCGTTTTGCCCAAGACATTTTCCAACGCAGCGGCAGATTGGTCTTTGTGCAATTTGATTGATCCACCGGCGAAATTATCGGGGTCCAGTTTGCCCAAAACCAAATCAGCATCTGTCACGGCGGGCTTTTCACCACCACGGCCATAACACGCAGGGCCAGGTTCTGATCCCGCACTTTCGGGGCCAACGCGGATTTGGCGCATGGCGTCCACGTGCGCCAATGATCCGCCACCTGCACCAATTTCGACCATGTCGATCACGGGAATGGAAATCGGCATCCCAGAGCCTTTTTTGAACCGGTATGTGCGCGCGACTTCGAACACACGCGATGTTTTTGGGGTCTGGTTTTTGATCAAACAAATCTTTGCGGTGGTGCCGCCCATATCAAAGCTAAGCACCTTATCAAGACCATAGCGCGCCGCGATGTTGGCTGCAAAAACCGCCCCCCCCGCAGGCCCGGATTCGACCAGACGCACAGGGAAATCAGCGGCACTTTCGATCGAAATGATACCGCCACCGGAGTGCATCAAGAACACAGGGCAGGCGGCACCCTCGTCCTCAAGACGTCCCTTGAGGCGACCAAGGTAGGATTTCATCAACGGCTTAATATAGGCGTTGGCGACGACGGTATTGAACCGCTCGTATTCGCGCATTTGCGGCGACACTTCACACGACAATGACACCATGGCTGTTGGAATTTTCGCCTCGATCACGTCGCGCACCATCTGTTCGTGCGCGGGGTTCAGGTAGGAATGGATCAGCCCGACCGCGATGCTTTGATAGCCCGCAGCGGCGATCTGATCGACAAGGGTTTCGACCTCGGCGCGCTGCAACGGAATAAGGATAGCGCCACTTGCGTCCATGCGTTCGGTGACCGTGAAGCGGCTTTGGCGTGGCAACAAGGGTTCGGGCAATTCAAGGTTCAGATCGTACTGTTCAAACCGGCTTTCTGTGCGCATTTCGATGACATCGCGAAACCCGTTGGTGGTGATGAGCGCTGTTTTGGCACCCCTCCGTTCGATCAATGCGTTGGTGGCCAATGTCGTGCCATGAATGATCTGACTGACATCGCTTGGCTTTACGCCAGCCTTGGCGCAGACCTGATGCATGCCATCAATAATTGCGTTTTCAGGGGCGACATAGGTTGTCAAAACCTTGGTCGAAAACGCCACGCCGCCAACTTCGATAACGACGTCGGTAAATGTACCGCCGATGTCGACGCCCATCCGAATTGAATCTGTGCCCATGCTGAACGGACCCCCTAAAACCTACGCTAATGAGTACAGCCTAGCGCTAGGGGTTGGATCAGATCAAATTCTTAATCTGGATGAATAGGATAATGAAAATTTATCCTAAGGTCGCGTTATTCCGACTGATGGGTTTTAGCGATTGATTGCGCAATTTGGGCGGCGTCCTGCAAGTATTTAGGGGCTCGAGCCGCATCAAAACGTGCAAAAAATTCCAACGGTTCAGGATGCCAATCATATTGGATCTGGGCTAGGTCACCCTTTTCCAATTCGGCGGCAACCATCGCGGCGGGCAGGGTTGCGACGCCCATGCCATTTAGGGTCATGTGCAGGCAGGCGGCCAGATTGCTAGACGGCACAAGACGCGCGTTTAACCCGCGACGTTGGTCAAAATGCGAGGCCGTTTCGGAGAACAGTTGTGTGTCGCGAGCGTGGGTCAGGATCGGGTGTTTTGCCAAATCTTCGATGGTTGGCGCGTGACTGTCGTCAAAGCCCAAAGACCGCGCGGCGACCCAAACCAACGGGTAGTGCCCCAATGCGAATTCACCACTGATTTGCCTGTTAAATGGCCCGTTTTGCAGGGCCAGATCAATGGTGCGCGCGGCCAATCCTGCCTCTAGATTGACCGACAGATCGACCGTTAATTCGACGTGCAATTTGGGGTAAGTGGTGCTGAGAGCCTTTAGAAAATCACTTAACCAAGTGTGCACAATCATTTCCGTAACGCCAAGGCGCAGGGTGCCGTCAATCAAATCGGTTTCACCGGATGCGTCTACCAAATCGTCGACAGCGCGCAGCACTTTGCGGGTGTGATCCAACAGTTGCAGCCCCTTGGGCGTTAGCCGCACAGATCCCGCATCACGGTCCATCAGGGACGTGTTTAATTGAGTTTCGAGCAGGGCAATTCGGGACGAAATATTCGGCTGTGTGGTGTTCAAACGATCCGCGGCCTTTCGAAAGCTGCCCAGATCGGCGACCCACAAAAAAGCCTCCAGCTGTTTCAAGCTCAACTTCATCCAAAATTCCCTCATTACGAAATGTACTAACTTAATACATCACGCAATACGCGTAGTGCATTTAGAAATTCAATCGAATTGAGGTTTCGAGGTGAAGTATTTTTTATCCATTACAGAACGCAAATACCTGATTTTGCCTTAATGAAGCTGGCTGTGCGCGGGGCGGGGAGGGCGCGTGTTTTTTCCCAGTTCTTTGGGGGCACGCAGGTTCATGCGCATCAATGCCAGCCCAAAATCAGTGGCAAGCGCGGTGATCAACGGGGCAACATCAGAACGCACCAAAAGTGTTGCGATCATCAGCGCGTCTTCGCGTTCGCCCGTCGCGGCTGTGGCGATAAAGTTGGCAAAACACGCCTCGTCTGAACCTAGGCATTTGCAGTCAACGCAATGGCGCATCAAAGGGCGGCGGCCGTGCTGTGCGCACATGCGGCACAAGTCTTCGAACGATTGTAACGCCCGTTTTCCCGGCGTGACGCCAAGGCTGGCGACAAAATCATCCCAGACGTTGTTCTGACCTTCGGGGCCATTGAACCACAAGCGCAGATAGATCACCGACGCTGCCTGAATTCCGTCTAATTCGGTGACGAAGCCGACGGGTGCCGCACCACGGTTTACCTGTGCATCGGTCATTTCGTCAGGATCAATTTACCAGCCCGCGTGATCCGCAGGGTGTAGGTTTGTTCGTCCAGAACGATCTGCGCCAGATCACCGCCATCGGTCAAATCCTTGGCGGAATAGGTCGGCAAAACACTGGTGCGCGACATGTCTTCGGACAGCATTTTGGGACGTGATGTATGAAAGCTCATGATCCGTGCCGATCGCGAACAGGGGTACAAAGGACGCAGCACTGCGGGGTCATCTGCGGCTTTGGGGTCGGGTCAAAATGTTGCATTCTGGCAGTCCTCACATGTTTCACGTGTCGGGCTGGCCCTGCATTTTGTGGGGTGGCTTGACTTGATTTAATTCTGACTAAAACCGTCGGAATTGTCAACCCGACAGTTTTGGTTCAATCATTCATGCGCGCGGTTTCGTATTTCGTAAAAAAAACGGCAGACCCGATCAGGCCCGCCGCTGTTGTGTGTTTGATCAGTGCCTTGGCGTTTGACCGCAAAAGCCGTGCTTAGAATGAAATGACCGCAGCCAACCCGATTGACGTCGATTTCACGCCGCCAGTATCAAAACGCGCAACGCCAAAGTTCAGGTCAACCGTGTCGGTCAATGTGCGGTCAACACCCAACGCGATCATGCTGTCGGTGCCTGCCGCGCTGTTGTCGACGAATGTTGCCGCGGCCGAAAACGTCCAGTCGTTCAGCGCATATGCGCCGCCCAATGTGGCATAGGTTGCGTCGTCGTTTGTGCCGCCTGCGCCATCGAAACGGGCGACTTCTGCGATCATATCGTAGCCGCTGCCAAAGGCATGGGACATGCCTGCAACAAGGCCGGTTTCGTCAGACACATCGCCAACGCCTGCGGACAAATGGCGTGCGCCGACCCAGGCTGTCGTGTCGCCAAAGTCGTGGGTGTATTGCAAGGCGACGTTGTTGAGTTTTCCGGTGTTGCCGACGCCGCCAGCTGCCACTGTGTTGCGGCCACGATTGGTGCCAGCGCTGTTGCTAAGCCCGGTGTCATCCGCATAAAACAAGGCCGCTGACAATGAGCCATTTGCGCCAATGGGTGTGTCGAGCGTGACGCCGATCATTTCGGATAGCTCGTAATTTTCGGCCAATGTTGTGCCGTAAAAACCGGGTGCTTCATCCCATGCCACGGCAAACACCGGGCTGATTTTACCCACCGAAACCGCAGTGTCACCAAAGTTGAACCGCAGCCCCAATTCCGCAAAATATAGCCCCAAGTCGTCAAACGTGCGGTTGGCGGTCGCGTCGGTCACAGATTCCAGCGTCAGCCCACCAAATGCCGTGATGCGGTCCGAAATCGCAGCTTCGAACGCCAATTCCAGCGTCAGGTAGGTGTCGGTGATTTCCGCCGTCGGATCGTCAGAGCGCACGGTGCTATCAATGCCGACCTCAAGTTCACCTTCCCAAGTGAAGCCTGCGTCTTGGGCATGAAGGGTTGTGGCGCCAGCCAGCGCGAGGGTCATAACCCCCGCAGTCAATGTCGTTTTGTTCATTTTGATATCCTGAAAGTGAAGTGAACAACATGGCTGGCGATAGGGCTGGCGGGGTTGTGAGTGATGAAAGACAGCGTTGGTCATGCCCAATCGATCGGACCTGTCAAACGCGATTGATGTGAGGCCCAAGATGGATTCGCCTCGCATCGCGACGGCTTTGCCAAATTTGGGCAAGGTGGCTGTGTGTTGGCCTTTATCTGAGTGATTCAGTTGGTAATGTCAACACGGCTTTTCAGGCAAACGTAAAGGCGGGTTGCCTGCTGTTTTCCTCAAGTTTCGAATGCCGCTAGTTTTTGGACCCCACAGACGCGGCTCAATCGCTGCACTTCCATGTCCTCGCAGCTAACGCTATCTGCACCAGCCCGCCTCATCGCTGAATGTCGTTCTCCACGAATAGAGAACCTTCTTCTGATGAATTATCGGCAGATCCATCATCGCCCTGATAAGTTTGATGAGGTTGTGCCGCAACTACAATTGTTGTCGATCAGATGTTTGACCTTCTTCGCCTGCATTGTGTCGAAAATCCCGCAAAACGTGGCTAGATCAGTGGCCCCGAAGTGGGAGTAACTTAACAATATAAGGAATTTCAACGTAGTAGCGTAATGGTGGGCGACCCTGGAATCGAACCAGGCGTGCGTCTCCGCGAGGGAGTTACAGTCCCCTGCCACACCTTGCGGCCTGTCGCCCACTGTCATGCGCATTGCGTCTGACGTGAGGGCGTGATTACAAGCGCGCCAAAGGGTCGTCAAGGCAGAAATCGTTCTGAATTGGTCGCGTGCGCAACAAAGGCGAAAAAGATGAAAAAACCAAAGTGGGTTGTCGAGAAAGAACAAGGCAAAAAGGCGGACGATAAAGCGACTGTTTGGCTGTTTGGCCTGCATGCTGTGCGTGATGCGTTGATGAACCCGAAACGTGTTAAATTGCAGCTGGTTGTGACGCTAAACGCGTTTAACAAGTTGGAAGACGCGATTGTCGAGGCCGGCATCGAGCCGGAAATCGTTGATCTGCGTAAGTTTAATGCGCCACTGGATCCCGGTTCTGTGCACCAAGGTGCCGCGATGGAGGTCAAGCCGCTCGATTGGGGCCGTTTGGCGGATGTGGCGATTGGGGCTGAACTTCCGCGTGTGCTTTTGTTGGATCGCGTCACTGATCCACACAATGTCGGAGCGATTCTCCGCTCGGCCGAGGTGCTCGGTGCGTCTGCGGTGATCGGAACACGCCATCATTCGGCACCAGAAACCGGATCGCTGGCCAAATCAGCCAGTGGCGCGCTGGAACGCCAGCCATATTTGCGGGTGCGCAACCTTGCCGACACGATGATCGAACTCAAGGACATGGGTTATTTGATTCTGGGTCTGGACGGCGACGCCGAGCAAACCATCGAATCCGCAGTCGAGGGGATCAAGGATCGCCCTGTGGCTCTGGTTTTGGGGGCAGAGGGGCCGGGTCTGCGCGAAAAGACCAAGGATACCTGCGATGTTCTGGCGCGTATTGACGCATCCGGTGCATTCGGGTCGCTGAACGTCTCAAATGCTGCGGCGTTGGCCCTATATGCGTCTCAGGCGCGCAGTGCTGCGAAGCCGTAAAAGGGGCAGATTTTGGGGTATCCGAGCAAGATTGCGACATGCTGTTATTGCGGGGCGCGCGCGGCCCTTGTGATGAAGGAAACCGGGCGCCACGAATTGGCATGCAGCCGTTGTGGCGCGCCTTTGCACGAGTTGAAAATGTTGCCGGTGCGCAAAACTGCTGCGCCCAAACCCGACCGCGAATTGGTGCGCCCCAGTGCCGTGCGAACCCAGCGTCCCAAGGCGTTGGTGAAAAAGCAGAAAAAGAAGAAACCGCGCAAATCGCCGCGCCCTTTCAAGTTTCTGAAAGACGCGTTCGAGGATGCCTTTGAGTTTGTTGAGGACATCTTTGATTAAAGGCCGTGTTTGGCCCGCGATCTGAAATATTCGGCATCTTTTCGCCCATATCTAAAATTTTAGGGACGGAATCCAGCCAAGGCCTTTTCCCGCGTAAATCGCACCCTATCTTTTAATCATGAGATCGCGGGTTTGGAACGCCCGACTGATCTAACACTGTCCCTCGTTCCGCACTTTATGCGCCCCTTTGCTTTTTGCTTTGGGGCGCTTTTTTCTTGGCCAAAGCTGCGCTAGGGTCGGTCCATGACACAGTATTCAGACGCATTTTTAAAAGACATCCTGACGCGCACCAAAACTGTGGCGATTGTCGGTATTTCGGCCAATCCTGTGCGCCCCAGCTATTTTGTGGCGCGCTATATGGGGCTAAAAGGGTACCGCGTTATTCCGGTTAATCCTGGTCTTGAAGGGCAGGAATTGCTGGGGGAAACCGTGCGCGGTGATGTGACAGGTATTGATGAACATGTTGATATGGTTGATATTTTTCGCCGCTCTGAGGCTGTGCCTGACATTGTTGATGCAGCATTGGCGACGTTTCCTGATCTGGGAACCATCTGGATGCAAATTGGCGTCGAGCACGCGCAAGCGGCGGCAAAAGCCCACGCACGTGGTGTGGATGTGGTGCAAAACCGCTGCCCTAAAATCGAATATCAGCGGTTGTTTTCTGAACTGCGCATGGGTGGTTTCAACACAGGTATCATCAGCTCAAAACTGACCTGATCCAATGGGCGCAGCGATGCTGCGATGACAATCTTGATTGGGGCAGGTGGCTAGCGGCCTGCTTTTTCCGCAAGTCCGGATTTTGATTGGCGGCGGGCAAGTTCCGCCAGAACATCATCCAAATGTACGTCACGCGACGCAAGCATGACCATCAAATGATACAGGACATCCGCAGCTTCTGAGGTCAGGCCAGCAGTGTCACCTTTGACCGCTTCGATGATGGCTTCAATCGCTTCTTCGCCAAACTTTTCAGCACATTTTTCGGGACCTTTGGCCAGCAATTGCGCTGTCCAGCTCGAGGTCGGATCAGCAGTTTTGCGCGCTTGGATTGTATCAAACAGATCGTTCAGGGTCATGTCAGCCTCATCGGGATGCCAGCATTTGCCATGTGCTGTTTGGCCTCTTGAATTGTGTATTCGCCAAAGTGGAAAATCGATGCGGCGAGCACGGCAGACGCGCCGCCTTTTGTGACACCTTCGACCAGATGATCTAGGGTGCCAACGCCGCCAGACGCAATCACGGGTATGTTCACCGCATCCGAAATCGCGCGGGTCAGAGGCAGGTTGAACCCCTGTTTGGTGCCGTCACGGTCCATTGAGGTCAGCAGGATTTCACCCGCCCCTTTGGCCGCAGCGGTGAGGGCAAATTCGACCGCGTCAATGCCCGTGGGTTTGCGCCCGCCGTGGGTGAAAATCTCCCAACGGCCCGGTGCCACGGTTTTGGCGTCGATCGCACAGACGATACATTGGCTGCCAAAATGATCGGCCGCATCCGCCAGAACGTCAGGGTTGGCGACGGCGGCGGAATTGAAACTGACCTTGTCGGCACCGGCCAGCAGCAGATCACGCACGTCCGCAGATGTGCGCACACCGCCACCGACAGTCAGCGGAATGTAACATTGCTCGGCGGTGCGGCGCACCACGTCAAACATCGTGCCACGGTTTTCAATCGTCGCTTGGATATCGAGGAAACACAGCTCGTCAGCACCGGCGGCATCATAGGCGCGGGCGGATTCGACGGGGTCGCCTGCATCGCGCAGGCCAACAAAGTTCACGCCTTTGACCACACGGCCATCAGCAACATCAAGGCAGGGAATGATACGGGTTTTTAACATGGGTTTTGTGTAGCGATGCGGTGTGGGACAGGCAAGGCGCGCATGCCTATGATGCCCGTCGTTTCAAAAATTCGAAAATTGCGGCAGCCAGCAAAACACCGGGGCCAACCACTAAGTATCCGAAAAAAGAGATCAGCAGCGGGCTGGCCAGCGTTTGTGCGACGGGTGCCAAAAACGCGGGTTGGCAGCTGGAAAACCCTTCGATCAGGCCACCGACACATTGTTGACCAAACATGTAAGCGAGCAAGATGACGATGAGAAAGTACAGCCCGCCCACAATCAAAATCCGCCTTGCGATCCGGCTAGTAGCAAATCGCGAAATGGCGAGCGCGGCGACGCAGGGCGACATCAGCCCCAGAACTGTGAACAGATCGTTCATGATTTTAGTGCCTTTAGCGCGTCGCCCAAATCAATTGCACCATCATACAATGCGCGGCCCGAAATCGCGCCGGCGATGACGTTTGTGGCCTTGAGGGCTGTTAGATCCGCCATGGACGACACGCCGCCCGATGCGATGACAGGGATCGACACGGCGCGGGCCAAGGCCTCGGTCGCCTCGATGTTGGGGCCACCCATCGCGCCGTCACGCAGGATGTCGGTGTAGATGATTGCGGCGACGCCTGCGTCCTCGAACGATTTGGCCAAATCCGTGACCATCACATCGGTTTCTGTGGCCCAGCCTTTGGTGGCGACGCGCCCGTTGCGTGCATCAATGCCAACGGCGACTTGGTTCGGGAATTTGCGCGCAGCCTCGCGGACCAGATCAGGGTTTTCGACAGCGATCGTGCCTAGAATGACGCGGGCGAGGCCCTTGTCCAGCCATGCTTCGATTGTGGCGATGTCGCGGATGCCACCGCCCAGTTGCGCGGGAACTTTGCAGGATTTCAAGATCGCCTCGACAGGGGCCGCGTTCACGGGGGTGCCTGCAAACGCGCCGTTCAAATCGACCAAGTGCAGCCATTCGCAACCCGCCTCGACAAAGGCGCAGGCCTGGGCGGCTGGATCGTCGTTAAAAACGGTGGATTGGTCCATGTCGCCGTGAACGAGGCGCACGGCTTGGCCGTCCTTCAGGTCGATTGCGGGGTATAGGATCATGTCGGCACCTTTGCATCGTGGGCTTTGCGCGCTTTATGCGGGGGTCGGTCCGGATTTGCAACGCGACCCAAGGTTAACCTTGCCAGAAAGTGGGCCATGACACATGCTGTGCAAAAATAAGGGAGGAAGACACATGAAATCATGGATGAAAGCCGCGGCTTTGGGTCTGGCGGTGACAGGATTTGGGGCAGGGGCGGCATTGGCCGATCCGGTTCTGGGCACATGGAAAACCCAAGTTGATGATGGCAATTATGCGCATGTCAAAATGCAAAAATGTGGCCAGAAAATTTGCGGTACAATTGCCAAAGCATTTAATGCGCAAGGGCCGATGAATACGGAAAACCTTGGTAAGAAATTGGTATGGGCCATGGTGCCAGCCGGTGATGGGTACTACAAATCTGGTAAAATCTGGCAGCCATCTACGGACAAAATCTACAGGTCCAAGATGACCTTGTCCGGCAATACGCTGAAAGTTTCCGGCTGCGTTGGCCCGATCTGCAAAAAGCAGACTTGGTCGCGCGTAAACTAATGTGCTGAAGTCCCCGAGGCGCTGGAAACTGTGCCTCGGGTTTTAGACTGTCGAAATGTGCGGCGCCGTTAAGGGGCCCATTTCAGAAAATTCCCGATCATGCGCAGCCCGACATCCTGACTTTTTTCAGGGTGAAACTGCATGCCGATCATCGTGTCACGCCCGATCACCGCTGTCACATCCGCCCCGTATTCGACGTGTGCGAGTCGTTCCTTAGGGTTGGTGACGTTAAAATGGTAAGAGTGCACAAAATATGTGTGATCGCCGGATGTGATGCCATCCAAAACCGCGTGCGGGTGATCAATGACCAGATCGTTCCAACCCATGTGCGGCACCTTTAGGCGCGCGGCGGTGGGGACAATCGGGACGACGTCGCCTTTGATCCAGTCCAGACCGGCCGTGTCGCGGTATTCGCGCCCGATGCTGGCCATCAGTTGCATGCCGACACAAATCCCTAGGAACGGGCGGCCTTTGATTTCGACCGCTTCGACCATGGCATCGTATAGGCCACCTGTGCCGGTCAGTGCTGCGTGGCAGGCCGGAAATGCGCCATCACCGGGCAACACGATGCGATCTGCGCGCGCCACAACGTCAGCGTCCGCAGTGACGACAACATCACCTGCGTCGACCTCGCGGGCCATACGTTCAAACGCTTTGTGCGCCGAGTGTAAATTGCCGCTTTCGTAATCAACAATGGCTGTCAGCATCGGGTTTACAGCGCCCCTTTGGTCGAAGGAATATCGCCGGACTTGCGCGGATCGACTTCGACCGCATCACGCAAGGCACGGGCCACGGATTTAAACGCCGCCTCGGCAATGTGGTGGCTGTTGATCCCGTGTAGCATATCGACGTGCAGGGTGATGCCGCCGTGCGTGGCAAATGCGGTGAAAAATTCGCGCACCAGCTCGGTGTCAAAATTACCGATCTTTTGAGTTGGCAAGTCGACGTTCCAAATCAGGAAGGGACGCGCAGACAGATCAAGGGCGCAGCGCACCTGTGCATCATCCATCGGCAACAGGCAGCTGCCATAGCGCACGATGCCACGTTTGTCGCCCAATGCAGCCGTCAACGCCTGACCCAGCGCAATGCCTGTGTCCTCGACGGTGTGGTGATCGTCGATGTGCAAATCACCAGTGGCGCGAATGGTCATGTCGATCAGCGAGTGGCGCGCCAGCTGGTCCAGCATGTGGTCAAAAAACCCGATGCCGGTCTGGTTGTCGTAGATCCCGGTGCCATCCAGATTGATGGTGACTGAAATCTCGGTTTCGGCAGTGGTGCGGGTGATGGTGCTGGTGCGCATGTTCGTCTCCGGTAGGTTGTTATCGGGCTTATAGGCGCGATGTGTGCGCGCGCCAAGACACGGCAACAGGGATTGCGCCCGATGTTGTTCCTATGTCAGCAATAGGCAACCCAAACCGGAGCATTCACCATGAGCACCTGCGTCTTTATTCAAATCCGCTGCACCCCTGGCAAAACCTATGCCGTCGCCGAAGAAATCGCGCTGCAAGAAATTCATTCAGAACTGTATTCGACCAGCGGTGATTTTGATTTGCTGATGAAAATGTACATTCCGGCAGATCAGGACGTCGGCAAATACATCAATGATCATCTGTTGGTGATCAAAGGCATCGAACGCTCGCTGACCACAATGACCTACAAGGTGTTTTGACGCGGGGGGCAGGCTATCGTGCGTTCGCCCCCTAAAATTCGGGTTCCAGAATCAGAAAGACCGCCCAAAGGCGGCCTTGTCTATCCTGCTGGGTAACAGGTCCAAATGGAGCGGGCGAAGAGATTCGAACTCTCGACCCTAACCTTGGCAAGGTTATGCTCTACCCCTGAGCTACGCCCGCTTCCTTTGGTGAAGCAGCATCTATAATTGGATGCTGTGGGCCGCAAGAGTTAATTTCAAACTATTCGAGAAAAAGATGAAAAACTTTGTACGGCCCGTTTGAAACACGACTTTAGAACAGGCTGTGGCCGATCAAACCCAAGGACCCGAACAGCAAAACCGAAAACGTCAGGATCATGCCGCCAGCGCGCAGGGGGATGATTTGCGGGTGTTTCGAAAACCCGTAGGCGTGCATTGCGCGGCCCAGCACCAACATCAGCCCCAGAATGTGGACAGCGATCACCGGGGCACCCTGCAATTCAACCAACAGAATCAAGATCAGGCAAATCGGGGCATATTCCGCGCAGTTCGCTTGGGCCCGCATCCGCGCCTCTAGTTTTTTGTCTCCGTAGTCACCCACGGACAGTTGGTTGGCACGGCGATAGCGCGCAACGCGCATAGACAGCGCCAAGAATAGCAAAGCGACAAGGCCCGCATAGAGCGGCGTAATAGAAGCGGTCATGATGGTGATCCAGCGTTAGGGAAATGATGCGGCCACAGTCAGGCAATCACACCACCTTGGAAACCCCAAAACGAAAAACGGCGGCCCCTGGGAGGAGGGACCGCCGTCTAGTGTCATCTGCGCGCTTAAGGGAGGAAAAGCGCGCGATGATGTCGTGTGCCCACTATCGTGAGCGAAAGAGACACGGTGATATCTAGGGAGGAGACGATATCACCGCGCGTAACAGACGATCTAGGGAGGAGACGATCGTCCGATTCTGTAACAGCTTAGGCTGCTGTCTGTGCTTGACCTGCTTCGTAAGCGATGCGGCGCAGTTCGCTACGTGCCAGACCCAAATCGGCCAGATCACGATTGCTGAGCGCGCTGAGCTCGGTCAATGTTTTGCGGTACACGCGGCGCTGGGCGCGGCGCAATGCTGCGGCTTCCAACATGTGACCAGCTGTGGCCATCAAGCGTTCGATGAAAGAACCGTTTACGTGTGTGTCGTTAATATATGTCATGGGCTTGCTCGTCTTTCCTGACTGCCTCTGTATTCGTCTTGCTATGAAGATAACCCAATGCTGCGCTTGCACAATAGATTCTTCGACAATGCTGCTATGCAGCAATTGCATGGCAAACACCCTTGAAATCAAAATCGTTTTACCAAAGGCAAGATGCTCGGCCCTTGTCCTTTGGCGTAAAACAGCCAATTAGGGGGCAACACCCATTGGGCGCATTATTTGGAGTACCGTGATGTCAGTGAGCAAAGAGTCGATCCTCGAGGCATTGGGCCGCGTCGGTCTGCCAAACGGCGAAACCCTGGTCAGTCGCGATATGATCCGCGCGATCAATATTCAGGATGACACGGTCAACTTTGTGATCGAGGCCCCAACACCCGAGGTCGCAGCCCAGATGGAACCTGCGCGCAAAGCGGCCGAAGCCGTGGTGATGGAACTGGACGGCGTGTCCAAGGTAACAGTCGCCTTGACTGCTCATGGTCCTGCCGCGCCCAAAACGCCGCCACCGTCCTTGAAAATCGGTGGCCACCCAAAACCGCAAGACGGGCCCACAAAACCATCAGGTGTGGCGCGTATTCTGGCAATCGGGTCGGGCAAAGGCGGCGTAGGCAAATCGACTGTGTCGTCAAACCTTGCCGTGGCCTTGGCCAAACAGGGGCGCAAAGTTGGCCTGCTGGATGCAGATATCTACGGACCGTCACAGCCGCGCATGATGGGTGTGAACAAACGCCCCGCATCGCCTGACGGCAAAACCATCATTCCGCTCAAGGCGCATGGTGTCACGATCATGTCGATTGGCTTTATGATGGAAGAAGGCAAAGCTGTGGTTTGGCGTGGCCCGATGTTGATGGGCGCGCTGCAACAGATGTTGGGGCAGGTGGAGTGGGGCGAACTTGACGTGCTGCTGGTTGACCTGCCGCCGGGCACTGGTGACGTGCAGCTGACCCTATGTACCAAATCCGAACTGACGGGCGCGATTGTGGTGTCGACGCCTCAAGACGTGGCGCTGATCGATGCGCGCAAAGCGCTGGATATGTTCGCGACGCTAAAAACGCCGGTTTTGGGCCTGATCGAAAACATGTCGATGTTTGTCTGCCCTGATTGCGGATCGAGCCACGAGATTTTTGGCACTGGCGGTGTCGCGGCCGAAGCGGAAAAGATGGGCGTTCCGCTACTGGGTACTTTGCCGATCGATCTGGAAACGCGACTGGCCGGCGACGGCGGCACACCGATTGCTGCAGGCGACGGGCCAATGGCGCAGGCCTACGCTCAAATCGCCAAAGGTCTGATCGCGGGTGGCATGGCGTAACGGCCAAACTTTACGACAATCGACATTTTGAAAAGGCACGGCGCGTAAATCGCCCGTGCCTTTTTGGTTTTTGAGGGCCGGTAATGGGAAATCGTGGGGCAGGGCGTGGGAAAGCGTGGGACGGATCCGGTTTCTGGCCGCGAAATTCCGAATCAATCGGGGTGAATCCGATGGATTCGACGGGAAACTCTGTCAGATTCAGTTTCCAGCTGTGGCTTTGTGTGAGAACATAAAAAGAACACCCGGGAGGCCTTGAAAATAATCCAAACTATTTGGGAATTCATGGGCGGGTCTGCATGGTACCCACATATGTCTACATATTGTGTTTGTTGGGGGTGCATTCGGCTAGGTGAGCCAATTTGCGACCTATTTTCACTACTATATGTTGTTCAGCAGGTCCTCTTGAAGCAACGGGTAGTACCGTTTTTCCATAAAAAACTATTGTCACCCACGTATTCCCATGGCATCCCTAGTGCATCGGATGAGAACGAGACCAAGGGGCACCAAACGACCCCGACATTATAAAAAACTCTAGCAGGTTTCATACAGGCACCTCGCTTTCATCAGACCAAGAGATCCGGCGCGCGAGCGAGCAGACATCCCCCCAGGTGGCGCGCGCAGCTGGACTTCCCACTCAAGTGGGACATGGCGGCGAGTTGATCAGTGGCAGCAGATCAACTCGCCGTTTCTAATTTTACGACCCAATTTTGCAAGCCAATCTTGGGATACGATTTTCGCGCACATGCGCACACACTAGGGACGGACCAGTGGCACGTAGGTTCAGAGGCGAAAGCCAACACAAAGTCGACACGAAGGGGCGGGTTTCAATCCCAGCCTCTTTTCGTCGTGTGTTGGAAGCGTCTGATCCGAATTATAACCCCGGTGAAGCCCCTGAATTGGTGATCGTCTATGGGGATCACCGCCGCAATTTCCTCGAATGCTACACGATGGAAGCCATCGACGAAGTTGACGCAAAAATCGACGCTTTGCCGCGCGGAACCATGCAGCGCAAAATGTTGCAGCGTCTGTTCCACGGTCAATCATTTCCGACAGCCGTAGACGAAACTGGCCGACTGGTTCTGCCGGCCAAACTGCGCAACAAAATTGATTTGTCCGGCGAGGCGTTCTTTATCGCCGCTGGTGACACCTTCCAGATTTGGAAGCCCGAGACATACGAGGCCGAGGAGGCCGCGAAAACCGAAGAATGGCTGGACGAATTGCCGGCGGATTTTGATCCGATGGCGTTCCTTGACGGCGACCTTCAACCCCAAACGGAAGGATAACGTGATGGCTGCTGCAGCTGCCACAGGTCCAAACACTGCAAAAAGTGATAAGCCGCACGTTCCTGTTTTGCTGCGCCCGTTGCTGGCCGCTGTCGCCCCTGTGTCCGGGCGTTGGCTGGACGGCACGTTCGGGGCAGGCGGGTACACGCGCGGTTTGCTTGAGGCGGGCGCCGATCACGTCATGGGCGTTGATCGTGATCCGCTCGCGTTTGAAATGGCGGCCCCATGGGTCAGCGATTTTGGCGATAAAATCACCCTCCAAGAGGGCGTGTTTTCGAAAATGGATGAATACGCACAGGACTTGGACGGCATCGTTCTGGACCTTGGCGTGTCGTCTATGCAGCTTGATCTGGCCGAACGCGGATTTTCGTTCATGCGCGACGGGCCACTGGACATGCGCATGTCCCAAGACGGGCCATCTGCCGCAGATATCGTGAACAACGCGGACGAAGCATCAATCGCCAACATCCTGTTTCACTACGGCGAGGAACGCGCATCGCGCCGCATTGCCAAGGCGATCTTGCGCGAACGCGAAATGGAACCAATCACGACGACCTTGCGTTTGGCAGGGATCATCGAGGGCTGTTTGCCACGTTCAAAACCCGGTCAATCGCACCCTGCGACCCGCAGTTTTCAAGCAATCCGCATCGAGGTGAACAATGAATACGGTGAACTGTTCGAGGGACTGATGGCCGCCGAACGTGCGCTAAAGCCCGGTGGGCAATTGGCAGTTGTGACGTTCCATTCGGTCGAGGATCGCATGGTCAAACGCTTTTTAACCGCGCGGTCCGGCAAGGCAGGCAACGCCAACCGTTATGCGCCTTTGATCGAAGCAGAACCCGTCCAATTTACCGTGAAATCACGCAAGGCCATCGGGCCGGACGATCAGGAATTGGCGGAAAATCCGCGCTCACGTAGTGCAAAATTGCGCGTCGCCACACGCACAGACGCCCCCTCAGGCGAGATCGACGCAAAGACCATCGGCATGCCGGTGGCGAACAGGGCAAAGTAGGGTAACATGCGGACGGTATTGTATATTTTAACAGTGTTGGCGGTCGTAGCGCTGGCGTTTTGGGCCTACCGCGAAAACTATGCGACCCAGCAAACCCTGAACGAAGCTGACGAATTGCGCCGTGACATTCGCGCCGGGCACTCACGCTTGTCTGTCCTCAAGGCCGAGTGGGCGTATTTGAACCGCCCCGACCGTTTGCGCGATTTGGCAGACATCAATTTTGACCGCCTTGGCCTGTTGCCGTTGACCCCTGAACAGTTCGGGTTGATCAATCAGGTCGCGTACCCGTCCGAACCAGAATTGCCGATCCTGAACCCTGTCGACGTGTTCAGCGACGAACAAGCGGGAGACAGACCATGATCCGCACCCCTCTGCGCCCGTTGGCCCG
The DNA here is from genome assembly GCA_047626725.1 of Ascidiaceihabitans sp. GTDB lineage: Bacteria > Pseudomonadota > Alphaproteobacteria > Rhodobacterales > Rhodobacteraceae > Ascidiaceihabitans. The sequence continues at coordinate 64,981 of JBLHSG010000014.1, forward strand.
TATTCTGGATGCACGCGAAAAAGGTGAAAACCCGGACGCGATCGAAAAAGAAAACAAACGTCTGCGCCATGAACAAATGCAAGCCCGCGCGCGTAATCGCGCCGAGGGGCGTTTGCTGGTTTTGGGCCTGTTCTTTTTCTGCGCTTTTGCCGTTGTTGGCGGACGTATGGGCATGCTTGCGACCTCTGATCCGGTTGAACCGCGCTCGGCCGCGGCGGGCAGTGCGATCAGTGCCGCGCGCGCTGATATCGTTGATCGTCACGGCAATCTTTTGGCGACAAATTTCGAAACTCACGCGCTGTACGCGCAGCCCAAGCAGTTGATTGATCCGGCCCGCGCCGCTGATGAATTGATCAAGGTGTTTCCTGATCTTGATCACGCCCGTTTGATGAAAGATTTCACAGGTACCCGTAAGTTCTTGTGGATCAAAAAGAAAATCAGCCCTGAACAGATGCAGGCTGTGCATGAAATCGGCGATCCGGGCCTGTTGTTTGGCCCACGCGACATGCGTTTGTATCCCAACGGCACGCTGGCGGCCCACGTTATGGGCGGCGCGTCGTTTGGCAAAGAAGGCGTTAGTGCTGCCGAAGTGATCGGTGTGGCAGGCGTCGAGAAATACTTTGACGACTATCTGCGTGATCCTGCAAACGGCAACACGCCGCTGCAATTGTCGCTTGATCTGACAGTTCAGGCGGCTGCCGAACGTGTGTTGCAAGGCGGCATGAAATTGATGAACGCCAAAGGTGCGACATCGGTTTTGATGGACGTTCACACCGGCGAAGTTATCAGCGTTGTGTCCTTGCCCAGCTTTGATCCCAACAACCGTCCGCGCCCGATTACCGAAGGCGACCGTGGGGATGACCCGCTGTTCAACCGCTCGGTTCAGGGGGTGTACGAACTGGGATCCGTGTTCAAGATTTTCACCGCAGCCCAAGCCGTTGATTTGGGTATCGTCAGCCCATCGACGATGATTGACACCAAAGGACCGATGAAAGTTGGCGGGTTCAAAATCGGTGAATTCCGCAATAAAAACTACGGCACGCTCAGTGTAACAGACATCATTATGAAATCGTCCAACCGTGGGACGGGCCGTTTGGTTTTGAAAATCGGCATCAAAAAGCAAAAAGAATTCCTCGACAGTATGGGCTTTTTTGAGGCCACGCCATTCGAGATCGTTGAGGCGGCACAAGGCAAACCGTTGCTGCCAAAACGCTGGACAGACCTAAGTGCGGTGACAATTTCTTATGGCCACGGCCTGTCGTCATCGCCGATGCATTTGGCCGCGGGTTACGCTGCAATCGCCAACGGTGGGCGTGTGGTACATCCGACAATTTTGAAACAAGCCGGCCCAACCTATGGCCCGCGTGTGATGAGCGAAAGTTCAGCCCGTGCCGCCCGTGGAATGCTGCGCAAAGTCGTGTCGCAAGGCACCGCCAGCTTTGGCGAAGTCACCGGATACGCGGTGGGCGGCAAAACCGGAACAGCCGATAAACCAAAACCATCGGGCGGATATTACGACAAAAAAGTCATCGCGACATTTGCCAGCATGTTCCCCGCGCATGACCCGAAATATGTGCTGATCGTAACGTTGGACGAACCGGTCGAAACATCGGGTGACAAACCGCGCCGCACTGCCGGTTGGACAGCCGTGCCTGTGGCCGCCGAAATGATCCGCCGCGTCGCACCGCTGTTGGGCATGCGACCAACCGTTGAACCCGCCACTTTGGCTGATATAACCCTGACCAGCAGTAACTAAGCCGCAAAGGCAGACACGATGGTCACCTCCCCTTTGAAAACATTGAACGAACTGGGTTTGATGGCAACATCAGGCGCGAATCCTACGCTGTCATCGCTGGTTGTGGACAGCCGTCAGCTCACCAAGGGATGCCTGTTTGCAGCGATGCCCGGTGTCAAAACCCATGGCGCAAATTTTGTGGATGCGGCCCTGTCACAAGGCGCTGTGGCCATTTTAACCGATGCAAAAGGCGCGCAGATCGCCGGTGACGCCATCAAATCCGCCGGTGCTGCATTGATCGTGTCCGACAACCCGCGCGAGGCATTGGCCCGCGCCGCCGCCTTGTGGTTCGGGGCCCAGCCCAAGACGATGATCGCGGTCACAGGCACCAATGGCAAAACGTCTGTGTCGACGTTTGTACGGCAAATCTGGACCGAATTGGAACTGGCTGCTGTGAACCTTGGCACCACCGGTGTTGAGGGCGCATGGAGCGCGCCATTGGCCCACACGACGCCAGAACCGATCACGCTACACCGTACGCTGGCGAATGCTGCGCACAACGGAATTACCCACGCCGCGATGGAGGCATCCTCGCATGGGTTAGACCAGCGCCGCCTTGATGGTGTGTCGCTGACGGCCGCCGGATTTACCAACTTCACCCAAGACCACCTTGATTATCACGAGACCTTTGAGGCGTATTTTGCCGCCAAAGCCCGTTTGTTTATTGATGTGCTTAGCCCTGATGGCATTGCCGTGATCAACATCGATGATCCCAAGGGCGAAGACATGGCGCAGCTGGCCGCCGATCATGCCCACGATATTTTGCGCGTTGGTCGTAGTGACGCGGCTGACATTCGCCTGAGTGCGCAACGCTATGATGCAACGGGGCAGGACCTGCGTTTTGAATTTATGGGCAAAGCCTATCAAACGCGTCTGAATTTATTGGGTGGTTTTCAGGCTGACAACGTGATGCTGGCCGCTGGGCTGGTCATTGCCTGTGGGGCCGACCCTGCGCATGTTTTTGATACGCTGGAACACTTGGTGACCGTACGGGGGCGAATGGAACTGGCGGCAACCCGCGACAATGGGGCGGCTGTGTTTGTTGATTACGCCCACACGCCGGACGCTGTGAAAACCGCACTGTCGGCCATGCGTCCGCATGTGATGGGCCGCTTGGTTGCGATTGTCGGGGCCGGTGGTGACCGCGATGCCACAAAACGCCCGCTGATGGGGCAGGCGGCGGCTGAAAATGCCGATGTGGTTTTTGTGACCGATGACAACCCGCGATCCGAAGACCCGGCAACCATTCGCGCCGCCGTGTTGGCAGGTTGCCCTGATGCGACCGAAGTTGGTGATCGCGCCGAGGCAATCTTGCGGGCAATTGACAGGTTGGGTGCGGGCGACGCGCTGTTGATCGCAGGCAAAGGTCATGAAACCGGACAAACGGTTGGCGATGATGTTTTGCCGTTTGACGATGTGGAACAAGCAAGCGTGGCTGTGGCCGCTTTGGAAGGACGACTGGCATGATGAGCCCCCTTTGGACCGCCGCACAGGCCGCCGCCGCAACGGGCGGGCGCACAACATCAGATTGGGTCGCGAACGGCGTTTCTATCGACACGCGCACGATCGAAGTTGGTGATCTGTTTGTGGCATTGCAGGCTGAACGGGACGGCCATGATTTTGTGGCGCAGGCGTTGGAAAAAGGCGCAAGTGCTGCGCTGGTTTCGCACATCCCTGACGGGCTGGACGACAGCGTGCCCTTGTTGATCGTCGATGATGTCTTGAGCGCTTTGGAAGCCTTGGGAGTTGCGGCGCGGGCCCGCACGGAAGCCCGTGTGGTGGCTGTGACCGGCAGTGTTGGCAAAACGTCGACAAAGGAAATGTTGCGTGCAATGTTGTCGGACCAGGGGCGCACGCACGCATCTGTCGCCAGCTACAACAACCACTGGGGCGTGCCGTTAACTTTGGCGCGGATGCCTGTGGATACCGAATATGCGGTGATTGAAATTGGCATGAATCACCCTGGTGAAATCGGGCCATTGTCCAAACTGGCCCGCCCGCATGTGGCGATGATCACAAACGTAGCCGCCGTGCATTTCGAGGCATTCGAGAACGTCGAAGGCATCGCGGTTGAGAAGGCGTCGATTATCGATGGCCTAGAATATGCCGGCACTGCAATCCTGAACAACGACGTGGAAACGGCAGCCATTTTGCAAGCCAAGGCGCATGATGCAAAGCGGCGCGATGTCGGATTTGGCGAACACGGCTTTGACTATGTTTTAAAAGACATCCAGATCATCGGTGACACGACAATTGTGCAAGCCGAAGCGTTTGAGCAGCCATTGTTGTTCAAAATCGCCACGGCGGGGCGGCATTTCGCGATGAACGGTTTGGGGGCATTGGCGGCGTGCGAGGCGCTTGGCGCTGACTTGGCTTTGGCCGTTGCATCACTGGGCCGTTGGTCACCTTTCGAGGGGCGCGGCGCGCGCGAAACGATTGTGTTGGACCCCGTTGAAACCCATCTGACGCTGGAACTGATCGACGACAGTTACAACGCGAACCCCACGTCGATGGCCGCATCGATCGAAGTTCTGGCTGCCGCGCAAACCACTGATAACACAGGGCGCGTGAGCAAAGGGCGGCGCATTGCCTACCTTGGTGATATGAAAGAATTGGGCCCGGATACCGTCGCGTTGCATGCCAGCATGGCGCATCTGGACCACACAAAACACCTTGATACCATCCACTGCGTTGGCCCGTTGATGCGTGCGATGTATGACGCATTGCCCGAACCCCAGCGTGGCCGTTGGCATGAAACCAGCGCGGAAATGGTGCAAGGTTTGCGCAACGATCTGGATGCGGGCGACGTGGTGTTGGCCAAGGGCTCCAATTCGATGAAATTGGGCCTTGTCGTTGACGCGATCCGCAAAATGGGCCATCCCCAAGATGAAGCGACTTAACACAAGATCATGAGTGAGGGAGGGCGCGATGCTCTATTGGCTGTCAGAATACGACGCGTTCAACCTGTTTCGGTACATCACCGTGCGTGCGGGTGGTGCGTTTATGACCGCGCTGTTCTTTGGGTTCCTCTTTGGCCAACCCCTTATTAACGTGCTGCGCCGCCGCCAAGGCAAAGGTCAGCCGATCCGCGAGGACGGCCCCGAAGGTCACTTTGCCAAAGCAGGCACACCGACGATGGGTGGCTTGTTGATCGTGGGTGCATTGTTGACGTCGACGTTGTTGTGGGCGCGCTGGGACAACCCTTTTATCTGGATCATTTTGTTCGTGACCGTGTCTTTTGCGGCAATTGGTTTTGCCGATGATTACGCCAAAGTGTCCAAGCAAACGACGGCAGGTGTGTCGGGCAAAGTCAGGCTGCTGCTGGGCTTTTTGATTGCTGGCATCGCGGCCTATTTCGCGGCCGCGGCCCACCCTGCAGATCTGCAAAATCAACTGGCCTTGCCGGTGTTCAAGGACGTGCTGATCAACCTTGGTGTGCTGTTCATTCCGTTCTCGATCATCGTGATTGTGGGGGCGGCAAACGCCGTCAACCTGACCGATGGTTTGGACGGCCTTGCGATTATGCCGGTGATGATCGCCGCCTCGACGTTGGGCATCATTGCCTACGCTGTCGGGCGCGTGGATTTCACCGAATATCTTGACGTGCATTATGTGCCGGGTACCGGTGAAATTCTGGTGTTTACCGCAGGAATTGCGGGCGGCGGCCTTGGGTTTTTGTGGTACAATGCGCCCCCCGCGGCCGTGTTTATGGGCGACACTGGCTCGTTGGCTTTGGGCGGTGCGCTGGGTGCCATTGCGGTGTCGACAAAGCACGAATTGGTGCTGGCCATCGTCGGCGGTTTGTTCGTCGTCGAGGCCCTGTCGGTGATCATTCAGGTCCTGTATTTCAAAAAGACCGGCAAGCGCGTTTTCTTGATGGCCCCGATCCATCACCACTACGAGAAAAAGGGCTGGGCCGAACCACAGATCGTGATCCGGTTCTGGATCATCTCGTTGATCTTGGCGCTGATCGGTTTGGCGACGCTTAAGGTCCGGTAGTGCGGTCGTGATGCCTGTCGATACTACGATTTACACAGGTGGCAAAGCTGCGGTTTTTGCCATCTCGTCTGGACGTAAATAGGAACATAAAATGATACCAGTTCAAGGCGTAACAGGCCAAACGATCGCTGTGCTCGGGCTTGGGCGGTCTGGCCTTTCCGCGGCATTGGCGCTGCGCACGGGTGACGCGACGCCGATCTGTTGGGACGATAATGAAACCGCACGCTTGGCCGCCGAAGCCGAAGGGCTGACGTGTCGTGACCTAAAAAAACAGGGCGCATTCGACGGTATCACGCGCCTGATCGTGTCCCCGGGCATTCCGCATTTGTACCCCACGCCTAATCCTGTGGTCGCCGCAGCACTGAAGGCGGGCGTGCCTGTCGACAATGACATCGGCCTGTTTTTCCAGTCTTTTGCCACGCCGGAATGGAGCAGCTTTGACACCACGCCGCGTGTGATTGCGGTGACCGGATCAAACGGAAAATCGACAACGTCGGCGCTGATCCACCACATTTTGACCCACGCGCAACGTCCGTGCCAATTGGCCGGTAACATCGGGCGCGGCGTGTTGGATATTGACCCTGCCATCGACGGCGAAGTCGTGGTTTTGGAACTGTCGAGCTATCAAACAGAACTTGCGCGCAGCCTAACGCCGGACGTCGCTGTTTTCACCAACTTGTCGCCAGATCACTTGGATCGCCACGCTGGTATGGGCGGGTATTTTGCCGCCAAACGCCGCCTGTTTTCCGAAGGGGGTCCAGACCGCGCCGTGGTGGGTGTGGACGAATACGAAGGCCAGTTTTTGGCAAACCAACTCAGCGAAGGCGCGGTCGATGATCGTGTGATCCGCGTGTCGGTCGAAGAAAAACTGACAGGCCCTGGATGGCAAGTTTTTGCGCGCAAAGGGTTCCTGAGCGAATACCGCAAAGGCCGTCAGGCAGGGTCGATTGACCTGCGCGCGATTGCCGGTTTACCTGGTGCGCACAACCACCAAAACGCCTGCGCGGCCTACGCCGCATGTCGTGCACTGGGCATCGCCCCCAAGGTTATCGAGGCCGCGTTTCACAGTTTTGGCGGCTTGCCACACCGCAGCCAAACCATCGCCGAAGCAGATGGCGTGCGCTATGTAAACGACAGCAAGGCGACCAATGTCGACAGCGCGGCAAAGGCATTACAAGCGTTCAAAAATATCCGCTGGATCTGTGGTGGATTGCAAAAAGACGGCGGATTGGACCCGTTGAACGCCGTCGCCGATCAGGTCAAAAAGGCCTATGTGATTGGCCGCGAGGCTGCGCAGTTTGCCATGCAGCTCACCTGCGAAACCCAAGTGTGCACGACAATGGAGGACGCGGTTGCGGCGGCCATGGCGGATGCGGTTGACGGCGATGTTGTGCTGCTGGCCCCTGCGGCCGCCAGCTTTGATCAATACGACAGTTTCGAGCGGCGCGGTGAGGATTTTGCAGCGCAGGTTAACGCACGCCTTTAGGCGTTCAAATGACGTGCGGTTGCCATCGCGGATGACCATGCCCACTGAAAATTGTAACCGCCCAACCAGCCGGTGACATCGACCGCTTCGCCGATGAAAAACAGACCCATTTGAGTTTTGCATTCCATCGTTTTTGATGACAGCGCGTCGGTGTCGATGCCGCCCAATGTGACCTCGGCTGTGCGGTACCCTTCGGTGCCGCCGGGGGTCAGGGACCAGTTTTGCAAATGGGTGATGATTTCGGTCAACCGCGCATCTGACTGGTCGGCCAAGTTGCCGGTCAGGTCGATGTCTTTGGCGATAAAATCAACCAATTTCGAGGGCAGGTGGCGCGCCAATTCAGTCGTCAGATTTTTGCGCCCTTGGGCCTGACGTTGCGTGCGCAGTTTTTCAAACAACGTGTTGTCCGGTTCGATGTTCAGCGTGACGGTTTCGCCGTCGGCCCAATAGCTTGACGCTTGCAAAATTGCAGGGCCTGACAGGCCACGATGGGTGAACAAGATCGCCTCGTCAAAGGTGGTGTTTTGGGCCGTCACGCGTGCGGGCGTTGCGACACCGGCAAGGGGCACAAACCGGTCTTCGGGAAAGGTGAATGGCACCAGGGCAGCGCGCGTGTCGGTCATCGGGATGTCGAATTGGCGCGCAACATCATAGGCAAAACCGGTCGCGCCCATTTTAGGAATGGATTTACCACCCGTCGCAATTACGACGTTTTTCGCCTGAACTTGGATTTGACCATTCGGGCCCTTGAGGGTCGCCTGATAACCGGTCGGCGTTTGTTCAATATCCTGCACAGATGTCAGCAAATGCAGCTGCACGCCGGCTTTTTCCATCAAATCGCGTAACATCGCGACGATTTGCTTGGCCGACACATCACAGAACAATTGGCCCAGCGTTTTTTCGTGCCAAGCAATCTCATACCTGTCCATCAGCTCGACAAAATCCCACTGCGTGTAGCGCGCCAGTGCAGATTTCGCGAAATGTTGATTTTGCGACAAAAACGCGTGCGGACCACACTGCATGTTGGTGAAATTACAGCGTCCACCGCCACTGATCCGGATTTTTTCGCCCGGCGTTTTGGCATGATCCACGATCAGCACCCGGCCACCCGCGTAGGCGGCACACATCATACCGGCAGCACCGGCGCCTATGATCAACGTATCAACTTGCATGAGGTGGGGATTGCCTGACCGATGCCGCGTCGTCAAGCAGAGGTCGTCAAGCAGGGGTTGCGAAACACGATTTCCAACGGCAAAGTTGTGAAACACATTTCGAAAGGTCACACCATGCAAGCGCTAAACACCGGCACGCCATTTCCGCAGACAAAATTGCACGCGTTGGGGGGCGATATGGTCACGCTGGGGCAACCTCGTGACGGGCACACATGGCAATTGGTGGTGATCTATCGCGGCTTGCATTGCCCGATTTGCAAAACCTACCTGAAAAAACTGGACCAACTGGTGCCTGACTTTAACGCTATTGGCGTCGATGTGGTGGCCGCGTCTGGTGACACGCAGGCCAAGGCGCAGGCGATGATTGACGAAATGGAACTGGGCCTCAGCATGGGGTACGCCATGACGACCGATCAAATGGGCGCGCTGGGTCTATGGATTTCCAGCCCGCGCAGCCCCCAAGAACTGGATCGCCCGTTTTCAGAACCGGGTGTGTTTGTGATCAACGAGGAGGGGCGTTTGAAGATGGTTGATATCTCGAATGCGCCGTTCTTGCGCCCTGATCTGGATATGGTTTTGCGCGGCGTGACTGCGAACCAAGTCGAAGGCTATCCGTTCCGCGGCACCTTTGGCACCCCGTAATCACAACCGCGGCGGGTGTAAATTTGATCGAAACCGCCGATCGTGATCCACAATCTGTCAGGGCGCAATCAGTGGTGGATTGCGCTGTCAAAACCCGCTATACTTAGCACTAGACCCCGAAAAGGGGCGATTTGAGGCAGTGTAAAGGCGTACCCCCATGACAGAAATGGTCTATGGTGCAGTTCAGGTTCAACGTGGTGAACCCATTCTTCCTAAGTGGTGGCGGACAATAGATAAATGGGCGCTGTCATGCGTCCTGATCTTGTTTGCGATCGGGCTTTTGCTGGGGCTGGCATCGTCGCCGCCGCTGGCTGCCAAAAACGGATTTGAACCGTTTCATTACGTGCAACGCCAAGCGTTTTTTGGCTTTTTGGCAATTATCGTCATGCTGCTGACATCGATGATGACGCCGCTTGTGGTGCGCCGTCTGGCGGTTCTTGGCTTTGTTTGCGCGTTTGTTGCATTGGCGCTGTTGCCGTTCTTTGGAACTGATTTTGGCAAAGGGGCGGTGCGTTGGTATTCGCTTGGCTTTGCGTCGGTGCAGCCCTCTGAATTCCTCAAGCCCGGCTTTGTTGTCGCGGCGGCGTGGATGATGGCGGCAAGCATGGAATTGAACGGCCCGCCTGGGCGCACATGGTCGTTTGCCTTGTGCATTTCTATCGTTTTGATGTTGGCGATGCAGCCTGATTTTGGTCAGGCCTGCCTTGTGTTGTTTGGCTGGGGTGTGATGTATTTCATCGCCGGTGCGCCGATGTTTTTGCTGGTTGGCATGGCCGGTTTGGTCGTTGTGGCAGGCATTGTCGCCTATTCCAGTTCCGAACACTTTGCCCGCCGCATTGATGGATTTTTATCAACCGATGTCGATCCAACCACGCAGTTGGGCTATGCCACTGATGCGATCCGCGAAGGTGGTTTGTTTGGCGTTGGTGTGGGCGAAGGGCAGGTCAAATGGTCACTTCCTGATGCGCATACCGATTTTATTATTGCTGTGGCGGCAGAAGAATACGGGCTGATTTTGGTGCTGGTTGTGATCATGCTGTACTGCGGTGTTGTCGTGCGATCCTTGCTGCGATTGGTGCGCGAACGTGATCCGTTTATTCGTCTGGCAGGCACCGGTTTGGCGTGCATGTTTGGCGTTCAGGCGATGATCAACATGGGTGTTGCGGTGCGCCTGCTACCGGCAAAGGGCATGACGTTGCCGTTTGTCAGTTATGGCGGATCATCAGTGATTGCATCGGGCATTGCCGTGGGCATGTTGCTGGCGTTCACGCGCACAAGACCCCAAGGCGAAATTAGCGAATTACTGGCGCGAGGTCGCACGCGATGAAAACCCCATTGTTGATGATCGCGGCCGGTGGCACGGGCGGGCACATGTTCCCGGCCCAAGCCTTGGCTGAGGCGATGTTGAAAAAAGGGTGGCGGGTCAAGCTGAGCACGGATGCACGCGGCGCGCGCTATACCGGCGGTTTTCCTCACACCACAGAAATTGAACAAATCAGCAGCGCGACCTTTGCCCGTGGCGGGATTTTGGCCAAAGCATTGGTGCCGTTTCGCATCGGCGTTGGCATTCTGGGCGCTGCGTTTCGGATGATGCGCGACAAGCCTGACGTCGTTGTCGGCTTTGGCGGCTACCCGAGTATTCCGGCGATGTCTGCGGCCACGTTGCTGCGCCGCCCGCGTATGATTCATGAGCAAAACGGCGTGCTGGGGCGGGTGAACAAGCTGTTCGCAAAACGCGTTGATCAGATCGCTTGCGGCACGTGGCCGACCGATTTGCCCGAAGGCATCGTTGGTGTGCACACAGGCAATCCGGTGCGTGGTTCGGTTTTGGAACGCGCCGGCGCTGGCTATATTCAACCCGGCGATTACCCGATGGATGTGCTGGTCATTGGCGGCAGCCAAGGCGCGCGGATCCTGTCTGACATCGTACCGCCTGCGATTGCGCATTTGCCGATGAACATGTTGCGCAACCTGCGCGTCAGCCATCAGGCGCGCGGCGAAGACGAAGAACGCGTGCGCGATTACTACGCTGAAAATGGCATCAACGCCGATGTGCAGCCGTTCTTTCATGACGTTCCGCGCCGCATGAGCGAGGCGCAGTTGGTGATTTCACGATCCGGTGCGTCGTCTGTGGCGGACATTTCCGTGATTGGCCGCCCGTCGATCCTGATCCCGTTCGCTGCGGCAACCGGTGATCATCAAGCCGCCAACGCGCGCGGCCTGGTCGATGCTGGCGCGGCGATTTTGATCCCCGAGGCCGCACTGAATATCGAAGCGTTAAGCGCGCAAATTCACACCGTGCTCAGCACGCCGGACGCGGCAGGCAAAATGTCACGCGCGGCCCTGTCCGAAGGCAAACCAGAAGCCACCGAAACATTGGTCGAGATGGTTGAAACCCTCGCCAACGCAAGACAAGGATCGACGCCATGAACGCTGCCACCAAACTGCCCGGCGACGTTGGTCCGATCCATTTTGTCGGCATCGGCGGCATCGGCATGTCAGGCATCGCCGAAGTGTTGTTGAACCATGGTTACGTGGTCCAAGGCTCTGACCTTAAGACCTCGAAAATCACGGACCGTCTGCAAAAACTGGGTGCATTGATTTTCGAAGGGCAGCGGGCGGACAACATCGAAGACGCCGAAGTCATCGTGATTTCGTCCGCCATCAAACCGGGCAATCCAGAACTGGACGCCGCGCGTGCCCGTGGCCTGCCAATTGTGCGCCGCGCGGAAATGCTGGCCGAATTGATGCGCTTGAAATCCAACATCGCAGTTGCAGGCACCCACGGCAAAACCACCACCACCACGATGATGGCGGAATTGATGGTGGCCGGTAAATTTGACCCCACAGTTGTGAACGGCGGCATCATCCACGCCTACGGATCAAACGCGCGCATGGGGCAGGGCGAATGGATGGTTGTGGAGGCCGACGAGAGCGACGGCACCTTTAACCGCTTGCCCGCGACCATCGCGATTGTCACCAACATCGATCCTGAACACATGGAACACTGGGGCGATTTTGACACGCTGCGCAAAGGGTTCCTGGATTTTGTATCGAACATTCCGTTCTACGGTTTGGCTGTGTGCTGCACGGATCACCCTGAAGTACAGGCACTGGTTGGTAAAATCACCGACCGCCGCGTCACGACCTATGGCTTTAATGCCCAAGCAGACGTGCGGGTGATCAACCTGAAATACGTGGGCGGCATTGCGCATTTCGACATCGCGCTGCAATCCGAAGACCTGGTCATCGAAGGCTGCACCTTGCCGATGCCGGGTGATCACAACGTTTCAAACGCCTTGGCCGCCGTTGCAGTGGCGCGTCATTTGGGCATGAAACGAGAAGAAATTCGCGACGCCTTGGCAGCCTTTGGCGGGGTCAATCGCCGCTTTACCAAGGTGGGCGAAATCGACGGCGTCACGATCATTGATGACTACGGCCACCACCCTGTTGAAATCGCAGCCGTGCTAAAAGCGGCGCGTCAATCCAGCGAAGGCCGCGTGATCGCCGTGCATCAACCGCACCGTTTCACCCGTTTGTCGCACCACTTTGAGGAATTCTGCGCCTGCTTTAACGACGCGGATGTTGTTGGCATTGCCGATGTTTACGCCGCAGGCGAAGACCCGATCGAGGGCGCATCGCGCGATGATCTGATCGCAGGTCTAATCCGCCACGGGCACCGCCACGCACGGGCTGTGAATGACGAAAACGATCTGGAACGCCTTGTGCGCGAACAGGCCCGTCCGGGTGACATGGTTGTGTGTTTGGGTGCCGGTACAATTTCGACGTGGGCCAACGGTTTACCGGATCGGTTGATGAAGGGCGCGGCGTGACATACGCAATTCCGGTTTTGGTCGGGGTCCTTGTCGGGCTGATTTTACCGGGCCGATATTTGATAGGTTTCATGGCGCTGGTTTTGATTGTGGTTGTCGCGTCAGCCTACGTCGAAACCGGAAATTTCTGGGCGGATGCCTTGGTCAATTCCGGTTTTGCATTGCTGTTTATGTTGCCAACAATGGGAATTGCCGGATTGGCGCGCGCGGTCATCAAACACATCCTGTCCCCGCGATTGCGCGACACAAAACGATGGGACATGTGATGACCCTAATGTATCTTTGCATCGGTTGGGTGTTCGCCAGTGCGGCTTGTGCGATGCTGCCGATGCGCCACCAATATGTACCTGCCGTGGGGTTGCTGATTGCCGCCCCGATCCTGATCGTGATGATCGGTATTCAAGTCAGCCCATGGGCCGCCATTGCAGCCGTGCTCGCGTTTTTATCTATGTTCCGCAATCCGCTACGTTACCTTTGGGCGCGTCTGCGGGGGCAAAATCCGGAGATCCCGAAATGAGCCTGTCCTTGATCCTCGCGTGCGTTTGGGCGCTGGTGGCCAATGTTTTGGCCATGACACCCAGCCGCGATTACCATTGGCGCAACGCCTATATTCTGATCGGCATCGGCATTCCGATCCTTGGCTATGTCACGTGGCAAAACGGCCCTTGGGTTGGCCTGCTGGTGATGGTCGCCGCGATGAGCGTGCTGCGCTGGCCGGTCATTTACCTTGGTCGCTGGATCAAACGCGCCACAAATGGAACACCGGAATGAGCCCGCTTATTTTTGTATCGCCCTTGGCTGTGGTTGCGGTTGTGTGCCTGTGGTTGGGCTGGACGATGCGCATTTGGCTGTTCGTCGCGTGGGCCGCATTTTGGGTGGCGGCAACAGTGCTGTTCACGGTCTACCTGATTGCAGGCGCGTCCCCCGTACCGGTGATTATGACGCTGGGCGGCGGCATGCTGTTGTTCCAGATTTCGATTTTCGGGGCTGGTGTATTGATCAGACGCGCGCGTGATTGGAATAAAGATGACTGACCTGCCACAGGTGCGCGGACGTTTAACGCCGCAGCGCGATTTGTCCGACCTGACGTGGCTGCGTGTTGGTGGCCCTGCGGATTATTTGTTTCAGCCCGCTGACATTGATGATTTATCGGATTTCCTAAAGGCGTTGGACCCTGATGTTCAGGTGTTTCCGATGGGTGTGGGCAGCAATTTGATCGTGCGTGATGGCGGCATTCGCGCCGTGGTGATCCGCATGGGGCGTGGGTTTAACAGCATCGATATCGATGGCAATCAGGTGACGGCTGGTGTGGCTGCGCTGGATTCTCACATGGCGCGCAAGGCGGCGGATGCGGGCGTTGATCTGACATTTCTGCGCACGATCCCCGGCAGTATCGGTGGCGCTGTGCGCATGAATGCAGGGTGTTACGGCAGCTATACGGCGGATGTGTTTGTGCAGGCGACGGCGGTTTTACGCTCTGGTGAAATCATCACGCTGACGGCGGATGATCTGCAATTCAAATACCGTCAAACCACGTTGCCCGAAGGGGCCGTTATCACCAGTGCCACCCTGACGGGCGCTATGGGTGACCCCGCGCAATTGCACCAACGCATGACCGATCAGTTGGCCAAGCGCGACCAGACCCAACCGACCAAAGATCGCAGCGCTGGCAGTACCTTCCGCAATCCGGCGGGGTTTTCCAGCACGGGGCAGGCGGACGATGTGCACGATCTAAAAGCGTGGAAAGTCATCGATGACGCAGGCATGCGCGGCGCGCGGCGCGGTGGGGCCCAAATGAGCGAGATGCATTCCAACTTTTTGATCAACACAGGCGGGGCCACTGCTGCCGATCTCGAAGGTTTGGGCGAAGACGTGCGAAAAAAGGTTTACGATTCCAGTGGTATCACGTTAGAATGGGAAATTATGCGGGTAGGCGAAAACGAGATCGCCATACGGGTAACGCCCGCAGACTAAAAACGCCGAAAATCGGCATATAAAAATAAGACCTCGCTAAAAGAGGTCGGGACATAGAGGCACTACCGTGGGTCAGTCGAGCAGGACACCCCGAACAGTGGCGGTATTATTGGGTGGCCCTTCGGCTGAACGCGAAGTGTCATTGGATTCAGGATACGCATGCGCCGCCGCATTGCGGGAGACAGGATTTGAAGTGATCGAGGTCGATGCAGGCCCCGATCTTTCTGCCGTTTTAAGTGAACTAAAACCAGACGCCGTTCTGAACTGCCTGCATGGGCGTTGGGGCGAAGACGGCTGCGTGCAAGGTCTGCTTGAATGGCTTGGCATTCCGTATTCACATTCCGGCGTTTTGGCCTCGGCCCTCGCGATGGACAAACAGCGCAGCAAAGACGTGTTTCGCCAGGCAGGCCTGCCGGTTGTCGACAGCATCATTGTGGCCGCCGACGATGTGCGCGCACGCCACGTGATGGAACCGCCCTATGTGGTCAAACCCAACAACGAAGGATCGTCGGTTGGCGTCTACCTTGTGGACAAAGACAACAACGGCCCGCCGCAATTGGACGACGACATGCCAGAGCAGGTGATGGTCGAAACCTTTGCCCCGGGGCGTGAACTGACAACAACAGTGATGGGTGATCGCGCCCTGACAGTAACCGATATTTTGACGACAGGGTGGTACGACTATGACGCCAAATACAAAGAAGGCGGATCAAGCCACATTGTGCCTGCGGATGTCCCTTCCGACATTTTCGATCTGTGCATGGACTACGCGTTGCGCGCCCACGCAGCCCTTGGGTGTCGCGGTGTCAGCCGTACCGATTTTCGTTGGGACGAAAGCCGCGGCACCGCGGGCCTGATCCTTTTGGAAACCAACACACAACCCGGCATGACCGCCACATCGCTGAGCCCCGAACAGGCGCAAGCGGTTGGTATTTCGTTCGCCGAATTGTGCGCATGGATGGTGGAGGACGCAACATGTCCCCGTTGAGCGCGCCTAAATTGACCCGTCGCAGCGCCAAAGCTGATCCTGCGCCATCGCGTTGGGCGTGGCGTTTGCAGCGTTTGATGTTGACGCCGATGTTCCGTTTGACCCTGCGCGCCGGTTTGCCGTTTGCGTTGACGTTGGCGGCTGGCACCTACTATTTCACCAACCCTGATCGTCAGGCGATGATCCGCGAATCCGTGGCCGAAGCCCGCGCGAGCATTCAAGAACGCCCTGAATTCATGGTCGGCTTGATGGCCATTGACGGGGCTGATGCGGATTTGTCGGATGACATTCGCGCCAACCTGCCAATTGATTTTCCTGTCAGCTCGTTTGATCTGGACCTCGAGGCCATGCGCCAAACCATCAACGCATTACCCCCCGTAGCCGAAGTGACCTTGCGGATACGGCCCGGCGGCGTGTTGCAAATTGATGTGACCCCGCGTGTGCCTGTCGCCGTTTGGCGCAGTGATGCGGGCCTATCGCTGGTCGATGCCTCGGGTGCGCATGTTGAAATGTTGCCGTTCCGTGTCGAGCGCCCTGATTTGCCGCTGATCGCGGGCGAGGGCGCAAATGCCCACGTCACCGAAGCGCTTGATCTGATCCGCACCGCCCAGCCTTTGGGCACGCGCCTTCGCGGTGTTGTGCGCATGGGTGAACGGCGTTGGGATATTGTGCTAGACCGTGACCAGCGTATCTTATTGCCAGAATTTGGCGGGGTTGCGGCCCTTGAAAATGTAATCGCACTTGAAGGCGCACAGGACGTCCTCAGCCGCGATGTCGCTGTTGTGGACATGCGTCTACAAGGGCGTCCAACGATACAAATGAACACTGACGCAACCACCGAATGGTGGCGCATCCGACAGTTATCCGAGAGTGGGCAATAACGATTATGATGGATCTGTATGACAGCCAGCGCAGTATGCGCAACATGCGCAAACTGGCGATGCAACGCGGTGTGATGGCGATTTTGGATGTGGGCAGTTCAAAGATTGCCTGCCTTGTGCTGCGTTTTGATGGCTCTGGCAAAGTCGGCGAAGACGGCGAAATCGGGTCTTTGGCCGGTCAGTCTGGGTTCCGCGTTATTGGCGCTGCGACCACCCGTTCGCGCGGTGTGCATTTCGGCGAAATCTCGTCCATGGCAGAAACCGAACGCGCCATTCGCACGGCCCTACAGGCCGCACAGAAAATGGCCGGTATCCGCGTTGATCACGTGATTGCGTGTTTTGCAGGGGCCGATCCGCGCAGCTATGGATTGGACGCGCAGGTTTCCTTGGATGGCCAAGTTGTAACCGAAGACGATGTGGCGCGTGTGCTGTCCAGTTGTGATGTGCCTGATTACGGTATGGGGCGCGAAGTTTTGCACGCGCAACCCGTCAACTTTGCACTGGATCATCGTTCGGGTCTGTCTGATCCGCGTGGCCAGTTGGGCAACGAATTGTCTGTTGATATGCACATGCTCACTGTCGATGCCGCCGCCGTGCAGCATCTGGCGCATTGCATCAAACGTTGCGATCTGGAATTGGCTGGCATCGCGTCGTCACCTTATGTGTCCGGCATTTCTGCGCTGGTTGAAGACGAACAAGAACTGGGTGCCGCCTGCATCGACATGGGGGGCGGGTCGACCAGCATTTCGATCTTTATCAAGAAACACATGATTTTTGCCGACACCGTGCGCATGGGCGGCGATCACGTCACGTCTGATATTTCGCTGGGTTTGCAGGTTCCGATGGCGAACGCGGAACGCATCAAAACATTCTACGGCGGTGTTCATGCGACAGGTATGGATGATCGCGAGATGATCGAGATCGGCGGCGACACGGGTGATTATGAACACGACCGTCGCACTGCGTCACGCGCGGAACTGATCGGCATCATGCGCCCACGGGTCGAAGAAATCCTGGAAGAAGTCCGCGCCCGTCTGGATGCTGCTGGCTTTGATCATTTGCCAAGCCAACAGATTGTTCTGACCGGCGGTGGCAGCCAAATTCCTGGCCTTGACGGGCTTGCGTCAAAAATTCTTGGGCAACAAGTGCGCCTTGGTCGCCCTTTGCGCGTACATGGATTGCCCCAAGCCGCGACGGGCCCCAGCTTTGCCTCGGCGGTTGGGTTGTCACTGTTTGCAGCACACCCACAGGATGAATGGTGGGACTTTGATATTCCGGCAGACCGCTATCCGGCGCGGTCGTTGAAACGGGCTGTAAAATGGTTCCGAGACAACTGGTAGGCGCCATATATCGCGTTGTTGCGCGAAATACCGCGTGATCAGGCAAAAAATCGCCCATATTTTGCGCCCTAATTGCGTTTTTTGGGTGACGATCCCGAGAAAATTAGGTAACATTAAGACGGATAAGGCATAAAAACACCCGCGAATGCGGGTCAAAACAGGCGGACTTTAGCAATGACATTGAACCTTTCGATGCCCGGACAGGACGAATTGAAGCCTCGGATCACCGTGTTCGGTGTCGGTGGGGCAGGCGGCAACGCTGTGAACAACATGATTGAAAAGCAGCTCGATGGAGTTGATTTTGTCGTGGCAAACACAGACGCCCAAGCACTGCAGCAATCTGCGTCGCAAACGCGTGTGCAGCTTGGCATCAAAGTGACCGAAGGTCTGGGTGCTGGTGCGCGTGCAAGTGTTGGCGCTGCGGCGGCCGAAGAAAGCATTGAACAAATTGTTGACCATCTGGCAGGCGCGCACATGTGCTTTATTACTGCCGGCATGGGGGGTGGTACCGGTACCGGTGCTGCGCCAATTATCGCACAAGCCGCCCGCGAGCTGGGTGTTTTGACTGTTGGTGTTGTGACAAAGCCGTTCCAGTTTGAAGGTGCCAAGCGCATGCGTCAGGCTGAAGACGGTGTTGAGGCGCTGCAAAAAGTCGTCGACACACTGATCATCATTCCGAACCAAAACTTGTTCCGTTTGGCGAATGAAAAAACAACCTTCACCGAGGCGTTCTCGATGGCAGACGATGTTCTGTATCAAGGCGTTAAAGGCGTGACTGACCTGATGGTACGTCCCGGCCTGATCAACCTCGACTTTGCTGACGTGCGTTCCGTAATGGACGAAATGGGCAAGGCGATGATGGGCACAGGCGAGGCCGAAGGCGAAGATCGCGCGATCCAAGCTGCAGAAAAAGCCATCGCGAACCCGTTGCTGGACGAAATCAGCCTGCGCGGCGCCAAAGGTGTTCTGATCAACATCACCGGTGGTCACGATCTGACATTGTTCGAACTGGACGAAGCCGCGAACCGTATTCGCGAAGAAGTCGACCCAGAGGCGAACATCATTGTTGGTTCGACCCTCGACACTGATATGGGTGGCCTGATGCGCGTGAGCGTTGTTGCCACAGGTATCGATGCGGTTGACGTGCAAACGGATATGCCAGTGCCACGTCGTCCGATGTCGGCCCCACTGACACAGCCAACTCCTGCACCAGCAGCGATCGAATATGCACAGCCTGTTGCCGCGCAAGCCGCACCAGAACCGTCATTGTTCGAAGAACTGAACGTGCAAGAAGCCGCGGCACATGACATGGCCGAAGACATTTTTGCTGACGAAATGCCGGTTGCTGCGACGGACGATTTGCCGCCACCTGCGTATCAGCCACAAGTTGCCGCGTTCGAACCACAAGACGAAGCACTTGATGCAAATCCGGACGCATTTGTTGCACCGCGCGCACCAACACCTGGCACACCATCGCCCGAAGCAATGGCACGCTTGCGCGCCGCTGCTCAAAAGGCAACGCCAGCACCTGCACCGGCCGCACCACAGGTTCAAGCAAGCGAAGCAGAGCGCCCACGTTTTGGCATCAATTCGTTGATCAACCGCATGACCGGCCACGGCGAACAAGCGGCACCTGAACGCCCGGCGCGCCAGCAACCGCCAGTGCAACAACAAGCCGCCGCACCTGCGCAACAGCCTGTTGAAGCCGTAGATCCCGATCAAGAACGCATCGAAATTCCAGCGTTCTTGCGTCGCCAAGCGAACTGACGCTACGAAACATAGTGATCTTGGGCTGCCTTTGGGCGGCCCTTTTTCGTTTTAAACCAATGCCTTGCATAAATGGTGGCGCAAACCTGCCGAAGCTGAAACCTGATGTTTCAGAACGTTACAAAGTTTGAGTTGAGGTTGTGTGCATTGAAACGTAAATCTGACGGACCAGCACAAGATGTGCGTAACGCCAGAGGCAGTTTTGCAAACAACTATTAAATCATCCATCAGCTTTACTGGTCGCGGCCTGCATTCAGGCGCACCTGCAACGCTGACCATTCGCCCAGCCGGGGCGGAGCATGGAATTTGGTTTGTGCGCACGGACATCACAACAGGTGACACCCTGATCCCGGCCCGTTGGGACGCGGTCAACCGGTCGCCTTTGTGCACCAAGTTGGAAAACGCATCCGGCGTTGGCGTTTCAACCGTTGAACACATCATGGCGGCTTTGGCGGGGTGTGGCGTGCACAATGCGTTGGTCGAAATCGACGGACCCGAAATTCCGATTGTTGATGGATCAGCAGTCCCGTTTGTACGTGGAATCATGCAACGTGGTTTGCGGACTTTGCCTGCACCTGTGCGTGCTTTTGAAGTGATGCAAAAAGTTACAGTCACTGACGGCGACGCATCCGCCACGCTGGAACCTGCGGACACGCTTTATATCGACTTTCACATCGACTTTTCTGACGCGGCGATCGGGCAACAAAGCAAGTCTTTGCGCATGAACAACGGCAGCTTTGCACGCGAATTGTGCGACAGCCGGACCTTCTGCCGCATCTCTGACGTCGAGAATATGCGCGCGAATGGCTTGGGGCTGGGTGGTACACCTGGTGAAAACGCCGTGGTCTTTGACGGACCCAATGTTTTGAGCCCCGGTGGCCTGCGCCATGCGGACGAACCAGTGCGCCATAAAATGCTGGATGCCTTGGGTGATCTGGCCTTGGCGGGGGCCCCTTTGGTGGGGCGTTACACCGGTGTGCGTTCAGGTCATTCACTGACCAACACCTTGTTACGCAAGGCTTTTGCGACACCAGGCGCGATCCGTATGGTTGTGTGTGATGACGCAATGACACGGGCGCTGCCGGGCTACGGGTTGGTCTGGGACGAGATCCCGAACGTCGCGTGATCTTGACGTGACTGGCACAACCTGTTCACAATTCAAAATTGGTACGATCAAAGCGCGTTTGCATGGTTTTGCATGGTAAATTATTGTGCTAACACAGGTGCAAGATAGCCCTAAATTGGGCAGGGTGAATGCGGTGAGGAAATCAATCATGGCGAGTGGGGCCTCTGGCACACGTGTGATGGCGGCGCTTTTAGTTGCTGCGTCTTTAGGGGCGTGCGGTGGCGAGCGTAACTTGCCGACAACTGGTAATGTTTTCAATCCGCAGCAAGTGCCGCTTGAAACCTATCCAGCGGAACAAATTTTTGAACGCGGCGAATACGAGCTTGAGCGCAAGCAACCGTCCGAAGCGGCGTTCTTTTTCGGTGAGATCGAGCGACTTTACCCCTATTCTGACTGGGCCAAACGCGCGTTGATCATGCAGGCATTTGCCCATCACCGTGACAAAGATTATCCAAACAGCCGGTCTGCAGCGCAGCGTTTCATCGACTTTTATCCAGACGATGATGATGCCGCCTACGCGCAGTATCTGCTGGCGCTTAGCTATTACGACCAAATCGACGAGGTCGGGCGCGATCAGGGTTTGACGTTTCAAGCTCTACAATCGTTGCGCGAAGTTATCGAACGCTACCCGAACAGCGAATACGCAAAGTCAGCGATTCTAAAATTCGATCTGGCGTTTGATCACCTTGCTGGCAAAGAAATGGAAATCGGGCGTTACTATCTGCGTCGCGATCACTATTCATCCGCGATTAACCGGTTCCGCGTTGTGGTCGAGGATTTTCAAACCACGACTCACACCGCCGAAGCACTGCACCGCTTGGTCGAAGCGTACCTATCGCTGGGCCTGACGGAAGAGGCGCAAACGGCTGGCGCGATCCTTGGATATAACTACCGATCAACCGAATGGTACGAAGACAGCTACAAGCTGCTGACGGGCCGTGGGTTGGAATTGGAAGCTGCAGGCGATGGCTGGTTGCGCCAGATTTATCGTCAAATGATCAAAGGTCGGTGGCTGTAACGGATGGTGGGCGACACGCCCACCTTACAGGCTAAACGGAATGCTGCGCGGACTTGATATCTCGAACATGTTGATCATTGACCGGCTGGAACTGTTGTTTCAACCGGGCCTGAATGTGTTGACGGGTGAAACGGGCGCAGGAAAATCTATCTTGTTGGATTCATTGGGTTTTGTTCTAGGCTGGCGCGGTCGTGCTGATCTGGTGCGCCAAGGCGCGGCACAAGGCGAAGTCACCGCATGGTTTGATTTACCCGATGGTCACCCCGCACACGCCGTTCTCGAAGAGGCCGGATTGCCAGGCGGCGAAGAACTGATTTTACGGCGCATAAACAGCAGTGACGGGCGCAAAACCGCGTGGGTCAATGACCGGCGTTGTTCTGGTGAAGTGCTGCGGGTTTTGTCTGACACGCTACTGGAATTGCATGGACAACATGATGATCGCGGGCTGCTAAACCCGCGTGGACACCGCGCGATTCTGGACGAATTCGCGCAGGTTGACGGCCCAAAGGTAAAAACCCGTAAGGCGTGGTCACATATGGGCAAAGCGCGCAAAGCGTTGGTTGCAGCCCAAGTTGCGATGGAGGCGATCCGCGCCGAAGAGGAATTCCTGCGCCACGCGGTTGCAGAGTTAACGGCGCTGTCCCCGGAGCCCGGTGAGGATGAACAATTGGATGTTCAGCGTCGCCTGATGCAGGGGTCGGAAAAGATCCGTGACGACGTGATCAAGGCGCACAAAGTGCTTGGGAATGACGGTGCAGAAGGCAGCCTTAGCAACGCGCTACGCTGGCTTGATGGTGTCGCGGACAAAGCCGAAGGGCGTCTTGATGCCCCGATAAACGCCTTGGGCCGCGTCCTGGTTGAACTGGACGAGGCGATGGACGGCATTGTGGCCTGCATCGACACATTGTCGTTTAATCCCGCCGAATTGGAAGACGTCGAAGAGCGGCTGTTTGCAATCCGTGCTATGGCCCGAAAATACGATGTTTTGCCTGATGAATTGTCGGAATTTGCCTATGGCCTTGCGGTGAAATTGGCCGCGCTGGATGCGGGTGACGCAGATTTGGCTGAACTGTCATTGGCGTTAAAAGAAGCAGAGCAGGGCTATGATACTGCGGCTGATGGCCTGACGGCTGCGCGCCAAAAATCAGCGTCAAAATTGGACAAGGCCGTGACCAGCGAATTGGCCCCTCTCAAGATGGACCGCGCGGTGTTCACGACCTTGATCGAACCGGACACAGCAGGCCCTGAAGGGCGCGATATGGTGTCGTTCAGCGTCGCGACAAACCCCGGTGCGCCCTCTGGTCCATTGAATAAAATCGCGTCTGGCGGTGAACTTAGCCGCTTTTTACTGGCCCTAAAAGTATGCCTGACCAAAGGCCAATCCGGCCTTACCATGATCTTTGACGAGATCGATCGCGGTGTTGGCGGGGCGACTGCTGACGCTGTTGGCCGCCGCCTTGCTGAACTGGCCGCAGGGGGGCAAGTGTTGGTTGTCACGCATTCGCCTCAGGTTGCGGCATTGGGCGCGCATCATTGGCGGGTCGAAAAATCTGTGACCAAAGGCATGACCACGTCGCGCGTTGTGCCCTTGTCCCAAGCCGAACGTACGGACGAAATTGCGCGGATGTTGTCGGGCGATACCGTCACCGCACAGGCCCGCGCTGCTGCCCGCGCATTGCTGGAATAATGCTGCACCTTTTACATCCCGGCGCTTTGTCCTAGGATTACATAACTCTGAACAAATTGGGCCAATCCGGTGGACTCTTTTACCGTCTATTTGAAAACGATTGCCCAAGACGCTTTGGTGTCTTTCAAAGATGGCTGGCAATTGCTGCGCAAGCAGGGTCCGGGGCAGGTTCAATTCTGGTTCATCGCCTTGTTGGTCGGCATTGCTGCGGGCACCACAGCATTGTTTTTTCGCAAAGGAATTGAGGCCTTAGAGGGCACTCTTTATAATGTGAGCGAAGGGCAGTCGTTGATTAACGTGGCCCAAAACCTGCCGTGGTATTGGCTGATCGCCGTGCCTGCGGTGGGTGGTTTGTTGGTCGGATTGATCTTGCATAATTTCACCCCGGACGGGCGTGTGCGCAGTGTTGCGGACGTGATCGAAGGGGCGGCGATGAACGACGGGCGCGTCGAAACCCGCGCCGGTGTCGCATCAGCGCTGGCATCCTTCATCACGCTGTCATCGGGCGGTTCAACAGGGCGCGAAGGACCGGTCGTGCATTTGGCCGCCGTCATCGCCACCAAGGTCAGCCGCTACATTCACGCGGACGGAATAACCGGGCGCGATTTGCTGGGGTGCGCAGTCGCAGCCGCGGTGTCCGCCAGCTTTAATGCGCCGATCGCCGGTGCGTTATTCGCGCTTGAGGTCGTCTTGCGCCACTTTGCCGTGCACGCCTTTGCGCCGATCGTCATCGCGTCTGTGGCAGGCACGGTCATCAACCGTTTGGAATATGGCGGCGTTACTGAATTCATGTTGCCGTCCGAAAATGCGCTGCAATTTTATGTGGAATTGCCAGCGTTTCTACTGCTTGGTTTGACCTGCGGATTGGTGGCCGTGATCCTGATGCGTACAGTGTTCTGGGCGGATGAGATCGGCACGAAACTGCGGGCCAAAACCGGTTTGCGACGTTGGATGCGGCCAGCGATTGCGGGGTTGATGCTGGGCGTTTTGGCAATCGGTTATCCGCACATCATCGGCGTTGGTTACGAGACAACATCGCTGGCGTTGACCGGCCAATTGGGGCTGCACGAGGTGATCGTATTTGCCGCGCTCAAGACCGTTGCTGTCGCGATCACCATGGCGGGCCGTATGGGCGGCGGCGTGTTTTCACCATCTTTGATGATTGGCGCGTTGGTGGGCTTGGGGTTTGGCCTGATTGCCACTGCGATATTCCCCAATGTGTCGGGTACCGCGACGCTGTACGCCTTGGCGGGGATGGGCGCTGTGGCCGCCGCCGTGTTGGGGGCCCCGATTTCCACAACCTTGATTGTGTTCGAATTGACTGGCGATTGGCAAACCGGCCTTGCGGTCATGGTGTCGGTGTCGATTTCCACAGCCCTTGCATCGCGGATCGTTGACCGGTCGTTTTTCCTAAGCCAGATTGAACGGCGCGGTATCCACCTTGCGGCCGGACCTCAGGCGTATTTATTGGCGATGTTTCGGGTGGCCACAGTGATGCGCAAAACCGACGATCCGCGCGCCGCAGACGAGGACACCTGCTGGGAAATGGTCGCGGACGGGGTGTATGTCGATGGCAATGCCACGCTCGAGGCGGCGATGCCAATTTTTGACCGCGCGTCGGTGCCGTTTATCCCCGTGGTGACGTTAAGTGGCGAAGACAGCCCGCCCGAATTATGGGGCGCACTGTTTCATGTGGACGCGCTAAAGGCCTACAATCGCGCCTTGGCGGCGACGGCAGCCGAAGAACATTCCTGATCGGTTTAGATGTGTTCGACGGTGATTTGATCGCCAGTGTAAAACGCCAAATAGCCCTTGATCCGGTCGACATCGGCCAATGGTGCTTCATAGCTCCAGACCGCGTTTTCGAGGGTCGTCGATTTGGTCACAACCGAAAAATATGTCGCATCGCCTTTGTGCGGGCAATGGGTGGATTTTTCGGTTTGATCCAGAAATGCCATGGCAATGTCGGCGCGTGGGAAATAGATGACGGGCGCGTAATCGCCTTCGCTCAGCTCTAGCGCATTCGAACTTTCGCCCAACACGGCCCCACCGGCGCGCACGCTCCATTTGCCTGTCGCTTTGCGGATTTTGATGTGGTCGGCCATGGGGAATCCCTCTCGTGCATGTCGTGGTGTTTCAACAGAAAGTTGAACCTATCAGAGACACCACAGCCGCGCCAGAGGGTTACAGCAGACGGGTTGCCGCACGCAGCCATTCCAAAGCGTCAGGCCCGACACGTGGCCCGATTTTATCAAAGATTTCAGCATGATACGCATCAATCCATGCACGGCTGCTGGCATCCAAAAGATCAAGATTGATCAATCTGCGGTCAATCGGCGCAAATGTCAGCGTGCGCCAGTTCAACATAGCACGATGCGCGTCACCGCCGTCTAGATCGGGTGCGTTTTCGACGACAATCAGGTTTTCGATGCGAATGCCAAACGCACCCTCGCGGTAATATCCAGGTTCGTTTGACAGGATCATACCGGCCTGCAACGGCACATGACTGACGCGACTAAGACGCTGAGGGCCCTCGTGAACGCTAAGGTATGCGCCGACGCCGTGGCCCAAACCGTGATCAAAATCCTGACCCGCCATCCACAAAGGCGCGCGCCCGATTGCCTCAATATCACGACCGGCAAGGCCCGTTGGCCAACGCAAACGGCTGATCGCAATCATGCCCAGCAACACGCGTGTAAACGCATCGCGCGCCTCTTCGGTCGGGGTGCCAATCGCAATCGTGCGCGTGATGTCGGTGGTGCCATCCAGATACTGACCCCCACTATCAAGCACGATCAGATGCCCGTCTTGCAACTGGCTGTCGGTCTGTGTTGTGACGCGGTAATGCATGATCGCGCCGTTCGGGCCGGTGCCTGCAATCGTTTCGAAACTGATGTCTTTTAACGCGTTGTCACGACGGCGAAACGCCTCCAATTGGCTGACAACTTGGGTTTCTGTCAGCGTGCCCGGGGCCTGTGCATCCAGCCAGGCAAGCAGTTCAACAACTGCCGCACCATCGCGCAAATGTGCCTCGGCGCTGCCTTGAATTTCAGCCGCGTTTTTGCACGCTTTAGGCAGAGCGCAGGGTTCATCCCCCCACACGGCTTTGTCGCCAAGCGTTTGCGCAACAATCACCGGAACGCTGGTTTTATCCAGGCGCACAGGCCCGGTCAGCGTGTCCAGAAAGGGTAGAAAACCATCAACGTCATGCACACGAATGTCAGCGCCCAAATGCGTTTCCAGCCCCTCCAATTTATGTGGGGCCATAAACAGATCGACGGTTTCATCGGCGTGCAAAACAGCAAAACCCTGCGCAATCGGGTTGCGTGGAATATCAGCGCCACGAATGTTCAGCAGCCAACAAATACTATCGGGCAGGGTGATTACAGCAGCCGCATGGCCCGCCGTTTTTAATGTGTTGGCCAGCCGCGCGCGTTTGGCAGCGTGACTTTCACCTGCAAATTCGATGGGATGTTCTTTGGCCGGTTCTTGGGCGGGGGGCGGTTGATTTTCCCAAATACGGTCCACCAGATTGTCACTGACAACCAATGAAATGTTGGTGTCTTTTAATGTGGTGCGTGCCTGTTCGATTTGCGTGACCGTGTGCAGCCAAGGGTCAAAACCGACGGTCCCGCCATTGGGCAACATGTCTTTCAGCCAGTCCGCCAGCGATGTTTCAGGCCACGGCACGGGCGTGAAAACGTCGGCGACTTGTTCCTTGACCTGCGTGCGATAGCGCCCGTCGATAAACACGCCCGCGACCTCGCGCAAGGCGGCGCAAAATCCCGCAGATCCAGTGAAACCCGTCAACCATGCCAGCCGTTCATCATGGGGCGAAACATATTCGCCCTGATGCGCATCAGCGCGCGGAATCAAAAAACCATCAAGGTTCGCGCGCGCCAATTCATCGCGCAAATCGGCAAGCCGGGGCGGGCCCTGTTCCGGCAGCGCTGTTACTTCAAACGACTGAAACATAGGGTCACCATTCTTTGGCTGGTTTTTAAAATGCGTTAGCTGGCGCGCTTCATACCCATCACACGCGCCCGTGCACGTGGGTCAGAATCAAACAACGCAGCGAGCTGTTCTGTCATCGCACCGGCCAATTGATCGACGTCGGTAATGGTCACGGCGCGGTCATAATAACGCGTCACGTCGTGGCCAATCCCGATTGCCAACAGTTCAATGGCACGTCGTTTTTCGACCATCGCGATCACATCACGTAGGTGTTTTTCCAAGTAATTTGCGGGGTTTACCGACAGCGTGCTGTCATCCACAGGGGCACCATCAGAAATCACCATCAGGATTTTACGCGCTTCGGGACGGGCCATCATGCGGCGGTGCGCCCATTCAAGCGCCTCTCCGTCGATGTTTTCCTTCAGCAATCCTTCTTTCATCATCAGCCCTAAATTCGGGCGGGCACGGCGCCATGGGGCGTCGGCAGATTTATAGATGATGTGACGCAGATCGTTCAGACGACCGGGCGTTTGTGGACGGCCATCGTTCAGCCATGCTTCGCGGGCTTGGCCACCTTTCCACGCGCGGGTGGTAAAGCCAAGGATCTCGACCTTGACGTTACAACGTTCCAGCGTGCGGGCCAAAACATCGGCACAAATCGCGGCAATAGAAATCGGACGACCGCGCATGGACCCTGAATTATCAAGCAGCAATGTCACGCATGTATCGCGGAATTCGGTGTCTTTTTCGACCTTGAACGACAACGGCGTGGTCGGGTTTGCGACAACGCGCGCCAGACGGCCAGCGTCCAATGTGCCTTCTTCGAGGTCGAATTCCCAAGACCGGTTTTGCTGGGCTTGAAGGCGGCGTTGCAGTTTGTTCGCCAAACGCGAAACGGCCCCTTTGAGTGGTTCCAGCTGTTGATCAAGGTAGGCGCGCAGGCGTTCCAGTTCGACCGGTTCGGCCAAATCTTCGGCGCGAATTTCTTCATCATGTTCAGATAGATAGACCAGATAATCAGGGTCAGCGTCAGACACAGGTTGCGGGGCAGGCGGCTCTAGCGGAGCCTCGCCGTCCGGCATTTCCGCTTCTTCGCCCATCTCTTGATCGGCCATTTCGTCCATCGAAACTTGGGCTTGCGATGCGTCTTGTTGTTCTTCTTGGCTTTGCTCCGGCGTGCCTTCGGCCTCTTCGTCGTCGTTGTCGTCTTGGCCTGTGCTGTCGGGTTCTTGCTGTTCTTCGCCGCCGTCTTCGGCCTCGTCTTGTTGGTCATCGTCGATCTGGTCAGGGTCGTCGCCCAACTGATCACCATAGCCTAGATCGGCGATAATCTGACGGGCAAAACGTGAAAACGCGGCCTGATCGTCCAGAATTTCGTTCAGGTTTTCAAGTGTACCGCCAGCCTGTTGTTCGATAAACGGCTGCCACAATTCCATGACGTTTTGCGCGCCAGAAGGCAGATCACGCCCTGTCGCCAAATGGCGCACAAGATAGCCCGCAGCCGTGGCAAGCGGCGCATCAGAGGCCTGTTTGACCTGATCGTAACCTTTGCGCATCGCTTCGTGCGCGATTTTTGCATCAATGTTGCCAGCGGTGCCCGGCATGTCGCGCGCGCCGACGGCCTCGCAACGTGCGGTTTCCATGGCTTCGTATAATTCGCGCGCCATCTCGCCTTGGGGCGAATAGCGGGCGTGGGTTTGGCCATTGTGATAGCGGCGGTTGAGGGCGAGGGCGTCCGCGGTTCCGCGCGCCAACATCACCTCGTCGCGGGTCATGCGGCGCGACACTTGCGGCAAGCGCATGGCGTCACCGGACAGACCTGCGGGATCAACGGTGTAGCTGACGTTCAATTCCGGATCATTCGCCAAGACTTTAGTGGCTTCTGAAAGCGCCTTTTTGAACGCATCGGCTGGGTTGTCTGGTTGGGTCATGGTGTCAGCCCTGCTGTATGTTCGTTCAAATGTGTGCGGCCCAAAGCGAGGTCAGTCAAAAGTGCGACATGCACATCCAACGCATCTATCACTTTATACCCCACATCGCGTCCGTCAAACGCTAGGTTCAGATCGGTGCCAGCCAAAACAATAGCGTCGGCACCTTGTTCAATCAGTTTGCGACCTTCTTCGATAAAGAACGCGCGCTGTGTGTCTGTGCACTGGCTGGAAAGCGCCATTTCGATGTAGGTTTTGCCAACACTGTCTAAGGTCGCATCGGGCGCGATTGCTTTGGTTTTGGACAATTGACCATAAAGTTGGGTTTGCATGACCACTTTGGTCCCCATCAATCCAACCGTTTTTATCCCATGTGCCGCAAAATATGTATCCAACGGCGCAACCGCACTCACCATTGGCAAAGCCGCCAAAGCCACGGTTTCGTCAAAGCAAAAATGCCCACCCAGCGATGTGATAACCGCGCAATCCGCACCCGCAGCCTTTAGACGATCAATCAACCGTCCATAGGCTTTGGCTTGGGCGTCTTTGTCACCCAGATCGTTGTTGCGCAACAATTCATTCACATCGGCATTCACGACGGTCAGATCCAAAACACCACCAGCATCGCGCACCGCAGCACTTAGGCGCTGATAGTACGAAACAGTTGATGCAGGACCAATCCCACCGATCATTCCGAGGTGCATATTCGCTCCCTGTTGGGCGTTAACCCAAGCTGACGCTTGCAGCTGATTCCGGCAATTCCTCGTCGAACAAGCGCTGGTAAAATTCGGCGACTGTTTGGCGCTCGAGTTCGTCGCATTTGTTGAGGAATGACAGGCGGAAGGCATAACCAACATCGTTAAAGATTTGCGCGTTTTCAGCCCATGCGATCACGGTGCGTGGCGACATTACGGTCGACAAATCGCCAGACATGAACGCGGTGCGCGTCAGATCAGCGACAGTTACCATCTGCTTGACGATCTTGCGCCCTGCTTCGGTGTTGTAATGTGGCGCTTTGCCCAGAACGATGGCGGTTTCTGCGTCGATGCTCAGATAGTTCAGCGTGCTGACCAATGACCAACGGTCCATCTGACCTTGGTTGATCTGCTGCGTGCCGTGGTACAGGCCCGTCGTGTCGCCCAAACCAACCGTGTTTGCAGTCGCAAAGATGCGGAAATACGGGTGCGGCGTGATCACTTTGTTTTGGTCAAGCAACGTCAATTTACCGTCTTTTTCCAGAACACGCTGGATCACAAACATAACGTCGGCGCGGCCCGCATCATATTCATCAAACACAATCGCAGTTGGATTGCGCAGGGCCCAAGGCAAAATACCTTCTTGGAAATCAGTAACTTGCTTGCCGTCTTTCAGCTTGATCGCGTCTTTGCCGATCAAATCGATACGGGAAATGTGGCTGTCGAGGTTCACCCGAACCGCAGGCCAGTTCAAACGCGACGCCACCTGTTCGATGTGCGTGGATTTGCCCGTGCCGTGGTACCCTTGGATCATCACGCGGCGGTTGTGGGTAAAGCCCGCAAGGATCGCCAACGTCGTGTCAGGGTCGAATTTGTAGGTTGGATCGAACTCGGGAACACGGTCTGTCTGGTCTGCAAAACCTTTGATCACCATGTCCGTGTCGATGCCAAAGACGTCGCGGACCGAGATGTCTTCGGTTGGTTTCGCGTTAATATCCATTGCACCGTCGGCCATCGAGGTCGTCCTTTTTGTTATGTCATTGCGCGGTCTAATTCCCGCTGCTTCGTGGTGCAACATATCGTGACCAAGGGCAAGGGGAAGGGACAATAACTGCTCCCCCTTTCCGGTCGGATGTTTACGCTGCGTCATAACCGGCGCCATATTCGACAGCCAATTGCGCGAATGCCGTGCGAACCCTGCTGAAAAACTGCGCAAATCACGCGGTAAGGTCAGCTGGAAATCATAAATGCGAGGCAAAGATGGTAACGGTTCAGACAAAGACATTCGGGCAAAAGATTTTGAAATGGCTGCGATCACAACGCACACGCCGCGCAGCTGTTTGTGCATTGGCAGGCTGGGTCGTATCGTTTGTGATGGTGCATTGGGGCGGGCCGATGTCGCGGTTTATTCCCAATGATGGCGCGCATATTGCAGCATTCGTGGGCGCGTTTGTATCGGGCTATCTGCTTGCCAACGGGTTTGGGCGTGCCGGTGTCTGTGGTTGGGTGTTGGCGGTCGTTTGCGTCATTGTCGCCACGGTTTTAGGGGCGGTGATTGCCGGCAGTGCCTTGGCTGTGGCTGCATCTGCAGGGCCGTCAATCGGGGTGTCACACGGGTTGATCGCCATTGTTGATGCAGCCTTTAGCCCGTGGTGCTGGATCATTTGGATCATCGCGATGGTCGGCGTCGATGCCCATGCACGATGGGTTGAAACGACGCCGATGCCCTCGCTCAGAAGTATTTTTCGCTAGTCGAATTGACCATAGGCGGCCGCGCTTAATCTTTAAAGCTGCGGCTGCCTTTGATCTGATCCCACGCCCAAACGACTTCTTGCAACTGTTCTTCTTGCGAACGATCGCCGCCATTCATGTCCGGGTGCAAAACCTTGATCAGCTTTTTGTAGGCCTTGCGAATTTCCGGCTTGGTTGCGTTGTCATCAACCTCAAGAACCTCGATCGCGCGACGTTCGGTCGCGGGCAATTTACGGCCAGCTTTGGCACCGCGACCAGGGTTTTGCGTCGAATTCGCGCCCAACACCTGATGCGGATCCTCGATGCCCAAACGGGCCCATGCACGCGCTTCGGGATCACCCATCGGTTTTGTCGGGCGTTCCCAGACTTTGTCGTTGGATTGCTGCGCGTTAATTTCGGCTTCGGTGGTGCCGTCAAAGAAATTCCATTTCAGGTTATATTCGCGCACGTGCTGCTGACAGAACCAGAAAAAGTCATCCAGAACGTCCGGGGCTTTAGGCGCGCGATATTTCCCCGCTTCTTGGCAATCTGGGTGATCACACACGCGCGTTGACGTTTCGGATGCACCGGACATGCCACGACGACCACGCGGGTTTTTCTTTTTAGATGTGGATACGGACATATCGAATCCGAATGGATCAGGCTTTGGCATGAATGGGACCTTTTCGACTCAAGGCGTTAAGTCTAGAATATTCAGACAGAAGTTGAAGGGGCTTGACACAAAAAGGCGTCAATTAGTTTGGTGTTTTTTACAAGTCGCGCAACTCTTTAAAAAAATGGGCGGGCACATGCTGGTAACTCAAGAAATCGAAACAAAACTACGGGACGCATTTGCGCCACGTGATCTAGATGTTGTGGATGACAGCGAAAGTCATCGCGGGCACGCAGGTTTTCAAGAAGGTGGTCAAAGCCACTTTAATGTGCGCATTCGGGCAGACGGGTTTGCAGGGCAGTCGCGCATTGCACGCCACCGTGCTGTTCATGCGGCATTGGGCGCGGAATTGATAGGGCGGATTCACGCATTAGCGTTGGATATCGACGTTTAAATTGTCGAATTAGGATTCGGCTTTGTCCGACGTCTTTTCGCTGCGCTGTTCGGCGAGGTTGCGCAGGCTGTCGGTCATTCCGGCGACCTCGCTGGTTTCCTCGACGCCGTTGTCGGGCAGCATGTGTGTGGCCCCGATTCCGCCTGCCGGGTGGTCATCGGTGTCATCCGCGGCATCATCGATTTCGCTGAGGTCCTCAGACACGGCATCCTCGACTACGTCTTCAATCACGTCTTCAACCACGGGCGCGGCCAAAACCTCGGGGGCAAAAGCGGCCACATCGCTGGTGCGCGGCTTGCGAAACACCAAAACATTGCGCCATTCTGTTGATGATCCGGTCAGGCCAGAACGTTCGATTGACGGCAATGTTTCTGCGCGCTGATATTCCCAACCATCTGCTGCCATCGAATTCATCAAATCCTCGATTGCATTGGCAAAACGCGCCTCGTGGCTTTTGACGCCTTTGGCTTTCAGCCCCTTTGAGGGCGCGGGAACAACGCGATATTCGTATGTGGACATGAGGCACCTTTGGATATTCAAGCGCTGCCTATAACAGGGCGCTCAGGGGCGGGGCAAGCAGGACTATTTGCGTTTGATGCCGATACTTTTGCCCATACGTTCGGGTTTGGGCAGCTGCGCGTGGGCGTCGTGCATCGTTTTGATCCGCGCAAAAACATCATCAGGCATCGGCGCGACACGGGGGCCCGATTGGTCAACATGCAACGTCATCGCTTCGCCAGTCGCGGCCAGCCAGCCATCGTTGTGCCAGATTTCTTGATACACATGAAACCGCTTTTCATCCATGTCCAGCAACTGGAATGTGATCTGCACAGGGTCATTCACATGCAATTCGCGCACATAACAAACGTGAAATTCAGCGACATAAGTTGTGCAGCCGGTGGTGGCCAAATAGTCAGGGCCAAAGCCAAACAGCGGATAGGCCTGATCGGCGCATTGATCCATCAACACCGAATAATAGGCCATGTTAAGGTGGCCATTATAGTCGATCCATTCAGGAAGAACCGTGAGGGTGGAGGAGCGGAAGGGGACGTTTTTCATAAGGTACCGTGACGGCGTGCCGTGTGTGTTGTCAATCAAGACGCGGCGTCTTTCGCTTAACCTTTTGAGAGATGTTCGAGCATATGACAGGCCATATTGTCGTTGCTTGCGCAGGCTGTTGTCAGAAGATCCACAGCGGCTTGCAGGTCGGATGGTGCCTGGCTGTCGTCATATTCGCGAAGCCGTGTTTGCGCGATTTTTCGACAGCTTTTCGCGGATCCGGCGTCACAGGCGATCATCAGTTGGGTGTCTCTGTCGAGCTCGTTGTTTGAGCGCGCAAGATCGACCAGGATTTCGCAAAATTCGATGCGCCCTGCGCTGCATTCTTGTTTCACAGCGGCGACCCATTTGGTGCGAATGGGCGTTTCAACAGCCCGATTGGGTTTGATGATCGCAAGTGTGCTGATTGCGTTTTTAAGGCTGCTGCACGCGCGCGGCGTACTGCCGTCGCAGGCGTCAAAAAGGATGGCGATGTGTTCAAAGGGCGCGGACCGCAGCACTTCATGATCTGACAGCAATTCACCAAGTTTCGCACAGGTGTTTGGCACGTTTTGCGCGCAATTGTTTTGCAAGGTCGGCAATTGCGCAATCGCTGTGGGCAGGATGCGCCGTTTGAAAGTTCGGCTTTGGCTTTGCACTGCGGCCAGTGCATCAGATTTTGATAGCCCTTTTGCCACTTCGATCGCGACACCAACATCCATCAGCTCGGGCTTGTAGTGCGGGAACGCGACGGAGCGCCAGTAACACGCCTCGGCTTCGCCTGCGTAACAACGCGCTTCGGTGTTTTCGATATAGGCTGTCATGCGCCCTGCATCGCTGTAGGGTCCGGTTGCTGGCGCGTCGCTGGGTCGGATTAACAGGTCAGACAGGCTGTAACACTGGCTGTAATCTGCACCCGCGCAACCTGCGTGCGCGCCATCCAGCCCCATGCGGATCAAAGCATCGGCGCGTTTTGGGTCGTTGGGGAATCGCGGTGTTCCGTAAGGCGCGCTGAGGTATTTCAGCGCAAGGCCGGTGCATTCAAATTGCCGGGTTGGATCGCAAGTGTTGGCGTAGCCGTCTTGCGCCGCACTGATGTTTGCGAACGTGATCAGTGCAGCGAAAAGGGCGATAACACGCCGCACGACTTAGCCCGCCAGCTTTTTCGCGACCAATTCGTTCACGGCTTTGGGGTTGGCCTTGCCGCCTGTGGCTTTCATCACCTGACCCACGAACCAGCCAGCGAGTTTCGGATTCTCGCGGGCTTTTTCGACTTGGGCAGGGTTGGCGGCGATGATTGCGTCCAACGCATCCTCGATCGGGCCCAAATCAGTGACTTGTTTCATGCCGCGTTCTTCGACGATCACAGCAGGGTCGCCGCCATCAGTATAGACGATTTCAAACAGGTCTTTGGCGATTTTACCGCTGATCGCATCAGAGCTGATCAAATCGATTACGCCGCCCAATTGCTCAGGCGTTACAGGGCTGTTGGTGATGTCGCGGTCGTCTTTTTTCAGACGGCCAAACAGCTCGTTGATGACCCAGTTGGCGGATGCTTTGCCATCACGGCCTTGCGCCACAGCTTCAAAATATCCGGCGGTGTCCACGTCTGCGGTCAACACCGATGCGTCATAGTCAGACAGACCAAAGTCATTGATAAAGCGTAGCTTTTTGGCGTCCGGCAATTCGGGCAGGGTGGCTGCAATTTGATCAACCCACGCCTGTTCGATTTCCAAAGGCATCAAATCCGGATCGGGGAAATAGCGATAATCATGCGCTTCTTCTTTGGACCGCAATGGCGTGATTTCACCAGTGTCCGGGTTCCATGCAATGGTGTTTTGGTGGATTTTCCGGCCATTTTCGATTTCGCCGATTTGGCGTTTTGCCTCGGCCATAATCGCCGCTTGGATAAACCGCATCGAGTTCATGTTTTTCAGCTCGCACCGGGTGCCAAGATAGGAAAAATCATCGTCGTTTTCGCGGAATTTCTCGTAATCACCAGCGCGACAGACCGATACGTTCACGTCAGCCCGCAGGTTGCCGTTTTGCATGTTGCCATCAGAGGTGCCTAGATATTGCACGATTTGGCGGATTTTTGCGATGTAGGCGGCCGCCTCTTCGGGGCTGCGAATGTCGGGTTTCGACACGATTTCCATCAGGCACACACCTGTGCGGTTCACGTCAACAAATGACATGTCCGGATCCATATCGTGGATCGATTTGCCCGCGTCCTGTTCCATGTGAATACGTTCAACACGCACCATGCGCGCGGTGCCGTCGCCCAGTTCCACCAGTACTTCGCCTTCGCCCACGATCGGGTGATACAGTTGGCTGATTTGGTACCCTTGGGGGAGGTCTGGGTAGAAATAGTTTTTGCGATCAAACGCCGATTTCAGGTTGATCTGCGCCTTTAGGCCCAGGCCGGTGCGCACGGCCTGTTCGATGCAATATTCGTTAATGACGGGCAACATGCCGGGCATGGCCGCGTCAACAAACGACACGTTTGAATTGGGTTCTGACCCGAATGTGGTCGACGCCCCCGAGAACAATTTGGAATTCGACGCGACTTGGGCGTGTACTTCCATCCCGATCACCAGTTCCCAATCGTGTTTGGCACCAGCGATGATTTTGATTTTTGGGCTGTCGTAGGTCAGATCGAGCATGGATGCGCCTTTGTGGTAACTGTTTGGATTGGTCATAAAACAGGCCAGTCCTTTGGGCAAGGTCGTTTGCAGGGTCAGGCAGGCGCGGCAAGATGCCGGATTGGCGATTGGCTGGCGTGCGCGCATGGTCGTGGTATGGAGTGCGCACAGGAGTATGCGGATGCAAATCACCGAACCAGACGTGCCAGACCACAGTTTTCTGATCGCTGAGGGGGCCAAGGACGGGCATTACACGGATTGTTTTGCGATCGAAGTGGACGGCACCGTGACCCTAGAGGCCTACATTCAAGCGTTCTATACGACTTTGTTGTTTCGCGCAGAACGGCTGGTGTTGCGGATCGCCGCGCGCCACCCCAGCACAGACCAGCAGGTGGCAGATTTAGCGCGCGGTCAAGGCACGCAGCTTGCTATTTGGAAGGTCGAAAAACGTGATGACACCCAAATATTGCTGAACGCAGGGCGCACAAAATCGTGCTTGATGGTCACGCAACTGGCTGGAAAGACCCGGCTTATTTTTGGATCGGTTGTGGTGCCGGAACCTGCCAAGGGCAACAAACCACCGCGGTTGGGACCGGTTTTTGACACGCTGTTGGGCGCGCACAAGGTGTACTCTCGCCTGTTGCTCAGTGCCGCGGCGCGAAACCTAAAGTAGGATTACGCCGCTTCGGTCACGGGCCCGTCTTCGGTAAAGATCACCTTGAGGCCGGCCGCGATTTCGTGGCGAAAGGTATTGCCGATGATGCGCAATGCATCCGCCTGACCCGAGGCCGCGAACCGGTCAGGGCACCGCACACGCAGGCTGTTGTCAAATCCGCGCGCGGCATGGGCCCACAACATCGGGTGCAATTCGGTCAGGTGTTCGCGAATGATCCACTTTGCACAATCGGTGATTTGGGCGCGCACATGATCGGATTCGTCGTTACCGCCACGTGCGTTGCCCATCGTGTTGGCGCAATACGCGGCCAAAAGGTTTACGATATACTGGTTCTGGGTCCGCTCTAGAATGTCGTGCAATCCGTCGATGAAAAACGCGATGTCCAGTCGCGAGCAGGCGACATCATCATAAGCGATTGCATCAAATTGCACCCAAACATAGGCGCCAGCACCCCAAAGCTCTTGCGTGCGGGCAGCTGTGCGTCGCGCTTCAAGTTCCAGCATATCGTAGCTGCCAAACCATCGTGGCAGCAGGTGGTTGCCCATAGCGCGCATGGCGCGGGCATTCATTGGATCAAGGTTGATCAATGTCTCGTAGGCGTCTGCTACCTTTTCGTTGGTGGCGTCATTGCCGGTGCGCAGGGCACATTCGGCAGCGCATAAAAACGCAGGTTTCGGGTTCATTTCGGCAAATGGCTTTAGAATGTCGGCGGCGCGGTCAAAGTGGGCTTCGAAAGCCGCGCGGTTTTGAGACAAAATTTCAGTATCCCAGCCAGTACCACGCCAGGCCCAACCGATATCCATATGGGCGTGGGCCACAATGGCCGCAATTGCATAGTCGTGATCTGAGTCCGCCAGCACCCCTTCGAGCGCTTCGATGCCTTCCATGATTGGCGCGTCCTTTGCCGGACGACCAGAAATCAGCGCATGTTCACAGGCAAGTACAACGTCAGCGCGTGCGCCGTATCCGACCAGATCAGCCACCGGCATTCCGCCTGATGTTTTGCTAAGGGCGCGATCAGCCAGACGAATTGCACGGGCCACATCGCTCCATTGTTCCTGACGGGCCAAACGCTGACCACGCATCTGGTGGTAATCACGTTCGCGATCTTCGGCCGTTGGATCAGGGCAGGGGATCGACAGGGCAATCGCATGACCGCCAACGTCTTTGTGGGTTTTACGAGGTTTTTGTGTCACGGGCCCAGACGGCAGACTAACACCGTCTGGGGCCACGTAAAGATCATCGTGCGAACGACGATTCCCTGAAAAGAGTGCCGCAATAGGGCGCAGTCGTGAACCAATTAGACTCTTTAATAACATTCTGGATACTTCCAAATTATCTTTTCTGACCTCCACAATGTGCAAAAGCTTTGCGGCTGAAACGTGGCATTGGCGCGAAGCTTTGAGGCTTTTATCGCGGCAAAACCCCATATTTTGTTAACAAAACCTTAATATCTCGCCTTACTTCCCGCACAGGTTGGTAAGGTTTCGCTTTCGAGTTGCAGCACGAAAAACCGCCCAAGTGACGCCAAAGCGCGACAATCAGTGTCAGGGTCATTTGTTGTTTCTAAAATGCGGGGTAATCCGCCGGTGCGCCTTGCCATTTGGCCGTGCTGTTGCCCATAGTTAACGCCATGCGAATGTTATTAACCATTATGGCAGTGTCGATCAGCCTGACAGGTCCACTGGCCACAGCTGTGCAGGCCGAATCTGGTGATGTGCCCGATCTGCGCCCCCAAACCCGCCAAAGCAACGTGCCACGCACGCGCTGGACGCATCAGCCCAATCACATGTTGTGGAATCGCACAGCACTTTCGGCGCTCAAGACTCACGGCAAACCGTTAATCGACATGGTGCCGCGCGATATCACCAACTGGTGCCCGAAATACCCCGATGCAAACGACGCGGATCGTCGGGCGTTTTGGCTGGGCTTTATGTCGGCGCTGGCGAAATTCGAAAGCACCTATAAACCCAAAGCCGTCGGTGGCGGTGGCAAGTGGTATGGTTTGTTGCAAATCCTGCCTGCAACGGCGCGTGGGTATAAATGCAATGTCGGCACTGGCGAGGCGTTAAAAAGCGGCGCGGCAAACCTTAGCTGTGCGGTGCGGATTATGGCCGTCACCGTGCCGCGTGACGGTGTGGTGCATGGGCGTGACAACCGGTGGCGCGGCGTCAGTGCGGATTGGGGGCCGATGCGGTCCACCTCCAAACGTGCGGACATGGCGAACTGGTTGCGCAAGCAGCCCTATTGCGCCGCGCTTGATCGTATCCGGCCGCAAACGCGCCCGTAACTAGATAAACCCGAAATGATGACGTTCGGTTTTGATGCCGCGGCTTTCCAGCTCTGCCTCAAAGGCGCGGTGGGGCGGCGTGGCTTCAAACGGGATTTTCACCTTTTGGCCGACATGCATCACCGCCGTTAGACGCACCGACATGTCCAGACGCGTATCAAAGCGGATGTGCTTGATCTTTTTGACGTTGATTTCGCCAGTTTTGACGCCCGCATGCCACGACAGCGTAGTATCGTTAATGGTTAACCCAGCTGCGCGCGCCGTGATCAGATCGTACAGCGCAGGCAGCGTGACCAACAGCACAATGCCCGCCAGCACGACAGACATTTCGATCCAGACAACCAGGGCTGCGACAACACCCCAAATCACCAGCACCGTAATCAGGGTCGCCCAATTGCGCCCTGACGTTTCATAAGCAAAGGCCGGTTGGCTCACGCCCCTCTGATCCGGCTGATCATTTCAGCGGTATCGCGGCTAAGGTTCGGGGTTGTCGCGATGCGTTCCAGTTGCGCCCCGATTAATGTCTGGCGGATCGCATCATAGCGCCGCCACGTCTGAAACGCGGAACACATGCGCGCGGTTGTTTGCGGGTTCACCGGATCCAGTTTGATCAGCCAGTCGGCCAGCAGTGTGTATCCAGACCCGTCTTTGGCGTGGAACCCGGCGTGATGCATGGCAAGGGCCCCAAGCGTGGCGCGGAACCGGTTCGGGTTTTTCCAATTGAACGCGGCATGTTTGGTCAGGGCTGTGGCCGTGTCGGCGGCATCATCGGGTTTCGATTTAATGACTTGCAGGCCAAACCATTTGTCCATCACCAGACGATCCCCCTGCCACTGGGTTTCGAACGCGGCAAGGGCACTGTCACCGCGCCCCGCACTGATCAGATTGCCAAGCGCGCTCAGCTGTTGGGTCATGTTGGACGCGCCGTCGTATTGCGCCTGCGCGGCATCGCCGCCGTCTTGACGGGTCAAAAGCGGCAGGATCGAATTTGTCAGCGCGCGTTTGCCCGATTGTTCGGCGTTAGGCTGGTAGGCGTCCGTGACCTGATAGTCGTGGTACAGCGGGGCCAATAGGTCTGACAGATGATTGGCTTGCGCCTCGCGGGTTGCCTCGTGGGCGGCCCAGATCGCATCGGGATCAGGGGTGTCACCTGCATTGTGCAAATCCGCGGCCAATTCAGAATGGCTAGGCAGACCCAACATCAGCGCGCGAAAATTCGGGTCCAGATCGGCGTTCGCAATCACGCTGCGCAAGCCGTCCAGATAGGCAGGATCGGGGGCCTTGCCGGTGCGGATCGATGCAAGAACCGATGCCTTGGCCAACGCGCGCCCGGATTCCCAGCGGTTAAACGGATCAGTGTCATGCGCCAACAGAAACGCGTGATCGGCCGCGTGATCCAGAACCACAGGGGCCGAAAACCCGCGCAGGATCGACGGCACAGGTTTTGCGGACTGGCCGGTGAAGCTGAAGCTTTGCGTGGCTTTTGTAACCTCAAGGATTTGCGTGCCCATCGTTTCCGCACCGTCAGGGCCCAGCAGGCCAAGGGCGACAGGGATCACTTGCGGTTCGGGTTTTGCCGTCGTGGCGCTGGGCGGTGTGTGCTGGGTAAAGGTCAGGGTATAGGTGTCGCCCTCGTAGCCTTCGGTGACTTTCAAATGCGGCGTGCCTGCTTGGGAATACCAGCGTTTGAACTGGGTCAGATCGCGGCCTGTTGAATCCTCGAACACCTGCAACCAGTCTTCGATTGTGCAGGCCTGACCATCGTGGCGGTCGAAATACAGATCGAGGGCCTTTGAATAGGCGTCAGCCCCGACCAGTGTGCGCAACATGCCGATGACCTCAGCACCCTTTTCATAAACGGTGGCGGTGTAGAAATTGTTGATTTCCTGAAAGCTTTCGGGGCGCACTGGATGGGCGAGGGGGCCTTGATCTTCGGTAAACTGGCGACCGCGCAGATCGATGACGTCGCTGATGCGTTTGACCGAAGGCGAGCGCATGTCGGAGGTGAACTGGCTGTCGCGGTAGACGGTCAGCCCTTCTTTTAGGCACAGCTGGAACCAATCGCGGCAGGTGATGCGGTTGCCTGTCCAGTTGTGGAAATATTCATGGGCGATGATCGCCTCGATGCGTTCGAAATTATCGTCGGTCGAGGTTTCGGGCGATGCCAGCACGGCAGAGGAGTTGAAAATGTTCAGCCCCTTGTTTTCCATCGCGCCCATGTTGAAATCGTCGACCGCCACGATGTTAAAGATGCTGAGGTCATATTCGCGGCCATACACATCCTCGTCCCATTTCATCGAATCCTTCAGCGCCTGCATGCCAAAGGCGCATTTGCCCTCGTCGCCGGCGCGCACGTACAGGTTTAATTCGACTTCGCGCCCGTTCATGGTGGTGAAATGGTCTTTGTGGGGGATCAATTCACCAGCGACCAATGCAAACAAATAGGCGGGCTTTGGCCACGGGTCATGCCATTCTGCCCAACCGTCACCAGAGGCGACGTGATCGCCGTTTGACAACAAGGTCGAATGCGGCCCGTTGATGCGCACGGTGAAGGTCGACATCACGTCGGGGCGGTCAGGATAAAAAGTGATTTTGCGAAAGCCCTGCGCCTCGCACTGGGTGCAATACATGCCGCTGGATTGGTACAGCCCCTCAAGGGATGTATTGGCGGCAGGGTCGATCTGGACCTCACATTCCCAGATGAACGGGATGTTGGGCACGTCGCAGGTCAGACCCTCTGGGGTCACGGTTGGTGTTACGGCTTCGCCATCGATCTTGGCAG
The DNA here is from genome assembly GCA_047626725.1 of Ascidiaceihabitans sp. Classification (GTDB taxonomy): domain Bacteria; phylum Pseudomonadota; class Alphaproteobacteria; order Rhodobacterales; family Rhodobacteraceae; genus Ascidiaceihabitans. The sequence goes on from JBLHSG010000014.1 coordinate 107,492, forward strand.
ACCGCAGATGCAACTGTTCGCCGTGCAAAAAGAACGTGGTGTCAGTGGCCCCTTTGCGCGGGCTGAATTTGATCCGCGATGTGACGCGTGTGGCATTGGGGGCCAGGTCAAACGTCAGGTGCACTTCGTCAACGTTGTATCCGAAGGGGGTGTAGTCTTTTAGATAAATCGTCTGGGGGGCTGCGTCGCGCATAGGTCACCTTCGGCCAAAATTGGGTATAGTCATGAACGTGGGCACGTTAGGCGCGCAGGACAATGGCCGCAAGCGATCTAGATAAACGCGGGCAATCGGCGGGCCACAGGCCCACCTTACAAACAGGGATCACATCGACATGGCAAAGATGCGCAAGAAATCGGACCTGCCCAGCAAGGTTTGCGTCACCTGTGGCCGCCCGTTTGTGTGGCGCAAAGCATGGGCAAAAGTGTGGGACGAGGTGCGCTATTGTTCAGAGCGGTGTCGGCGCGGCAAGCAGCGCCTTACGGGGTCATCCGACTAAATTGGCCTGATTGGTAAGTTAATTTTACCAATCTTGTTTACTATCGGAAACTTTTTGCCTACAGCAAGCGCAGGTACACTGCTATTAGAATTGCGAATCCAAAGACCAAAGGGGCCCTCATGACCGATTTTATTGCCAAATCAGAGCTGCGCGTCGCGCCAGAGCTTGCCACGTTTATCGAAACCGCAGCGTTGCCGGGCACCGGTGTTGATGTTGATGCATTCTGGACAGGGTTTTCTAAGCTGGTTCACGAACGAGGCCCACAGAACCGCGGACTGCTGGAAAAGCGCGAAGCGATCCAAGCGCAAGTCGATGCATGGCACGTTGAACACCGCGGCGCGAACCATGACGCCGCCGCCTACAAAGCGTTCCTGCAAGAGATCGGTTATCTGGTTCCTGAAGGGGACAAATTCGAAATCGATACCGCCAACGTTGATCCCGAAATTGCATCAGTCGCAGGCCCGCAATTGGTTGTGCCAATCACCAATGCTCGTTTTGCATTAAACGCCGCGAACGCCCGCTGGGGCAGCTTGTATGACGGATTTTACGGCACCGACGCGATGGGCAGCACACCGCCAGCCGGGGGCTATAACCAAGGCCGCGGCGCACGGGTCGTTGCACGCGCACGGGTTTTCCTGGACGAAGCATTCCCGATTGATGGCACCAGCCACGCCGACGCGCGTCGTTATTCAGTGCGCAAAGGCGCGTTGATGGTTGATGATTGCCCGCTGGACCACCCCGAGAAATTTGTCGGCTACAAAGGCCACCCAAAAGCCCCGTCTTCGATTTTGTTGCGCAACAACGGGCTGCACGTCGAACTGGTGTTTGACCGCACCCATTCGATTGGCAGCCGCGATCAGGCTGGCCTTGCCGATGTGGTCATGGAAAGCGCTGTGTCCGCGATTATGGATTGCGAAGATTCCGTGGCCTGCGTGGATGCAGAGGATAAAGTCGCGGCCTACACCAACTGGCTTGGCCTGATGCGAGGCGATCTAGAGGAAACATTCAGTAAGAATGGCGCGCAGATGACCCGCAAAATGGCGGATGATCGTGAGTTTGTCACGCCAGACGGCGGTGCGATGACGATCAAAGGGCGCGCGCTGATGTTGATCCGCAATGTCGGACATCTGATGACGAACCCGGCGATTTTGGATCGTGACGGCAACGAAGTGTTCGAAGGTCTGATGGACGCAATGGTGACCACGTTGATCGCGATGCATGATCTGCAACGTGACGGCGGCAATTCGGTCAAAGGATCGGTTTATGTGGTGAAACCCAAAATGCACGGGCCCGAAGAGGTTGCCTTTGCCGACGGGACATTCACCGCCGTTGAACAGATTTTGGGCCTGCCGCAGAACACCGTCAAAATCGGCATCATGGACGAAGAGCGCCGCACCACGGTGAACCTAAAGGAATGTATCCGCGCCGCCAAAAGCCGTGTGGCATTCATTAACACCGGTTTTCTGGATCGCACTGGCGACGAAATCCACACCTCGATGGAAGCGGGCCCGTTTTCACGCAAGGATTTCATCAAAGGCAAATCATGGATCGCGGCGTACGAAGATCAGAACGTCGACATCGGTTTGGACTGCGGCCTGTCAGGGCGCGCACAGATCGGCAAAGGCATGTGGGCGATGCCCGATTTGATGGCCGCGATGCTAGAGCAAAAGATCGGCCACCCGAAATCCGGCGCCAACTGTGCGTGGGTGCCAAGCCCGACGGCGGCGACGTTGCACGCGCTGCACTATCATAAGGTCGATGTGTTTGCCGTTCAGGACAAGCTAAAGGCAGGCGGACGTCGCGCGCACGTTGAAACGGTCTTGGAAATTCCGCTGGCGACCTACCAGAAATGGACCGATGCGCAGAAAATCCGCGAAGTCGAAAACAACGCCCAAGGTATCTTGGGGTATGTTGTGCGCTGGGTCGATCAGGGCGTTGGCTGTTCCAAAGTGCCGGACATGAACAATGTCGGGCTGATGGAAGACCGCGCAACCTGCCGGATTTCAGCGCAGCACATGGCCAACTGGCTGCATCACGGCGTTGTTGACGCACAGCAAGTCATGGCCGCAATGCGCAAAATGGCCGAAGTTGTGGATCAGCAAAACGCAGGCGATGCGGCGTATAACCCGATGTCACCCGGATTTGACGGGATCGCATTTCAAGCGGCCTGTGATCTGGTCCTGAAGGGGCGCACCCAACCGTCTGGCTACACAGAACCCGTCTTGCACGCGCGCCGTTTGGAATTCAAAGCAGCAGCGAAATAACCCATTCAAATGGTGGACTGAAATCCACCTTACGAGGAGAACTGAGATGATCAATCTAAGAAAAGCCCGTGTGCTAATCCGCAAAACCCTTGAAAAAGGCCGCGAGATGGAACTGAAACCATTGTCGGTTGTGGTTCTGGACGCCGGTGGACATGTGCAAGCATTCGAGCGCGAAGATGGCGCAGCACCGGGTCGTTTCGCGATTGCCCACGGCAAAGCCTACGGCAGCATCATGTTGGGCATGGCTGGCACCGCGCAAATGGCACGCGCTGATGCGCAGGCGTATTTCATGGATGCCGTGAACGGTGTTTTTGGCGGGCAGGTTATCCCTGTGCCGGGCGGCGTTTTGATCCGTGGGCGCAAAGGTGAAGTGATCGGCGCACTGGGCGTGACTGGCGATTCATCAGACAACGATCTGATCGCAGCGATGGCTGGGCTCGAAGGCGCAGGCCTCGAAGGCGAAGGTTAATCCCTATTGCGGATTTGCGCACACATGAGTGCGCGCGTACAATCGGGGGGGCGGGCTGTTCATAGCGCGCCCCTTTATTTATATCAGGTCATACACAGACAGTAACGAGGATGTTATGGCCCGACCTATCATTGGTATTATTTCCAACTCTCACATGATCAGCGATCAATACGAAGTTCACGCCGGCGGTGTGATCAACGTCGAAGCGGTGGCAGAGGTGACAGGTGGCTTGCCGTTGCTGGTGCCCGCCGATCCCGATTACGTCAAAATCGAAGACCTGATGGCGCATTGCGCAGGTTTTGTTTTCACTGGCGGACGCCCGAACGTACACCCCGAAGAATACGGCGAAGAAGAAACCGCAGCTCACGGCGATTTTGACCGCAAGCGCGATGCTTTAGCGTTGCCACTGATCCGCGCCTGTGTCGAAAAGGGTTTGCCGATTTTGGGCATTTGCCGCGGCTTTCAAGAAGTAAACGTGGCGATGGGCGGATCGCTTTATCCTGAAATTCGCGATTTACCGGGGCGCACGAACCACCGCATGCCGCCCGAGGGCACGATCGAGGAAAAATTTGCGCTGCGCCATGCTGTGACGTTTTCGGACGGTGGGGTATTTCATCAACTGATGGGCGCGCGCGAAGTCATGACGAATACGCTGCACGGGCAGGGGATCAAGCAGGCCGGCCCACGGGTTGTTGTCGACGGGCTAGCGCCTGATGGCACGCCCGAAGCGATTTACGTCGAGGGCGCACCGGGGTTCACGATGTCGGTGCAGTGGCATCCGGAATGGAATGCTGGCTGTGATCCCGTGTCGCGCCCGTTGTTCGAAGCCTTTGGTGAAGCCGTTGGCGCGTGGGATAAATTTTGCGAAGTGCGACCAGCGTTAAAGTTGGCGTAAGAATAGACCGTGGGGCGTGCGTCACGCACGCCTTACCCCCTTAGGCCGATAGCGAATTTGCAGCTTTAAACGGCAAATACGCAGCGCCCGCAGATGCATTTGTATCGTACGTTCCCTCGCGAACAGCCCGGTGGATTGAACTGTAGGACCAGTCTTGCGGGCGGGCGACCAACCCTGCCTGAACTGGCGCGGAAAAAATCATGTGGCGGTGTGCCTCAATATCGTCCGAGGTCTTTAGGTGGTGTTCCCAAAACCGGCGCTGCCAAATGCCTTTGTCGCCGCGACGCGCAGCAATCGGATCACGATGTTCTGGCGTCGGCAATCCGCGTGAAAAATGTGATTTCAACATCCGCCACCGCGTCGAAAAATCAGCATCATCGGGCGGTAAGGTCCAGATTGTATGAATGACCGCCGGAAGCACGACGATTTCGGTGATTTCAAATGGATAGCGCTCGCGCGTGAGGCGCATTGAATTGCGCAAACGGGCAATATGCCGGATCAGCAGATCACTGTTGCGATCGGCGAGTCTGACAGTGAAAAACAGTGTAGCACCTGGGCGCTTTGTGCGGATGTAATTTGACATGCCCCAAGCCTAGCCCGATCGTAGTTAAGCGAGGATTAACGCGCGGCTGGGCAAACGTCAGGCGGGGGATTACCCCCACCTTACACTCCATTACCCGTAAGGTGTGCGTGTTGCACACCAACCCCGTCAACTACATCTGTCCGCCGGCGATTTCGATGTTTTGACCGTTGATGCTTTGTGATCCTGGGCCAACCAGCCACGACATTGCGGCGGCCACTTCGTCACATTCAACCAAACGGCGATGGCGATTGGTATTGACCATGATCCCCAGCGCTTTTTCGTGACTGATGCCCGCGCGCGTTGCGATGCTTTCTGTATTCCGCGTCACGATTTCCGTATCCACATACCCCGGACAAATGGAATTGAACGTCATGCCTGTGCCCATGTAATCCTCGCTTAAGGACCGGATCAGGCCGATCATGCCGTGCTTGGAGGCAGAATAACACGCAGCCCCCGGCACGCCGCGAATGCCCGCAATTGAGGACACGGCAATCACGCGCCCCCAGTCGGTGTGACGCATTGA